>NZ_CP014264.1:714166-1358333 GCF_001553685.1 Streptococcus sp. oral taxon 431 | reverse complement strand
TAATGACCTTGATTTCCTTCATGGTGGGTGTCTTCCTCTTGACAGTCTATAAAGAAAAGTTGAGGATTGTAAGAAAACCAATTTTATCCCTTGTTCCACTAGCAATTTTATCTTTGATTATAGGATTTGTTCCCTTGACGGTTGATAATATATACATAGTACCACCGTTAGCATTTTGTATGGGTCTGGTTACAACAGCATTCGGTGAAGTTTCAGGAATTGCATACAACAATGCTTTTATGACTGGAAATATCAAACGAACCATGTTAGCATTTGGTGAATATGTTCGCACAAAACATACACCTTTTTTAAGAGAAGGTCTCATCTTTGTTAGCTTGCTGTCGAGTTTTGTACTTGGGGTTGTTGTATCAGCTTATCTGAGTATTTTTTATGAAGAAAAAACAATTTTAGGGATTCCAATCATGATGAGTATTTTTTATTTAAGTATGCTTTTTGCATCTTGGAGGAAAAAAATAAGAGAAAAAGTTTAAATTCGATGATAAATACTTGTCAAGAACTAGGAATCATGCTATACTTGAAGAGTTGACTATGCACGATCCTGTGCAACCGCACGAACATCGTTGCTCGTCGTATAACAAATTTAAACTTCGTCATTATCGCCTTGCCTAACATAAGTTATGTCTTCGGCTCAATTCCTAGTTTATTCTTTGTTATACTTAGAGCTCTTCTTTTAAGTGGTTCGTCCCACGATGCTAGGCGAGTCTTCACAAAAAATATGGGGAAACCCCAAAAAATCATAGGAGGTGCATAATGAGCACATACGCAATTATCAAAACTGGCGGAAAACAAGTTAAAGTTGAAGTTGGTCAAGCAATCTACGTTGAAAAATTGAACGTTGAAGCTGGTCAAGAAGTTACTTTTAACGAAGTTGTTCTTGTTGGTGGTGAAAACACTGTTGTCGGAACTCCACTTGTTGCTGGAGCTACTGTAGTTGGAACTGTTGAAAAACAAGGAAAACAAAAGAAAGTTGTTACTTACAAGTACAAACCTAAAAAAGGTAGCCACCGTAAACAAGGTCACCGTCAACCATATACAAAAGTTGTCATCAACGCAATCAACGCTTAATTTTAAGGAGAACACATGATACAAGCAGTCTTTGAGAGAGCCGAAGATGGCGAGCTGAGGAGTGCGGAAATTACTGGACACGCCGAGAGTGGCGAATACGGCTTTGATGTCGTGTGTGCATCGGTTTCTACGCTTGCCATTAACTTTATCAATTCGATTGAGAAATTTGCAGGCTATGAACCAATCTTAGAATTAAACGAAGATGAAGGTGGCTATCTGATGGTTGAAATTCCTAGAGACCTTCCTTCACACCAGAGAGAAATGACGCAGTTATTTTTTGAATCATTTTTCTTAGGTATGGCAACCTTATCGGAGGACTCTTCTGAGTTCGTCCAAACCAGAGTTATCACAGAAAACTAACACGGAGGAAAACATTATGTTAAAAATGACTCTTAACAACTTGCAACTTTTCGCCCACAAAAAAGGTGGAGGTTCTACAT
This sequence comes from Streptococcus sp. oral taxon 431, assembly GCF_001553685.1. NCBI lineage: Bacteria > Bacillati > Bacillota > Bacilli > Lactobacillales > Streptococcaceae > Streptococcus > Streptococcus sp. oral taxon 431. Next base: position 1,356,807 of record NZ_CP014264.1, on the reverse strand, counting down.
CAAACGGACGCGATTCACAAGCAAAACGTCTTGGAGCTAAAGCAGCTGACGGACAAACTGTAACAGGTGGATCAATCCTTTACCGTCAACGTGGTACACACATCTATCCAGGTGTAAACGTTGGACGTGGTGGAGACGATACTTTGTTCGCTAAAGTTGAAGGCGTAGTACGCTTTGAACGTAAAGGTCGCGATAAAAAACAAGTTTCTGTTTACCCAATCGCAAAATAATCGCTCTAAGTAGCATTAAATAAGGCTTTCCGAGTTTTCGGAGAGCCTATTTTTTTATCCAAAAAGAATATAAGAAATTAAAACCCTGTTCATTCGTATTTTATATATAAAACAAAGTATGAAAGCGCATCTCAATTTTAAGACTTTTTGGTAAATTAAGAGTATAATCAAAGTGTGTTACCTTTTTATAAGATAACAAGCTAATATAATAAAGTTTAGCTTGCATATTTTTAAAATTTTATTTCAAGGAGGAATAATGGAAAAGTATTTTGGTGAAAAACAGCAGCGTTTTTCATTTAGAAAATTATCAGTAGGACTTGTATCTGCAACGATTTCAAGTTTATTTTTTATGTCTGTATTAGCTAGCTCATCTGTAGAGGCTCAAGAGACTAAAGGTGTTCACTATAAATATGTGACAGAGTCAGAGCTATCATCAGAAGAAAAGAAGCATCTTGTCTATGACATTCCGACATACATGGAGAATGATGATGAGACTTATTATCTTGTTTATAAATTAAATTCCCAAAATCAACTGGGAGACTTACCAAATACTGGAAGTAAGAATGATATGCAAACCCTAGTTGCTGGTGCTAGCTTAGCGGCTCTGGGGATTTTAATTTTTGCCGTTTCTAAGAAAAAAGTTAAGAATAAAACAGTATTACATTTAGTATTGGTTGCAGGGATAGGAAATGGTGTCTTAGTTTCAGCTCATGCTTTAGAAAATAATCTTTTGCTAAATTACAATACTGACTATGAATTAACCTCAGGAGAAAAATTACCTCTTCCTAAAGACATTTCTGGTTACACATATATCGGATATATCAAAGAGGAAAACATAACTTCTGAGTCTATAGTAAATAATCAAGAAAAATCAGCAGCCACTCCTACAAAACAACAAAAGGTGGATTATAATGTTACACCGAATTTTGTAGAGAATCCATCAACAGTACAAGCTATTCAGGAACAAACACCTGTTTCTTCAACTAAGCCGACAGAAGTTCAAGTAGTTGAAAAACCTCTTTCTACAGAATTAACCAATCCAACAAAAAAAGAGAAACAATCTTCAGATTCTCAAGAACAATTAGCCAAACATAAGGATGTACAAGCTGGAACTCTGGTAACCGACAAGGGGGAGCCAGCGATCCAGCCAGAGTTACCAGAAGCAGTTGTATCTGATAAAGGGGAGGCTGCAGTCCAACCCGCCTTGCCAGAAGCTGTGGTAAGTGATAAAGGCGTACCGGAAGTTCAACCTGCGTTACCAGAAGCAGTTGTAAGTGACAAAGGCGAATCTGAAGTTCAACCAACGTTACCAGAAGCAGTAGTAACTGACCAGGGCGAACCAGCGGTCCAGCCAGAATTACCCGAAGCAGTTGTAAGTGACAAAGGCGAATCTGAAGTTCAACCAACGTTACCAGAAGCAGTAGTAAGTGACAAGGGTGAGCCTGCAGTCCAACCCGCCTTGCCAGAGGCTGTTGTAAGTGATAAAGGCGTACCTGAAGTTCAACCTGCGTTACCCGAAGCGGTTGTAACTGACAAAGGTGAGCCGGAAGTTCAACCCGCCTTGCCAGAAGCAGTTGTTACTGATAAAGGAGAACCGGAAGTTCAACCTGAATTGCCAGAAGCAGTTGTAACCGATAAAGACAAACCGGAAGTTCAACCTGAATTGCCAGAAGCAGTTGTAAGCGATAAAGGAGAACCAGCAGTCCAACCCGCCTTACCAGAAGCAGTTGTGACTGACAAAGGTGAGCCGGAAGTTCAACCTGCGTTACCAGAAGCAGTCGTGACTGATAAGGGTGAGCCTGCAATTCAGCCAGAGTTACCAGAAGCTTTAGTAAGTGACAAAGGCGAACCAGAAGTTCAACCTGAATTACCCGAAGCAGTTGTAAGTGACAAAGGCGATCCAGCGATCCAGCCAGAGTTACCAGAAGCAGTTGTAAGCGATAAAGGAGAACCGGAAGTTCAACCTGAATTGCCAGAAGCAGTTGTTACTGATAAAGGTGAACCTGAAGTTCAGCCTGAATTACCAGAAGCTGTTGTTACTGATAAAGGCGAACCTGCAGTCCAATCAGCGTTGCCAGAAGCTGTTGTAAGTGGCAAAGGGGAGCCTGAACAGGTAGCCCCACTTCCAGAATACACTGGTGATATTGATCAAGTAAAGCCAGATATTCCGACTGAAAAAACGAAAGAGCAGGATCCAGAAAAAACACTCGAATTAAGAAATGTTTCGGATATTGAGTTGTACAGCCAGACGAATGGGACTTATAAACAACATATCTCATTGGATGGAATTCCAAAGAATACGGATAATTACTTTGTCAAGGTAAAATCTTCGGCATTTAAAGATATCTATCTACCAGTCTCCTCAATAACTCAAGAGGAAAGAAATGGTCAGTCAGTTTATAAAATTACAGCTAAGGCTGAGAAACTCCAGCAAGAGCAGAACAATAAATATGTCGACAATTTCAGCTTCTATCTTTCCAAGAAGGCTACAGAGGAAAAGACAAACTTTACTTCCTTTAGTAATCTGGTCAAAGCTATAAACCAAAATCTCTCTGGAACCTATCATTTAGCAGCTAGCCTGAATGCTAACGAAGTGGAGCTTAGTCCTGATGATAAATCCTATATCAAGGGAACCTTTACTGGTCAGTTGATTGGAGAAAAAGATGGTAAGAAGTATGGTATTTATAACTTGAAAAAACCTCTGTTTGAAAACTTGAGTGGTGCTACAGTAGAAAAACTGAGTCTAAAAAATGTTACTATTTCAGGGAAAGATGATATCGGTTCACTGGCAAATGAAGCTCAGAATAACACAAAAATTAAGCAAGTTCATGTCGATGGTGTTCTGGCTGGAGAACGTGGTATCGGTGGTTTGTTGGCTAAGGCAGACCAATCAAGCATCACAGAGAGTAGTTTCAAGGGAAGAATTGTCAATACCTATGAAACAACTGATGCCTACAATATTGGCGGTCTGGCCGGTCATTTAACAGGAAAAAATGCGTCTATTGCTAAATCAAAAGCGACAGTAGCCATTTCATCCAACACCAATAGTTCAGATCAGACTGTTGGTGGGCTTGCAGGTCTAGTAGATCAAGATGCGCATATACAGGATAGCTATGCTGAAGGTGATATCAACAATGTCAAGCACTTTGGTAGAGTTGCGGGTGTGGCTGGATATTTGTGGGATCGAACTTCTGGTGAGGAACGGCATGCTGGAAGCTTGACCAATGTTCTCAGTGATGTCAATGTAACCAACGGAAATGCCATTACCGGTTACCACTATAATGACATGAAGGTGAAGGACACATTCAGCAGCAAGGCGAACAGAGTATACAATGTCACCTTGGTTAGGGATGAAGTCGTCAGCAAAGAATCCTTTGAAGAAAGAGGAACAATGTTAGATGCTTCTGAAGTGACTAATAAAAAAGCAGAAATCAATCCTCTCACTCCTCCAACAATGGAGCCCCTTTCAACAAGTGGTAGTAAAGAAAGTGATTTTTCTAAGGTAGCCCATTATCAAGCTAACCGTGCTTTGGTTTATAAGAACATTGAAAAATTGTTACCTTTCTATAACAAGGCGACCATCGTGAAATACGGAAACCTGGTTAAGGAGAACAGTCTCTTATATCAAAAAGAACTCTTGTCCGCAGTTATGATGAAGGATGACCAAGTAATCACAGATATTGTTTCTAACAAACAGACTGCAAATAAACTCTTGCTTCACTATCAGGACCATTCATCTGAGAAGCTCGATCTCAAGTACCAGACTGATTTTGCCAAGCTAGCAGAATATAGTTTAGGGGATACAGGACTCCTCTACACTCCAAATCAATTCTTGTATGACCAAGACTCTATCATTAAGCAAGTCTTACCTGACTTACAAAAGGTTGACTATAAGTCGGATGCCATCAGAAAGACACTCGGAATTTCTCCAGATGTCAAGCAAACTGAGCTCTATCTGGAAGACCAGTTCGTCAAAACAAAACAAAATTTGGCAAACAGTTTGAAAAAACTCTTGTCAGCAGATGCTGGACTTGCTGGTGACAACCCAGTTACCAGAGGCTATCTTGTAGATAAAATCAAGAACAATAAGGAAGCCTTGCTACTCGGTTTAACTTATTTAGAACGTTGGTATAACTTTAGCTATGGTCAAGTGAATGTCAAAGACCTGGTGATGTATCGTCCAGACTTCTTTGGTAAAGGAAATACTTCACCATTAGATACTCTGATTGAGTTAGGTAAATCTGGCTTTAACAATCTTCTTGCTAAAAACAATGTCGATACTTATGCTATCAGTCTTGCCAGCCATCATGGAACGACAGATTTGTTTAGCACGCTAGAAAATTACCGAAAAGTCTTTTTACCAAACACTAGCAATAATGACTGGTTTAAAAAACAGACCAAAGCTTTCATTGTCGAAGAAAAATCCACTATTGCAGAGGTCAAAGCCAAGCAAGAGCAAGCAGGGACTAAGTATTCTATCGGTGTTTATGACAGAATTACTAGTAGTACTTGGAAATATCGCAATATGGTCTTGCCTCTCCTTACCTTGCCAGAAAGATCTGTATTTGTCATCTCAACCTTGTCTAGCCTAGGATTTGGCGCTTACGATCGCTACCGCAACAGCGATTATAAGGCTGGAGATGAACTCAATAAGTTTGTTGAAGATAATGCGCGTGAAACAGCCAAACGTCAGCGAGATCACTATGATTATTGGTATCGTATTTTAGATAAAGAAGGACGTGAAAAGCTCTATCGTACAATTTTACTTTATGATGCCTATAAGTTTGGAGATGATACAACATCTGGAAAAGCTACAGTTGAGGCTCAGTTTGATAGTACCAATCCGGCGATGAAGAATTTCTTTGGTCCAGTGGGGAATAAAGTAGTTCACAATCACCATGGTGCTTATGCAACTGGAGATGGCGTTTACTATATGTCCTATCGTATGTTAGATAAGGATGGAGCTATCACCTATACCCATGAGATGACACATGATTCAGATCAGGATATTTACCTTGGTGGCTATGGTCGAAGAAGTGGCTTAGGACCGGAGTTCTTCGCAAAAGGCTTATTGCAAGCTCCTGATCAACCAAGTGATGCAACCATTACCATCAACTCTATCTTGAAACATAAAACATCAGATAGTACAGAAGGCCAGCGATTGCAAGTACTTGATCCAACTACAAGATTTAATGACGCAGCAGATCTTCAGAACTACGTCCACAATATGTTTGATGTCGTTTACATGTTGGAATATCTCGAAGGGCAATCTATTGTGAAACAGTTAGATGCTTATCAGAAAATGACGGCTCTGAGAAAAATCGAGAATAAATACGTGAAAGATCCTGCAGATGGAAATGAGGTTTACGCTACTAACGTTGTACAAAATCTGACAGAAGAAGATGCCAAAAAATTGACTACCTTTGATAGTTTAATTAAAAATAATATCTTGTCAGCTCGTGAATATAAGTCTGGGGAATATGAAAGAAACGGTTACTATACGATTAAACTCTTCGCCCCAATCTATTCGGCTCTGAGCAGTAAGGGAACTCCGGGTGATTTGATGGGACGTAGGATAGCTTATGAACTTTTGGCTGCCAAAGGTTTTAAGGATGGAATGGTACCTTATATCTCAAACCAATACGAGGAAGTTGCTAAACAACAAGGGAAAACTATCAATCTTTATGGTAAAGAACGAGGATTGGTGACAGATGATCTTGTTTTGGAAAAGGTATTTGAAGGTAAGTATAAAACTTGGGCAGAATTTAAGACAGCTATGTACCAAGAACGGGTGGGTCAGTTTGGAAACTTGAAAAAGGTGACCTTCAACGATCCAACTAAATCTTGGGCAAGTTTTGCAAGAAAGACGATTCATAGTGTAGAAGAACTGCAGCGATTAATGGACGAAGCTGTCCGTAAGGATGCAGATGAGAATCGTTATTCTTGGGACAACTATAATCCAGAATATGATAGTGCAGTTCATAAGTTAAAGAGAGCAGTGTTTAAGGCCTATCTAAATCAAACTGATGATTTTAGAAGTTCAATTTTTGAAAATAAAAAATAGTGTTTACTATTAGGAAATAAAATTAAAGAAGGTGATTACGCTTGTCATTATTTAAAAAAGAACGGTTTTCAATCCGAAAAATCTGTGGGATTGTTGGTTCAGTTTTACTCGGAAGTATCTTAGTTGCACCGTCAGTCATTCATGCTTCTACCTATCATTACATTGAAAAAAGCGCTCTTACAAAGGAAGAACAAAGAAAGATTCAAGCAGGAATTCCTACTGATAATGAGGTAACTTATGCTCTTATTTATCAGCAGGAAGCTCTTCCTGCAACAGGTTCATCGACTTCTGTGCTTACAGCTTTAGGGCTATTAGCTGTTGGTAGTTTAGTCCTTTTGGTTCATAAAAAGAAAAAAGTTAGTAGTTTGTTCTTAGTTACTACTATCGGACTGATTAGTCTTTCTAGTATGCAAGCTCTCGATATAAGCAATCCTTTGAAAGCTCCAAGTAATGAAGGAGTAGTTCAAATTGCTGGATATCGTTATATTGGATACTTACCTCTTGATGATGATGCAATCTCAGAAATTCAACATAAAGCTGAGGGGACAAAAAATGTTCCAGTATCTGAAATTCAAAGTATCCCTAATGAAGCGCCTAAAGCAGAAAAACCAGAACATACAGCACCAGTTGGTGGTAATCTGGTTGAGCCCGAAGTTCATGAAAAACCAGGATACACTCAACCTGTGGGGATGGTTCCTGACGAAGCACCTAAAGCAGACAAACCAGAATATACTAAACCAGTTGGCACAGTGCCTGACGAAGCACCTAAAGCTGAGAAACCAGAATACACTAAACCAGTGGGTACAGTGCCTGACGAAGCACCTAAATCAGAGAAACCAGAGTACACTGCACCAGTAGGCACAGTCCCAGACGATGCTCCTAAGTATGAGAAGCCTGACTATACGCAACCAATAGGTACAAACCTTGTAGAACCTGAAGTTCAACCAGCGTTGCCGGAAGCTATTGTGACTGACAAAGGCGAGCCGGAAGTTCAACCGGCATTACCCGAAGCTGTTGTGACTGACAAAGGCGAACCGGAAGTTCAACCAGCGTTACCCGAAGCTGTTGTGATTGACAAAGGCGAACCGGAAGTTCAACCGGCATTACCCGAAGCTGTTGTAACTGATAAAGGTGAACCGGAAGTTCAACCAGCGTTACCCGAAGCTGTTGTAACTGATAAAGGTGAACCGGAAGTTCAACCAGCGTTACCCGAAGCTGTTGTAACTGATAAAGTGGAACCGGAAGTTCAACCGGCATTACCCGAAGCTGTTGTGACTGACAAAGGCGAACCGGAAGTTCAACCAGCATTACCAGAAGCTGTTGTAACTGACAAAGGCGAACCGGAAGTTCAACCAGCCTTACCAGAAGCTGTTGTAACTGACAAAGGCGAACCGGAAGTTCAACCAGCATTACCCGAAGCTGTTGTGACTGATAAAGGAAAACCAGAAGTTCAACCGGCATTACCCGAAGCTGTTGTGACTGACAAAGGCGAACCGGAAGTTCAACCGGCATTACCCGAAGCTGTTGTGACTGAAAAAGGTGAGCCAGAAGTTCATGAAAAACCAGCATACACTGAACCGGTAGGCACAGTTCCAGACGAAGCACCCAAGTCCGAGAAGTCAGAATACACGGAATCTGTAGGTACAACAGGAGTAGATGAAACAGGAAACTTAATTGATCCGCCGGTTATTGAAATCTCAGAGTATACCGATCCACTAGCTACAGTTCCTGACGTTGCTCCAGAGAGAGAAGAGCTTCCTGCTTTACATACTGATATTCGTACAGAGACTATTCCTAAAACTATCACAGAAGAATCTGATTCTAGCAAATTTATAGGTGATGATTCTATTAAACAAGTTGGTGAGGATGGCGAACGTCAAATTGTTACTAGCTATGAAGAGTTACATGGCAAAAAAATCAGTGACCCAGTTGAAACAGTAACTATTTTGAAAGAAATGAAGCCTGAAATTCTTGTAAAAGGTACCAAAGAAAAGCTCAAAGAAAAAACGGCTCCTGTTTTGACTCTGACCACTGTATCTAAGGATGTTTTAGCTAAGTCTGCTACAATTAACTACAATCTAGAAAATCAAGACAATGCTACAATTACACGCATTGTAGCGACTATCAAAGAAGGTGGAAAAATTGTAAAAACGCTTGATTTAAAAACCGATAACTTATCTCAAGTATTAGAGAACTTAGACTATTACAAAGATTATACGATTTCAACCACTATGACTTATGATGTAGGTAAGGGTGCAGAAGTATCGACTTTGGAAGATAAACCTTTACGCTTAGATTTAAAGAAAGTTGAGTTGAAAGATATTGCAAACACAAGTCTAATACAAGTAGATAAGAGCGGTATCGAAAGCGATAGTAGTTATTTAACTTCTCTTCCAAGTGATTTTAACAACTATTACTTAAAAGTAACCTCCAGAGAAAACAAAGTGACTCGTTTAGCAATTGATAAGATTGAAGAGGTCATTGAGGAAGGTAAGCAGCTTTACAAGATAACGGCAAAAGCACCTGACTTAGTTCAACGTGATAAAGACGGTAAGTTAAGAGATACTTACACTTATTATCTTGAAAAACCGAGGGCTACCGAGGATAAGGTTTATTACAACTTCCATGATTTAGCAAAAGACATGCAAGCAAATCCTACCGGTGAGTTTAAACTTGGTGCAGATTTGAATGCAGTTAACGTTAAGCCAGCAGGTAAAGCTTATGTTATGGCTAAGTTTAGAGGTACTTTATCAAGTGTAGAGAATCATCAGTACACGATTCATAACTTAGAAAGACCTTTGTTTAATGAGGCTGAAGGTGCTACACTCAAAAACTTTAACTTAGGTAATGTAAATATCAATATGCCTTGGGCTGATAAAGTTGCACCTATTGGTAATATGTTTAAGAAGTCTACACTTGAGAATATCAAAGTAGTAGGTTCAGTAACAGGAAATAACGATGTAACCGGTGCTGTTAATAAGTTAGATGAAGCTAATATGCGCAATGTAGCTTTTATTGGCAAGATTAACAGTCTTGGAGATAAAGGCTGGTGGTCTGGTGGACTTGTCAGCGAAAGTTGGATAAGTAACGTTGATAAAGCTTACGTTGATGCTAAGATTAGTGCCAATAAATCTAAATATGGTGGTTTAATTGGTAAACTAGATCATGGTATTGACTCGATGACAGTAGGTAAAAAAGGATTTCTCCGAAATGCTGTAATAAAAGGTACTATGAATTTGATTCAGCATGGCGAAAGTGGAGCTGTAATTCATAACAACTTTAACTGGGGGGTTATTGAAGACGTCGTAACAATGCTTAAAGTAAATAATGGTGAAATTGTCTATGGTTCATCAGCCTTGAATGATAATGACCAATATTTTGGATTAGATAATATCAAACGTGTAAATTATGTAAATGGTGTTGCAAGTGGTTTATCTTCCTACAAGCATTCAAATCGTATTACTGGTATCTCTCAAGCCGAAGCAGACGCCAAAATCGCTAATATGGGGATTACTGCGAATACCTTCGCTATTCAAGATCCAGTTGTAAACAAGTTAAATCGTATTGTTGATAGAGATTCTGAATATAAAGCGATTCAGGACTACCAAGAAACAAGAAACCTAGCTTATCGAAACTTGGAAAAACTGCAACCATTTTATAACAAAGAGTGGATTATAAACCAAGGGAATAAGTTAACAGATGATTCCAATCTTGTTAAGAAAACTGTTCTGTCTGTAACAGGTATGAAAGCAGGGCAATTTGTCACTGATTTATCAAGTGTGGATAAAATCATGATTCACTATGCCGATGGAACCAAAGAAGAATTTGGGGTATCTGCGGTTTCGGACTCTAAGGTAAAACAAGTCAAAGAATATAATGTAGATGGTTTAGGTGTAGTTTACACTCCTAATATGGTTTATAAGAACAGAGATTCCTTGATTACGAAAGTTAAAGAGAAGTTGAGTTCTGTTGCTTTAGACTCTGCTGAGGTTAAAGCTATTACAAATAACCCTTCATCTCTATACCTAGAAGAAAGCTTCGCTGAGGTTAGAGAGACGTTAGATAAGTTAGTGAAGTCCTTGTTAGAAAATGAAGACCATCAACTGAACAGTGATGAAGTGGCTGAGAAGGCGCTTCTCAAGAAAGTTGAAGATAATAAAGCTAAGATTATATTAGCCTTGACTTATCTAAATCGTTATTATGGTATCGACTATGATGGCTTGAACTTTAAGCATTTGATGATGTTTAAACCAGACTTTTATGGTAAAACACCAAGTATTTTAGATTTCTTGATTCGTATAGGTTCAGCAGAAAAGAATTTAAAAGGAGATAGAAGTTTAGAAGCTTATCGTGAAGTTATTGGTGGTACTATTGGAAAAGGTGAATTAAATGGCTTGTTAGGCTATAACATGCGTTTATTCACTAAGTACACCGACTTAAATGACTGGTTTATTCATGCTGCAAAGAACGTTTATGTTTCTGAGCCTGAGACGACTACAGAGGATTTCAAAGACAAGCGCCATCGTATCTATGACGGTTTGAACAATGACGTGCATAGTCGCATGATTTTACCGTTACTCAACTTGAAGAAAGCACATATTTTTGTCATTTCTACTTACAACACGTTGGCATTCAGTTCTTTTGAAAAATATGGGAAGAATACGGAAGAAGAACGAAATGCTTTCAAAGAGGAGATAAACAAAGTAGCGAAAGCTCAACAAAGATATTTAGACTTTTGGTCTCGTTTAGCTTTACCAAAAGTTCGTAATCAGCTCTTGAAGAGTCAAAACTCCGTACCAACGCCTGTTTGGGATAATCAAAATTATAGCGGTATTAAGAATGCTAGTCGCCGTGGTTATGGTTCAGATGGCAAGGTTGCAACTCCTATTCGTGAGCTATTTGGCCCAACTGATCGTTGGCATCAAGTTAACGGAGCGATGGGAGCGATGGCAAAAATTTATGAACGTCCATGGAAAGATGATCAGGTTTACTTCATGGTAACTGACATGATTAGTCAGTTTGGTATTTCAGCCTTTACACATGAAACAACTCACATAAACGACCGTATGGCTTACTATGGTGGAGATTGGCATCGTGAAGGTACTGACTTAGAAGCCTTTGCTCAAGGTATGTTACAAACCCCTGATAAATCTACTCCGAATAGTGAGTATAAAGCTCTGGGTATCAACATGGCTTATGAGCGTAAAAATGATGGTGAGCAGTACTACAATTATGATCCAGCTAAGTTAGACAGTCGAGACAAGATTGATAGTTATATGAAAAACTACAATGAGTCTATGATGATGTTAGATTACTTAGAAGCTACTGCCGTTATTAAGCAGAAGTTATCTGATAACTCTAAGTGGTTCAAGAAGATGGATAAAGAGTGGCGTACAAATGCGGATAGAAATCGTTTAATTGGAGAACCACACCAGTGGGACAAATTACGTGATTTGACGGAAGAAGAGAAGAAATTACCAATTGATAGCATTGACAAGTTGGTAGATAATAACTTTGTAACTCTTCATGGTATGCCAAATAACGGTCGCTTCCGTACGGAAGGTTTTGATAGTGCTTATCAAACGGTCAATATGATGGCAGGTATCTTTGGCGGGAATACGAGTCGAAGCACCGTAGGTTCTATTTCCTTTAAACACAATACTTTCCGTATGTGGGGTTACTATGGTTATGAGAATGGCTTTATCCCTTATGTTTCTAACAAGTTAAAAGGTGATGCCAACAGAGAAAATAAAGGGCTTTTAGGTGATGATTTCATTATCAAGAAAGTTTCTAATAATCAATTCCAAAACCTCGAAGAGTGGAAGAAACATTGGTATCATGAAGTGTATGCGAAAGCACAGAAAGGCTTTGTTGAGATTGAAGTAGACGGTTCTAAGATTTCAACTTACGCTCAACTTCAAAACTTATTTAACACTGCTGTTGAGAAAGACTTGAAAGAAGGTGGTTTCAAGCATACCGAAGGCCTCAAGTGGAAAGTTTATAAGAAATTATTACAAAACACAGATGGTTTCTTAAATCCATTGTTTAAAATATAAAAGGGACAAGTTTTTTGCTCCCTCTGAAAAGTGGCTCTTTTCTACCATTTGTCAAGTATATCAAGGGCCTTAAGTAAAAAAAGAGATAAGACAGTAGCTATTCTGAGGTTACTGTCTTATTTTTACCACTTATTGATCCATAAAAGGGCACGCTAAAAAACACCTCATCTGGTATTTTTTGTCAACTGTAGTGGGTTGAAGAAAAGCTAATCTCGAGAAAGGACAAATTTCGTCCTTTCTTTTTTGATGTTCAGAGCGATAAAAATGCGTTTTTTGAAGTTTTCAAAGTTCTGAAAACCAAAGGCATTGCGTTTAATAAGTTTGATTAGATTATTAGTGGCTTCCAGTTTGGCGTTAGAATAGGGTAGTTGAAGAGCGTTGACAATTTTCTCTTTGTCCTTTAGAAATGTTTTCAAGACAGTCTGAAAAAGAGGATGAACCAGCTTTAGATTGTCCTCAATGAGTCCAAAGAATTTCTTCGGCTCCTTATTCTGAAAGTGGAAAAGCAAGAGTTGATAGAGATGATAGTGGTGTTTCAAGTCTTCGGAATAGCTCAAAAGCTTGTTTAGGATTTCCTTATTGGTTAAATGCATACGAAAAGTAGGGCGATAAAAATGTTTATCACTCAGTTTACGACTATCCTGATTGATTCATAATTTGTACACGCACACGACTCATAGCACGGCTTAGATGTTGTACAATGTGAAAGCGATCCAGAACGATTTTAGCGTTTGGGAGTGAAACAGTCTCGTAGACTGTTTCAGCCTGAGCCTAGAAATTCGAAAGCGAAGTTGTCTAGTCAAGTCATAATAAGGGCTAAACATATCCATAGTAATGATTTTGACGCGACTTCGGACAGAACTCTCATATTTAAGAAAATGATTTCGGATGATAGATTGTGTTCTACCTTCCAGAACTGTGATGATATTGAGATTGTCAAAATCTTGAGGGTAATTTCTCAAAGTAACTTCCACTTTCCTGACCAAAGTGGAAATTAGTCTAAAACGGATTTTTATGGTGGAATTAAGTGTGAGACGTTTGTTAATTATTTTATAGGATTGGCTATTAGTAAGAAATATGGTATAATATAGGGTGAGACCTTCTTAATAAATAGTGAAAGAGCATAAAATGAAAAAAATTGTCATTAACGGCGGGAGACCATTGAAAGGTGAGATTACGATTAGTGGCGCTAAAAATAGTGTCGTTGCCTTAATTCCTGCCATTATTTTATCAGATGATGTTGTGATTTTGGATTGTGTTCCAGACATCTCTGATGTAGCTAGTCTTATTGAGATTATGGAAATCATGGGAGCTAGTGTCAAGCGTTATGACGATGTTCTTGAGATTGATCCTCGTGGTGTTCAAAATAAACCAATACCTTATGGTAAAATTAATAGCTTGCGTGCGTCTTATTATTTCTATGGTAGTCTTTTAGGTCGTTTTGGTGAAGCAACTGTAGGTTTGCCTGGAGGGTGTGACCTAGGACCGCGTCCGATTGATTTGCATTTAAAAGCATTTGAAGCTATGGGAGCTAAGACAACCTACGAGGGAGATAATATGAATCTCTCAACCCAAGGATCAAGTCTACATGGTGCACATGTCTATATGGATACTGTTAGTGTTGGTGCAACAATCAATACGATGCTAGCAGCAGTAAAAGCTAAAGGTCGAACAGTTATTGAAAATGCTGCTCGCGAACCTGAAATTATTGATGTGGCTACATTATTAAACAATATGGGAGCTCATATTCGTGGCACAGGTACGGATATGATTACTATTGATGGTGTAGATAGCCTTCATGGAACACGTCACCAAGTCATCCCTGACCGTATCGAAGCAGGTACATATATTTCATTGGCTGCTGCAGTAGGTCATGGGATTCGAATTAATAATGTACTTTATGAGCATTTAGAAGGATTTATTGCTAAACTTGAAGAAATGGGTGTTCACATGACTGTTTCTGAAGACAGTATTTTCGTCGAAGAGCAAACAAATCTAAAGGCTGTTAATATCAAGACAGCTCCTTATCCAGGTTTCGCAACAGATCTTCAACAGCCTATTACTCCTTTGCTTTTAAAAGCAGAAGGTCGTGGCACATTGATTGATACAATCTATGAAAAACGTGTCAACCATGTTTTTGAATTAGCCAAAATGAATGCAGATATTTCAACAACAAACGACCACATACTTTATAAGGGTGGAAATCCTTTGCAGGGTGCAAAAGTTAAGGCGACAGACCTACGTGCTGGAGCTGCCTTGGTTATTGCTGGCTTGATGGCTGAAGGAAAAACAGAGATTACCAATGTAGAATTCATCCTTCGAGGCTACTCGAATATTATCGAAAAATTGCGTAATCTTGGAGCAGATATTGAGCTAATCGAAGATTAGCACTTTGAGGATTGCAATGAATATCTGGACTAAATTAGCAAAATTTTCTTTCTATGAGACGGAACGTTTATATTTCCGTCCCTTCTTTTTTACAGATGTAGATGATTTTCATCAACTTGCATCAGATCCTGAAAATCTTCAATTTATCTTTCCTGCACAAGCAAGTATTGAAGAAAGTCAGTATGCTCTTGCCAATTATTTTATGAAATCACCTTTGGGGATCTGGGCTATTTGTGATAAAAAAGAGCAAAGAATGATTGGAGCTATCAAGTTTGAAAAACTTGATGAAATTAAGAAAGAAGCTGAAATTGGCTATTTTTTAAAGAAAGACTATTGGTCTCAGGGTTATATGACTGAAGCAGTTACCAAATTACGAGATTTATCTATGAACGAGTTTGCCTTGAAGCAACTTTCGATTGTGACACATCTAGAAAATGTTGCTAGTCAGAAAGTAGCAGAGAAATCAGATTTTGTTCTTTATCGTCGTTTTAAAGGTAGCGATCGTTATACCCGAAAGATGCGGGATTATCTAGAATTCCGTTATACAAAAGGAAATCTAAATGAGTAAACACCAAGAAATATTAGCCTACTTGGAAGAATTACCAGTTGGGAAGCGTGTCAGTGTTCGTAGTATTTCAAATCGGCTGGGAGTAAGTGATGGTACGGCATATCGGGCTATCAAAGAAGCTGAAAATAGGGGACTTGTTGAAACACGTCCTCGAAGTGGAACAGTACGTGTAAAGTCAAAAAAAGTAGCTATTGAGAAATTAACGTTCGCAGAAATTGCAGAAGTTACAGGCTCGGAAGTTTTAGCTGGTCAAGCTGGATTGGATAGAGAATTTAGTAAATTCTCCATTGGAGCGATGACTGAAAAGAATATTCTTTCATATCTTCATGATGGCGGCTTACTTATCGTAGGAGATCGAACACGTATTCAGTTATTAGCACTAGAAAATGAAAATGCTGTCTTGGTAACAGGTGGATTTGAAGTTCATGAAGATGTTTTGAACCATGCTAATAAAAAAAATATTCCAGTATTGCGCAGTAAACATGATACATTTACAATTGCAACTATGATCAACAGAGCTTTGTCTAATGTTCAGATTAAGACAGATATTTTAACGGTTGAAAAAATCTATCGTACCAGTCATGAATATGGATTTCTACAGGAAACGGATACTGTCAAAGATTATCTAGACTTGGTTCGTAAGAATAGAACGAGCCGTTTTCCTGTCATCAATCAGCATCAGGTCGTTGTTGGTGTAGTTACTATGCGTGATGCTGGGGATAAATCACCTGGTACAACGATAGATAAGGTCATGACAAGGACAGTCTACATGACTGGTTTATCGACGAATATCGCTAACGTTAGCCAGAGAATGATTGCTGAAGACTTTGAAATGGTACCTGTTGTGAGAAGTAATCAAACTTTACTTGGTGTTATTACTAGACGGGATGTCATGGAAAAGATGAGCCGCTCTCAAGTTTCAGCTTTGCCAACATTTTCAGAACAGGTTGGTCAGAAGTTATCTTACCACCATGATGAAGTTGTCATTACGGTTGAACCATTTATGTTGGAAAAAAATGGAGTCCTTGCAAATGGAGTTCTTTCAGAAATTTTGACCCATATGACGCAGGATCTGGTCGTGAATAGCGGACGTAACCTCATCATTGAACAGATGTTGATTTACTTTTTACAGGCTGTTCAGATCGATGATATCTTGCGAATTCAGGCTAGAATTATTCATCATACGAGAAGGTCAGCCATTATTGACTATGACATTTATATCAATCATCAAATCGTATCAAAAGCAAATGTTACTGTAAAAATTAATTAAAACTAGGAGAAAACATGATTACATTAAAATCAGCTAGAGAAATCGAAGCAATGGATAAGGCTGGCGATTTTCTTGCCAGTATTCACATCGGTTTGCGAGACATCATCAAACCAGGTGTAGATATGTGGGAAGTAGAAGAATATGTGCGTCGTCGTTGTAAAGAAGAAAATTTCCTCCCTCTTCAAATTGGTGTTGATGGGGCAATGATGGATTATCCATACGCAACTTGTTGTTCGCTTAATGACGAAGTAGCCCATGCTTTTCCACGCCACTATATTTTGAAGGAAGGCGATTTGCTGAAAGTTGATATGGTTCTTGGTGGGCCAATCGCTAAGTCTGACCTCAATGTTTCTAAACTTAATTTTAACAACGTTGAGCAGATGAAAAAATACACTCAAAACTTTACGGGCGGATTGGCAGATTCTTGTTGGGCTTACGCTGTTGGAAAACCGTCAGAAGAAGTTAAAAACTTGATGGATGTTACCAAAGAAGCTATGTATAAGGGAATTGAGCAGGCTGTTGTAGGAAATCGTATTGGAGATATTGGAGCTGCTATTCAGGAATATGCTGAAAGTCGTGGGTACGGAGTTGTTCGTGATCTTGTAGGACACGGTGTTGGTCCAACTATGCATGAAGAACCAATGGTGCCTAACTATGGTATCGCAGGTCGTGGTCTCCGCCTTCGTGAAGGCATGGTCTTAACCATTGAACCTATGATCAATACAGGTGATTGGGAAATCGATACAGATATGAAAACAGGCTGGGCACATAAAACAATCGATGGTGGACTATCATGTCAGTACGAGCATCAGTTTGTTATTACTAAAGATGGACCTGTAATCTTGACAAGTCAAGGTGAAGAGGGAACTTATTAATCAAAAAAGGAGCTGAGCTCCTTTTTTTGATTCTTTCAAGTTGAAAATAAATTTGCGTAGCAGATATCTTACAAACGTTTTCTTTTATAGTAAAATAAAAGATGACTATATGAAAGAAGGTTTTTAATTGGAAAGTATTTTATTTTTTATTTCTGTCTTTATTGCTGGGGTCTTGTCATTCTTTTCTCCCTGTATCTTTCCCTTGTTACCAGTCTACGCAGGTGTTCTGCTAGATGATCAAGAGAAGTCAAAGACATTTCGTTTTTTGGGTAAAGATGTTGACTGGTCAGGATTGATTCGTACCCTCTGTTTCATTGCGGGTATCTCTCTCATTTTCTTTATTCTTGGATTTGGAGCAGGATTCCTTGGGAATTTACTTTATGCTGTCTGGTTCCGTTATGTCATGGGAATCATGATTATCATACTGGGATTGCATCAGATGGAAATTCTTCATCTACAAAAATTAGAGGTACAAAAAACAGTAACATTTAAGCAAAAACAGTCTAGTAAATATCTCTCGGCTTTTTTACTGGGTATCAGCTTCAGCTTTGGCTGGACTCCATGTATAGGCCCAGTTTTAAGTTCTGTTTTAGCACTGGCTGCCTCAGGAGGAAATGGAGCTCTTCAGGGGGCCTTATTAACCCTCATTTACACTCTCGGAATGGCACTTCCATTTTTAGTTCTGGCCTTGGCATCAGGTCTTGTCATGCCTTATTTTAGTAGAATCAAATTCCACATACTTTTATTGAAGAAAATTGGTGGTTTATTGATCGTTCTCATGGGAATTTTATTAATGTTGGGACAGTTAAATGTCTTATCTGGAATATTAGGATAAAAGGAGTAATCTATGAAAAAAATTATCTATTTTGGACTTAGTTTCTTGTCTCTCTTTCTTCTGATTGCTTGTGGCAAGGAAGAGAAAAAATCAAGTCCACAAAATCAATCAAGTCAGACACAACAAGCGTATGTGAAGCAAGTAGCTATTGGAGCAGAAGCACCTGATTTCACCCTCCAATCGATGGATGGAAAAGAAGTGAAATTATCTGATTTTAAAGGTAAAAAAGTTTATCTTAAATTTTGGGCATCTTGGTGCGGACCATGTAAGAAGAGTATGCCAGAATTGATGGAACTTGCTGCTAAGGAAGATCGTGGTTTCGAAATTTTATCTGTCATTGCGCCAGGGCTTCAAGGTGAAAAAACGGTAGACCAATTTCCAAAGTGGTTTGAGGAACAAGGTTATAAAGACATCCCTGTTTTATATGATACAAAAGGAGCTGTTTTTCAAGCCTATCAAATTCGAAGTATCCCTACAGAGTATCTAATTGATTCACAAGGTAAAATTGCTAAGATGCAATTAGGTGCAATTAGTAACGCAGATGCAGAAGCAGCTTTTGCTCAAATGAAATAAAGTAATGAAATATAAAAATGTCTAGACAAATCGTCTAGACATTTTTTCTAACTTAAATTAGTTTTTTGAAGCAGCTTGGAATTCAGGGTTTTTCCAAGCTTCATCAATAATAGCTTGCAATTCTTTTGCTGAAGCTTGCATTTTTTGAGTTTCAGCATCGTTCAATGGGATGTTTACTGGACGCACAATACCATGTGCTCCAACAACAGCTGGTTGACCGATGAAGACATCTTTGATTCCGTATTGACCTTCTTGGAATACAGAAAGTGGAAGTACTGCATTTTCATCGTCAAGGATTGCTTTAGTGATACGAGCAAGGGCAACTGCGATACCGTAGTATGTAGCACCTTTCTTGTTGATGATTGTGTAAGCAGCGTCACGAACACCTTCGAACAATTCGATCAATTCAGTTTCTTGAACGTTTTGAGTGTCTTTAAGGAATTCTTCAAGGTTAACACCTGCGATGTTAGCGTGTGACCAAACGGCAAATTCTGAGTCACCGTGTTCACCCATGATGTAAGCGTGAACTGAACGAGCGTCTACATCCAATTTTTCAGCAAGGGCTTGACGGAAACGAGCTGAGTCAAGAGAAGTACCTGAACCGATAACGCGTTCTTTAGGGAATCCTGAGAATTTCCATGTAGAGTATGTCAAAACGTCAACTGGGTTAGCAGCTACAAGGAAGATACCGTTAAATCCTGATTCAACAACTTGTGTTACGATTGATTTGTTGATTGCAAGGTTTTTACCAACAAGATCAAGACGAGTTTCACCTGGTTTTTGAGGAGCACCAGCAGTGATAACTACAAGGTCAGCGTCCGCACAGTCAGCGTATTCAGCAGCATAGATTTTTTTAGGTGAAGTGAAAGCAAGGGCGTGGCTAAGGTCAAGAGCGTCACCAACAGCTTTTTCGTGTAATTGAGGAATTTCAATGATACCAAGTTCTTGGGCAATTCCTTGGTTAACAAGAGCGAAAGCGTAAGATGAACCTACGGCACCATCACCAACGAGGATAACTTTTTTGTGTTGTTTAGTTGCTGTCATTAGTCTAAACATCTCCTTTGTTTTTTTTAGGGTAATACCCTGTCTGATTCCATTCTATCACTTTTAAATAGCTTTGTCACGGATATAACATCCAGTTATCAATGTAAGCGTTTTATGTGTGTCCATAGACTGAAATATAAGCTAAACTATGGTATAATATATCTAGTTACTAATAGTGAAATGAGGCATTTGTTAATGCAAGATAAAAATTTAGTGAATGTCAATCTGACAAAGGAGATGAAGACCAGCTTTATCGACTACGCCATGAGTGTTATCGTATCGCGGGCCCTTCCTGATGTTCGAGATGGTTTGAAACCAGTTCATCGTCGTATTCTATACGGTATGAACGAATTGGGTGTGACACCAGATAAACCTCATAAGAAATCTGCTCGTATTACAGGGGATGTCATGGGTAAATACCATCCGCACGGTGACTCATCTATCTACGAAGCTATGGTTCGTATGGCTCAATGGTGGAGTTACCGTTACATGCTTGTAGATGGGCATGGGAATTTTGGTTCCATGGATGGTGATGGTGCCGCAGCTCAGCGTTATACTGAAGCGCGCATGAGCAAGATTGCACTTGAGATGCTTCGTGATATCAATAAAAACACCGTTGATTTTGTAGATAACTATGATGCCAATGAACGTGAACCTGTTGTTCTACCAGCTCGTTTCCCAAATCTTTTGGTCAATGGTGCTACAGGTATTGCCGTTGGTATGGCGACCAATATTCCGCCACATAACTTGGGTGAAACCATTGATGCGGTTAAGTTGGTTATGGATAATCCAGAAGTTACGACTAAGGACTTGATGGAAGTACTCCCTGGGCCTGACTTCCCAACCGGTGCCCTTGTTATGGGGAGATCAGGGATTCATAAGGCCTATGAAACAGGAAAAGGCTCCATTGTTCTTCGTTCCCGTACAGAAATCGAGGAAACAAAAACTGGTCGCGAACGTATCGTTGTAACAGAATTTCCATACATGGTTAATAAGACCAAAGTCCATGAACATATTGTGCGTTTAGTTCAAGAAAAACGTATCGAAGGAATCACAGCTGTTCGTGACGAATCTAACCGTGAGGGTGTTCGCTTTGTTATCGAAGTGAAGCGTGATGCCTCTGCCAATGTTATCTTGAACAACTTGTTCAAGATGACTCAAATGCAAACTAGCTTTGGATTTAACATGCTGGCTATCCAGAATGGTGTACCAAAGATTCTCTCTCTTCGTCAAATCTTGGATGCTTATATTGAGCACCAAAAAGAAGTGGTGACTCGTCGTACTCAATTTGACAAAGAGAAAGCTGAAGCGCGTGCACATATCTTAGAAGGTTTGTTAATTGCCCTAGACCATATTGATGAAGTTATTCGTATCATTCGTGCCAGTGAAACGGATGCAGAAGCCCAAGCTGAATTGATGAGCAAGTTCAAGTTATCTGAACGTCAAAGTCAAGCAATTCTCGATATGCGTCTACGTCGTTTGACAGGTTTGGAACGTGACAAGATTCAGTCGGAATATGATGAGCTTATTGCTTTGATTGCTGACTTGGCAGACATTCTTGCAAAACCAGAACGCGTAGCGCAAATCATCAAGGAAGAATTGGATGAGGTCAAACGTAAGTTTGGCGATCCACGTCGTACTGAGTTGATGGTTGGTGAAGTCTTGACGCTTGAAGATGAAGACTTGATTGAAGAGTCTGATGTTCTCATCACTCTATCAAATAAAGGTTATATCAAACGTTTGGACCAAGACGAATTTACAGCTCAAAAACGTGGTGGACGTGGGGTCCAAGGAACTGGAGTTAAGGACGATGACTTTGTGCGTGAATTGGTTTCAACCAGCACTCACGATCATTTGCTATTCTTTACTAATAAAGGGCGTGTGTATCGTCTTAAGGGGTATGAAATTCCAGAGTATGGTCGCACTGCTAAGGGCTTGCCAGTCGTCAATCTTTTGAAACTAGACGATGGTGAAAGCATTCAAACCATTATCAATGTTGAATCAGAACGTAGTGATGATGCTTACCTCTTCTTTACAACTCGTGCTGGTATTGTTAAGAGAACCAGCGTTAAAGAATTCGCAAACATTCGTCAAAATGGTCTCAAAGCCTTGAATCTGAAAGATGAGGATGAGTTGATTAATGTCTTACTAACTGAAAAAGACACGGATATCATCATCGGAACCAAATTAGGTTATGCAGTTCGTTTCAATCAGTCTTCAGTTCGTAGTATGAGTCGTATCGCCACTGGTGTTAAAGGGGTAAACCTTCGTGAAGGTGATGCAGTAGTAGGAGCGAGAGTGATCACTGACCAAGATGAAGTCCTTATCATAACTGAAAAAGGATACGGTAAGCGCACAGTTGCGACTGAATACCCAACAAAAGGTCGTGCCGGTAAGGGAATGAAAACAGCCAATGTTACTGAAAAAAATGGTCCTCTGGCTGGCCTCTTAACAGTAAACGGTGACGAAGACTTGATGATTATCACTGACACAGGTGTCATGATTCGAACAAATGTAGCCAATATTTCACAAACGGGGCGTTCAACTATGGGAGTAAAAGTGATGCGTCTAGATCAAGATGCTAAGATTGTGACTTTTACAAGTGTTGCAGCAGCAGAAAAAGAAGAAGTTGGGGCAGAACAGGAAACAGAAAGTGAAGCATAATGTCTCAAAAAAAGAATCAAAGTAAAAAAAATAAACGTAAGAATCTTCTGATTAACATACTGGCAGGATTCCTAATCTTGTTATCTATCGCTTTAATCTTCAATGCCAATATTCGTGATATGTTCATGATTTGGAACACTAATAAGTATCAGGTCAGTCAAGTAACTAAGGAAGAGATTGAGGAGAATAAAGAAACAGAAGGGAATTTCGATTTTGACTCTGTAAAATCACTTTCCTCGGAGGCAGTCCTATCAGCTCAGTGGAATTCTCAGCAACTTCCGGTTATTGGAGGTATTGCCATTCCAGAGCTTGAAATGAATCTGCCAATATTTAAGGGACTCGATAATGTTAACCTCTTTTATGGTGCTGGGACAATGAAAGCCAATCAGGTAATGGGAGAAGGAAATTATTCTCTAGCAAGTCACCGTATCTTTGCAGGTGAAAATGCAGATAAGAAATTATTCTCTCCTCTTGCTCGCGCTGAGAAAGGGATGAAAATTTATCTCACTGATAAAGAGAAAGTCTATACATACGAGATTGAAGAAGTTAAAATTGTAACTCCTGATCGAGTAGATGTAATTGACGAACGTGATGGGATTAAAGAGATTACCTTAGTAACCTGTGAAGATGCTAATGCAGTTGAGAGAATCATCGTTAAAGGAAATTTGACAGAGATAAAATCTTATGCAGAAACTCCATCAGATATCTTAGAAGCCTTTAATAAACCCTATAAACAATTTTATGAATAGTAGAAGAGGTTGGGACAAAAGAGCCCGACCTCATTTTTTATTAGCAATCAAACTTTGACGCGGTAGCTGATTGAACTTTTTGTTCGTCTTT
This sequence comes from Streptococcus sp. oral taxon 431, assembly GCF_001553685.1. Classification (NCBI taxonomy): domain Bacteria; kingdom Bacillati; phylum Bacillota; class Bacilli; order Lactobacillales; family Streptococcaceae; genus Streptococcus; species Streptococcus sp. oral taxon 431. Next base: position 1,333,400 of record NZ_CP014264.1, on the reverse strand, counting down.
TAGTCTCCAAAAAGCTCCTAATCATCCTTGCGGGGCTAGGACTACGAAATCGAGACTTTGTCTATCGATTTCTGTCCCACCGCCTTTTCTTGTCAATTTCAGAAAATAGATAGGAAAAAGACTTTTCAATTTTGGTAAAAAGTAGTATAATGTTTCTATTATAGAAATTTTTAGAAAATTCCGAAAGAGGTTTGTTATGGGATACACAGTTGCTGTTGTTGGCGCTACAGGTGCCGTTGGTGCTCAAATGATCAAAATGTTGGAAGAATCAACTCTTCCGATCGATAAGATTCGTTACCTTGCGTCTGCACGTTCTGCAGGAAAGGTCTTGCAATTCAAAGGTCAAGATGTGACCATCGAAGAAACAACAGAAGACGCTTTTGAAGGGGTTGATATTGCTCTTTTCTCAGCTGGTGGATCAACTTCTGCAAAATACGCACCTTATGCTGTTAAGGCAGGCGCAGTCGTCGTAGATAACACTTCTTACTTCCGTCAAAATCCAGATGTACCATTGGTTGTTCCTGAAGTGAATGCTCACGCCCTTGATGCTCACAACGGAATCATCTCATGTCCTAACTGTTCAACTATTCAAATGATGGTAGCTCTTGAACCAGTTCGTCAGAAATGGGGCTTGGACCGTATTATCGTATCAACTTATCAAGCAGTTTCAGGTGCTGGTATGGGAGCAATTCTTGAAACCCAACGTGAGCTTCGTGAAGTCTTGAATGACGGTGTTAATCCACGTGATGTACATGCGGAAATCTTGCCTTCAGGTGGCGATAAGAAACACTATCCAATTGCCTTCAATGCTCTTCCACAAATTGATGTTTTCACTGATAATGACTACACTTACGAAGAAATGAAGATGACCAATGAAACCAAGAAAATCATGGAAGACGATAGCATTGCCGTATCAGCAACATGTGTACGTATTCCAGTTTTGTCAGCTCACTCTGAGTCAGTCTATATTGAAACAAAAGAAGTAGCACCAATCGAAGAAGTGAAAGCAGCTATTGCTGCCTTCCCAGGTGCAGTTCTTGAAGATGATGTTGCTCACCAAATCTATCCTCAAGCAGTAAATGCTGTTGGTTCACGTGATACATTCGTTGGACGTATCCGTAAAGACTTGGATGCAGAAAAAGGTATTCATATGTGGGTAGTATCTGATAATCTTCTTAAAGGTGCAGCTTGGAACTCAGTTCAAATCGCAGAAACACTTCACGAACGTGGTCTAGTACGCCCAACAGCTGAATTAAAATTTGAATTGAAATAATGTGTAGGAGTTCATTTGAACTCCTTCTTTAAAATAGAGAGGTGTTTTGTATGTCTTATCAAGATTTAAAAGATTGTAAAATTATCACGGCCTTTATTACTCCTTTTCATGAAGATGGGTCAATCAATTTCGATGCCATTCCAAAGTTGATTGAACATTTATTAGCACATCATACAGACGGAATTCTCCTAGCAGGAACAACTGCTGAGAGTCCGACTCTAACTCACGATGAGGAGTTGCAGTTGTTTGCGGCTGTTCAAAAGGTTGTCAACGGCCGAGTTCCTTTAATCGCTGGTGTTGGTACCAATGACACACGAGACTCTATTGAGTTCGTCAAAGAGGTAGCAGAGTTTGGCGGTTTTGCGGCTGGTCTTGCTATTGTTCCTTATTACAATAAACCATCCCAAGAAGGTATGTATCAACACTTTAAAGCTATTGCAGATGCATCTGATTTGCCTATTATAATCTATAACATTCCAGGTCGTGTAGTTGTAGAAATGACTCCAGATACTTTACTTCGTTTGGCGGAACATCCAAATATCGTTGGTGTTAAGGAATGTACCAGCCTTGCTAATATGGCTTACTTGATTGAGCATAAGCCAGAAGAATTCTTGGTATACACTGGTGAGGATGGAGATGCCTTCCATGCTATGAACCTTGGTGCAGACGGAGTTATATCTGTTGCTTCCCACACAAATGGGGATGAGATGCATGAAATGTTTACTGCAATCGAAGAAAGTGATATGAAGAAAGCGGCAGCTATTCAGCGTAAATTTATTCCTAAAGTCAATGCACTCTTCTCTTACCCGAGTCCGGCACCTGTTAAGGCGGTACTCAACTATATGGGGTTCGAAGCTGGGCCAACTCGTCTACCTTTGGTTCCTGCGCCTGAAGAGGATGCTAAACGTATTATCAAGGTTGTTATTGATGGGGATTACGAAGCAACTAAGGCGACTGTCACTGGAGTCCTTCGTCCTGATTACTAAGATAACTAATATAAAAAACTTTCTAAACAAGTAAAATTGTTGGGAAGTTTTTTTCTTTTTCTACGAATAAATAGATAAAGAGAAAAACAAGGAGTCTATCATGAAAATTAAGATTGATAATTTTGAGATTTATAAGTTGAAACAAGCAGGTTTAAGTAATCAACAGGTTTTAAAGGTACTTCAATATGGAGAAATTTATGATCAAGAATTAACCCTAGAAACGATAGCAGAAGCATCTGAGTGTAGAAATCCAGTGGTTTTTATGGAACGTTACCATAAACTCACCTTTGAAAGTATGGAGAGATTAAGAAGTGACTTTGAAAAATTTCCCTCATTTTCCATCCTAGACGATATCTATCCCTTTACTCTCAGTGAAATCTATGATGCTCCAGTATTATTATTTTATAAGGGCGATTTAAAACTCTTAAAGTTGCCTAAGATTGCAGTTGTAGGCAGTCGCTCTTGTAGTCAAACAGGGACAAAATCGGTCCGCAAGGTTATTGAAGAACTGGAGAATGATCTGGTGATTGTGAGTGGGCTTGCTAGAGGGATTGATACTGCAGCTCATATGTCTATTCTTCAAGGTGGTGGAAAAACTATTGCTGTCATTGGTACTGGCTTAGATGTCTACTATCCTAGATCGAATAAACGTTTGCAGGACTACATCGGTCAACATCACCTGCTCCTCAGTGAATATGGGCCTGGTGAAGAACCTTTGAAATATCATTTTCCAGCAAGAAATCGGATTATTGCTGGCCTATGTATGGGTGTTATCGTTGCTGAAGCAAAGATGAGATCTGGTAGTTTGATTACCTGTGAGCGAGCTATGGAAGAAGGAAGAGATGTTTTTGCTATTCCAGGTAGCATTTTAGATGGTCGTTCAGATGGTTGTCATCACTTGGTTCAAGAAGGCGCAAAACTTGTTTCGAGTGGTCAGGACGTGCTAGCAGAATTTGAATTTTAAGAACTAGTAAGTTTCTATCGGTTAAACTTTTATTCTATATATAAGAGTTAAGTCTTGACAGGTTTTTAAAAATGGTTTACACTTTATAAAGTTTATTACTTTGAAAAGGTGTGATACTGTGGCTACGGCAACAAAGAAAAAAAAATCAACAGTTAAAAAAAATCTAGTAATCGTGGAGTCGCCTGCAAAGGCTAAAACGATTGAGAAATACCTGGGTAGAAATTATAAGGTTTTAGCCAGTGTTGGTCATATTCGTGATTTGAAAAAATCCAGTATGTCAGTCGATGTAGAAAATAATTATGAACCCCAATATATCAATATTCGTGGGAAAGGTCCTCTGATCAATGACTTGAAAAAAGAGGCTAAAAAAGCCAATAAAGTCTTTCTCGCAAGTGACCCGGACCGCGAAGGAGAAGCAATTTCTTGGCATTTAGCTCATATTCTTAATCTAGATGAAAATGATGCTAACCGTGTTGTTTTCAACGAGATTACTAAGGATGCGGTAAAAAATGCCTTTAAAGAACCTCGTAAGATTGACATGGATTTGGTGGATGCCCAACAAGCCCGTCGTGTCTTGGACCGATTAGTAGGTTATTCTATTTCACCAATTTTATGGAAAAAGGTCAAAAAGGGCTTGTCAGCTGGCCGTGTTCAGTCTGTTGCTCTCAAGTTAATCATTGACCGTGAAAATGAGATTAATGCATTTCAACCAGAAGAATATTGGACTATTGATGGAGTCTTCAAAAAGGGAACTAAGCAATTCCAAGCATCCTTCTATGGAATGAATGGCAAGAAGATGAAATTGACAAGCAATGAAGAGGTCAAAGAAGTCTTGTCTCATCTATCCAGCAAAGACTTTACAGTTGATCAGGTAGATAAAAAAGAACGCAAGCGTAACGCTCCACTCCCTTATACTACCTCAACTATGCAGATGGATGCAGCTAATAAAATCAATTTCCGTACTCGAAAGACCATGATGGTTGCCCAGCAACTCTATGAAGGGATTAATATTGGTACGGGCGTCCAAGGTTTGATCACCTATATGCGTACAGACTCGACTCGTATCAGTCCAGTTGCTCAAAATGAAGCTGCAAACTACATTAACGAACGTTTTGGCAGTAAGTATTCTAAGCATGGTAGCAAGGTAAAGAATGCGACTGGTGCACAGGATGCCCATGAGGCTATCCGCCCATCAAGTGTCTTTAACACGCCAGAAAAAATTGCTAAGTATTTGGATAAAGACCAACTTAAGCTTTATACCCTTATCTGGAATCGCTTTGTAGCGAGTCAGATGACTGGTGCTATCTTTGATACCATGGCTGTGAAGCTCTCTCAAAATGGAGTTCAGTTTGCAGCGAATGGTAGTCAGGTCAAATTTGACGGTTACTTGGCCATTTACAATGATTCAGATAAGAATAAGATGTTGCCGGATATGGTAGTTGGTGATGTCGTCAAGCAGGTCAATAGTAAGCCTGAGCAACACTTCACTCAACCGCCAGCACGTTATTCGGAAGCGACACTGATTAAAACTTTGGAAGAAAACGGAGTCGGTCGCCCATCAACTTATGCACCCACTATTGAAACCATTCAAAAGCGCTATTATGTGCGTTTGGCAGCCAAGCGTTTTGAACCGACAGAATTGGGAGAAATTGTCAATAAACTGATTGTTGAATACTTCCCAGATATCGTCAATGTGACCTTTACAGCTGAAATGGAAGGTAAACTGGATGATGTCGAAGTTGGAAAAGAGCAGTGGCAACGAGTCATTGATGAATTTTACAAACCCTTCTCTAAAGAGGTTGCCAAAGCCGAAGAGGAAATGGAAAAAATCCAAATTAAGGATGAGCCAGCAGGATTTGATTGTGAAGAGTGTGGCAGTCCGATGGTCATTAAACTTGGTCGTTTTGGTAAGTTCTATGCTTGTAGCAATTTCCCAGATTGCCGTCATACACAGGCTATCGTGAAAGAAATTGGTGTTGAGTGTCCAAGCTGTCATCAAGGTCAAATTATTGAACGAAAAACCAAGCGTAATCGTATCTTCTATGGTTGCAATCGCTATCCAGAATGTGAATTTACTTCTTGGGACAAGCCTGTTGGCCGAGATTGTCCAAAATGTGGTAACTTCCTCATGGAGAAAAAAGTCCGTGGTGGCGGGAAGCAGATCGTTTGTAGCAATGGTGATTACGAAGAAGAAAAAATCAAATAAAATGAGTCCTGAAAGTAAATTTCAGGCTCTTTTTAGTAAAGGCTTGACAAAATTCCTTACTTTGTGGGAAACTAGAAGAAGATTATTTTATACTCAATGAAAATCAAAGAGCAAACTAGGAAGCTAGCCGCAGGCTGCTCAAAGCACTGCTTTGAGGCTGTAGATAGAACTGACGAAGTCAGTAACATATATACGGTAAGGCGACGCTGACGTGGTTTGAAGAGATTTTCGAAGAGTATTAACTAGGAGAAGTTATGCGTATTATCTATCTGATTATTGGATTTCTGTCATTAGCTCTGGCTATTGTTGGAGTTGTCTTGCCCTTGTTGCCCACGACTCCTTTTCTTTTGTTGTCTATTGCTTGTTTTTCGAGAAGTTCCAAGCGTTTTGAAGATTGGCTTTATCATACCAAACTTTATCAGACTTACGTAGCGGACTTTCGTGAGACCAAGTCTATTGCGCGTGAACGTAAGAAAAAAATTATTGTATCGATTTATATCTTGATGGGAATTTCCATTTATTTTGCGCCTCTTTTACCAGTCAAAATTGGTTTGGGATGTTTAACCATCTTTATTACCTACTATCTTTTTAAGGTGATTCCTGATAAAGAATAGCTTTAATAAGTAACGATTTTCCTTGATAAAAACAAAAACATATTCGAAATAGTATGATATAATAAATTTAAAGTAATCTTCAAGGAGAATCGAATGATTTACGAATTTTGTGCTGAAAATGTAACCTTGCTTCAAAAAGCTATGCAGGCAGGAGCTCGTCGCATCGAGCTTTGTGACAATCTAGCAGTTGGTGGAACAACTCCAAGCTACGGAGTAACCAAGGCAGCTGTGAAGCTGGCGGCCGACTACGATACGACCATTATGACTATGATTCGTCCACGTGGTGGTGACTTTGTTTACAATGATCTAGAAATTGCCATCATGCTTGAAGACATCGCTCTAACTGCTCAAGCAGGAAGCCAAGGCGTTGTCTTTGGTGCATTGACTGCTGATAAGAAGTTGGACAAGGCCAATCTTGAAAAATTGATTGCTGCATCTAAAGGTATGGAAATTGTTTTCCATATGGCATTTGATGAATTGAGTGAACAGGAGCAGTTAGAAGCTATTGATTGGCTCAGCCAAGCTGGAGTGACACGCATTCTGACTCGTGCTGGTGTATCTGGCGACTCGTTAGAGAAACGCTTTGCTCACTATCACAAAATTTTAGAACACGCTGCAGGAAAAATTGAAATTTTACCTGGTGGAGGGATTGACATGGACAACCGTCAGATCTTCATTGACCAACTGGGTGTGACACAATTACATGGAACTAAGGTTGTCTTTTAAAAAATAGAAAGGAACTGCTAGCTTTTGGTAGCAGTTTTCGCTTATGTTTGAAATTTTTAAAGCTTATCAGTTTAATAGTAAAAAGGCTAAAGAGTATGGATTTGAAGAAAATCAAGGCGTATGGAACCATAGTTCGACTATCTTGCACGGAGATTTTCTCATGATAGTTACAGTTGAGGATGGAGACTTAAGTTTTCAAGTTTATGACCAAGAAACTGGCGATCTTTATCCTCAAGTTCATATGGCCAGTATGAGAGGTACTTTTGTTGGAACTGTTCGAGAGGCTTGTTTAGAAGTTCTTTATGAAATCCGAAAGTCTTGTTTTGAGGTGCGGGATTTTATCTGCCCACAGACCAAGAGAATTATGGCAGTTGTTCAAGAAAAGTATGGAAATCAATTGGAATATCTATGGGAGAAATCCCCTGATACTGCAATTCTGCGCCATGAGGGCAATCAAAAGTGGTATGCTGTTTTGATGAGAATCTCTTGGGATAAGCTTGAAAAGGGCAGAGAAGGACTAGTGGAAGCAGTCAATCTCAAACATGATCAAGTATCTGATTTGTTGGTAAAAAAAGGGATTTATCCAGCCTTTCATATGAATAAGCGCTACTGGATAAGTGTGCCACTTGATGACAGTTTAGCAGATGAAGAGCTGCTAGAATTGATCGAAAAAAGTTGGAACTTGACCTTGAAAAAGTAATTAGATTTACTTGATTTTTCAAATACTTTCAATTAGCAAAATATTCTTTACTGAAGAAATTTTCAGAAAATATTGGATTTTTTCTTGACATGTGTTTTTTCCTATGCTAAAATACTAAACAAGATATCAAACGAAGGAGAAAGTCAAACATGAAAGCAGCTAAGTTTAATCAATTTGCTTTGTTGTTGAGGTACTCGGGCTAGTGCAAAAGCATTAGTCCTGTTTGGCTTACCAAGCGGGAGTAAATCAACATCTCGCTTGGAACTCCGAGCGAGATGTTTTTTTAAAACCAAATTTAGAAAAGGGGAAATCTTATGAGAACAGTTGAATTTCTAGATACTAGCCTTCGAGATGGTGAGCAGACACCAGGTGTTAATTTTTCTATTAAGGAAAAGATTGCCATTGCAAGACAACTGGAAAAATGGGGAATTTCGGCAATTGAAGCTGGTTTTCCAGCAGCTAGTCCTGACTCATTTACTGCAGTTCAGGAAATTGCAAAAGTCTTGAAGAAAACAGCGGTGACTGGTTTAGCTCGCTCTGTTAAATCAGATATTGACGCTTGTTATGAAGCACTTAAGGATGCTAAGTATCCACAAATCCATGTTTTTATCGCTACTAGTCCTATCCATCGTGAATTTAAGTTGAATAAAAGCAAAGAGGAAATTTTGGAAACTATTAAAGAGCATGTTTCCTATGCACGTTGTAAATTTGAAGTGGTAGAATTCTCTCCTGAAGATGCGACTAGAACTGAGCTAGACTTTCTCCTTCAAGTCATTCAAACAGCGGTAGACGCAGGGGCAACCTATATCAATATTCCTGACACGGTTGGTTTTACCACGCCAGAGGAATATGGGAATATCTTCAAGTATCTGATTGACAATGTTAAAACCGACCGTCAGATTATCTATTCGCCTCACTGTCACGATGACCTTGGAATGGCAGTTGCAAATAGCCTTGCTGCTGTTAAAAATGGTGCGGGGCGTGTTGAAGGAACCATTAACGGTATTGGAGAACGAGCTGGGAATGCTGCTTTAGAAGAAATAGCAGTAGCCCTCAATATTCGCCAAGATTATTATCAAGCAGAGACAAGTATCGTCCTAAACGAAACGATTAATACGTCCGAAATGGTCTCTCGCTTCTCAGGAATTCCAGTTCCTAAAAATAAGGCAGTTGTTGGAGGAAATGCCTTCTCTCACGAATCGGGTATTCACCAAGATGGCGTTCTTAAAAATCCTCTTACTTATGAAATCATCACACCTAAATTGGTGGGTGTCAAGAGTAATAGTCTTCCGCTCGGTAAATTGTCTGGTCGTCATGCCTTTGTAGAAAAACTGAGAGACTTAGCCCTAGATTTTACAGACGAAGATATCAAACCACTTTTTGCTAAGTTCAAGGCCTTGGCAGATAAGAAGCACGAAATCACTGATGCTGATATTCGAGCTCTGGTAGCCGGAACCATGGTCGAAAATCCAGAAGGCTTCCACTTTGATGACTTGCAACTTCAAACCCATACAGATAACACAATTGAAGCACTTGTTAGTTTAGCAAATATGGATGGTGAGAAGGTCGAATTTAATGCGACAGGGCAAGGTTCCGTTGAAGCAATCTTTAACGCTATCGATAAGTTCTTTAATCAATCCGTCCGCTTGGTGTCCTATACCATTGATGCTGTGACAGATGGAATTGATGCCCAAGCTCGGGTCTTGGTCACTGTTGAAAACAGAGATACAGAGACTATCTTTAACGCAGCTGGGCTTGATTTCGATGTGTTAAAGGCTTCGGCTATTGCTTATATCAATGCTAATACCTTTGTTCAAAAAGAGAATGCTGGCGAGATGGGAACAACAGTTTCCTATCGAGACATGCCTAGCGTGTAAAGGAGAAAGCTATGACAAGGAAAATAGTTGCCCTAGCAGGTGATGGTATTGGCCCAGAAATCATGGAAGCTGGGTTAGAAGTTCTGGAGGCTTTAGCTGAAAAAACAGGCTTTGACTATGAGATTGATAGAAGACCCTTTGGAGGTGCAGGTATTGATGCTGCAGGGCATCCCTTACCTGATAAAACCCTCAAGGCAACTAGGGAAGCAGATGCCATTCTTCTAGCGGCTATCGGTAGTCCTCAGTATGATGATGCTCCAGTTCGACCTGAACAAGGACTTTTGGCTCTCCGAAAGGAACTCAATCTCTATGCTAATATTCGTCCGGTTAAAATCTTTGAGAGTCTCAAGCACTTATCACCTCTTAAGCCAGAACGAATAACTGGTGTTGACTTTGTAGTAGTACGTGAGTTGACAGGTGGAATTTACTTTGGTGATCATATCCTTGAAGAAAAAAAAGCGCGTGATATCAACGATTATAGCTATGAGGAAGTAGAACGGATTATTCGTAAGGCTTTTGAAATTGCAAGAAGTCGGAGAAAAATCCTTACCAGTATTGATAAGCAAAATGTTTTGGCAACATCAAAACTCTGGAGGAAAGTGGCTGAAGAAGTCGCGAAAGATTTTCCCGATGTAACCCTGGAGCACCAGCTAGTCGACTCAGCTGCCATGCTCATGATTACAAATCCATCTAAATTTGATGTTATTGTGACAGAGAATCTTTTCGGAGATATCTTATCTGATGAATCAAGTGTTCTATCAGGTACACTAGGGGTTATGCCATCAGCCAGCCACTCTGAAGATGGTCCGAGTCTCTATGAACCGATTCACGGTTCGGCACCTGATATTGCTGGACAAGGCATTGCCAATCCTATTTCCATGATTTTATCAGTTGCCATGATGTTGCGTGATAGTTTTGGACGATATGAGGATGCTAAGCGTATCGAAGATGCTGTTGAAGAAACTTTAGCAGTAGGAATTTTAACGAGAGATATAGGAGGACAGGCTTCGACCAAGGAAATGACGGAAGCCATTATCGCAAGACTATGAAACTAAACGAAGGAATTACTTTTGCCCTCCTGATTTGGAATCTCATCATTTTCTTGATATATGGCATTGACAAATTTAAGGCAAGGAGAAGAGCTTGGCGCATCCCAGAGAAAATCTTACTCATTTTAGCCTTTGCTTGTGGTGGTTTTGGTGCCTGTCTAGCAGGAATCGTTTTTCATCACAAGACTAGAAAATGGTATTTTAAAACAGTTTGGTTTATAGGAATGGTGCCCACGCTAGTAGCCTTATATTTTATTTGGAGGTAATGGATGGCAGGAAAATCAATTTTTGATAAATTATGGGACCTCCATGTGATTACAGGAGAAGAAGGGCAGCCTCAACTCATGTATGTAGATCAGCACTATATTCACGAGGTGACCAGTCCTCAAGCTTTTCAAGGATTGCGAGATGCAGGACGTAGATTGAGACGACCAGATTTAACATTTGGGACCTTTGACCACAATGTCCCGACGGTCAATATATACGATATTCGAGATGTAATCTCCAAAGCACAGATTGATAAGTTAGCTGAAAATGTTGAGGAGTTTGGAATTGAACATGCTGCCCACGGTTCAGAAAAACAAGGTATCGTTCATATGGTTGGTCCAGAAACAGGAAGAACACAACCAGGAAAATTTATCGTCTGTGGTGATAGCCATACTGCAACTCACGGAGCTTTTGGAGCGATTGCCTTCGGTATTGGAACCAGTGAGGTCGAACATGTCTTTGCTACTCAAACCATTTGGCAAGTTAAACCCAAGAAAATGTTGGTGGAATTTACTGGTCTCCCTAAAAAAGGAGTCTATTCCAAAGATTTTATTTTAGCCTTGATTGCCAAGTACGGTGTTGCTTGTGGTGTTGGCTACGTGGTGGAGTATCGAGGTCAGGCTATTGATGCACTGAGCATGGAAGAGCGAATGACCATCTGCAATATGTCCATTGAATTTGGCTCTAAGATGGGAATCATGAATCCAGATCAGACCACTTTTGACTATTTAAAGGGACGAGAGTGTGTACCTAAAGATTTTGATGCAGCAGTAGCTGATTGGAAAAGGCTTGTTAGCGACGACGATGCCGTTTATGACAAGGTTATCCGAATGGATGTCTCTGAATTGGCTCCTATGGTGACTTGGGGAACCAATCCTGCTATGGGGGTTGAATTTGACAGTAGCTTCCCAGAAATTAAGGATATGAATGATGAACGTGCTTATCATTACATGAACTTGGAGCCTGGTCAAAAGCCAGCGGACATTGAACTAGGCTATATTTTTATCGGTTCTTGTACCAATGCTCGTCTCAGTGACTTGCAACTGGCTGCGCGATTTGTCAAAGGGAAGAAGATTGCTCCCAATCTAACAGCAATCGTAGTGCCAGGCTCTCGTCCTGTGAAACGAGCGGCTGAGAAGTTAGGCTTGGACAAGGTATTTCTGGATGCTGGTTTTGAGTGGAAAGACCCAGGTTGCTCCATGTGCCTAGGAATGAATCCCGACAAGGTCCCTGATGGCGTGCACTGTGCCTCAACCAGTAACCGCAACTTTGAAGACAGACAAGGTTTTGGTGCTAAAACACACCTCTGCAGTCCAGCAATGGCAGCAGCAGCAGCTATTGCAGGGCGCTTCGTAGATGTTCGACAAATGCCAGAAGCCCAGTAAGGAGAGGATATGGATAAATTTACAGTTTATACGGGAACGACCGTTCCTCTTATGAATGATAATATTGATACCGACCAAATCCTACCCAAGCAGTTTCTGAAATTGATTGACAAGAAAGGTTTTGGTAAATATCTCATGTATGCTTGGCGTTATCTGGACGATAAGTACACTGAGGATCCAGACTTTGTCTTTAACCGACCAGAATACCGCAAGGCGAGTATTCTCATCACAGGGGATAACTTTGGCGCAGGTTCTTCGAGAGAACACGCAGCTTGGGCATTGGCTGACTATGGTTTTAAGGTCGTGATTGCAGGATCTTTCGGGGATATTCATTACAATAATGAACTCAATAATGGCATGTTACCAATCGTTCAACCTAGGGAAGTTAGAGAAAAACTCGCCCAGCTCCAACCAACTGACCAAGTGACGGTTGACTTGGAACAACAAAAAATCATCTCACCAATTGGAGAATTCACTTTTGAAATAGATAGTGAATGGAAACACAAACTCTTAAATGGTTTGGATGATATCGGTATTACCATGCAGTACGAAGATTTGATTGCTGCCTATGAAAAACAACGACCAGCCTACTGGCAGGATTAGAAGAAAAAAAATAGAAAAGGAAATAGAACTATGACAAAACACATTCAATGGAACGGAACACTTTCACAAGAAGGCTACGAAATTTTAAAAGGTGAGGGCGGATGTATCGTTTGTCCTACTAAGGTTGGTTACATCATTATGACTAGTGATAAGGCAGGACTTGAGCGTAAGTTTGAAGCCAAAGAACGTAATCGTAACAAACCAGGAGTAGTCCTCTGTGGTAGTATGGATGAGCTTCGCGCTTTAGCACAACTAAATCCAGAAATTGAAGCTTTCTACCAAAAACATTGGGACGAAGATATTCTTCTTGGTTGTATCCTTCCATGGAAACCAGAAGCCTTTGAAAAATTGAAAGCATATGGTGATGGTCGCGAAGAACTCATGACTGACGTTCGTGGAACGAGCTGTTTCGTTATCAAGTTTGGTAAAGCTGGTGAACAATTGGCTGCTAAACTCTGGGAAGAAGGAAAAATGGTCTACGCTTCATCTGCAAATCCTTCTGGAAAAGGAAATCGTGGTAAGGTTGAAGGAATCGGAGAACGTATCGAAGAAGCAGTGGACCTTGTTATCGAGGCAGACGACTACGTGGCATCAATCCAACCTGACAAAACGATTGAAACACGCTACGAGCAAGGTGTGATGGTCTCTATGGTCGATAAAGACGGCAAACTCATTCCAGAACAAGGTGGAGCACGTTCAACTTCACCAGCTCCAGTGGTTATCCGTAAAGGCCTTGACATCGATAAAATCATGATGCATCTGTCAGACACCTTTAACTCATGGGACTACCGTCAGGGTGAGTATTATTAGGATGTAGAAGGAGTGAGGTTTAGTCATTATTGATAAAAACAGATTTTTTAAAAGTATTCATACACAATTAAAATCAAAGTTCATTTTTTGTTGATAGGCGACTTAAGAAACATCATAATACAAGTATAAACTTGTAAATTTACCAGCAAATCAATGAACCATACTATATTCAGGGCAAGCAAGTAATGAGTTTCTAACAATAACTTTAATATGTTTGTTTATACAGTAACATTTCTCCTCTTTTTGATTTTAAATGAGTATTAAATTGCGATAAGTTGAGTTAATTGGATTAAGAACCTCAAAAAACAAAAAGGAAAGCATCTCATGAAAAGATGTTTTCCTTTTATTGTATAAGTTATCGAATAGAGTTATCATATTGCTTTTCTTCAAATTCAAAGTGGATCAAAAATGATACTTGATGAATAATGATACTCTGTAGTTTAACCATTTTATTAGTTGTTTTCGACTTGTTCACTATATTTTGGTTTTAGGGTTGTTCCTGTATTGATAATAGTGCGTTTTTGAACTAAAGGCAATTCTGTACGATTATAAACTGTTCTCCAAGGTTCCCAAGCAAGACCAGTTTTTTCTTGAATTTTTACACGAAGATTGCGAACATTTCCTCTAAATTGTAGTTCAGTTTGGAAACCAGCAGTTCTATTTTTTCCATTATCTTCCCATTCACGAGAGCGGATGCTTTCAATTCCATTTTCGTCATATGTGACTTCGTCCCAGTAAACGTAGTAACGAGCGACATACCCACCCTTATGTTGCAAATTGAGATAGCCATTCTTGTAAGAGGTAATTTTAGTTTCAATATAATCAGTACTGTTTTGGATTGTTGCAACTTGATTATCTCTTAAAAAGGCAGTTTTATAAGAAATAGGGACTGCAGGATTTTGTGTACTAAAATTAGCTCCTTCTTGAATTAATTTTTTGAGATCTTCAGGTGTTCCAGTAACTACTCGAGCAGCGCCATCAGCGTTACCGCCAACAATAACAGCTGTTACAGAAGTATTTTTCAAAACACGAGCCCATTCAGATTCAGGGTTTATAGGCACACCTTTAATGACAGCATTTATAGCTGCTTTAAGTTCTGTACTTGTACTTGTTGTTTCAAATTTAACATACATTTGACGGCCATAAGACATACTAGAAACATAAACAGGAGGTGTTTGTTCATCCAAGCCGCGATCTTGTAAATCGTTGACTGTTACATTATCACCAAAGACATCTCCAGGATTTTTTGGTGCATCAAAGTTAGCGGTAAAGTAAATTTGTTTAAAGTCGACAACTTCAATTTGTTTTTCACCTTTTTGTGCAGCTTCAAAGTCAATTTTTAAATCAACCCCAATTTTTTCAAAGTTGCTACCAAATTTTGCTTTTAGTTGATTCATACTATATGCTGAAGTAGAATCGTATTGCATACGAGCAGGTGCAGGATTGCTTGATGCATAATTTGCATTCCATCTATTTACCAGAGTGTTAATTCCTTCCTGCATACCACTGACTGTTGTGTTTGCATCAGTATAGCTATCTGATCCAGCCATTCCTGGAAGGTCCACGCTGATTCTACCCTGTTTTCTATCAATACTAACAAGTTGAGGTTTATTTTCTAATAACCCTTGATCTGCTCGGAACAAAGCGCCTAAGAAGATGTCGCTATTACCGTTAATTGAAACATCAGCTGAATTATTAGAAATACTCTTTTTCACTTTTTCAATTACAACAAACTCATTTCCTTGTTGTTTTGAAGATGTATTTGAATAATTTTCGATTGCTTCACCTCTACGAGTTAAAATATCAATTTTATTGTAGTTTAATCCGAAAAGATATTTATTCAAGTCCTTATCTGCCTGATTAGTAGATCTCATGAGGTTTTCCATAACATCTGCTTTTGGTGCTTCAGTTACAGTAGTGGCGTCTTTTTCTTCAGGTTTTGAATTGAGGTTTGGAGTATTTTCTTGTTCGTTTACTGTAGGTTCTGTTTTTGGATTAGAACTACTTGAAATTGGGGGTTCAGTAGCTTTTACAGTATTATTTTGAATAATCGAAGCTGTACTTAATAAAAAAGTTGCAATAACAACACCACAGACACCAATGCTACGTTTTCGGATAGAATAACGAAAACCTTTTTCAAGATTATTTTGAATCATATAAAGCTCCTAGTTTATTATTTCATTTTATCATCTCTTGAATGCGCTTTCTCGGGATAAAAATATTCTATCAGAAATAAAAATCTAATGCAATCGTTTTCTTGACAAAATGGACATATTTATATATATGTTTATTTTTAGAAATTTATGCTTTTTAGTGTAATTTCTCTCTCGCTAGAGAGTTTACCTACGATAATCCTCTTATGCAGCTGATCCGTCATACAATTGAATATATGAAGAATCAGAGAAGCATAGGGGGAGGAGTTCTTGATAATTTATTAACAAGTCGTGAGAATGTGGCAGAAATCGTGCGAGTAACATCCACTTATAAACTAGCTAATCGAGCTAAGATTATCAGAATAAATAAAACCAAACCTCTTCGTCATGCCTATTTTCGAGAGTACAGAAAGTTGCAAGAGCTTTGCCTGATGATCCTAAATAGAGAAAAGCATGGTTTAGGAGACCAAGAGCAAAAAATCCATGGTATTCTTTTTGATGTTGCCTGGATTTGGGAAGAGTATGTTTATACCTTGTTGCCAAAAGATTTCATCCATCCACGAAATAAGAATAGGGCGGACGGTATTTCAGTATTTTCTGACCGTGAACGAAAAGTATTTCCAGATTTCTATCATCAAAACCATAAAATCGTACTAGATACTAAATATAAAAAACTAGAGTTCACTGAAAAAGGGATCAATCGTGAAGACTTGTTCCAGCTGATTTCTTATTCTTATATTTTAGAAGCTGAACAGGCTGGGCTTGTTTTTCCCAGCAAGGAAAAGGTAGTTGATAATGAGATAGGTAAGCTAGCAGGTTATGGAGCCTTGTTGAAGAAATGGTCTATCCAAATACCTGAACAAGCCGAAAGTTATCAAGATTTTGTCAGGAGGATTGAGTTCTTTGAAAAAGTCTTTGTCGAAAATCTAGGTAAGGATTTGAAAGGTAAGACAAATACAGGGTCAATGTCTACTTATTGTCTAAATCAATAATTATAAACACGAACATTATTTGTTTTCAGTCATAATAATTGACAAAAAACGGACATTAATGTAAACTTGTTAGAGTAATTGTCTGGAAAAGACGAGGCTATTCCTAACTTTAGGAAAGTCTAAAGAAGAGAAATGAGAGAAATATGTTAAACGAATTTCCAATCTTTGACTACGAAGACATTCAGCTAATTCCAAATAAGTGTGTCCTTCAAAGTCGAGCAGAAGCTGATACACATGTAACCTTGGGGAAACATACCTTTAAGTTGCCAGTTGTTCCTTCTAATATGCAGACGATCTTGGATGAAGATGTTGCTGAACAGCTTGCCAAGGGTGGCTATTTTTACATCATGCATCGTTTTGATGAAGAAGGACGTATTCCTTTTGTCAAACGTATGCACGATCAGGGCTTGATTGCTTCAATCTCAGTAGGTGTTAAAGACTACGAGTATGACTTTGTGAGTCAACTAAAGGCTGATGCACCAGAGTACATCACCATTGATATTGCTCATGGTCATGCAGACAGCGTGATTTCAATGATTCAGCACATCAAGAAAGAATTACCTGATACTTTTGTCATCGCTGGTAATGTTGGAACTCCAGAAGCTGTGCGTGAACTTGAAAATGCTGGAGCAGATGCTACTAAGGTCGGAATCGGTCCAGGTAAAGTATGTATTACTAAGGTTAAAACTGGTTTTGGTACTGGTGGTTGGCAGTTAGCAGCCCTTCGCTGGTGTGCGAAAGCTGCTCGTAAACCGATTATTGCTGATGGTGGTATCCGTACACATGGTGATATCGCCAAATCAATCCGTTTCGGTGCGAGCATGGTCATGATTGGTTCACTGTTTGCAGGGCATATCGAAAGTCCTGGTAAAACAGTTGAAGTTGATGGTAAACAATTCAAAGAGTACTATGGTTCAGCTTCAGAATACCAAAAAGGTGCTTATAAGAATGTCGAAGGTAAGAAAATCCTTCTTCCTGCTAAAGGACATTTGCAAGATACCTTGACTGAGATGGAACAGGATTTGCAAAGTTCGATTTCTTATGCTGGAGGTCGTAAAGTAGCTGATCTTAGACATGTGGATTATGTGATTGTGAAGAACTCTATCTGGAATGGAGATGCTCACTAAAAAATATCATTACTTATTTATGCCACGAATTGGCGTGGCGTTTCTACAAGGTACCGTAAATACCTAACAATGAGTAAGCTGCAGAGATATAAGGATAGGTGTTAAATCTATTTCTTTGTTTCCTAGAGGGTTACTTGGTAAGTCTCTTTTTATTTCGGAGGTTATTGTGAAATTATTAGAAGAACGAATTTTAAAGGACGGAAACGTTCTTGGTGAGAATATTCTTAAGGTGGATTCTTTCTTGACCCACCAAGTTGATTATTCCTTGATGCGTGAGGTTGGTCGTACCTTTGCAGAGCATTTTAAAAATGCTGGTATTACCAAAGTCGTGACCATTGAAGCGTCAGGAATTGCCCCAGCCCTTTATGTTGCAGAACAGTTAGATGTTCCCATGATTTTTGCTAAGAAGGCAAAAAATATTACTATGAATGAAGGAATTTTGACTGCTGAAGTTTATTCTTTCACTAAACAAGTAACTAGTACCGTATCTATTGCAGGTAAGTTCTTATCTCCTCAAGATAAAGTATTGATTATTGATGATTTCTTGGCTAATGGTCAAGCAGCTAAAGGTTTGATTCAGATTATCGAGCAAGCTGGAGCTACAGTTGAAGCTATCGGAATTGTGATTGAAAAATCCTTCCAAGATGGTCGTGAACTGCTAGAAAAATCAGGTCATCAAGTAGTATCACTTGCGCGATTAGAGCGTTTTGAAAATGGAAAAGTTATCTTCAAGGAGGCAGATATCTAATGAAACAACAGGAAAACCACTCACAAGCAGCCGTTCTTGGTTTGCAACACTTGCTAGCCATGTACTCAGGTTCAATCCTGGTACCAATCATGATTGCAAGTGCTTTAGGGTATTCAGCTCAACAGTTGACCTACCTTATTTCAACAGATATCTTTATGTGTGGGGTTGCAACTCTTTTACAATTGCAACTCAATAAACATTTTGGTGTCGGTTTGCCTATTGTTCTTGGGGTAGCCTTCCAGTCTGTTGCTCCTCTTATCATGATCGGTCAGAGTCATGGTAGTGGTGCTATGTTTGGAGCTTTGATTGCTTCAGGGATTTATGTTATCCTGATTTCAGGTATCTTTTCTAAGGTTGCCAATCTTTTCCCTGCAATCGTAACTGGTTCTGTTATCACAACAATCGGATTGACCTTGATTCCAGTTGCCATCGGAAATATGGGAAATAACGTTGAAAAACCTACTGGGCAAAGTTTAGCTTTGGCAATGATTACTGTTCTCATTATTCTTTTGGTCAATATCTTTACCAAAGGATTTATCAAATCTATTTCAATTTTGATTGGTTTGATTGCAGGTACCATTATCGCTGCAACAATGGGCTTGGTTGATTTCTCACCAGTAGCAGAAGCTCCACTCGTTCATATCCCAACTCCATTTTACTTCGGTGCTCCGCAATTTGAGATTTCTTCTATTGTAATGATGTGTATCATTGCTACTGTATCTATGGTAGAATCAACTGGTGTGTATCTTGCCCTTTCTGATATTACTAAAGATCCAATCGATAGCACTCGTCTCCGCAATGGTTATCGTGCTGAAGGTCTTGCTGTCTTACTTGGTGGACTTTTCAATACCTTCCCTTATACAGGATTTTCACAAAACGTAGGCTTGGTGAAACTTTCAGGTATTCGTACTCGTTTGCCAATCTATTACGCAGCTGGTTTCCTTATCTTGCTCGGTCTCTTGCCTAAGTTTGGTGCCTTGGCACAGATTATTCCGAGCCCTGTTCTTGGTGGAGCCATGCTTGTCATGTTTGGTTTTGTATCTCTACAAGGGATGCAAATCTTGGCGCGTGTAGACTTCGAACACAATGAACACAACTTCCTCATTGCAGCAGTTTCTATTTCTGCTGGGGTGGGATTAAACGGAAGCAATCTCTTCAATACTTTACCGACTGAATTACAAATGTTCTTCTCAAATGGTATTGTCATTGCAAGTACAGTAGCCATCGTCTTGAATGCTATTTTGAATCGTAAAAAATAAAAATAAATGAGAAGCGATAGAAATATCCTTCTCATTTTCTTTTTTAGAGCTTGAGTATTGTTTATAGAGTCCTTTTTATGGTAAAATGGTTCTATGAATGAAAGAATGAAAGAGCTCGTTGAACTGCTCAATCGCTATGCGACAGAGTATTATACAAGTGATAATCCATCTGTATCTGATAGTGAGTATGACCGTCTTTATCGTGAATTGGTAGAGTTAGAAAAAGCTCATCCTGACCAAGTTTTACCAGAAAGTCCGACACATCGTGTTGGTGGAAAGATTCTTGATGGGTTTGAGAAATATAGTCATCAGTATCCTCTTTATAGTTTGCAGGATGCTTTTTCACGTGAAGAACTCGACGCCTTTGATGCGCGTGTTCGTAAAGAATTGGATGATGTCACTTATATTTGTGAGTTGAAGATTGATGGTTTATCGATTTCCTTGACTTATGAGCAGGGAATTTTTGTTACTGGGGCAACTCGAGGTGATGGCTCCATCGGTGAAAACATCACTGAAAATCTTAAACGAGTGAAAGACATTCCTTTATCATTACCAGAAAAATTAGATATTACTGTTCGTGGTGAATGTTATATGCCGAGAGCTTCTTTTGACCAGGTCAATCAATCTCGTCAAGAAAATGGGGAGCCAGAATTTGCCAACCCAAGAAATGCGGCTGCAGGAACACTTCGTCAGTTAGATACAGCAGTAGTAGCCAAACGTAATCTTGCAACCTTCCTTTATCAGGAAGCTAGTCCTTCAACTCGGGATAGTCAAGAGAAGGTTTTGAAACATTTAGAACAATTAGGCTTTGTGGTTAATCAAAGACGTCTATTAGCTCATAGTATGGATGAGGTTTGGGCGTTTATTCAAGAAATTGGTCAAGAAAGAGATCAGTTGCCTTATGATATCGATGGAGTTGTGATTAAGGTCAATGATCTAGCTGGTCAGGAGCAACTAGGATTTACAGTCAAAGCACCTAAATGGGCAGTAGCATATAAATTCCCAGCAGAAGAAAAAGAAGCGAAACTTCTTTCTGTTGACTGGACAGTAGGACGTACAGGAGTTGTGACTCCGACTGCTAATCTTACTCCAGTGCAACTTGCAGGTACAACTGTAAGTCGTGCAACTCTTCATAATGTTGACTATATCGCTGAAAAGGATATCCGTAAGGATGACACAGTCATTGTCTATAAGGCAGGGGATATCATTCCAGCTGTTCTACGAGTGGTAGAATCCAAGCGAGTGTCAGAGGAAAGACTAGATATTCCAACAAACTGTCCAAGTTGTGACAGTAAGCTTTTGCATTTTGAAGATGAGGTTGCCCTTCGTTGTATCAATCCGCGATGTCCTGCTCAAATCAAGGAAGGCTTGACGCACTTCGCATCCCGTGATGCTATGAATATCTCTGGCCTTGGCCCATCAATCGTGGAGAAATTATTTGCCGCCAATTTGGTTAAGGATGTTGCAGATATTTATCGTTTGACTGTGGAAGATTTGCTTTTGCTAGATGGTATCAAGGAAAAATCTGCTCAAAAGCTCTACCAGGCTATTCAAGCATCCAAAGAAAATTCTGCTGAAAAACTCTTGTTTGGTTTGGGGATTCGTCATGTAGGAAGTAAGGCAAGTCAGTTGCTTTTACAACATTTCCATTCAATCGAATCGCTAGCACAAGCCAATCCTGAAGAAATTGCAAATATTGAAAGTTTGGGGAGTGTCATTGCTCAAAGCCTACAGACCTATTTTGCTACAGAGGGTTCTGCAATCCTTTTAAGGGAATTGAAAGAATCAGGTGTTAATCTAGACTACAAAGGACAGACAGTTGCAGCAAATGCAGCCTTGTCTGGTTTAACTGTCGTCTTGACAGGAAAGCTAGAGCGTCTTAATCGCTCAGAAGCTAAAAATAAATTAGAAAGTCTAGGAGCCAAGGTTACTGGTAGTGTGTCGAAAAAAACAGACCTTGTTGTAGCAGGAGCAGATGCAGGAAGCAAGCTCCAAAAAGCACAAGAACTGGGAATAGAGATTCGTGATGAAGCTTGGCTTGAGAGTTTGTAAGCTATGAAAGAAGAAAAAAAACGCGCACGTCTCATTTATAATCCGACATCAGGCCAGGAAATGATCAAGCAAAATATCGCAGAAGTCCTAGAAGTGTTAGAGAGCATAGGCTATGAAACCAGTGCTTTCCAAACCAAACCTGAACACCTGTCAGCCCAGAAAGAAGCAGAAAGAGCTGCAAAATCTGGCTTTGATTTGGTTTTAGTAGCTGGTGGCGATGGCACCATCAATGAAGTGGTTAATGGAATTGCACCTCTGGAACATCGTCCAAAGATAGCCATCATTCCTACTGGAACTACCAATGACTATGCAAGAGCATTGAAAATCCCTATGGGGGATCCAGTTGCTGCAGCGAAGATCATTGCCAAAAATGAAACCAAGAAAATTGATATTGGTCGTGCCTTTGGCGATAAGTATTTCATCAATATTGCTGCGGCAGGAGCTCTTACAGAGTTAACCTTTAGTGTTCCGAGTGAACTGAAGACGCGTCTGGGTTATCTGGCCTACGTTGCTAAAGGCATCGAGATGTTCCCAAAATCCAAGGCCCGTCCTGTTCGTATTTACCATGATTGGGGCATCTTTACAGGAGAAGTTTCTCTTGTCTTTGTTGCCTTGACCAATTCTATTGGTGGATTTGAGCAATTTGCACCTGATACCAAGCTGGATGATGGTAATTTCACGCTTATTCTAGTAAAGACAGATAAAATCCTAGATATGTTGAGTCTGCTAGTTCAAGCAATGAACGGAGGCCAACACGTATCAGATGTCAATGTTGAATATCTGAAAACTAGTAAACTCCGAATTGAAACTTTGGATCAGGAAGAGCCGTTTATGCTTAATCTTGATGGAGAATACGGTGGCGACACACCAGTAGATTTGGAAGTATGCCATAATCACATTGAGTTTTTTGTGAATCGTGAGGCACTTGATCAAGAAATTATTAGTAACATATAAAATCAAATTTAATTTAGAAATTAGGGAGAACCATGTACAATTATCCTGTACTTATTCATTACCATCGCAAGGATGAAGCCTACGAGGCTTGCAGTTTCAGCAAAAAGCCTCTAGATTCAGTAGAGCTTATCAAAGAAGAAGAATATTTTGGAGCTAAATTTTCACTGACTCAATCGAGTGAAGTAGCCCTTGAGACCATGACTTTTACTGTTGAAAAAGATGGTGTCAGCAAAGAATATCCTATTCGCTTCAATTATTATCCACTTTTGACAGAGGTTTGGATTTTGGATGGAGATGATACAGTTTATTATTCTGAAAATCCAGCTATTGCAAGTACTCATTATAAAGACCAAAATCCTTTTGCCTTCGACAAGGCAATCAATAGTGCGAGTTTTGACCACCACTGGGGTTATCAAGGAGAGTTGGGATGTCAAGTTTCTGAAACTGAAACAAGATTTAGCCTATGGGCCCCAACCGCTACATCTGTCCAAGTAGTAGTCTATGAATCTGCAAGTAACGACGCACCTATCCTTAAAAACTTTGAAATGGAGCGAGGAAATAGTTACTCCTATAGCCACAAGTATAATACCATTGGTGTTTGGAGTTTAACAGTTCCAGAAAACCTAGCAGGTCGTGCTTACCACTACCAAATTGACTTTCCTCATCACCAGTCATTAACTCGTGATCCATATACAATAGCGACAAGTCCTGATGGAAAACGTTCAGCCATTGTCTCAAATCAAGATCGTCAGGTCGAAGGTTTTGAGGTTAAGCATGGTACAGAAGCAACTTGGCGTTTGGAAAATCCTTGCCAAGCAGTCATTTATGAAATGCACATCCGTGATTTGACTAAGTCTGAAACATCTGGTGTTGCGCCAGAATTAAGAGGAACCTTCTTAGGTGCAGCGCAAACTGGAACAGTTAACCAATATGGTCAATCGACTGCGTTTGATTACATCAAAGAACTTGGTGTCAACTATGTTCAGTTGCAACCAATTGCTGACCGTCATAAAGAATACGACGCTGATGGAAATGTAACTTATAACTGGGGATATGATCCACAAAACTACAATGCTCCAGAAACTAGCATGTCTACAAATCCAAATGATCCAGGTCAAGCTATCCGTGATTTGAAAGCCATGGTCCAAGCTTATCATGATGCTGGTATCGGTGTTATTATGGACGTTGTTTACAATCATACCTTCTCAACCGTTGATGCACCATTCCAAACAACGGTTCCTGATTATTACTATCGAATGAACCATGATGGAACCTACCAAAATGGAACAGGAGTCGGTAACGAAACTGCCAGTGAGCATGAAATGTTCCGTAAATATATGATTGATTCTCTTCTCTACTGGGTAAAAGAGTACAATATTGACGGTTTCCGCTTTGATTTGATGGGAATTCATGACGTCAAAACCATGCAGATGATTCGTTGGGCTATGGACGAAGTCGATCCGAAAATCATCCTGTATGGAGAAGGTTGGGATATGGGAACAGGTCTTGCTCCTTATGACAAGGCTAAGAAAGACAATGCCTACCAGTTGCCAAACATTGGATTCTTTAATGATAATCAACGAGATGCCATCAAAGGTTGTGAAGTCTATGGCTCTATCAAATCTGGCTTCGTCAGTGGAGCAGGTACTGAGCCGATCCTCGCAAAGGCTATTCTTGGAAGTAGAGAACTCGGTTCATACCTTAGTCCAAACCAAGTCTTGAACTATGTAGAAGCTCACGATAACTACAATTTACATGATTTGCTTAAAACTCTTCATCCGATGGAGAGTGATAAACGCATCATGAAGAAAGTAGAAACAGCAACGGCTATGAACCTCCTCATGCAAGGGATGGCCTTCATGGAACTGGGTCAAGAGTTTGGCCGTACCAAACTTGTAGCTACAGGAGAAAATGGAGAGTTGACTCACGCAGATCGTGAACGAGCAATGAACAGTTACAATGCTCCTGACAGCGTCAACCAAGTCAACTGGGATTTGATCAATGATCGTCAAGATAGTATCGAGTTTGCCCGTCAGATCATCCGACTTAAAACACAAACCAGTGCCTTTTCGTACCCTACTTATGAAGAAGTCTACCGTCATGTCTTTGTCCACACAGCCATTGAAAATAGTGGTTGGATTGTCTACGAGATTCATGGTGGTGAAGAGCACTTTTTGGTTGTATTCAATGCCAAAGGGGCTTCCTATTACTATGAAAATGCAGGGAACCTTGAAATGTTGGTAACTAATAGCCGTTCTAACCAAGAAAATGCTATTGATGATGTCAGTGTGGCAGTCTTGAATGTTTTAGCGTAAGTCTTAGAGTGAAGACAGAGTCAGTGAAGTGTAGGACAAAACTATCTTGCAGAGTCCAATGAATAAACAAAAATGTTTCAGAGACTCATTTCTACTAAAAAGCGAGGTCGGGATTTTTGATCCCGGCCTATACTTCTAGAAAGTCTCCGTTGAAGTTCAAAGTAAACCTAAAATTTTTCAAAAAAGTAGTTTATTTTCAAGTCCTAGACAGATAGAAAAAGTAGAAGTTTCATTACTAATTGAATTAAAATTATTATAGCTCATTATTTTTAGCGGGAGATAGCTATGGATATCAATACAATTACTCTGGAAAAATTCATCACTTTAAATGAAGAGGAGAAACTTCAATGCCTCAAAGACATTAAGCATACCTACCAATTCGAAAAGATAAAGGAAATCCTCTCAGAGCTTGGCTTAGAAAATTTAAGTGGCCAAGTACTTAGTGAACTAGCCAAAGTTTGTAATAATTGGAGTCAATTCGAAGAGGCAAAAACAGTTTTAGAGATGGTCTCTGAAGAAGATAGAGATGCTATTTGGTATTATCGAAATGGTTTTACCCATTGGCGTTTATCTAGTGATCCGAACAAGGACTTTGAAACTGAAGCTAATCAGGCTCTAGATTTATTAGAAAATGCTATCAAAAATGCTGACTCCCCAACAAATCCAGTTATTGAATGGTGTATTGAGTTGGTTAGAGTAGGTTATCTAAAGCAAGTTTTTGAAAACAGGCCAACAGCTTATCCCTTGTTACAAAAATACTATTTTGAAGATGTTAATGAAACTAATCAAGAAATGAAAATTGTACAAAATAAGAAATTATACAAGAATATTACGATAGAAGACGTCCAAAAGGCAAAAGACTCATGGGATATTATTAAACCAGTATACGAAACTGTTAATATCTATAACACCTATGAAGACTATCTCGATTCTGCAAAAATTTTTACTTTAGAACAAAGATACCTTCTGGCAATTATCTGGTATTTTATCGAAGTAAATAATGGAGGTCACTATCAATTTTTCGATAATTCGACAGGGATTGTCTGGGAAGATACTTTAAAGGGCTTGGAACTATTTGGAATGAAGGAGCATGCTGCTAATTTCAAAAATCTTCTTGCCTACTTTGACGGAACTATCTCCTTTGTTAGAGAAGAGAGATCGGAGCTGCTAGCACAGATGGAAGAAGAGTACGGTGATGCTTTTTATGAGAAATTGGAGCAAGCAGATAATTTTGTCTATGATTATGATGGAAATGAGAATGAGCTAAGTTTTATCAAAAAATATCCAGAGAAATTCATTTTTCATGGAAGTGCAGATAAATCGTAAAGAATAGTAAATAAAAATGAGGCTGGGACAAAAGTCCTAGCCTCTTAATTGTCTTTGGATTTTCGAGCAAGACGCAGTGGTTGAGTGGGCTCTACTACGCTGATTTCATCAGCTTTTACAGCCCTACTCAACTGTGCGGAGGTAGAACGACGAAATCGAAATCTAACGAATTACCGATTTCTCTCCCACTCTCATTTTTTAGGGAGAAATCTCTTGTTTCTGAATAGTTGCAATCTAAATTGAATGTTATAAACTCAATATTTACGGATTTTCAATATATTTTTCAAAAATATAAGGCTAAAAATTGCTTAAATCCGAATATTTTGTTACTATTATATAAAAATGTAAGAAAATGAAAAGAGGCGAAGATAAATCAGAAAATTAAAATGATTTTCCAAAGACGCATCAGAGAATTATTTTCAGATTTTCAAAATAATTTTTAAAAATATAGTAATTTACTTGAAACTTCTCTTAAAAGGTAGTATAATAAAAAATAAGAAAACGCTTTCAATTAAAAGGGGGATTAAATGGATACATTAGAAGCTTTAAGAACTTTTACCAGTGGTGAAAATTTCCATCTTCAGCACTATCTGGGAGCACATCGTGAGGAGAGAGATGGAGAGTATGGCTATACTTTTCGTGTCTGGGCTCCAAATGCGCAAGCTGTCCATCTAGTTGGTGATTTTACTAACTGGATTGAAAATCAGATCCCCATGGTTCGTAATGAATCTGGAGTTTGGGAAGTTTTTACAACTTTAGCTCAAGAGGGGCATATTTATAAATATCATATTACTCGTGCTAATGGCCATCAACTCATGAAGATTGATCCCTTGGCAGTTCGTTTTGAAGCTCGTCCAGGTACAGGAGCTGTTTTAACAGAAATTCCTGAGAAAAAATGGAAGGACGGTCTCTGGTTAGCTCGCAGAAAACGTTGGGGATTTTTTGAGAGACCAGTTAACATCTATGAGGCGCACGCAGGATCTTGGAAGAGAAATCCTGATGGATCACCATATAGTTTTGCTCAACTAAAAGAGGAGCTTATCCCATATCTAGTTGAGATGAACTATACTCATATCGAGTTTATGCCTTTGATGTCTCATCCTCTTGGATTGAGTTGGGGATATCAGCTCATGGGTTACTTCGCTTTAGAGCATGCCTATGGTCGTCCAGAAGAGTTTCAAGACTTTGTTGAGGAGTGTCACCTCAACAATATCGGTGTAATTGTAGATTGGGTGCCAGGTCACTTTACCATCAATGATGATGCTTTGGCATACTATGATGGAACGCCGACTTTTGAGTACCAGGATCATAATAAGGCTAACAATTACGGTTGGGGCGCACTTAACTTTGACCTTGGAAAAAATGAAGTCCAATCTTTCTTGATTTCTAGCATTAAGTTCTGGATTGATTTCTATCACCTAGATGGTATTCGTGTGGATGCAGTAAGTAATATTCTCTATCTAGATTATGATAATGCTCCATGGACACCAAATAAAGACGGAGGCAATCTCAACTATGAAGGCTATTATTTCCTTCAACGTTTGAACGATGTTATTAAGCTAGCTCATCCGGATGTTATGATGATTGCTGAGGAATCTTCTTCAGGAACTAAGATTACTGGCATGAAGGAAATGGGTGGACTTGGATTTGACTACAAGTGGAACATGGGATGGATGAATGACATCCTACGTTTCTACGAAGAAGACCCAATATATCGTAAGTATGACTTTAATCTTGTGACTTTCAGCTTCATGTATGTCTTTAATGAAAATTATCTCCTACCATTTTCACATGATGAGGTTGTACATGGTAAGAAGAGTATGATGCATAAGATGTGGGGAGATCGTTACAATCAGTTCGCTGGTTTGAGAAACCTCTACACCTATCAAATTTGTCACCCTGGTAAAAAATTACTCTTCATGGGTAGCGAATTCGGTCAATTTTTAGAGTGGAAATCCGAAGAGCAATTGGAGTGGTCAAACCTAGAAGATCCAATGAATGCCAAGATGAAATACTTCACATCTCAGTTGAATCAACTTTATAAGGACCACCGTTGTCTTTGGGAAATTGATACAAGCTATGACGGAATTGAAATCATCGATGCAGATAATAGAGACCAAAGTGTCCTATCCTTTATCCGTAAAGGTAAGAAAGGGGAGATGCTAGTCTGCGTCTTCAATATGGCACCGGTTGAACGTCCTGATTTCACAATTGGACTTCCTGTTGCAGGTATTTATGAAGAAATTTGGAATACAGAGTTAGAACAATGGGGTGGTGTGTGGAAAGAGCATAACCAAACAGTTCAAACTCAAGAAGGATTATGGAAGGATTATGAGCAGACTTTGACCTTTACTCTACCAGCCATGGGAGCAAGTATTTGGAAAATCAAACGTCGCTTGAAACCTGCTAAAACTGTCACAAATAAGACTCAAAAAGGAGTAGAAAATGAAGAATGAAATGCTAGCTTTAATCCTTGCCGGTGGGCAAGGAACTCGTCTCGGTAA
The DNA here is from genome assembly GCF_001553685.1 of Streptococcus sp. oral taxon 431. Taxonomy (NCBI): domain Bacteria; kingdom Bacillati; phylum Bacillota; class Bacilli; order Lactobacillales; family Streptococcaceae; genus Streptococcus; species Streptococcus sp. oral taxon 431. The sequence goes on along the minus strand of NZ_CP014264.1, from coordinate 1,304,510 downwards.
ACTCACTCAAAGCATTGCAAAACCAGCTGTGCAATTTGGTGGGCGCTACCGTATCATTGACTTTGCTCTTTCTAACTGTGCCAACTCTGGTATCCACAATGTCGGAGTTATTACACAGTACCAACCTCTTGCTCTTAACAATCATATTGGGAATGGTTCTAGTTGGGGTCTAGATGTAATCGATTCAGGTGTTTCAATTCTTCAACCTTACTCTGCAAGTGAAGGAAATCGTTGGTTTGAAGGTACAAGTCACGCGATATACCAAAATATTGATTATATTGACAGCATCAACCCAGAGTATGTATTGATCCTTTCAGGTGACCACATCTACAAGATGGATTACGATGATATGCTCCAATCACACAAGGACAATAATGCCAGCTTGACAGTTGCTGTCTTAGATGTGCCACTTAAAGAAGCTAGCCGTTTCGGTATCATGAATACAGATGCAAACAATCGCATTGTAGAATTTGAGGAAAAACCAGCTCAACCAAAATCAACCAAGGCGTCCATGGGTATTTATATCTTTGACTGGAAACGTCTTCGTAATATGCTAGTTGCTGCGGAAAAGAACAATGTAGATATGTCAGACTTTGGTAAGAACGTTATTCCAAACTATCTTGAAACTGGTGAAAGTGTCTATGCTTATGAGTTCAATGGATACTGGAAGGACGTTGGTACTATCGAATCTCTTTGGGAAGCGAACATGGAATATATCTCTCCAGAAAATGCTCTCGATAGTCGTAACCGTCAATGGAAGATTTATTCTCGTAACCTAATTGCTCCACCAAACTTCCTTGGAGAATTCGCTCAAGTAGAAGACTCTCTTGTAGTGGACGGCTGTTACGTAAATGGTACTGTAAAACACTCTATCCTCTCAACAGCAGCTCAAGTTCGTAAAGGAGCAGAAGTTGTTGACTCTGTCATCATGAGTGGAGCAGTTATCGGAAAAGGCGCTAAGATTAAACGTGCCATTATTGGTGAAGGAGCTGTCATTGCTGATGGTGTAGAAATTGACGGAACAGAAGAAGTACAAGTAGTCGGATATAACGAAGTAGTGGGGGTAGCAACAGATGAAGATTGATAAATATTCAGCCATTTTAGGAAACACAGTTGGTTTTCATGATATGTCAACATTGACAGACAACCGTCCAGTGGCTAGCTTGCCATTTGGAGGGAAATATCGTTTGATCGACTTCCCACTATCAAGTCTTGCAAATGCTGGTGTGCGTAGTATTTTCGGGATCTTCCAGCAAGATAATATCAGCTCTGTTTTTGACCACATTCGTTCAGGACGTGAATGGGGCTTGAATACTCTTCTTAGCCACTACTATCTTGGAATCTACAATACTCGTGTAGAAAGTAGCACTGTTGGTAAAGAGTACTATCAACAACTTTTGACTTACCTAAAACGTTCAGGTTCAGACCAAACCGTTTCCTTGAACTGTGATGTTTTAGTGAATATCGATCTCAATCAAGTTTTCCATTTACATAATACAACAAAATCACCAATCACAGTAGTTTATAAGAAATTACCTAAGAAAGATATTTCAGAAGTAAATGCAATCCTTGATATTGATGAAACTGACCATGTGCTTTCTCACAAACTCTTTGATAAAAAATCAGACCAAGAATACTACAACATGTCGACAGATATTTTTGTAGTAGACACTCAATGGTTGATTAAGCGTTTGGAAGAAGAAGCTCAAAAAGAATATCCAGAAAAATTACGCTATGTTCTTCGTGATTTGGCAGCAAAAGAAGGTGCTTTTGCATATGAATATACAGGTTACCTAGCAAATATTCATTCAGTAGAAACATACTATCAAGCGAATCTAGATATGCTTGATCAGCATAAATTCTACTCTTTGTTCTCACCAAATCAAAAAATTCATACTAAAGTTAAAAACGAAGAACCTACCTACTATGCATCAGGTTCAAAAGTGAACACATCTCAATTTGCTTCTGGTAGTATCATTGAAGGTGAAGTGGATAAATCTATTATTTCGCGTAATGTTCGAATCAATAAAGATAGCTTGGTTAAAGAGTCTCTTATTTTCCCTCGCGTTATCGTTGGTAAAGGTGCACAAGTCGAGTATGCAATCGTTGATAAGGGTGCTGAAATAGCTGAGGGAGTTGTCATTCGAGGTACAGCAGAAAACCCTGTTGTCATCAAAAAAGGCGAAAAAGTAACAGAGGATGTCCTTTCATGAAAATTTTATTTGTAGCAGCCGAAGGAGCCCCTTTTTCTAAAACAGGTGGCTTGGGAGACGTTATCGGAGCACTTCCAAAATCATTAGTAAAAGCTGGGCATGAAGTTGCTGTTATCTTACCCTACTATGACATGGTTGAAGCCAAGTTTGGTGATCAGATTGAAGATGTCCTTCAATTCGAAGTATACGTTGGTTGGCGCAGACAATTTTGTGGAATTAAGAAAACTGTTTTAAACGGTGTTACTTTCTACTTTATTGACAATCAATATTATTTCTTCCGCGGACATGTGTATGGAGATTTCGATGATGGTGAACGTTTTGCCTTCTTCCAACTTGCAGCCCTAGAAGCTATGGAGCGTATTGGATTTATCCCTGATGTCCTCCACGCTCATGACTACCATACAGCTATGATTCCTTTCTTGTTGAAGGAAAAATACAGATGGATTCAAGCCTACCAAGGAATCAAGACTGTTTTGACCATTCATAACTTGGAATTTCAAGGTCAATTCTCTGAAAGTATGCTTTGGGACTTGTTTAGAGTTGGTTTCGAACGTTACGCTGATGGAACAGTTCGTTGGAATGATTGTCTTAACTGGATGAAGGCAGGTATTCTCTATGCAGATCGTGTATCAACCGTGTCACCGAGTTATGCTTATGAAATCATGACTACAGAGTTTGGTTGCGGTATTGATCAAATTCTTCGTATGGAATCTGGTAAGGTTTCAGGTATTGTTAATGGTATAGATACAGATTTGTACAACCCAGAGACGGATGCTTTACTTGACTATCATTTTAATAAAAATGATTTGTCAGGAAAGGCTCAAAATAAAGCAAAACTTCAAGAAAAAGTTGGTCTTCCAGTACGTTCCGATGTACCAATGATTGGTATTGTATCTCGCTTAACTCGTCAAAAAGGTTTTGATGTGGTAGTTGAGAGCTTGCATCGAATGCTTCAAGAGGATATTCAAATCGTTCTTTTGGGAACTGGAGATTCAGGATTTGAACAAGCCTTCTCTTGGTTTAGTCAAGTATTCCCAGAAAAACTTTCTGCCAATATCACTTTCGATGTGAAATTAGCTCAAGAGATTTATGCAGCATGTGATATTTTCCTCATGCCAAGTCGCTTTGAACCATGTGGACTTTCACAAATGATGGCCATGAGATATGGAACCCTTCCTTTGGTAAATGAGGTTGGTGGTCTTAGAGATACTGTTCAAGCCTTTAATCCAATTGATGGGACAGGTACAGGCTTTAGCTTTAATAACCTAACTCCATACTGGCTCAACTGGGCATTGCAAACAGCTTTGGATGTTTATCACAACCATCCTGATGTTTGGAAGAACATGCAAGTTCAAGCTATGGAATGTGATTTCTCTTGGGATACAGCCTGCAAGTCATATCTTGATTTGTACCATAGCCTAGCAAACTAAATAGTTAAAAGGCGGTGGGACAGAAATCGATAGACAAAGTCTCGATTTCGTAGTCCCAGCCCCGCGAGGATGATTAGGAGCTTTTCGGAGTCTAAAAGACGAACAAAAAGTTCAATCAGCTACCGCGTCAAAGTTTGATTGCTAATAAAAAGTGAGGTCGGGATCTTTTGTCCCAACCTCTTTTTTGAGGCTCTTTGTCAACTGTAGTGGGTTGAATAAAAGCTAACATCTGGAGAGGACAATCGTTGTCCTCTCCATTTTTATATTCAGAGCGATGAAAATTCGTTTCTTAAAGTTGTTAAAGTTCCTAAAACCAAAAGCATTTCGTTTGATGAGTTTAATGAGATTATTAGTCGCTTCCAATTTAGCGTTGGAATAGGGCAATTGAAGGGCGTTGACAATTTTCTCTTTGTCCTTGAGAAATGTCTTAAAGACAGTCTGAAAAAGAGGATGAACCTTTTTTAGATTGTCTTCAATAAGTCCGAAAAATTTCTCGAGCTCTTTATTCTGAAAGTGAAAAAGCAAGAGCTGATAGAGATTATAGTGGTGTTTCAACTCTTCGGAATAGCTCAAAAGCTTGTCTAGAATCTCTTTATTAGTTAAGTGCATGCGAAAAGTAGGGCGATAAAAACGTTTATCACTCAGTTTACGGCTATCTTGTTGGATGAGTTTCCAATAGCGCTTGATAGCCTTGTATTCATGAGATTTTCGCTCAAATTGATTCATGATTTGGACACGAACCCGACTTATAGCTCGGCTAAGATGTTGAACAATGTGAAAACGATCTAGAACGATTTTAGCACATGGAAAAAGCTGTTTAGCCAAGTTATAGTACGGACTAAACATATCCATAGTAATGATTTTCACTCGACATCGGATCGCTCTATCGTAGCGAAGAAAGTGATTGCGGATGATAGCTTGTGTTCTTCCCTCAAGAACAGTAATGATATTGAGCTGATCAAAATCTTGTGCGATAAAACTCATCTTTCCCTTGGTAAAAGAATACTCGTCCCAAGACATAATCTCTGGAAGACGAGAAAAATCATGCTTAAAGTGAAAGTTATTGAGTTTACGAATGACAGTTGAAGTTGAAATGGATAGCTGATGTGCAATATCAGTCATAGAAGTCTTTTCAATCAACTTTTGAGCAATCTTTTGGTTGATAATACGAGGAATTTGATGATTCTTCTTAACGATAGAGGTTTCAGCGACTATCATTTTCGAGCAATGATAGCACTTGAAACGGCGTTTTCTAAGGAGGATTCTAGTAGGCATACCAGTCGTTTCGAGGTAAGGAATTTTCGACGGTTTTTGAAAATCATATTTCTTCATTTGACATCCGCACTCAGGGCAAGACGGGGCGTCATAGTCCAGTTTAGCGACAATTTCCTTGTGTGTATCCATATTGATGATATCTAGAATCTTGATATTTGTGTCTTTGATATCAAGCAGTTTTGTGATAAAATGTAATTGTTCCATATGATTCTTTCTAATGAGTTGTTTAGTCGCTTTTTATTATAGATCTTATGGGACTTTTTTTCTACACAAAATAGGCTCCATAATATCTATAGGGGATTTACCCACTACAAATATTATAGAGCCTTTTTTGAAATGAAAAAAGTAAGGAAGTTATATGAATAAAGCTAGAGGGCTCTGTGTACTGGATGTTGATGGGACACTAATAGAAGAGGAAGTTATTGATTTGTTGGGGAAAGAAGCAGAGTGTGAAAATGAAGTAGCTCTACTGACTGCCCAAGCTATGAGCGGAGAACTAGATTTTGAAGAAAGCCTGAGAAAACGTGTTTCTTTATTACAAGGACTATCTGTCGATAAATTTGAACATCTTTATACACAGGTTCATTTTAGCAAGAATGCCCAAGAGTTCGTTAAAATTCTTCAAAAACATGATATTGAGGTCGGTCTAGTTTCGGGTGGTTTTGTACCTATTGTCGAAAGACTAGCAACTGAACTTGGTATTAGGCTAATTGCTGCAAATCGTCTTGAAGTAAAAGATGGATTTTTGACAGGAAAACTTGAAGGAGAGATCATTACTAGGGAAGTCAAGGAAGAGACTCTAGTAAGATGGGCTGATGAATTAGTGGTACCACTCGAAAGAACCATTGCTATTGGAGATGGAGCTAATGATTTAGCAATGTTGAAGAGAGCTGGAATCGGCATTGGCTTCTGTGCCAAAGCAATCGTGAAAGAGGAAATTCCCCTTCAAATTGAAGAAAGAGACTTCTCAAGAGTATTGAAGCTGATAGATTTATTTTGATTAGAAAGGAGAGTGTATGAAAATTGTTATCGCACCTAACTCTTTTAAGGAGAGTCTCCCTGCAAGTGAAGTAGCTAAAGCTATCAAACGAGGCCTTCAAAAGGATCTACCTGAATCGGAATGTTTGCTCTTACCTGTTGGAGATGGAGGAGAAGGAACAGTAGACGCTATAAAAAGTGCTTTAGGTCTTGAAGAACATACAACTCAGGTAACAGGTCCCTTTGGTGATGAGGTACAAATGCCTTATGTTTATAAAGAAACTCTCGCTTTATTTGAAGTTGCGGATTTGATAGGTCTTGCTAAAATTCCCATTGAAAAACGAAATCCCCTGAAGATTCAAACAAAGGGGATTGGCCAACTAATCCTGCATTTAATAGAGCAAGGAATGAAAGAAATCTATATCGGAGTTGGTGGGACATCCAGTAACGATGGTGGGATTGGTATTTCTTCAGGAATTGGTTACCAGTTCTATGACAAAAATGGAGATGAACTTCTAGCTACGGGTCAATACTTGTTTGAAATTACTGATATCTCAAAGGAGAAAGTTATATCTATTCCTTCTGATGTGCGAATTAAAATCTTAGCAGATGTGACCAATCCTCTCTGTGGCCTACAAGGAGCTACATATACATTTGGCAAGCAAAAAGGCTTAAATCCAGCTCAATTTCATGAAGTTGATTCTGCTATTGAAAACTTCTATCGAAAAGTTGCCCCTGAAATCTTAAAACTGGAAGGAGCTGGAGCAGGTGGTGGTATTGCAGCGGGCTTATGTTCTTTTGCTGGAGCAACAATTGTTTCTGGTATTCACACTTGTTTAGATTTAATCGGTTTTGATCAGAAAGTTGCGGATGCAGATCTTGTCATCGTTGGTGAAGGAAGATTAGACACTCAAAGCTTAGCTGGCAAGGCTCCAATCGGTGTAGCAAAAAGAACACCAAATGGTGTTCCAGTTATTGCTATTTGTGGGAGTCTGTCAGAGGATTTACCACCCTTACCATTTGAAAATATCGTTGCAGCCTTTTCTATCTTAGAAAAAAGTGAACCACTGGAAGACAGTCTAAAAAATGCCGCTATCTATTTAGAATATACAGCTACAAACATTGGTCAAATCTTAGCTTTGAAGAAGAATTAACCAAACCATTTTTTCCAAAAAGAAGTAGGAGCTTTGGTCTCTTTCTCTTGCCACAAGTCTGGAAAGGCCTTTTTAAGATCTTTTTCATTTATTTGAACAGGGGCATCACTATGAATAATCAAGCCAAAAGGAGATGAATTGTGATCTTCTGAAACGATAGTCGCTTGGCAGTCAGCATCTTTTGCTTGTTTTAGATAATAGACTTGCTTTTCAAATACTACCTGAGGAGAAATTTTGACAAAAAGAGGTTCAGTTTCTTTTTTTAGACTCACTAAAATAGATACATAACCCTTTTGAAATTTATCATCATTAGCCGTTTCAAGGTCTGCATAGCCAAGGACCCTTTCCTCGAAAGTTCCGAGAAAACGTCTCTGTTCATCTGGATTTAGTTTAAGCCCGCCATGAGCCTTTTCTAGGATTTGTTTTGATACATCAGTCATAAAAATAGTATATCATAAAATAAAGGAGAAAACAGATAAAAGAAAGCGATTACTTTATAAACTTAAGGAAAATTTGCACAAAGATAACGTTTTTCCTTGAAAAAGGTGTCTTTTTAAGGTATCATAGAGGTGTAAAAAATTTAACTCAATAAGGAGAGTAAAAAATGTCAATTATTACTGATGTTTACGCTCGCGAAGTCCTAGACTCACGCGGTAACCCAACACTTGAAGTAGAAGTTTACACTGAATCAGGTGCTTTCGGACGTGGTATGGTTCCATCAGGAGCTTCTACTGGTGAACACGAAGCAGTTGAACTTCGTGATGGTGACAAATCTCGTTACGGTGGTCTTGGTACACAAAAAGCTGTTGACAACGTAAACAACATCATCGCTGAAGCAATCATCGGCTACGATGTACGTGACCAACAAGCTATTGACCGTGCTATGATCGCACTTGACGGTACTCCTAACAAAGGTAAATTGGGTGCAAACGCAATCCTTGGTGTGTCTATCGCTGTAGCTCGTGCTGCTGCTGACTACCTTGAAATCCCACTTTACAGCTACCTTGGTGGATTCAACACTAAAGTTCTTCCAACTCCAATGATGAACATCATCAACGGTGGTTCTCACTCAGATGCTCCAATCGCTTTCCAAGAATTCATGATCGTACCTGCTGGTGCACCAACATTCAAAGAAGCTCTTCGTTGGGGTGCTGAAATCTTCCACGCTCTTAAGAAAATCCTTAAATCTCGTGGTCTTGAAACAGCTGTAGGTGACGAAGGTGGATTTGCTCCTCGTTTCGAAGGAACTGAAGACGGTGTTGAAACTATCCTTGCTGCTATCGAAGCTGCTGGTTATGTTCCAGGTAAAGACGTATTTATCGGATTTGACTGTGCATCATCAGAATTCTACGATAAAGAACGCAAAGTATACGACTACACTAAATTCGAAGGTGAAGGAGCTGCTGTTCGTACTTCTGCAGAACAAATCGACTACCTTGAAGAATTGGTAAACAAATACCCAATCATCACTATCGAAGATGGTATGGACGAAAACGACTGGGACGGTTGGAAAGCTCTTACTGAACGTCTTGGTGGTAAAGTTCAATTGGTTGGTGACGACTTCTTCGTAACAAACACTGCTTACCTTGAAAGAGGTATCGCTGAAGGCGCTGCTAACTCAATCCTTATCAAAGTTAACCAAATCGGTACTCTTACTGAAACATTCGACGCTATCGAAATGGCTAAAGAAGCTGGTTACACTGCAGTTGTATCACACCGTTCAGGTGAAACTGAAGATTCAACAATTGCTGACATCGCAGTTGCAACTAATGCAGGTCAAATCAAGACTGGTTCACTTTCACGTACAGACCGTATCGCTAAATACAACCAATTGCTTCGTATCGAAGACCAACTTGGTGAAGTAGCTGAATATCGTGGATTGAAATCATTCTACAACCTTAAAAAATAATCGTTGATTTAACAACGTTTTAAGCCCCTCGGATTTTATCCGAAGGGCTTTTTTTGATAAGAGCTATAGCGGATGTTTTTTAGGCAAAAACTTTCATAGCATGAGTGTAAGAAATAAAATAGTCTAAATAAATGATAGCTAAAAATTAACTAGCTTTCTTGTAACAGCTAGAGTGTATAATTTCTATAAAATTAAATAATGATATCACTAAGAATATAGGTTCAAATAAATAATAACAATTAACTATGAATGATAAGTAAACAAATTTATTTTGAGAGAGTATCAAGACACGTTACTTTAATCAACTTTTATAAACTGGGTATCTAATTGCATATATATATTAATCTTTGACATTGTTGGTACTCTGTTATTTTGACAGAAGATAAAAAATAAACTCAATATCTGATGTTATAAAACTTCTTGACAAAGAAAACAGGAAAACACCAAAAATATGACGATAGTCTTATTTTAAATCGTGTTTCATTAGATTTTTATAAAAATTAATGATATTATGTTTTGATATTTTAAAATAATTTGATATACTAGCTATGATGTGTATGTTTTTTTTCATACATCAAAAGAAGGAGGCAATTTAATGAAAATTAAAAGAAAACAACAAGCTGATTTTCGAACCGAGAAATATACTCGTTTTGGTATTCGAAAGTACAGTTTTGGAGCGGCTTCAGTTGCAATCGCAACTGGTTTGATGTTTCTTGGAAGTGGTGCTGTTTCAGCTAATGAGCTCACTTCAAAAGAAACTAGAGACCAAGTTGTTGTTGGAAACAATGAATCTGATTTAGTTAAGGAAAATCAGAGAACAGAATCAATTTATGAAGCACCTGCAGTAATTCCAGGTATGGATTCAAAAGAATCTAAAGGTTCAGAAAATAGTGAGGCCACTCAATCTTCATCGTCTGATTCAACATCTGAAGCACCTGTAGTGATTCCAGCTGTGGATTCAAAATCAGACAATACTAAGGAAACTCAGTCATTACCATCTGAGTCAACACCAAATTCAGTTGTGGATGCTGCTGTAGAAAATGCAGTTGAAAAAGTTGAGCATCAACTTGAAAAATCGAATGCTGAAGATAGAAGTGTATCTGTTGATACCACTGACTCTTTGAAACGAACTCGTCGAGAACTTGATTCTAGTGCAGTAGTAAAAGAGGGAACTATCAGTATCACTTCACCAAAGGAAAATACTTCAAGCGACTCGTCTCATCCAAATGGGTATAATAAATCTACTAAGTATCATGATGGTAATGATGGCTGGTATACTTTTGTTCAATTGGATCAACAAGAAAGACATCCACAGTTCACTTACATTAATTCGTTTGATGGTTATGTGGTTATATCTTCTAAGTCAGATCGAACACCAAATGGGTATACGACTGATGGCACGGTAAAACTAGAATTTTATAACCGTAAAAATGAGTTGCAGCAAGAGATTATCATGGATAAAAATACTAATTCAAGTGAATTTGTGTATAAGTATAAAAAGCGTAACCAGAAAATACTCATTAACCGAAATGCGGATTCCATTTCTATCGGTGATATGCCGAATACTGCAAAAACTCGTAATCAAGTTGCAAACTTTTATATCTTGTATAACGGTCCAGAAATTTCAACTAAACAAGGCCAAGGTATTTTTTATGCAGATGGATGGTTGATTCCTACTAATAATTCAGTAACTGTACGTTTTAAAGATAAGGACACTAAGAAAGACTTGGTTCCTTCTTATACTCTTAATGGTTTAACGGGTATGCGCTTTGATACGACCGCCGCAGAGCTGAAAGGATATGAACTTGTTGATAAAGAAATAGTTGGTACACCAAATGGCTATATTTCTCCTTGGAAGCAAGTAGGTGATAGCTTTACAAAAATAACTCAACCTAACCTCGAGATTAAATATACTTTACTGAACATGGATGGAACTATGAAGGCGGAGGTCTATTATAGTGGTAAAAAAATTCATGAAACAACTTTAGGAAAAGGTGAAACAACTGAGTATAATGGTACTGCAGCTAATGGACGTCCGTATACCCAACGTTTAGAAAATCCATTTTTGAATGCAACTAATGAGATTATATTCTACTATAAGGCGACTGCTCCAGTTGAACAAGATGTGACGAAACCAACTAAACAAACGGTAACGTTTGAAGGAGCAGGAACATCTACTCCAGCTGATAAGGTTCAAGATAACTTCACCTTTACTGGTAAACAAAAAAATGGTACGACAACATGGGATCAACCTAGTCACACTTATGGCAAAGAAACAGTTCCAGTTGTTGAACATTACTATGCCGATAAGAAGGAAGCTGGATCTAAGACAGTTACTCCAGATCAACCAGAAGTTACGGATAAGGTTACTTATAAACCACTTGGTAAGATCATCCCAGTTGATCCAGAAGGAAACAAAATTCCAAGTGCACCAACTCCACAGTACAACAATGATCCACAAGATCCAACTAAGGGTGGCGAGACTCCAACTCCAGTCATCCCAGGTTATGTGACAGATACACCAAGTGTAACTCCTAACAAACCAGGAGAGGATACACCTGTTGTCTACCGTAAGGCAGAACAAAAAGCTATTATCAAGTATGTAGACCAAAATACTGGTACAACACTTGAAAATGATCAAGTTTCTGGTAAATCTGGTGAAGCTATTGACTACTCAACTGCAGCTAAGATCAAGAAATACCAAGATCGTGGTTATGTTCTCGTTAGCGATGAGTTCCCAGCAGGAGCTACTTATGACACAGATGCATCTGTTGATCAAACTTGGACAGTAACTTTGAAACATGGTGAAACTCCAGTTGGACCAAATAATCCACATAACCCAACAGACCCAATCAATCCAAATGATCCAAACAGTCCAAACTATCCTGCGACAGATCAATGGAAGAAAGATGTAACATCAACTGTTAAGTATGTGGTATCAGACGGTAAGGCAACTGCTCCAGTTGACAATGTTCAAAATGCACAATGGACACGTACCTTAACACTTGATAAGGTAACAGGTGAAGTTCTCTCATCTACTCCATGGGCAGCGAATAAAGCTGACTATGATGCAGTTCCAACACCAGGATTGACAGGTTACTACGCTGATAAAGCAAGAGTTGCATCTAAGACAGTCACTCAAGAAAATCTTGAAGAAACTGTCACTTACAGACCACTTGGAAACTTGGTTCCAAAACCAGAAACACCAAACGATCCAAACTTCCCATCAACACCAGAAGTGAAGTATCCAAATAATCCAACGGATCCAACGAAACCAGGTAAGCCAGTTGTGCCTAATGTACCAGGCTACAAACCATACTTGCCAGATCCAAACGATCCAAGCAAACCAGGACAACCAGTAGAACCAGGTAAGGAGCTTCCAAACCTTCCAACAAACCCAGGTGACAACACACCAATCATCTACGTGCCAATCGTAAATGATGTGACAAAACCAACTAAACAAACGGTAACATTTGAAGGAGCGGGAGAAGACACTCCGACTACTAATGTTCAAGATGGCTTTACGTTCACAGGTAAGCATAATCCAACTACAAATACAACAACATGGAATGAAGCTAGTCATACGTATGGAAAATTGATTGTTCCAGTAGTAGATGGGTACTATTCAGATAAGACAGAAGCTGGATCTAAGACAGTAACACCGGATCAACCAGAAGTAACAGATCACGTTGTATACAAACCATTAGGAAAAATTATCCAAGTAGATGAAGCTGGAAATGTTATTCCAGGTTCAGTATCTAAGACTTATGAAAATAATCCGTTAAATCCTAAAGAGGCAGCAGAAACTAAAATTCCTGATGCTCCAGCTGGATACAAAATTAAGGAAGAACAACCTCAAGCTTGGGGTTACAATATAGTTGATAAAACGATTGAACCAAATGATGAAAGTGATCCAGATCGTATTTCACGAGACACACCAATCATCTACGTACCAATTGTAAATGATGTGACTAAACCAACTAAACAAACAGTTAAGTTTGAAGGAGCAGGCGATAAGACTCCAGCGGACAATGTCCAAGATGACTTTACGTTTACTGGTAAAGAAAACAAAGCTTCTGGAACTACAACATGGACTGAGAAGAGCCATACTTACGGTAAGGTATCTGTTCCAGTAATTCCAGGTTACTACGCTGATAAGACAGAAGCTGGTGGTAAGACAGTTACACCAGAAAATCCTGAAGCAACAGATACAGTAACCTACAAGCCACTTGGAAACTTGGTTCCAAAACCAGAGACACCAAAAGATCCAAACTTCCCATCAACACCAGAAGTGAAGTATCCAAATGATCCAAAAGATCCAAGCAAACCAGGTCAACCAGTTGTTCCAGATGTACCAGGCTACAAACCATACTTGCCAGATCCAAACGATCCAACGAAACCAGGTAAACCAGTAGAACCAGGAACACCAATCACTCCTGAAAATCCAGGTACTGACACACCAATCATCTACGTACCAATCGTAAATGATGTGAAGAAAGCAACTAAACAAACAGTTAAGTTTGAAGGAGCAGGCGATAAGACTCCAGCCGACAACGTCCAGGCCGACTTCACATTCACTGGTAAAGAAAACAAAGCTGATGGAACTACAACATGGACTGAGAAGAGCCATACTTACGGTAAGGTATCAGTTCCAGTAATTCCAGGTTACTACGCTGATAAGACAGAAGCTGGTGGTAAGACAGTTACTCCAGAAAATCCTGAAGCAACAGATACAGTAACCTACAAACCACTTGGAAACTTGGTTCCAAAACCAGAGACACCAAAAGATCCAAACTTCCCATCAACACCAGAAGTGAAGTATCCAAATGATCCAAAAGATCCAAGCAAACCAGGTCAACCAGTTGTTCCAGATGTACCAGGCTACAAACCATACTTGCCAGATCCAAAAGATCCAAGCAAGCCAGGTCAACCAGTAGAACCAGGAACACCAATCACTCCTGAAAATCCAGGTACTGACACACCAATCATCTACGTACCAATCGTAAATGATGTGAAGAAAGCAACTAAACAAACAGTTAAGTTTGAAGGAGCAGGCGATAAGACTCCAGCCGACAACGTCCAGGCCGACTTCACATTCACTGGTAAAGAAAACAAAGCTTCTGGAACTACAACATGGACTGAGAAGAGCCATACTTATGGTAAGGTATCTGTTCCAGTAATTCTAGGTTACTACGCTGATAAGACAGAAGCTGGTGGTAAGACAGTTACTCCAGAAAATCCTGAAGCAACAGATACAGTAACCTACAAACCACTTGGAAACTTGGTTCCAAAACCAGAGACACCAAAAGATCCAAACTTCCCATCAACACCAGAAGTGAAGTATCCAAATGATCCAAACGATCCAACGAAACCAGGTCAACCAGTTGTTCCAGATGTACCAGGCTACAAACCATACTTGCCAGATCCAAAAGATCCAAGCAAACCAGGACAACCAGTAGAACCAGGTAAGGAGCTTCCAAACCTTCCAACAAACCCAGGTGACGACACACCAATCATCTACGTACCAATTGTAAATGATGTGACTAAACCAACTAAACAAACAGTTAAGTTTGAAGGAGCAGGCGATAAGACTCCAGCCGACAACGTCCAAGACGACTTCACATTCACTGGTAAAGAAAACAAAGCTTCTGGAACTACAACATGGACTGAGAAGAGCCATACTTATGGTAAGGTATCTATTCCAGTAATTCCAGGTTACTACGCTGATAAGACAAAAGCTGGTGGTAAGACAGTTACTCCAGAAAATCCTGAAGTAGTAGAGGTTGTTACCTACAAACCACTTGGCAGTTTGGTTCCGAAATCTGATGATCCGAAATTCCCATCAACACCAGATGTGAAATATCCAAATGATCCAACAGACCCAACTAAACCAAGTAAACCAGTTGTGCCAAATGTCCCAGGCTACAAACCATACTTGCCAGATCCAAACGATCCAACGAAACCAGGTCAACCAGTAGAACCAGGTAAAGAGCTTCCAAACCTTCCAACAAATCCAGGTGATGATACTCCAATCATCTACGTACCAGTAACTCCAGAGAAACCAGTAACTCCAGAGAAACCAGTAACTCCAGAGAAACCAGTAACTCCAGAGAAACCAGTGACTCCAGAGAAACCAGTAACTCCAGAGAAACCATTGACTCCAGAGAAACCAGTAGCTCCAGAGAAACCAATCTCTGCTAAAGAAAATACTCCTCAGTTGCCAAATACTGGTACTGAAGATCATACTAGCTTAGCAGCACTTGGACTTCTTGGAATAATGAGTGGATTTGGACTTGTAGCTCGTAAGAAAAAAGAGGATTAGTATCTTTAATATTCTAAAGGAATAGCTATTCCGTTTTAATAGAACTAATTTTCACTAGGATAAATCTGAGGGCTAAAAATCTAATATTTTAAGTTTAAAGTTTCTTTAATTAAATTTTTAAACTGAATAGGTACTAAAAGTGAACAAGACAAAATTCTGATTTTCAGAACCTATGTTTTGTTCGCTTTTTTGTTATGAGCTATACCTTTGTATTAAACTCTTTATTTATTGTATAATTGTTAGAATAGCTGTATATGGCATAAAGATTATTATATAAAAAATAAATAAACCACTTTATCATTGTTTTAGTTTTATACTTATTATTGAAAAGAATCGAACCGAATAAAGATTTTTAAGCATATTTTTGGTATAATAATACCTAGGAAAAACTAGAGAAAAGAAGGAGGTAGAGATGGAAAAGTATTTATCGGTTACAACTTTGACCAAGTATTTAAAAATGAAATTCGATAAAGACCCCTACTTGGAACGGGTCTATTTAACTGGTCAAGTCTCTAACTTCCGTAAGCGTCCAACCCATCAGTATTTTTCTCTTAAAGATGACCGAGCGGTTATTCAGGCGACCATTTGGTCGGGTGTCTACCAGCGTTTGGGATTTGACTTGGAAGAAGGGATGAAGATTAATGTAGTTGGTCGTGTCCAAGTCTATGAGCCAAGTGGAAGCTATTCGATTATTATTGAAAAAGCTGAACCAGATGGTGTCGGTGCCTTGGCTATCCAATTTGAACAGCTTAAGAAGAAACTGGCAGAAGAAGGTTTATTTCAAGAACGCTTTAAACAATCTTTACCACAATTTTCAAAAAAAATAGGTGTGGTGACCAGTCGAAGTGGTGCTGTTATCCAAGATATCATCACTACAGTCAGTAGACGTTTCCCTGGTGTGGAAATTGTCCTATATCCTACTAAAGTTCAAGGTGAGGGTGCTGCAGAGGAGATTGCTCGTAACATTGCGAGAGCCAATGAACGAGATGACTTAGATGTTCTGATTATCGGCCGTGGTGGTGGATCCATTGAAGATCTTTGGGCCTTTAACGAAGAAATTGTAGTTCGAGCAATTTTTGAATCTCGTTTACCGACTATTTCGAGTGTAGGTCATGAAACGGATGTCACTCTGGCTGATTTTGTGGCTGATAAGAGAGCGGCAACGCCGACAGCTGCTGCTGAACTCGCTACACCAGTAACAAAGTTAGACCTTCTGACCTATCTTCAGAATCAAGAAAAACGCATGACTACAGCGGTTAAGCATAGTTTGTCAAAGAAACAAGAAGCTTTGAGAATCCTCAGTCAATCGGTCATCTTCAGACAACCAGAGCGTTTATATGACGGTTATCTACAACGCTTGGATCAGTTACAGCTACGACTGAAGCAAGGACTGAATGCTGAATTGGTTCGAAATCAACAAAAGGTTCAAGAACAAATCCATCGTTTGGAACAATTATCACCAATCATCAAAATCCAGCGTTATCAGGATCGTATCCAGCAATTAAAGAAACTGCTGCGAAGCCAGATGGCTGTGACATATGATGCAAAAGTAGCAGAAGTAAAACGCCTATCAGAAGCTCTCCTTATGCTAGATACTAGTCGAATTGTAGCCAGAGGTTATGCAATTGTCAAAAAAGGAGAAGTTGTAGTGGCTTCTGCGAAAGATTTGAAAGAAAATGACCAAGTATCACTGTTGATGCGGGACGGTCAAGTAGAATTAGAGGTAAGAGATGTCAAAACAAAAGAAATTTGAGGAAAATCTAGCAGAGCTTGAGACTATTGTTCAGAGCTTAGAAAATGGTGAAATTGCTTTAGAAGATGCTATTACTGCATTTCAAAAAGGGATGGTTCTTTCAAAAGAATTGCAAGCAACACTTGATAAAGCAGAAAAAACCTTGGTTAAAGTCATGCAAGAAGATGGAACAGAAAGTGAACTGGTATGAACAAGCAAGAAAAACTAGCTTTGGTCGAGTCAGCTCTTGAAGACTTTTATGGGGACCAACAATTTGCGTCCAGTTTAAGAGAATCTATTCTCTATTCCGTCCATGCTGGTGGTAAACGGATTCGTCCATATTTACTTTTAGAAGTTTTGGGCTCCTTACAAGTGCCTATCACTCAGGAACATGCTCAAGTTGCAGCGGCACTAGAAATGATTCATACAGGAAGTTTGATCCATGATGATCTTCCTGCCATGGATAATGATGATTTTCGTCGGGGGCATTTGACCAACCATAAGGTGTATGGTGAAGCTCTAGCTATTTTAGCAGGGGATGCGCTTTTTTTGGATCCCTATGCTTTAATTGCTCAAGCTGATTTGCCGAGTCAAACAAAGGTTGATTTAATAGCTAATTTATCACTTGCTTCTGGAAGTATGGGGATGGTGGCTGGACAAGTTTTAGATATGGAAGGCGAAGGAAAACACTTGAATTTAGAGGAACTTCAGACTATCCATGCTAATAAGACTGGTAAACTTTTAGCTTTTCCTTTCCAAGCGGCTGGTATCATTGCTGGATTGGATGAAAATCTTCAGAAGCAGCTTAAAACAGTTGGCGAGTTGATTGGCCTGGCTTTCCAAGTGAAAGATGATGTCCTTGATGTTACAGCAAGTTTTGAGGAAATCGGTAAGACACCTCAGAAAGATTTGCAGGCTGAGAAGTCAACCTATCCTGCTTTGTTGGGATTAGACCAAGCGATAGCGTTTTGCAATCAAACTTTGGATCAAGCTAATGCAAAACTTGAAGAGATTAGCCAAGTTGTGAGCTTTGACAAGGAACCAATTGTAAAAATAGTAGAAAGTTTGAGAATCAATGGCTAAGGAAAGAGTAGATGTATTAGCTTACAAACAAGGTTTATTTGAAACGAGAGAACAAGCCAAACGAGGTGTTATGGCTGGTTTGGTAGTTGCTGTTATAAATGGCGAACGATTTGATAAACCAGGAGAAAAAATTCCTGACGATACAGAGTTGAAACTCAAGGGCGAGAAACTTAAGTATGTCAGTCGTGGTGGCTTGAAACTTGAGAAGGCGCTAGATATTTTTGATCTATCAGTTGAAGGACAAACGACCATTGATATCGGAGCTTCAACTGGAGGTTTTACGGATGTCATGTTGCAAAATGGTGCTAAACAAGTTTTTGCAGTTGATGTTGGTACTAATCAACTGGCATGGAAATTACGCCAAGACCCTCGTGTTGTCAGTATGGAGCAGTTTAATTTCCGTTATGCTAAAAAGAGCGACTTTAATCAGGAACCAAGTTTCGCAAGTATCGATGTCAGTTTTATTTCCTTAGGCCTTATTTTGCCAGCTTTACACCGTGTTTTAGCCGATCAAGGTCAGGTTGTGGCTCTAGTTAAGCCTCAATTTGAGGCTGGTCGAGAACAGATTGGCAAAAATGGAATTATCAGAGATGCCAAGGTTCACCAAAATGTTTTAGAAGCAGTTACTAAAATGGCAGTTGATGAAGGATTTTCAGTCTTAGGGTTGGACTATTCTCCCATTCAAGGTGGTCATGGGAATATCGAGTTTTTAGCCTATTTGCGAAAAGAAGATTACGCAATCAATCAGGTTAGTTCTGAAATAGAAAAAGTAGTAGAAAAAGCACATAGAGAGTTTAAAGATGAATAAAAAAGAAAGACTTGAAAAGATTAGAAGATTTGTGACTGACTATCAAATCGGCACGCAGGAAGAAATCGTTGAACACTTGAGAGAAGCGGGTATCTCTGCTACTCAAGCAACAGTCTCCCGAGATATTAAAGAATTAGGTATTGTAAAAATTCCATTGAAAGACAATACTTACATTTATGAATTACCAAAATCAGTCGTTAGAAGCTTGCAATTGGCAGAAAATAATATTGTTCATGCTGAACGCATGGGATATATGATCAATTTGCAAGTCATTCCAGGAAATACTATTTTCGTCAAGAGTCAGTTGATGACTGTTTTTTCTGACCAAATTTTTAGCTGTATTGCTGATGATAATTCCATCTTGATGGTATTGAGAAGTGAAGAAACAGCCAAGGATATTTTTGAGCAAGTTAAAAATTGGTAGGATTATATGTTACTTGAAATTTCAATTAAAAATTTTGCTATCATTGAATCAATTTCTCTGAATTTTGAAAAAGGGATGACAGTTTTAACTGGTGAAACAGGTGCAGGTAAGTCAATCATCATCGACGCTATGAATATGATGTTAGGAGCCAGAGCTACAACAGAAGTTATTCGTCATGGGGCTCCAAAAGCAGAAATTGAAGGTCTTTTTTCAATTGAAAGTAATCGCGCGCTAGAAGAAATTTTTGATGAACAAGGATTAGAATTGAGTGATGAAATCATTATTCGTCGCGAAATTTTACAAAACGGCCGTAGCATCAGTCGTGTCAATGGACAGATGGTTAATCTTTCAGTATTAAGGACAATTGGCCAACAGCTAGTTGATATTCATGGTCAACATGACCAAGAAGAATTAATGCGTCCTCATCGACACATCCAGATGTTGGATGAGTTTGGAGATACTTCTTTCTTTGAATTAAAAGAAGCCTATCAGATGAGCTTTGACAACTATCGTCGTATGCGCAAGCAAGTGCTTGACATCAAAAAAAATCAGCAAGAACATAAGGCACGAATTGAGATGTTGGAATTTCAGATGGCTGAGATTGAAGCAGCTAATTTGAAAGCTGGTGAAGATGTTACTCTCAATCAAGAAAGAGACAGACTACTGAACCATAAACATATCGCTGATACTTTGACTAACGCATACAGTATGTTGGATAATGAAGAGTTTTCTAGTCTGGCAAATGTTCGTTCGGCTATGAATGATATGGAAAGTCTTGAAGAGTTTGATCAAGAGTATCGTGAGATTTCAAGTTCCCTTTCTGAATCCTATTATGTTCTAGAAGATATCACCAAGCGCTTGGAATCCATTATTGATGATTTAGATTTTGACGGTAATCGTCTGATGCAGGTTGAAAGCCGACTAGATTTGATTCACACCATTACCCGTAAGTATGGTGGTAGTGTAGATGATGTCCTAGAATACTTTGCCAAGATTACAGACGAATACAATCTTCTAACAGGAAATAATCTATCTTCTGAAGATATGGAAATCGAACTCAAGAAACTTGAAAAAAATCTTGTGGACCTAGCAGGTCAAGTTGCTCAAGCTCGCCATAAAATAGCGCAGGACTTAGAAGCTGAAATCAAGCAAGAATTGCAAGACCTATACATGGAGAAAGCACAATTTCAAGTTCGTTTTAGTCAAGGAAAATTCAGTCGTGAAGGTAATGAGAGTGTTGAATTTTACATTTCAACCAATCCTGGAGAAGATTTTAAACCTTTAGTAAAAGTAGCTTCTGGTGGAGAGTTGTCTCGTCTCATGCTAGCCATTAAGTCTGCCTTTTCTCGTAAGGAAGGCAAGACCAGTATTGTCTTTGATGAGGTGGATACGGGAGTTTCAGGTCGTGTAGCTCAAGCCATCGCGCAAAAAATTCACAAAATTGGACAAAATGGACAAGTGTTGGCCATATCTCACCTTCCTCAAGTTATTGCTATCGCAGATTATCAGTTCTTTATTGAAAAGATTAGCAATGAACATTCAACGGTATCAACTGTTCGCTTGTTAACAGTTGAAGAAAGGATTGAAGAGGTCGCTAAGATGTTGGCTGGAGAGAATGTGACAGAAGCAGCATTGAATCAAGCGAGAGAATTATTACAAAGTAAGGAGAAATAAATGACAGACTATTATGTAATTGGTGATGTCCACGGAAAAGCTGGAATGTTAGAAGACTTACTTAAAACATGGGATGGCAAGACTCAATTACTCTTTCTTGGAGATTTGATTGATAGAGGAGAAGATAGCCGCCGTGTTCTTGAAATGGTCAAGGATTTGGTTGATAACCAAGGAGCTATCTGCTTATCAGGAAATCATGAGTATATGTTTTTAACTTGGTTAGATAATCCTGAAGAAAGCTATGACCACTATCGTCGTAATGGTGGAGATACAACTATTAATTCTATTCTAGGTCGCCCATTGGATGCACCAGTAGATGGTGTAGCAGATGCGAAGCGTGTCGAGACTGAAGCAGCAGACTTAGTGGAATTTATTCGTCAGATGCCTTTTGTCATTGAAACGGAAAAGTATATCTTTGTTCATGCCGGTATTGATTTGACTTTGGATGATTGGCATGATACTACCGATTATAAGAAGGTATGGCTCAGAAAACCATTTCATGAAGCAGCCAATCATACTGGAAAAACCATTGTCTTTGGACATACACCAGTCTATGGTTTGTTGGATCAAAAACCTGGTACATCTGAACTTTGGATGACAGAAGACGGTAAGATTGGAATGGATGGAGGAGCTGTTTACGGCGGTGTCCTTCATGGGATTGTCTTTACCGACCAAGGTATGACTGAGCACTATTTCATCGAGAATGATGGCTTTGTTGCTGAAGATTAGTACTCCTAACAGGGTATGGTCTTGTCAAAATGTTAAAAACAATTTATAATTAATAGATACCCTGAAAGGAAGAGAATGATGAACTTAGAAGAATTGAAAAAACGACAGGAGAAGATTCGTAACTTCTCTATTATCGCCCATATTGACCATGGAAAGTCAACACTAGCAGACCGTATTTTGGAAAAGACAGAGACAGTTTCCAGTCGTGAAATGCAGGCCCAACTTCTTGATAGTATGGACCTTGAACGTGAGCGTGGAATTACGATCAAGCTTAATGCTATCGAGCTTAATTATACGGCTAAAGATGGTGAGACTTATATCTTCCACTTGATTGACACACCTGGACACGTGGACTTTACCTATGAGGTTTCACGTTCCCTAGCTGCCTGTGAAGGTGCTATTTTGGTCGTTGATGCTGCCCAAGGGATTGAGGCTCAAACACTGGCAAACGTCTATCTTGCTTTGGATAATGATTTGGAAATCCTTCCAGTTATCAATAAAATTGACCTACCAGCAGCAGATCCAGAGCGCGTGCGTACAGAAATCGAAGATGTCATTGGTCTAGATGCTAGCGAGGCTGTATTAGCTTCAGCCAAGGCGGGTATCGGTATCGAAGAAATTCTCGAACAAATTGTCGAAAAAGTACCAGCCCCAACTGGTGACGTGTCAGCACCATTGAAAGCCTTGATTTTCGACTCAGTATACGATGCCTATCGTGGTGTTATCCTCCAAGTTCGTGTCATGGATGGGGTAGTCAAACCTGGTGATAAGATTCAGCTCATGAGCAATGGTAAGACCTTCGATGTTACTGAAGTCGGAATCTTCACACCTAAAGCTGTAGGACGAGACTTCCTTGCAACAGGTGACGTTGGTTATATCGCGGCTTCTATCAAGACTGTTCAGGACACACGTGTCGGTGATACAGTAACCTTGGCGACAAATCCAGCGACTGAACCACTTTCAGGATACAAACAGATGAATCCGATGGTTTTCGCAGGTCTCTATCCAATCGAGTCAAATAAATACAACGATCTTCGTGAAGCCCTTGAAAAATTGCAGTTGAACGATGCTAGTCTTCAGTTTGAACCCGAAACATCGCAAGCTCTTGGATTTGGTTTCCGTTGTGGTTTCCTTGGACTTCTTCATATGGATGTTATTCAGGAACGTTTGGAACGTGAGTTCAATATTGACCTTATTATGACTGCACCATCTGTTATCTACAAGGTTAATCAGACTGATGGGGAGTCTATGGATGTGTCTAACCCATCCGAGTTCCCAGATCCTACAAAGATTGCGACCATTGAAGAACCTTATGTCAAGGCGCAAATCATGGTACCGCAAGAATTCGTCGGAGCAGTTATGGAGCTAGCTCAGCGCAAACGTGGTGACTTTGTGACCATGGATTATATTGATGACAATCGTGTCAATGTTATCTATCAAATCCCACTAGCTGAGATTGTCTTTGACTTCTTTGATAAGCTCAAATCTTCAACACGCGGTTATGCAAGCTTTGACTACGAATTGTCAGAGTATCGTCCATCTAAGTTGGTTAAAATGGATATCCTTCTTAATGGTGATAAAGTGGATGCTCTCAGCTTTATCGTTCACAAAGACTTTGCCTACGAACGTGGGAAACTCATTGTTGATAAGCTTAAGAAAATCATTCCGCGTCAACAGTTTGAAGTTCCAATTCAGGCAGCTATCGGGCACAAGATTGTCGCGCGTACAGATATTAAAGCCCTTCGTAAGAACGTTCTTGCCAAGTGTTATGGTGGTGACGTTTCACGTAAACGTAAACTTCTTGAAAAACAAAAAGCTGGTAAGAAACGCATGAAAGCTATCGGATCAGTAGAAGTTCCACAAGAAGCCTTCCTCAGTGTATTGAGCATGGATGAAGAATAGTTGCTAGGTTAGAATGGCATCTAGTATAAGAAATCAATTACTGTATTTTGTAAATTTTCAAAATACAGTAATTTTTTGACACTTTTCCCTTCATACTTTAAAATAGAAGGGAAAGGAGAGTTATCATGAAAAAAATAATAACTTTATCTACACTTTTACTTTGTAGTCTTAGTCTAATTGCTTGTAGCAATTCAGAGAAGACAAATGAGGTAAAGACAGAAGCATCTTCTAGTGTTCAGGAAGCTTCAAGTCAAGAGTCTAGTTCATCGCAAAAACAGACAGAAGAAACTCAGATAGTAGGTTCAGATGATTATGGTTATGTAAAAATTCCAAAATCATGGGTTCATTTCAAAGAAATTGAAGGTGGAGATGACATTCAGTACTGTGATGGGACAGATGTCAATATTGTAACTCTCAATACCTTTAAACCAGAGCAGTTTGGTATTAGTGAAAGTGAGTACGCTGCGCTTGAAACTGTTCAAATTTCAACTAGCATTTATGAATCTAAACAGAAAAGTCAAGACTTCTCCAAGGTATGGGGGTCAAAATCAACTATCGGAGGCTATGAGGCATACGTAGTAAACTGTATTGCGAAGAATGGTAAATATCTAATTATCTGGGTATTTAAATCCGATGATGGCAAGTTTAGATACGTTTCTCTCGAAGGTGTTCCAGAGGTATTAAAAAATCTCCTTCCAATGGTGGAAGAAAGTTGGACCAATAAAAAGAGTTAACATCGTGAAAACAGGAGTCATTCCTGTTTTTTTTATTATACTTATTAGGAAATTATAAAAAATATGTTTGAAATCATTAAATGTTTAATTCGTAAACAAAAAAAATAAAAATCAAACAAAATACAACAAAAAACATTGACAACGGTTTCATATAGTGTTATACTTGTACCATAAAAGTTAAATATGAAGGGAGAAGGTCATGGGATTAGATCATTTCTTTGACAAAGACTTAGTCTTTTGCTTAGAAGCAGATAATCAAGAGCAACTTTTCGATCAAGTTGCAACCCTATTGGAAGAAAAGAAAGTTGTTACAGAGACCTATCGATCGGCCTTGATTGAACGTGAAAAATCGTTCCCAACTGGTTTGGATATGGAGTTTTTAGGGAAGGATTTGCCTAACGTAGCTATCCCTCATACTGATACAATTCATAATCTAACTGAAAATGTTGTCGTGGTTCGTCTGGAAAAACCAGTAACGTTCCACAATATGATTGCCCCTGATAAGGAAGTAGAAGTATCATTACTCTTCTTTATCATCAACAATTCAAGTTCAAGTCAAACAAATATACTTGCACAGTTGATGGACTTCTTTACAGGCAATGGTCATCTTGAAGCGCTGTCTAAGATTACGGAACCTGAAGCCTTGTTCCAATATATCTCAGAAGCGACTGCTTAATTTGTTAATAATTTTTATATAAAAACGGAGGAAATCCAAATGATTAAAATTCTTGCTGCTTGTGGTGCAGGTGTTAACTCAAGCCACCAAATTAAAAGTGCTCTTGAAGAAGAACTTTCTAACCGTGGGTACGATGTTCAATGTGATGCAGTTATGGTAAAAGATGTCAATGAAGACTTGATTAAAGGTTATGATATCTTCACACCAATCGCTGCTACTGATTTAGGCTTTGAACCAGGTATTCCAGTTGTTGAAGCAGGACCAATCTTGTTCCGTATTCCAGCTATGAGCGCTCCAGTCTATGACAATATTGAAGCAGCTATCAAAGAACATGGTCTAAGCTAATTATTAATTTGTAAATATTCCATAAAAATAAAGGGAGGAAAATTATGGATTTCATTATCAATCTGGCCAACGATTTCTTTAAACCTATCTTGGCTATGGGTGGCCCAATCATCATGCTGATCATTTTGACAGTATTGGCCTTGCTTTTCGGAGTGAAATTCTCCAAAGCACTTGAAGGTGGTATTAAACTTGCCATCGCTCTTACAGGTATCGGTGCGATCATCGGAATGCTTAACGGAGCTTTCTCAGCTTCTCTTGCAAAGTTTGTTGAAAATACTGGTATTCAATTGAACATCACCGACGTTGGTTGGGCACCACTTGCTACAATCACTTGGGGTTCTGCCTGGACACTTTACTTCTTGCTTGTGATGTTGATCGTCAACATTGTAATGCTTGCAATGAAGAAAACTGATACACTTGACGTCGATATCTTTGATATCTGGCACTTGTCTATCACTGGTCTTTTGATTAAATGGTACGCTGACAACAATGGAGTTAGCCAAGGAGTTTCACTCTTCATCGCGACTGCAGCAGTTGTTCTTGTTGGGGTTCTTAAAATCATCAACTCTGACTTGATGAAACCAACATTTGATGACCTTCTTAACGCACCAAGTTCATCACCAATGACTTCAACTCACATGAACTACATGATGAACCCAGTTATCATGGTTTTGGATAAGATTTTTGATAAACTCTTCCCAGGTCTTGATAAATTTGACTTTGACGCTGCTAAATTGAACAAGAGAATCGGTTTCTGGGGATCTAAATTCTTCATCGGTTTCATCCTTGGTATCGTTATCGGTTTGATGGGAACTCCACATCCAGTTGCTGGAGTAGAAGATGCATCTTCATGGGAACTTGTTATTAAAGGTTGGTTGTCACTTGGTTTGACTGCCGGTGTCTGCTTGGAGCTCTTCTCATTGATAGGTTCATGGTTCATCGCAGCCGTAGAACCACTTTCACAAGGTATTACAAACGTTGCTACTAAACGTCTTCAAGGACGTAAATTCAACATCGGTCTTGACTGGCCATTTATCGCTGGTCGTGCTGAAATCTGGGCTTGTGCCAACGTACTTGCACCAATCATGTTGGTTGAAGCTGTGCTTCTTTCAAATGTCGGAAATGGTATCTTGCCACTTGCTGGTATCATCGCAATGGGTGTAACTCCAGCTCTCTTGGTAGTTACTCGTGGTAAATTGCTCCGTATGATTATCTTCGGAACACTCTTGTTGCCACTCTTCCTTCTTTCAGGTACACTTATCGCACCATTTGCAACAGAACTTGCTAAAGGTGTAGGTGCCTTCCCAGAAGGTGTAAGCCAAACTCAATTGATTACTCACTCAACTCTTGAAGGACCAATCGAAAAACTATTTGGTTGGGCAATTGGTAACGCTACAACTGGTGATATCAAAGCTATCCTTGGCGCATTAGTATTCCTAGTATTCTACGTTGGTATCTTTGCATGGTACAGAAAACAAATGATCAAACGTAATGAAGAATACGCAGCAAACGCAAAATAATTCGCTCCTAAAAATGTAAATTGTAAAAACTAGGTTGTCAGTTTCCAAATCTGGAGTCGACAGCCTAGTTTTTTTAGGCCTAAATAAATGGAGGTAATTCTAATGATTGAATTAAAAACAGAACAGTTAAGTGTACAGTTTCAAACTTTTGGTGGTGCACTTTCTTCAATAAAAGACAAAGATGGAATTGAGTATTTGTGGCAAGGAGATCCAACTTACTGGAGTGGACAAGCACCGGTTCTATTTCCAATTTGTGGATCCGTTAGAAATGATACTGTCTTGTATGATCAAGAAGATGGTAGTCAAGTAGCAGGAAAAATTCCGCGTCATGGTTTGGTTCGAAAAAAAGAATTTGAATTAGTAGAACAAACAGAGAATTCTGTCACCTTTGCTATCGAAGATGACCAAGACATGTATGAGAATTATCCCTATCATTTTCGACTAGAAATAACTTATACAGTTACTGGAAAGACTATTCGAACACAGTATCAAGTTACCAATAAAGAAACAGATAAGAAAATGCCATATTTTATTGGTGGACATCCAGGCTTTAACTGTCCTTTATTTGATGATGAAGCCTATGAAGATTACTATCTTGAGTTTGAAAAATCTGAAACTTGCACGGTTCCAAAACCATTCCCAGAAACAGGGATGTTAGATTTTCAAGATAAAAGTAGCTGGTTAAAAGATCAAAAAGAATTGGATCTAAACTATGATTTCTTTAGCTATGATGCTGTGACTTTAGATGAGTTAGCCTCTCGCTCTGTTTCCTTACGGTCACGTAAGCATGATAAGGGATTAAAACTAGACTTTAAAGAGTTTCCAAACCTCATCGTTTGGTCAACGCTTAATAAAGGTCCCTTCCTTGCTCTGGAACCTTGGTCAGGTTTGTCAACTTCACTCGAAGAGGGCGATCATCTAGAAGATAAGAAAAATGTTCGAATCTTAAATCCAGGTCAAAGTGATCAAATTGGTTTTGATATAGAAATTTTCTAAAAAATAAACAAAAACAAACATAAACTGTTGACTTTTTTAAACAATAGTAGTATATTATGTTTAGAAAGAACAATTTGTGTTTGTTTTAACAAGTTATTCTTCCAATTTCTCCAAGGAGAAGTTACAAAGAGTGATTAGATAAATCATTCTTAAACTAAAATAGTCAACAAAACTACTAGTAACTACTTGGTGATGGTCATTTTCTTTCCATAACCAAAATATTTTTACTGGTCTATATAAAAAAGGAGTATACAATATGTCTATTGTTATTGGTGCAGATGCTGCAGGTTTGAGATTGAAAGAAGTCGTTAAAGATTTCTTGGAAAAAGAAAACTTCCACGTTGTGGATGTTACAGCTGAAGGTCAAGACTTCGTTGATGTAACTCTTGCTGTTGCTGAAGAAGTTAAAAAAGAAGAACAAAACCTTGGTATTGTCATTGATGCTTATGGTGCAGGTCCATTTATGGTTGCAACTAAAATCAAAGGAATGGTTGCTGCAGAAGTATCTGACGAACGTTCAGCTTATATGACTCGTGGTCACAACAACTCACGTATGATTACTATGGGTGCTCAACTCGTTGGTGACGAATTGGCTAAGAACATCGCTAAAGGCTTTGTAAACGGTAAGTACGACGGCGGTCGTCACCAAATCCGTGTCGACATGTTGAACAAAATGTGCTAATTTTGATATTGAAAGAAAGGTAAGATAAAATGAGAATTGCAATCGGATGTGACCACATCGTAACAAATGAAAAAATGGCTGTTTCAGAATTTTTGAAATCAAAAGGACATGAAGTTATCGACTTTGGTACTTATGACCACGCTCGTACCCACTATCCAATCTTTGGTAAAAAAGTTGGTGAAGCAGTAGTTAGTGGCCAAGCTGATCTTGGTGTATGTATCTGTGGTACTGGTGTAGGTATCAATAATGCTGTTAACAAGGTTCCTGGTGTTCGTTCTGCTTTGGTTCGTGATATGACAACAGCTCTTTACGCTAAAGAACAATTGAATGCCAACGTTATCGGATTTGGTGGTAAAATCACTGGTGAATTGCTTATGTGCGATATCATTGAAGCTTTCATCAACGCTGAATACAAACCATCTGAAGAAAATAAAAAATTGATCGCTAAAATCCAACACGTTGAAACTCATAACGATCATCAAACAGATGCCAACTTCTTTACAGAGTTCCTTGAAAAATGGGATCGCGGTGAATACCACGACTAAGAGGTGACTTATGATTTTAACAGTCACAATGAACCCATCCATTGATATTTCCTATCCTTTGGATGAATTGAAAATTGACACTGTCAACCGTGTTGTCGATGTTACGAAAACAGCGGGTGGTAAAGGTCTCAATGTTACACGAGTTCTATCAGAATTTGGTGATTCTGTAGTCGCAACAGGACTTGTTGGTGGTAAACTTGGTGATTTTTTAGTAGAAAATATTGATGATAAAGTAAGCAAACGTTTCTTCTCTATTCAAGGTGAAACCCGTAACTGTATCGCAATTCTACATGGAGAAAATCAAACAGAAATCCTAGAAAAAGGTCCTAAAGTTCAAGAACAAGAAGGTCAAGATTTCTTGGCTCATTTCAAGGAACTTTTAGAGACTGTAGAGGTAGTAGTCATTTCAGGTAGTCTACCAGCAGGACTTCCTGTTGACTATTATGCTAGTCTAGTTGAACTTGCTAACCAAGCTGGTAAACCTGTTGTCTTGGACTGTTCAGGAGCTGCACTTCAGGCGGTTCTTGAATCTCCACATAAACCAACGGTTATCAAACCAAATAATGAAGAATTGTCTCAACTTTTGGGTAGAGAAATTTCTAAAGACTTGGATGAATTAAAAGAGGTTCTTCAAGAGCCCCTATTTGAAGGAGTTGAGTGGATCATCGTTTCCTTAGGTGCTAATGGTGCCTTTGCAAAACACGGGGACACTTTCTATAAAGTGGATATTCCAAGAATACAAGTTGTAAACCCAGTTGGGTCAGGTGATTCAACCGTTGCAGGTATTGCTTCAGGATTGTTCCATAAAGAAACTGATCAAGAATTGCTGACTAAGGCTAATGTCCTTGGTATGCTAAATGCTCAAGAAAAAATAACTGGTCATGTCAATATGGTAAACTATCAAGGCCTATATGACCAACTAGTAGTGAAAGAGGTATAAAATGGTTTTAACAGAAAATAAACGCGCTTGTATGCAAAAACTCTCTAATGAGAATGGTATCATCTCAGCTCTTGCTTTTGACCAACGTGGTGCTTTGAAACGCCTTATGGCTCAATACCAAACAGAAGAGCCAACAGTAGCTCAAATGGAAGAACTTAAAGTCTTGGTAGCGGATGAATTGACAAAATACGCTTCATCTATGCTTCTTGACCCTGAATACGGACTTCCTGCAACAAAAGCTTTGGATAAAGAAGCTGGTCTTCTTCTTGCATATGAAAAAACAGGATATGATACTTCAAGTACAAAACGTTTGCCTGACTGTTTAGATGTTTGGTCTGCAAAACGTATCAAAGAACAAGGTGCAGATGCAGTTAAATTCTTGCTTTACTACGATGTAGATAGTTCAGATGAATTGAACCAACAAAAACAAGCTTACATCGAACGTGTTGGTTCTGAATGTGTTGCCGAAGATATTCCTTTCTTCTTGGAAATCTTGGCTTATGATGAAAAGATTGCTGATGCAGGTTCTGTAGAATATGCGAAAGTAAAACCTCGTAAAGTTATCGAAGCTATGAAAGTATTCTCTGATCCACGTTTCAACATCGACGTATTGAAAGTTGAAGTTCCAGTAAACGTGAAATATGTTGAAGGATTTGGTGATGGAGAAGTCGTTTACAGCCGTGAAGAAGCAGCTGCTTTCTTCAAAGCTCAAGACGAAGCAACTAACCTTCCATACATCTACTTGAGTGCAGGTGTATCCGCTAAACTCTTCCAAGAAACACTTGTCTTTGCTCATGATTCAGGTGCTCGTTTCAACGGTGTACTTTGTGGTCGTGCTACTTGGGCGGGTTCAGTTGAACCTTATATCAAAGAAGGTGAAGCAGCAGCTCGCGAATGGCTTCGTACAACTGGTTTTGAAAACATTGATGAACTCAATAAAGTACTTCAAACAACAGCTACTTCATGGACTGAACGTGTCTAAATTTTCCCCCTTTTATGTCCTAAAACCCTAGCAAAAAAACTTTTAAAAAAAGTTGTATGTAAAGGTTTACAAAATAAAAATCTTGTGCTATACTTAAGTCACAAGTTAATACAAAGTGAGTGTTACTAAGTAATATTAGGCATGATCACAGATGACTCAGATGTATATTTTTTGAGTTCATTTGTGGTCATTTTTTATGCTCACAAAACTTAAATAATAGGGCAAGGAGGTTGCCATGTATCGGATATTAAATCCAATGAATAACAATGTTTCTCTCGTGCGGAATAGCAAGGGAGAGGAGTTGATCGTAATTGGTAAGGGTATTTCGTTCGGTAAGAAGAAGGGAGATTTGATTTCTGAGGATCAGATTGAAAAAGTTTTTCGGATGAAAACAGAAGAGTCGCGAGAAAACTTTATGGCTCTTCTCAAGGATGTACCGCTTGATTTTATTACGGTCACTTATGAGATTATTGATAATCTTTCTAAAAAATATCAATATCCTGTCCAAGAGTATCTATACGTCACTCTGACAGACCATATCTATTGTTCTTATCAGGCTATTAGCCAAGGACGCTATAAGGATAGTAATTTGCCTGATATTTCTGCAAAATATCCTATCGCGTTTCAAATTGCACAAGAAGCTTTTGAAATTTATCGTCAAAAACTGACAGAAAATTTTCCTGAAGACGAAATCATTCGTATTGCTTATCATTTCATAAACGCCGAAGGTGAGAATGAAGTCGAAGTTGTTGAGTCAATTGATAAGAGAAAGGAAATTTTAAAGAGAGTCGAAAGCGTTTTGAAGAGTTATAAAATCCAGCGAACACCTGAAAATAATAATTTCTACGACCGCTTTATGATTCATCTAAATTATTTTTTGGATTATCTGGATCGTAGTCGCAATGATAATCAATCCTTGCTCGATATGGAAGAACATATAAAGAATACCTATCCAGAAGCATTCGAGATTGGTAGTAAAATTTATGAGGTCATTGCTCAGGAAACTAGTCTTGACCTCTACAAGAGTGAACGAGTTTATCTTGTTCTACACATCCAACGTTTATTGTCATAACGCTTTACTAAAAAATATATAAGGAGAATTCTATCATGAATAGAGAAGAAGTAACATTGTTAGGTTTTGAAATCGTTGCCTATGCAGGTGATGCTCGTTCAAAATTATTGGAAGCTTTGAAGGCTGCTGAAGCTGGTGATTTTGCGAAAGCAGAAGCTCTTGTTGAAGAAGCAGCAGGTTGCATTGCGGAAGCTCACAAAGCGCAAACATCTATGCTTGCTCAAGAAGCTGCAGGGGAAGAAATTCCATACAGCATCACAATGATGCACGGACAAGATCACCTGATGACAACAATTTTGCTAAAAGATTTGGTGCATCATTTAATTGAACTTTATAAAAGAGGAGCTAAATAATGAATAAGTTAATTGCCTATATCGAGAAAGGGAAGCCTTTCTTTGAAAAACTATCTCGAAATATCTATCTTCGTGCTATTCGGGATGGATTTATCGCAGGAATGCCAGTCATTCTCTTCTCAAGTATTTTTATCTTGATTGCTTTTGTTCCAAACTCTTGGGGCTTTAAATGGTCTGATGAAGTAGTAGCACTTTTGATGAAACCTTACAGCTACTCTATGGGGATTCTAGCAGTCTTGGTAGCTGGTACCACTGCTAAATCTTTAACGGACTCCGTCAATCGTAGTATGGAGAAAACCAACCAAATCAACTATATGTCAACGCTACTGGCGGCTATTGTTGGTTTGCTGATGTTAGCAGCTGACCCAATCGAGGGTGGCTTTGCGACAGGATTCCTTGGAACAAAAGGGTTGCTTTCAGCCTTCCTGGCAGCTTTTGTAACTGTAGCTATCTATAAGGTTTGTGTTAAGAACAACGTTACTATTCGCATGCCTGACGAAGTTCCACCGAATATCTCACAAGTCTTTAAAGACGTTATTCCGTTTACGCTTTCAGTTGTTTCTCTTTATGCTCTTGACTTGCTCGCTCGTCAATTTGTTGGTACAAGCGTTGCAGAATCAATCGGTAAGTTCTTTGCACCTCTTTTCTCAGCAGCAGACGGTTATCTTGGTATTACAATTATCTTTGGTGCTTTTGCCTTCTTCTGGTTTGTCGGTATTCACGGCCCATCTATCGTTGAACCTGCCATTGCAGCGATTACATATGCAAATGCCGAAGTCAACTTGAACCTTCTTCAACAAGGTATGCATGCTGATAAGATCCTTACATCTGGTACACAAATGTTTATCGTCACTATGGGTGGTACAGGAGCAACTCTTGTAGTTCCATTCATGTTTATGTGGTTGTGTAAGTCGAAACGAAATCGTGCTATTGGACGTGCTTCAGTAGTTCCTACATTCTTCGGTGTAAATGAACCAATCTTGTTTGGTGCACCACTTGTTTTGAACCCAATCTTTTTTATTCCATTTATCTTCGCACCTATTGCAAACGTATGGATCTTTAAGTTCTTTATCGAAACTCTCGGCATGAACTCATTTACTGCCAACCTTCCATGGACTACACCAGGACCTCTAGGTATTGTTCTTGGTACAAACTTCCAGTTCTTGTCATTTGCTCTTGCAGCCTTGTTAATCGTAGTGGATATTGCAATCTACTATCCATTCCTTAAAGTTTATGACGAACAAATTCTTGAAGAAGAACGTTCTGGTAAAGCCAACGATGAATTAAAAGAAAAAGTTGCCGCAAACTTCAATACTGCTAAAGCGGATGCTATCCTTGAAAAAGCTGGAGTAGAATCAGCACAAAATACAATTACAGAAGAAACCAACGTACTCGTTCTTTGTGCGGGTGGAGGAACAAGTGGTCTTCTTGCCAACGCCTTGAACAAAGCAGCAGCTGAGTACAAGGTGCCAGTTAAAGCTGCAGCTGGTGGCTATGGTGCTCACCGTGAAATGTTACCAGAATTTGACCTTGTTATCCTTGCTCCTCAAGTAGCTTCAAACTATGAGGACATGAAGGCTGAAACAGATAAACTTGGAATCAAATTGGCTAAGACTGAAGGAGCTCAATACATCAAGTTGACTCGTGATGGTAAAGGTGCTCTTGCATTTGTTCAAGCGCAATTCGATTAACGATAGGGACTGTGAAACAGTCTCCTATCGTAACGGAAATCGCTATGGCGATTTTCCTAATCGACTTGTTAATTCGTCGGTAAAAATATATCGTTTTTACCTCCTCATGTCACAATTCGGTGGCTTGGAACAAGAAGTGAGATGGAGATGGATGGCTCACTAACTCCTCTCCCCTCACTTTTCATTTTATCCAATCAAGAAATAGGTGAAAAAATGACAAAAACACTTCCTAAAGATTTTATTTTTGGTGGGGCAACGGCTGCCTATCAAGCAGAAGGAGCTACGCATACAGATGGTAAAGGTCCTGTTGCCTGGGACAAATACCTAGCAGATAACTATTGGTACACAGCTGAACCAGCTAGTGATTTTTACCATAAATATCCAGTAGATTTGCAGTTGGCTGAGGAATATGGGGTAAACGGTATCCGTATTTCAATTGCTTGGTCACGGATTTTTCCAACTGGTTATGGTGAAGTAAATCCAAAAGGGGTAGAATTCTATCATAAGTTATTTGCAGAATGTCATAAACGTCATGTAGAACCGTTCGTAACTCTTCACCATTTTGATACACCTGAAGCTCTTCACTCAAATGGAGACTTCTTGAATCGTGAGAATATCGAACACTTTGTAAATTATGCTGCCTTCTGTTTCCAAGAATTTCCAGAAGTCAACTACTGGACAACCTTCAATGAAATCGGTCCAATCGGTGATGGTCAATATTTGGTCGGTAAATTCCCACCAGGTATTCAATATGATCTTGCGAAAGTATTCCAATCTCACCACAATATGATGGTGTCTCATGCTCGTGCTGTGAAATTGTACAAAGACAAAGGTTATAAAGGTGAAATTGGTGTTGTTCACGCCCTTCCAACTAAGTATCCATTAGATCCTAAAAACCCTGCAGACGTTCGTGCAGCTGAGTTAGAAGATATCATTCACAATAAATTCATCTTGGATGCTACATACCTTGGACACTATTCAGATGCAACAATGGAAGGTGTAAACCACATCTTATCAGTAAATGGTGGTAGCCTAGATCTTCGTGACGAAGACTTTGCAGCTCTTGAAGCAGCTAAAGATTTGAATGACTTCCTTGGAATTAACTACTACATGAGTGACTGGATGGAAGCCTTTGATGGCGAAACAGAAATCATTCATAATGGTAAAGGGGAAAAAGGAAGCTCTAAATACCAAATTAAAGGTGTTGGTCGTCGTGTAGCTCCTGACTATGTACCACGTACTGACTGGGACTGGATTATCTATCCTCAAGGATTATACGACCAAATCATGCGTGTTAAGAAAGATTATCCAAACTACAAGAAGATCTACATCACTGAAAACGGACTTGGATACAAAGATGAATTTGTGGACAACACTGTTTACGATGATGGCCGTATTGATTATGTGAAACAACACTTGGAAGTATTGTCTGATGCGATTGCAGATGGTGCAAACGTCAAAGGATACTTCATCTGGTCACTCATGGACGTCTTCTCATGGTCTAATGGTTATGAAAAACGTTACGGACTTTTCTATGTTGATTTCGATACACAAGAACGTTATCCTAAGAAATCTGCACATTGGTACAAAAAACTAGCTGAGACGCAGATTATTGAATAAGCTAATCAAAGAATAAAAATAGCTTACCGTTACTAATATACATAATATGGGATTTAGTTTTGCATAGAGCATGACTAAATCCTTTTTATCTAGATTTTACCTGAAAGTCAAAAAAATTCTTGACAGATTTATGTGATAGGAGTAAAATATTAACTAGTTAAATAACTGGTTAAGTATATAGAGAACTAACTCACTCGCTCAAATCTTGTTTGATAAATAGAAAATAGAAGGAGGAGTTTTAAAAGTGAGTAATTTTTCTAAATAGATGTTTAACTGGTTAAGGAAGTTCTTTAGGAAAAAGTGTAGTTCTTCTTTAACGAATAAATGAAATAGAAAGTGTATTAAGATGAAAATCAATAAAAAATATGTACTTGGTTCAGTAGCTCTTTTGGCTTTAAGCCTTTCAAGTTATGAATTGGGGCGTTACCAAGCGGTACAGACTAGCAAAGAGTCTAATCGTGTGTCTTATATAGAAGGAAATCAGGCTAGTGCTAAGACTGAAAATCTGACGCCTGATGAGGTTAGTCAGCGAGAGGGGATCAATGCTGAGCAGATCGTCGTTAAGATTACCGATCAAGGTTACGTAACTTCACATGGAGACCATTATCATTACTATAATGGCAAGGTTCCTTATGACGCTATCATCAGTGAAGAACTGCTGATGAAAGATCCGAATTATCAGTTGAAGGATTCAGACATTGTCAATGAAATCAAGGGTGGCTATGTGATTAAGGTAGACGGGAAATACTATGTTTACCTTAAGGATGCGGCTCATGCGGACAATATTCGTACAAAAGAAGAGATTAAACGTCAGAAGCAGGAACATAGTAGTAATCACGGGGGTGGTTCTAACGATCAAGCAGTAGTTGCAGCCAGAGCTCAAGGACGCTATACAACGGATGATGGGTATATCTTTAATGCCTCTGATATCATAGAAGATACAGGTGATGCCTATATCGTTCCTCATGGCAATCACTTCCACTATATTCCTAAGAGTGATTTGTCTGCCAGTGAATTAGCTGCTGCCCAAGCCTTCTTATCTGGAAAAGGCGGTCAATTAAGTACGGTTGAATATCGTTCAAGCAGAGGAGAAACAAGATTTAGTGTGAGAACTAGTCCATCTGAAACTTCTCAAAATCCTGCAACAGCTTCGGAGAGCCAAAATGAGGATTTAGCTAGTCTCCTTCAAGAATTGTACGCTTTGCCACTTAGCCAACGTCATGTGGAGTCTGATGGATTAGTATTTGACCCAGCACAGATTACAAAACGTACTGCAAATGGTGTGGCAGTTCCTCACGGGGATCATTTCCATTTCATTCCGTATTCGCAAATGTCTGCTTTGGAAGAAAAATTGGCTCGAAATCTGCCAATTGGAGGTCAGCCAGTTCAAAGTCATACTGATAATCCGAAACCAAGCAGTACTGAGAAACCAAGTTCAACCATTAAACCAAACTTTAATCTCAATACGCCGGCACCGAATCGTGGAACTGGAGGAGCCTATACAACGGATGATGGGTATGTCTTTAGTCCGACAGATGTGATTGAAGATACAGGAGACGCTTTTGTTGTACCGCACGGCAATCATTTCCACTATATCCCTAAGAGTGATTTGTCAGCAAGAGAATTGGCTGCTGCCCAAGCTTATTGGAATGGTAAACAAGGCGCACATTCCTCTACAAGTTCAAGTAAACCAAGTAGTGATAATTCTAAGCAAGCTCAACCAAGCTTGACAGAGACTCCAAATCTGACTGTCACCCCAACTTATCATCAAAATCAAGGGGAAGACATTTCAACACTTTTAAGTGAATTGTATGCCAAACCTTTATCAGAACGCCATGTGGAATCGGATGGTTTGATTTTTGAACCTGCTCAAATCACGAAAAGAACAGCAAATGGGGTAGCGGTACCTCATGGGGATCACTACCATTTTATCCCATATAGTCAGATGTCTGCGTTGGAAGAAAAGATTGCACGGATGATTCCGTTAAAAGGGCAAAATGGATTAAACGAAATTGTTACAGATATTAAACCTTTAGCATCAAAAGAAGTAGTTCATAAGTTCTTAGGACAACCAATCAAAGCTTATGGAAAAGGTTTAGATGGTAAACCTTATGATACGAGTGATGGATACATATTTACCAAAGAATCCATCGATTCTGTTGATAAATCAGGTGTTATTGCCAAACACGGAGATCATTTCCATTATATGGGATATGGTGAATTAGAACAATTCGAATTGGATGAAGTTGCCAAATGGATTCAAGAAACTGGTAAAAATCCAGATTCCATCATTTCTTCAGTACACTCAGATGAGGAGGAAAGACCAAAGTTTGATTATAAAAAAGTAACTAATAAAATTTCTAGAAATAGTAAAGTTGGTTATATAATTAATGAAGGTGGTAAAGATTATTTTTATTCACGTGAAGAACTCGATCTTACTCAAATAGCTTTTTCTGAGCAGGAACTAATGCTTAAAGATAAAGATAATTATCGTTATGATATTGTAGAAACAGAAATTAAACCAAGATTAGCTGTTGATGTATCTAGCTTGCCTATGCATGCAGCCAATACTACCTATGATACTGGAACTTCCTTCATTATTCCGCATATTGACCACATTCACGTCGTACCTTATTCTTGGTTAAATAGTGAGCAAATAGCAACTATAAAATATGTAATGAAACACCCTGAAGTTCGTCCTGAAGTTTGGTCTAAGCCGGGTCACGATGATGCTGGATCTGTTATTGCTAATGTGACTCCTCTTGAAAAACGAGCTGGAATGCAGAATTGGCAAATTATCCATTCTGCTGAAGAAGTTCAGAGAGCACTTAAAGAAGGCAAGTTTGCAACTCCAGATGGTTATATTTTTGATCCGAAAGATGTATTGGCAAAAGAAACTTTTGTATGGGAAGACAAATCATTTAGTATTCCAAGAGCGGGAGGTGGTTCATTGAGAAGTATCACTAAATCCGACTTGTCAGAAGTAGAATGGAAAGAAGCACAAGACTTAATAGCAAAAAGAATAAAAGAAAAAGAATCCAAAACTGAAACGTCTACACATCCTAATAAAGAATTAAAACCTGATTCAAACAATACTGGAAATAGTGATAAGAATAATACTGCTGTAGATAAAAATGAGGAGCAACCGAAGAAAAATACAGGGGAGAATGAGACTGGTACAACCAACGAAATTCCTTCAGAAAATAAAGAGAATGCCAAAGAAGAAAATGACGATGATTTACCAGACTATGGGTTAGATAAAGTAACTTTAAATGAACATATAGAAAAGTTAGCGAAAATTGCCCAAATTGATCCTAAGTTTCTAATCTTTCAACCAGATGGGGTTCAGTTTTACAATAAAAACGGTGAATTAGTGATGTATGACATTAAGACACTAAAACAAATAAAACCTTAAAAGATTTTTAATAGTTGTAATCTATTCGAAAGGATATTGTTCGATTTTTGATTGAATAATGTCCTTTTCTTTGTTAAAAAACTGAAATTTGTTGTCTTAAAAAATGAATCAAGGAGTTCTAAAACAATTAAAAGTCAAATGTTAAAAATAAGCAGTGAGAACAGAGAATGAAATCTAGTTCTCACTTTTTTCATGAAAATGCAAAAAAATATTGACATTTTAAATTTTTAGGAGTAAAATGTTTACTAGTTAATTAAACGGTTAAATACTAGTTAAGGAGTTGTTATGAAAAAAAGAACTATCCTATGGCTCATGCTGGCCTTCTTTGCTCTTGTCTTAGGAGCTTGTGGACAAAAGACCAGTCAAGACAAGAGTGATGAAACTAAGGGGATGAAGATTGTGACCAGTTTTTATCCTGTCTATGCTATGGTCAAAGAGGTTTCAGGTAATCTAAATGATGTTCGGATGATTCAGTCTAGTTCTGGTATCCATTCCTTTGAACCTTCTGCAAATGATATTGCAGCCATCTATGATGCCGATGTTTTTGTTTATCATTCTCATACATTAGAGTCATGGGCGGGAAGTTTGGATCCAAGCCTACAAAAGTCCAAGGTAAAGGTGTTGGAAGCATCTGAAGGTATGACCTTGGAGCGCGTGCCTGGGTTAGAAGATATGCAGGCTGGAGATGGGATTGATGAGAAGACCTTGTACGATCCACACACTTGGTTAGATCCTGAAAAGGTTGCAGAAGAAGCACAGATAATTGCTGATAAGTTATCCGAACTGGACAGTGCCAACAAGGATACCTATCAGAAAAATGCACAGAACCTTAGTGCTAAAGCTCATGACTTAACTAAGAAATACCAACCCATCTTTGAAAAAGCAAATCAAAAGACATTTGTGACCCAACACACAGCCTTTTCATATTTGGCAAAACGATTTGGACTCAATCAGCTTGGGATTGCAGGAATCTCTCCTGACCAAGAACCAAGTCCAAGACAATTGACTGAAATCCAGGAATTTGTAAAGACTTATAAGGTCAAAACCATCTTTACAGAGAGTAACGCTTCATCAAAGGTAGCTGATACACTTGTCAAATCAACAGGTGTGAGTCTGAAAACCCTCAATCCTTTAGAGGCAGACCCACAAAATGACAAGTCCTACTTAGAAAACCTAGAAGAAAATATGGCTATCTTAGCTGAAGAATTGAAATGAGGAGATTATGAAGATTAATAAAAAATATTTAGCAGGATCTGCAGTGGTCCTTGCTTTAAGTGTCTGCGTTTATGCTTTAAATCAACATCAAGCACCTGAGAAAAAAGATGACAATCGTGTTTCCTATGTTGACGGTAAAGGATCTGAAGCTAAGAAGAATGAATCTCTGACACCAGACCAAGTTAGCAAGAAGGAAGGAATAGAAGCTGAACAGATTGTTACCAAGATCACTGATCAAGGTTATGTGACGTCCCACGGCGACCATTTCCATTACTATAATGGTAAGGTGCCTTATGATGCTATCTTTAGCGAAGAACTGGTCATGAAAGATCCGAACTATCAGTTGCGTGATCAAGATATTGTCAATGAGATTAAAGGTGGCTATATCATCAAAGTGGACGGCAAATACTATGTCTATCTAAAGGATGCTAGCCATGCTGATAATGTCCGTACCAAAGAACAAATCGAGCAGCAAAAACAAGAACACACATCAGATAGTGGTAGTGCAAGTGAGGAAGTTCTTGCTGCCAGAGCACAAGGTCGATATACAACGGATGATGGTTATGTCTTTAATGCTGCAGATATTATTGAAGATACAGGGGATGCTTATATCGTTCCTCATGGTGGGCATTATCACTACGTTCCAAAGAGTGCCCTATCTTCAAGTGAATTAGCAGCAGCTCAAGCCTATCTAGCTGGAAGAGGAAGTCAACCAAGCCTGACGGATTATAAACCAAATCCAAGTGTTACACCAAGTTCTCAAGCCGATAGCTCAGCAACAAGCATCCCAGTAGATCAAGAGGATAGCCTCCAAAG
Organism: Streptococcus sp. oral taxon 431; assembly: GCF_001553685.1. NCBI lineage: Bacteria > Bacillati > Bacillota > Bacilli > Lactobacillales > Streptococcaceae > Streptococcus > Streptococcus sp. oral taxon 431. The sequence continues at coordinate 1,263,275 of NZ_CP014264.1, read as the reverse complement.
TCTTCTTGCTCAGTTATATGCTTTACCAGTTAGTCAACGCTATCAAGAATCTGATGGTTTGGTATTTGACCCAGCTAAAATTACTAGTCGTACACCATCAGGAGTTGCGATTCCACACGGTAATCACTACCATTTCATTCCTTATAGTAGTATGTCTGCTTTGGAGCAAAAAATTGCTCGTTTGATACCACTTGGCGGTGCCCTAACACTAACAAAGCCGTTAGAAAATCAAAATAAACCAACAGTTCAGCGTGACCATAAAAATGTAACTCATAAGAACCATCATGAGGATGAACATGATCATGGATTTGCCGCTGAGCGTGTGATTAGAGAAGATGAGCAAGGTTTTGTAGTTTCACATGGGGACCATGCCCACTATTTCTTCAAAAAAGATTTGTCAGCAGAGCAGATAAAGGCAGCGCAAGAGCATTTGCATGGTCATGGCCGAACAGAAGTTCCAAAAGATAATCAAAACACTCATAAAGAGAATGAAGTGAAACATGAGCATCATGAAGATGAACATGATCATGGCTTTGCCGCTGAGCGTGTGATTAGAGAAGATGAGCAAGGTTTTGTAGTTTCACATGGAGATCATGCCCACTATTTCTTTAAAAAAGATTTATCAGCAGAGCAGATCAAGGCAGCGCAAGAACATTTACATGGGCATAGCCAAACAGAAGTTCCAAAAGATAATCATAACACTCCTAAAGAGAATGAAGTGAAACACGAGCATGATGAAGATGAACATGATCATGGCTTTGCCGCTGAGCGAGTGATTAGTGAGGATGAGCAAGGTTTTGTGGTTTCACATGGAGACCATGCTCACTATTTCTTTAAAAAAGATTTGTCAGCAGAGCAGATAAAGGCAGCGCAAGAGCATTTGCATGGGAACCATCAGGCAGAGCCTGTAAAACCTCTTGCCAAGACTGTAGAAAGTTTCTCTCGAGATGCCAGCGATGAAGAAAAGATAGCTTATATCTCTAAAACCTATGGTGTTCCGCTTGAAGCGATCCGAATTTCAAATGGATTCTTTGTATTTGGAAATCCAGACCAGGCTTATGACCCAACTCACATTCACCCTTATGCAGTTCGAAAGGAACACGTTCGTATTCCTCTCCAAACAGGTGATGCAGAGCTTGATTTCCTAAACGAACTCTATACAACTGCTTTACGTGATGGCGTTTCTCCTTATAGTTTGCAGGTTGAAAATGGTAGCTTCGTCATTCCTCACGGTGATCATAATCACTACATCAAAGTACAAACTAAAGGCTATGAAGTGGCTTTGAAACATAAGATTCCTGCCTTGCAATCTAACTACCAACCAGGAGCCTTTGATGAAGCTACTGTTCAAAATAAGGTTGATCAACTTCTAGCAGAAAGTCGTGAAGTCTATAAAGATAAACCAATTTTACAAAGACAAATTGAGCTTGCCTTGGGACAATTCTCTGAAAATATGAAGAAGCTCTCAACCAACTCAACAGCTGGTTATCTGGCTGCTTTAGATCTCTTTGACAAGCAGTATATCCACGTTGACTCTAGTGTAAAACCAACAGAAATCAGTCCTTTAGACAAGAAATATCAAGCTTTAGTAGACAAGATTAATACCTTGGATACGGATGCTTATGGACTTCCTAAAAAGGATCTTTTAGCTCAACTCCAAGAAAATAAATTGGCTCAAGATGAGGCTGGTTTAGATGCAGTTGAAGCTAAACTACAAGCTCTGCAAGATTTTAATGATCGTACTGGTGTTACGACAGTCGAATACATTAAGTATTTCTATCAACATTTGTCAGATGGTCGTTTAAATGACACTCTTAGAAATAAAGTTGCTAACTTAACTTGGACTCTTTATCAGTCACAATCTTTCCTTAAGGCAACTGACTTGAACAAACTCTTCCCTGAAATCTATCAAACAAAATTAGAGGTAGAAGAAGCAGTGAAGAATGAATCAGTTGCTCATAAACCTTCTGAAACGATCCTAGACACTGAAAAAGTGGATGGTCATAGTGCTAAAACGGCAGTCTATGAATTTTTGAAAGGTTTGTATGATGATATTAAGCCTGAGGAACAAAGCAATCATGTTCGAAAAGGTCAAGTAGAAGAACTCTTAACAAAAGCTGAAGAATTAGTAGCTCAAGTCAAAGAAGAGGGAGTTAAAGCTTCACTTGCTGACGAAGTTAAAAATCTGAAAGCTGCTCTAGATAAAGATGACGCAGACCTTGATGAATTAAACACGCAAGTCCAAGATCTTCTGAAACGTATTTCACAAACCATTCAGACTGAACGTGAGAATGCCAACCAAGACCCAGAGGTTTTAGTTCTTTATCAAAAACTATACAACGGAGTTATTGCCCTTCATACTTATTTGGAAGTGAATAATGGTTCTGATGCGGACTTTGAAAAAGTAGATGCCTTGTTTGATAAATTGTCAGCTGCAAGCAAAGACAAGCAAGCTCTTCTAGCTCTTGCTCAAGAAATTGTCTCATTAAACCAGGAATTTCAATCCAAAGTCAAGCCAGCTGAAACTAGCACCGAAACAGCCAATAAAGAAACAAATGATAAACAAGCTGAGTCAACCTTAACCGCTGCAACTACATCTCCAGAAACAAGAGAAAAAGTAGCAGAATAACAAAAAGTTCAGTCAGCTAACGTGTCAAAAGTAGACTGCTGATAAAAAAAGAGGTCGGGAATTTTTTCCCGACCTCTTTAGTCTTTATAAGCTACAATTCCGATGATTGTATCAACTGCACGTTCCATTGTTTGTAGACTAACGTATTCAAAACGTCCGTGCATATTTTCTCCACCAGCGAAGATATTTGGTGTAGGAATTCCCATAAAGGAAATTTTAGAACCGTCTGTTCCTCCACGGATAGGCTCGATAATTGGTGTAATATCAAGACTTTCCATGACTGCTTTAGCGATGGTGATTGGAGTCATATCCTTTTCAATGACTTCCTTCATGTTGTAATACTGGTCTGTCAAAGTCAAGGTTACACGATCGCTACCAAGTTCTTGATTCATCTTATCAGCAATAGCTTGCATGGCAGCTTTACGCGCTTCGAAGCTTTCTTTTTCAAAGTCACGAATGATGTAACTAGCACGCGCTTCCTCAACAGTTCCTGTTACATCCATGAGATGGTAGAAACCTTGGTAACCATCTGTTAATTCTGGGCGGTCACCAGCTGGGAGTTGATTGTGGAAGTCGATAGCTAACTGTAGGGCATTGACCATTTGCCCCTTAGCTGTTCCTGGGTGAACATTACGACCTTGGAAGTGAAGTTCGGCACCTGCAGCTGAGAATGTTTCGTATTGCAATTCCCCAAGAGGTCCACCGTCAACTGTATAAGCAAAGTCAACATTGAAGTCTTCTGCATCAAATTTATTGGCACCAACACCGATTTCTTCATCAGGACCAAAGCCGACACGGATTTCACAGTGTTTAATCTCAGGATGAGCAGTCAAGTATTCGATAGCTGTCATGATTTCAGCGATACCAGATTTATCATCAGCCCCGAGAAGGGTAGTTCCATCAGTTGTAATCAAGGTTTGTCCTAGATATTTCTTTAAGCTCTTGAAATCCGCTGGATCTAGTTTGAAACCAGAGTTACCTAGTTCGATAAGCCCACCGTCGTAGTTTTCAATTACTTGTGGATTGACACCTTCAGCATTAAAATCAGCCGTATCCATGTGGGAGATAAAACCAATCTTGCGAGTTAAACTTGGATCGTTAGCTGGAAGTGTACCGATAGCAAAACCATTTGGCAAATAATAGACATTTTGCAAACCGACACGCTTCATCTCTGGGATGAGAACATTAGTGGCAAAGTCTACTTGACTTTGAGTACTTGGTGTAGTAGTTGAATGTTCGTCAGAACGTGTATTGACTTTGACATAAGTCAAAAAACGCTCCAACAATGTTGGATATTTCATCGTAACTCCTTTTTTTCTTCTTTTAAAACCATTGTATCATAGAAAGAAGAGAAAAACAAAAGTCAAAAGGGAGATAAAATCCTTATGTTAGCGTTTACTTATGGCTTCTTTAGTGATACAATAAAAAAGATAAAAATATCACAAGGATGCAGAGATGAAAAAAGCAATTTTAATGATGACATTTGGTTCACCAGAAGAGATTACCTTTGAAGGAGTAGCCGACTTTTTTACCAATATTCGTCGAGGAGTTCGACCTCAAGACCACGAGATTCAAACCCTTTATGATAATTATGTTCGAATTGGAGGAACTCCACTTCAAAAAATTACCCGTGAAGAAGTTGCTTTGGTAGAAGCTAGGTTAGGAAATGAATATAGTGTGTATTTTGCCAATAAATTTTCAACCCCTTTTATTCCAGATGTGATTCGGCAAATGGAAGCAGATGGAATTGAAAAGTGTATTTGCTTGATTTTGGAGCCACACTATTCCTTTTACTCTGTCATGGGGTACGAAAAGTTTCTGGAAAGTAAACAAATTCAGTTTTTAGTTATTAAGGACTGGTATCAAGAAGAAGCACTATTAAACTATTGGACAGCTGAAATTGCTAAGATTTTAAAAGAAAAGGTGAAACAGGATAGCTTTAAAGTCATCTTTTCTGCCCACAGTGTACCCATTTTTGCCTTGGATTTTGGTGATCCCTATATCGACCAGATTTTCGAAAATAGCAAGTTAATTGCTGAGAAATTAGGCTTGAAACCAGAGCAATATACCAACACTTGGCAGAGTGAAAGTGATATTGGTATTCCTTGGATTAAGCCAGATGTTCTGGAATATCTTAGAGAACAGGAAGAACATCCAGAGCATTATATTTTTGTGCCTATTAGTTTTATCAGTGAGCATATTGAAGTCTTGTTTGACAACGATGTGGAATGTCATGACTTGTGTCAGGAATTGGAGGTGAACTACCATCGTCCACCAATGCCAAATACAGATTCTCGTTTGATTGATGCCTTGGTCAATATTGTCCGAGCTAACGAACATAAAGAATTTAGAGAATTCCTCCCAGAAGAAGAAACCTTTGATGAATTAGTCCCTTCGGATGAAACTAAGAATATTTTAGATGAATCACAAGACTTACAAATGCCAGAATTTGTTAAAAAATTAATTGAGAAAAAAGGTCGTGAAAATGTCAAGATGCCTTATTTAATCAAAAAAATGCTTGAAAAAGCTGGCAAATTACCTAAAGACTAAGTGAAAATAGAAAAGAACTGGTAATACTCTTCGAAAATCAAATTCAAACTGCGTCAACGTCGCCTTGCCGTACTCAAGTACAGCCTGCGGCTAGTTTCCTAGTTTGCTCTTTGATTTTCATTGAGTATAAGGTTTGTTTCATATTTCTGCTAAGGTAGGTTATAACTTAGAAGGTGAAAGAAAAGGCGGTGGGACAGAAATCGATAGACAAAGTCTTAATTTCGTAGTCCCAGCCTCGCGAGGATGATTAGGAGCTTTTTTGAGTCTAAAAGACGAACAAAAAGTTCAATCAGCTACCGCGTCAAATTATGATTGATAATAAAAAGTGAGGTCGGGATCTTTTTGTCCCAACCTCTTTTTAGGTGACTAGCATTTTTTTGACCTAGTTTTTATGTTATTTACCCAGACAAAATTGGCTGAACAACTGTGTAATGAGTTCATCTGGAGCAGCATCACCAGTGATTTCTCCGAGTATTTCCCAAGTACGTGTCAAATCAACTTGAAGCAGGTCGACTGGCATGCCCAATTCAAGACCTTCGTTAACAGCTTGCAGGCTTTCAACTGCCTTTTCAATTAATGAAATATGACGGGCGTTGGATAGATAGGTAGCATCTTGTTCGACCAAGCCTGCGTTTTCAAAGAAAAGGTTGTTAATCCGTTCTTCAATCTTATCGATGTTTTGGTTTTTAAGGACTGAAATACGAATAACGTCTTCAGGTAGTTCCGAAGTTTCAATCGCTTCAGGCAGGTCAGTTTTGTTAAGTAGGATGATACGGTTGGTATCTTGGCTGATTTCAAGAAGTTGTCGGTCTTGGGCAGTTAGTGGTTCACTAGCATTTAGAACCAGTAGAACCAAGTCAGCTTCCTTGAGGGCTTTCTTGGAGCGCTCGACACCGATTTGTTCGACGACATCATCTGTTTCACGAATACCAGCAGTATCAATCAACTTCAGTGGAACACCGTTGATGTTGACGTATTCTTCGATGACATCTCTAGTAGTACCAGCGATGTCAGTTACAATGGCCTTATCTTCACGCAGGAGGTTGTTGAGGAGACTAGACTTCCCAACGTTAGGGCGTCCAATGATAGCCGTTGAAATTCCTTCGCGGAGAATCTTCCCACGACGTGCCGTTTTTAAGAGATTGGTTAAGAGTTGTTCAAACTCCATAGTTTTTTCACGGACAACAGCAGTAGTGGCTTCTTCCACATCGTCATACTCAGGATAGTCGATATTAACCTCTACTTGTGCTAGTGTATTGAGGATTTCCTGACGAGTATTATTAATCAAGTCAGATAGAGAACCGTCTAATTGTTTGACCGCTATATTCATAGCCTTATCAGTCTTGGCGCGTATGATATCCATAACAGCTTCAGCCTGAGTCAAGTCCACACGACCGTTGAGGAAGGCACGCTTGGTAAATTCTCCAGGTTCTGCCATGCGTGCCCCTTCACGGATAGCCAATTGCAGGATTTCATTGGTTACGGCAATCCCACCATGGGTGTTAATCTCGATAATATCTTCACGAGTGAAGGTCTTTGGAGACTTCATAGCTCCCACCATAACCTCATCCATAACCTTGCCTGTCTGTGGATCAACGATGTGTCCGTAGTTTAGCGTGTGACTGGCAATCTTGCTTAAGTCTTTGCCTTTAAAGATTTTCTGCGCAATGGCAAAACTATCCGTTCCGCTTAGGCGGACTATCCCAATAGCACCTTCACCAAGCGGTGTCGAGATGGCTGCAATGGTATCAAATTCCCGTGTAATCATTTTAATTCCTTTATAGTTTATTTGTTTGTATAGACTAATATCTCTTCAAATTGTAACAAATTTTAGTATTTTCTTCAATGAATGTTACTTATAAAGAAAAGCCTAAGCAGATTGCTTAAGCTTTACTTAGTGCGCATTTCACCTTGTGGGAAATAGGTTCCTTCAGGCATATCGTTGATAATGACATGAACAGCAGATTGAGGTGCACCAGTGTTGCGAACAACAGCTTCCGTAACTTCCTTGGCTAGGGCTTTCTTTTGCTCTAACGTGCGTCCTTCAAATAAATCGATGCGTACAAATGGCATAATTACGTCCTCCACTAGTTATTTGATTTCTTCTATTTTACCACAATTTGCCGTTTAAAGCTTTGAGAAAATATGGTATACTATGGTATACTAGAATGTAGCAAAAATTTAGAAATGGACGTGAAATAGAAGCATGGCACAGTTGTATTATCGTTATGGGACTATGAACTCAGGAAAAACGATTGAGATTCTCAAGGTAGCCTATAACTATGAGGAGCAAGGAAAGGGAGTTGTGATAATGACTTCGGCTCTGGATACGCGTGACGGTGTTGGCTATGTTTCAAGTCGAATTGGGATGAAAAGACCAGCAGTTGCTATTGAGGAAACAACGGATATCTTTGGATTTATCCGAGATTTACCTGAAATGCCTTACTGTGTACTTGTCGATGAAGCCCAATTTTTAAAGCGTCACCATGTTTACGACCTAGCTCGTGTTGTCGATGAGTTAGACATACCTGTCATGGCATTTGGTTTAAAAAATGATTTTCGCAACGAACTATTCGAAGGTTCAAAATATCTTCTGCTCTTAGCAGATAAGATTGACGAAATCAAGACCATTTGCCAGTATTGCAAGAAAAAAGCGACCATGGTGTTGCGTACGCAGAATGGTCTGCCAGTCTATGATGGTGAGCAGATCCAGATAGGTGGCAATGAAACCTATATTTCGGTTTGCCGTAAACATTATTTTGCCCCACTGATAACATCTAAAAAGGAACAAGACTATGACAATTGAACTAAGAGATGTTACAATGGAAAATTATTTTGATGTTCTGCATTTAGATGTTAAGGAATATCAAAAACAATTTATTGCTAGCAACGCAATTAGTTTAGCTGAAGCATATGTCTACACAAAAAATGGAGATTTTGTAGCTCCATTGGCAGTTTACGATAATGATGCAATCATAGGTTTTGTGATGTTAGCTTATGATAAAAAAATCGGAATTAGTAATGGAAATTATTTACTACTTCGTTTCATGATTGACAAGCATTTTCAAGATCAAGGATATTTTAAACCAATTATGGATAAGGTGCTAGACTATGTTCGGACAGCGCCAGCAGTTTTATCCAATAAACTTTGGTTGTCTTATGAACCAGAAAATGAACATGCAAGATCTTGTTATCTCAGTTATGGATTTAAAGAAACTGGGGAAATATTTGAGAACGAAGTAGTAGCCATATACGATTTAACAATTGAAAATTAAGGAGAAAAAATGAACATCTATGATCAACTACAAACTGTAGAAGACCGTTATGAAGAGTTGGGAGAATTGCTGAGCGACCCTGATGTGGTCTCTGATACCAAGCGTTTCATGGAGCTTTCAAAAGAGGAAGCTTCTACTCGTGATACCGTAACTGCCTACCGCGAATACAAACAAGTCCTTCAAAACATTATCGATGCCGAAGAGATGATTAAAGAATCAGGCGGAGATGCGGACTTGGAAGAAATGGCCAAACAAGAATTGAAAGATGCTAAGGCTGAAAAAGAAGAGTACGAAGAAAAACTGAAAATCTTGCTCCTTCCTAAAGATCCAAACGATGACAAGAATATCATCCTTGAAATCCGTGGCGCTGCTGGTGGAGACGAAGCAGCACTTTTCGCTGGAGATTTGCTAACCATGTACCAAAAATATGCTGAAGCCCAAGGCTGGCGCTTTGAAGTCATGGAGGCTTCAATGAATGGTGTTGGTGGTTTCAAGGAAGTGGTTGCTATGGTATCAGGTCAGTCTGTATACTCTAAGCTTAAGTATGAGTCTGGTGCCCATCGTGTTCAACGTGTCCCTGTGACAGAAAGCCAAGGGCGTGTTCATACCTCTACAGCGACAGTTCTCGTTATGCCTGAAGTGGAAGAAGTAGAGTACGATATTGATCCAAAAGACCTTCGTGTGGATATCTACCACGCTTCTGGTGCTGGTGGACAGAACGTCAACAAGGTTGCGACTGCTGTTCGTATCGTTCACTTGCCAACCAATATCAAGGTTGAAATGCAGGAAGAACGTACCCAGCAGAAAAACCGTGAAAAAGCTATGAAGATCATCCGTGCGCGTGTTGCTGACCACTTTGCTCAAATTGCCCAAGATGAGCAAGACGCTGAGCGTAAGTCTACAATCGGTACAGGTGACCGTTCAGAACGTATCCGTACTTATAACTTCCCGCAAAACCGTGTAACAGACCACCGTATCGGCTTGACTCTTCAAAAACTCGATACTATCTTGTCTGGTAAACTAGATGAAGTTGTGGATGCCTTGGTTCTTTATGATCAAACACAAAAATTGGAAGAATTAAACAAATAATGAAACTAGCTCAAATGTTTAAAGATTTTGAGGAAAAGTTGATAGCACAAGGAGAGGAAGCAGAAAGCCTCTCCTTTGTCTATCGTAGCCTGAAAAAACTATCTTTTACAGACTTTGTCTTTGCTCTTCAGCAAGAAGTAACAGAGGAAGAAAGACAGTTTGTAGAGGAAATTTACACGAAACTAGCAAATCATATACCTGCCCAGTACATTATCGGCTATGCTGAATTCTTTGGGATGCAGTTAAAAGTAGATGAGCGGGTCTTGATTCCCCGTCCAGAGACAGAAGAGTTGGTGGAGCTCATCCTGGCTGAGAATCCGAAGGATAATCTCAAAGTTCTGGATATTGGAACTGGGAGTGGTGCTATCGCTCTTGCTTTAACTAAAAATAGACCAGATTGGACTATCACGGCAGCTGATATTTCTCAGGATGCTTTGGATTTGGCGCTGGAAAACGCTAATAATCAAGGTCTAACATTATTCTTTATTAAATCTAACTGTTTCTCCGAAATTTCTTCAAAATATGATATAATTGTATCCAATCCACCTTACATATCTCGAGTAGATGAGGCAGAAGTAGGTTTGAATGTTCTCCATTCAGAGCCACATGTAGCCCTCTTTGCAGATGAGGATGGTCTAGCGATCTATCGCAGAATCGCGGAAGAATCAAAGGACTATCTAAATGATGGTGGTAAGATTTATCTTGAAATTGGCTACAAACAAGGACAAAGCGTTCCAGCTCTTTTCAAGGAAAATTTTCCTGAGAAGCGAGTTCGAACTCTGAAAGACCAATTTGGCCAAGATAGGATGGTTGTCATTGATGATGGAGAAAATTAAACACGAGTTGGAAAAAGGTGAAGCTGTTGTTTTGCCAACGGAGACAGTTTATGGACTTTTTGCAAAAGCATTGGATGAAAAGGCTGTTGACCATGTTTATCAGCTTAAATGTCGTCCAAGAGATAAGGCGCTTAATCTGAATGTCGCTAGTCTAGACGATATCTTGAACTTTTCTAAGAATCAGCCACTTTATCTCAATAAACTGGTTGAAAGTTTTTTGCCAGGCCCTTTGACCATTATCTTAGAAGCTAATGACAAGGTTCCTTACTGGGTCAATTCAGATTTGACGACTGTTGGATTTCGCATGCCGAGTCATCCAGTAACTCTGGAGTTGATTCGTAAATTTGGTCCCTTAATCGGACCTTCCGCCAATATCTCAGGTCAATCAAGTGGAGTAAATTTTCACAAGATTCTTCATGATTTTGACCAAGAGGTCTTGGGACTTGAAGACGATGTATTTTTAACAGGTCAGGATTCGACTATTTTAGACTTATCTGGTGACAAGGTAAAGATTCTACGTCAAGGAGCGATTACTCGAGAGGATATCCTTGCCAAGATACCAACAATTCCTTTTGAGGAGGTATAATATGCTACGTGATTTGAAAACAACTGATGTTGCAGCTATTTGTGAGATTAACAAAGAAGCTTTAGGTTATTCGTTTAGTTTAGAGGAAACGGCTAGTCAACTAGCTAAGTTATCTCAGGACTCTCATCACTACCTACTGGGTTTCGAGGATTCGACCAGCCATGACTTACTTGGTTATGTTCATGCCGAGGTTTATGAATCCCTTTATTCAAAACCAGGTTTTAATATCCTAGCTTTAGCTGTTTTGCCTCAAACACAGGGTCAGGGTATCGGAAAAACTTTGCTCCAAGGATTGGAACAAGAAGCAAAAAAACGAGGCTATAACTTTATTCGCTTAAATTCTGCAGACCATCGTCTGGGTGCCCATGCATTTTACGAAAAAGTTGGTTATACTTGTGATAAAGTGCAGAAACGGTTTATTCGCATCTTTTAGTATATTTTCTTAAACTAAAGGACCAGTCACACTATAAAGGAGAAGACCTATGATTTTTGACAAAGATGATTTTAAAGCTTATGATGCAGATCTTTGGAATGCCATTGCCAAAGAAGAGGAACGTCAACAAAACAATATTGAGTTAATTGCGTCTGAAAATGTTGTTTCTAAGGCTGTTATGGCGGCTCAAGGGTCTATCTTGACTAATAAATACGCCGAAGGTTACCCAGGACGTCGTTATTACGGTGGTACTGATGTAGTAGATGTCGTTGAAAGTCTAGCTATTGAACGTGCAAAAGAAATCTTTGGTGCCAAGTTTGCCAATGTCCAACCTCACTCAGGAAGTCAAGCCAACTGTGCGGCTTACATGGCTTTGATTGAGCCAGGTGATACGGTCATGGGGATGGATTTGGCAGCAGGTGGGCACTTGACCCACGGAGCTCCTGTAAGCTTCTCTGGTCAAACCTACAACTTTGTTTCTTATAGTGTTGATCCTGAGACCGAACTTTTAGACTTTGACGCCATCTTGAAACAAGCTCAAGAAGTGAAACCCAAACTAATCGTAGCAGGGGCTTCAGCTTATTCTCAAATTATTGATTTTTCAAAATTCCGTGAAATTGCTGATGCTGTTGGTGCTAAACTCATGGTCGATATGGCGCACATTGCTGGTTTGGTTGCTGCAGGTCTTCATCCAAGTCCAGTCCCTTATGCACATATTACAACAACAACGACCCACAAAACCCTTCGTGGACCACGTGGTGGTTTGATTTTGACTAATGACGAAGACCTTGCTAAGAAGATTAATTCAGCTATTTTCCCAGGTATCCAAGGTGGGCCATTAGAGCACGTTGTTGCTGCTAAGGCTGTTGCCTTCAAAGAGGTATTGGACCCAGCCTTCAAGGAATATGCAGCAAATGTTATTAAGAACAGCAAGGCTATGGCAGAAGTCTTCTTACAAGACCCTGATTTCCGTATTATCTCTGGTGGTACTGAAAATCACCTCTTTCTAGTTGATGTAACTAAGGTTGTAGAAAATGGAAAAGTCGCTCAAAACTTGCTAGATGAGGTCAATATTACTCTAAATAAAAACTCAATTCCATACGAAACTTTGTCACCATTTAAGACAAGTGGTATTCGTATCGGGGCAGCAGCAACAACTGCACGTGGTTTTGGTGAAGAAGAAAGTCGTAAAGTGGCTGAGCTTATCATTAAAGCCCTTAAAAATGCAGAAAATGAAGCTATTTTAGATGAAGTAAGAAGCGAAGTCAAAGTCTTGACAGATGCCTTCCCATTATACGAGGACTAAAATTTTTATGGACATTTATATTAAGAAAGCTATTATCCATCAGTTCAGCCCTGATGACACAGAGTTGTTTCTAGCGGATAAATTTCTCAATATCACTCCAAAAATCGAGGAATACCTACGCAAGAAAATCGAACGTGTGTATTCAGATGAAGCCAAGACTGGGATTTTCGAAGAAGAAAATCCCTTCTTCAATCAAATCACAGATGATTTATTGGAGACGTCGGTGACACTGGCAAATCTCTGGAAAGAGGAATTCAGCATTTCTGAAAATCTCAAGACCAATGACTTGATTTTTGTGCAATTTTCCAAAGAAGGAGTAGAGCATTTTGCCTTCCTACGCATTGCCCTGCGTGAGACCTTGACTCATCTTGGAGGAGAAGTTGATAATCCAATCAAGCTGACTCAGAATAACCTGCCTGGATTTGGTACAGGGGCTGACGAGGCCTTGGTGCTCAATCTTCAAAGCCGAAAATATCACCTGATTGAGAAACGAATCAAGTATAACGGGACTTTTTTGAACTATTTTTCTGAGAATCTGATACAGGCTCAGCCAAAAATTTCACCTAAGAAGTCAATCAAGGAACTTGAAAAAACAGCTCAGAGAATTGCTGAAACATTTAATACAGATGATTTTCAGTTTCAATCCAAGGTTAAGTCTGCTATTTTCAACAACCTTGAAGAAAGCAATGAATTGTCTCCTGAAAAATTGGCAAATGACCTTTTTGACAACAATCTCACTGCACGTCTTAGCTTTATTGATCAAGTCAAGGAAGCAGTACCAGAGCCAGTTCAGTTTGATGAAATCGATGCTAGTCGCCAATTAAAGAAATTTGAAAACCAAAAACTTTCTCTGTCAAATGGGATTGAATTAATTGTACCCAATAATATTTACCAAGATGCTGAGTCGGTCGAATTTATCCAAAATGAAAATGGGACCTACTCTATCTTAATCAAAAACATCGAGGATATACAAAGCAAATAATGTTTAAATTTATAAGAAGGGTCTTGGTGCTTGTTCTTATCTTATTTACTGGTTATAAACTTTTTCATATGTATCGGGATGTGAAGCAGGTCATGACCTATCAATCCTTGGTACGAGAGGTTTTAAGTGAGCAAGATACGCCAGCAAATGAAGAACTAGTCCTGGCCATGATTTATACCGAAACCAAAGGTAAAGAAAGCGACGTGATGCAGTCTAGTGAGTCTGCTAGCGGAACTACAAATACAATCTCTGACAATAGGAGTAGTATTCGTCAGGGAATTCAAACATTGACTGAAAATCTTTATTTAGCACAAGAAAAGGGGGTAGATGTTTGGACTGCTGTACAAGCCTATAACTTTGGTCCAGCTTATATTGATTTTATCGCCCAAAATGGGAAAGAAAATACCCTTGCACTAGCCAAGAAATACTCAAGAGATACCGTTGCGCCAACTTTAGGAAATACAACTGGAAAAACCTATCGCTACATCAATCCAATTTCCATCTTTCAAGGTGGAGAACTTTATGTAGATGGAGGGAACTATTATTACTCTAGACAGGTTCAACTAAATCTCTACATTATTAAATTTTTTAATCTATTTTAAGCACTTAGAAAATTCTAGGTGCTTTTATAAGCTTTCTTTAAGGCTAATCGACTATCCTAGATAGGAAAAGGAGGAAAGTCTCATGCGAAAGAAATTCTTTCTGACTAGTGCTGCAGTTCTTTTAGCAGTTGCAACTTTGCAAAGCGCTCAAGCAGCCACTGATGTTCAAAAAGTAATTGATGAAACTTATGTTCAACCTGAGTACGTCTTGGGTTCTTCTCTTACTGAAGATCAAAAAAATCAAACATTAAAAAAACTCGGCTATAATGCCTCTACAGATACCAAAGAACTGAAGACTATGACGCCAGATGTCTACTCAAAGATTATGAACGTCGCCAATGACTCTAGTCTCCAGCTCTATTCGTCTGCCAAAATTCAAAAATTAGGTGAAAAATCTCCACTTGAAGTGAAGATTGAAACCCCTGAAAATATCACTAAAGTGACCCAAGACATGTACCGTAATGCGGCCGTTACCTTGGGTGTGGAACATGCTCGTATAACCGTAGCTGCTCCAATCCCTGTAACAGGTGAAAGTGCCCTAGCAGGTATTTACTATTCATTAGAAGCTAATGGTGTTCAACTTCCTCAAGAAAATAAAGACCTAGCTCAGGAAGAGCTAAAAGCCTTGTCAGACATTAACGATGAAAACAAGGACAAATCAGGCTATGATGCTAATAAACTCAATGTAGCCCTTGCCGATATCAAATCTGCTATCGCTAAGGCTAAAGAGTCCAAGGGTGAGCTTACTGAAGATGATGTTCGTAAGATTGTAGAAGATACATTGAAAAATTATAAGCTAGATCAGGTTATAACAGGAAATCAGATCAATATCATCATCAACTTTGCCTTTAATCTTTCAAAGAGTGATATTCTGAATAACGAAGACTTCACAAAGACCCTAAAAGATTTGAAACAAAGTATCGTTGCACAAGCAGGTGATAGTTTCAGCAATATTGACCTTAACTTTGATGCTAATAAAGCATTTGAGGATGGGGGCAATATTCTTAGTGCTATTTGGCAAGCAATTGTAAACTTTTTCAAGAGTTTTGGTGCTTAGGTTAATTCATGGTATAATAGATGGTAACAGAACAGTTGCCGTCTTTTTTTCGGCACATAGAAAGTGAAAAATATGTTAAAGAAAAATGATATTGTAGAAGTTGAGATTGTCGATTTGACCCATGAAGGAGCAGGTGTTGCCAAGGTCGATGGCTTGGTCTTTTTTGTAGAAAATGTATTACCGACTGAGAAAATCCTTATGCGTGTCCTTAAAGTCAACAAGAAGATTGGCTTTGGTAAAGTCGAGGAATACCTTACGCAATCACCACATCGCAACCAAGATTTAGATTTGGCTTACCTGCGTTCAGGGATCGCCGACTTGGGACATCTAGCTTATCCAGAACAACTCAAGTTCAAAACCAAGCAAGTAAAAGATAGCCTCTATAAAATTGCAGGAATCAGGGATGTAGAGGTTGCTGATACTCTTGGTATGGAAAATCCTATCAAGTATCGCAACAAGGCTCAGGTTCCTGTTCGTCGCGTTAATGGTGTTCTGGAGACTGGTTTCTTCCGTAAGAATTCTCATGACCTTATGCCACTGGAGGATTTTTACATTCAGGATCCAGTTATTGACCAGGTTATTGTGGCTTTACGAGATTTGCTTCGCCACTATGATTTGAAGCCTTATGATGAAAAAGAACAATCTGGTTTGATTCGCAATCTTGTAGTCCGTCGTGGTCATCATTCAGGACAAATAATGGTCATTTTGGTAACAACTCGTCCTAAAGTTTTCAGAGTAGAACAGGTGATTGAACAACTGATCAAGCAATTTCCAGAAATTGTGTCTGTTATGCAGAATATCAATGACCAGAATACCAATGCGATTTTCGGGAAAGAATGGCGTACGCTTTATGGTCGAGATTACATTACTGACCAAATGTTGGGCAATGATTTCCAAATCTCTGGACCAGCCTTTTACCAGGTCAATACAGAAATGGCAGAGAAGCTCTATCAGACAGCCATTGACTTTGCAGAGATAAGCGTAGATGATGTGGTTATTGACGCCTATTCAGGAATTGGAACTATTGGATTATCCGTCGCTAAGCATGTCAAGGAAGTTTATGGTGTAGAGGTTATACCAGAAGCAGTAGAGAATAGCAAGAAGAATGCTGCCTTAAACAGTATCACCAATGCCCACTATGTCTGTGATACTGCTGAAAATGCCATGAAGAATTGGCTCAAGGAAGGTATCCAACCAACCGTTATCTTGGTTGACCCACCACGGAAGGGCTTGACCGAAAGCTTCATCAAAGCAAGTGCACAAACAGGAGCTGATCGCATCGCCTATATCTCTTGTAATGTAGCAACCATGGCTCGAGATATCAAACTCTATCAAGAGCTAGGCTATGAATTGAAGAAAGTCCAGCCAGTTGATCTTTTCCCGCAAACGCACCACGTCGAGTGTGTAAGTTTGTTAGTGAAACGTGGATAATCGTTCAAAAATCAGAAGGACTAGAGATGTATATGTTATTATTATATCAAAATCCTTCTTTTAAAGATCTAGTCGCATTTGGGTCCTTAAAAGAAGGAAAAGAATTTGTATCTAAAATAACTGGATATACTCTAGAAAATGATTTTGTTCAAGGTAATAAAGTAGAAATAACGAACATTTATATGAAAGGTTTAGAGTAAACATGAGTCTCTTATTTGAAGAATTTAAAACCATTTGTTTCCATTTAAATCGAGTCGGAATTACACCGACACTGATGGGGTCTTTGGGATTGGAGTTTAGAACGAAAGAAAATTGGGGGCCGTCTGACATTGACATTCATGTGCCTGGTGACCCTAGAGGTTGGGAAGCGCCTGATCATCTCAGAATTTATGAATGGGACAAGATAATGAAAGTGATGAAAGACTTAGGCTACGTCTTAATAGATATTCATGAGCATGAATTCAAAAAGGATCGAGTGAGTGTTGAATTTGGAAGTATCGATTCCTTACCTGATTTTGCAGGAGTTTCGGAATCGGATATAGAGCTTATTCACATTGAAGGCATCACTTTTCGTCTTCCAAGTCTGGAGCAGTATCTAAGTATTTACAAAGCTTCTTCTAAAGACTCCTATCGAAATGATCACAATAACAATAAGGATTTTAAAAAGATCGAGTGGCTGAAAAGTCATTTGTAAATTATCATATGAAAAGTAGTAAGTTGTTAGACGGGCTGCTATGTTATTTTTATTATCATTTTTATTGGTTAATTAATTTATACTATATTGGCTAGTAATAGAATTAGTAAGGAAAAGCAGGTGGAAAAATTGTAAAAGAGTCACAGGGACTTTTCTGGGGTGGATATCACTCATATTTTTCGGATTTAGATGGATATTATTGGGAAGTTTCTTGGGGACCCAATTTTCAATTTGATGAAAATGGACTATTGAAATTTTAGTAATTAAGGGAGATAGCAAAAATGGCTTCAAGTAAAGAATATTTAGATTTCATTTTAGAACAATTGTCCGAGTTGGAAGAAATATCATATAGAGCAATGATGGGTGAATATATAATTTATTATCGAGGGAAAATTATGGGTGGAATTTATGATGATAGATTTTTAGTGAAGCCTGTCGAATCTGCAATAGCGTATATGCCGAATGTAGAATACGAATTGCCGTATGAAGGTGCAAAGGAAATGCTATTGGTAGCTGATGTTGACAACAAAGAATATTTAACCGGCTTATTTAATTCAATGTATGATGAGTTACCTGCACCAAAACCAAAGAAAAAGAAATAATAAAAACTCAGTTTATCTAGGTAATACCATTTAACGATAACCTTATGTTAGCGTTCAAAGGGTTATAGTCATGTTTCCACATACAGACAGGACTACCTGACATACTTAGCGTTGTAGGGTTGCTGGTGCGATCTTAGTCAGTCAATAATAAAATGATATGTTTTAAGAAAAAATTATAATTTAGAAACGTGAATAAACTTGTTTAAACATTATGTATCTTTAGAAAGTGTGAAAGATTGGGCGAACAAATTTTTTTGATGGGTGGAAATCCACCGATAAAGAACCATACGATTGTTAATAAAATTGTGTCATCAAGCAAGATCGAAAGAATTGCCATTTTTACAGTTTATCGAGAAAATTGGCAACCGTATATGAAAAAGTACACGGAAGTTTTCCAAAGTCAATTTCCTAATCTAAACACTGATTACTTACTTTTGGACACTGAGCTGATTGATTTTGATAGCTATTTAGATGCTGATCTAATTATTATCGGTGGTGGAAATACGGAAAAGTATTTAGCTACTTACGTCAATCCGCAGTTCAAAAATTATATCGATCGTATGCTGAATAAAGGGGCGAAAGTTATAGGATTTTCTGCAGGAGCCCTATTATTAGGAGAAAAAGTCTATGTTTCACCTAATGATAATTCAGATCATCAGATAAAGATAAAAAATGGATTAGGACTCTTTAGTCAGTTTTTAATTAGTGTCCATTATGATTCATGGAATGATAAAGCTAATAAGGATAGAGCTGAAGAACTCGTTAATGTTCCCGTAATCCCACTAAATGATCATTCATGTCTTGTATTGGATAAACTTGGAAATATCATAGAGAAAATTGACTAGTTTCCATTATCTAAATCTTGATCTAGGTAACTAAAGTGTAGACGAACTGGATAGGTTACTAGTGAAAACTGCAAAAAGTGTTGTGAAATGAATCGGAGAGTGCTTGATGGATTTTAGTAGTAAGATAACCATAAATAAAGGCTGGTCAGATGATAAAAAATATTGTGTGACAGATCAAAATCAGCAAAAATATTTCTTGCGTGTTTCTGATAAGGATAAGTTAGATTCTAAAAAATTTGAATTTGATATGATGGAGAAGGTGGCTTCTCTTGGAGTTCCGATGTGTAAACCGATTAGCATAGAACTCTGTGATGACGAAGTGCATTCTTTACACGAATGGATAGACGGGAAAGATGCAAGAGAAACCATTTTAACTGTTTCAAAAGAACAACAATACACTTACGGAGTAGAAGCAGGAAGTATCCTTCGAAAAATTCATTCTCTTCCTGTTACAGAAGTTCGTGAAGATTGGGAATCCTTTTTTAATCGTAAAATTGATGACAAAATCAAAAAATACAAAGAATGTCCTGTTCAATATGAAAATGGTCAGATTTTTATTGATTATTTAAATGCAAATCGAGAATTGTTAAAAGATAGACCTCAGGTTTTCCAACATGGAGATTATCATATCGGGAATTTCATGATTGGTGAAGATGGAGAAATTTATGTCATAGACTTTGATCGATTTGATCTTGGAGATCCTTGGGAGGAATTCAATCGTATTGTATGGTCTGCTCAAGTCTCTCCCTCTTTTGCGTCTGGTATGATAGATGGATATTTTGATCATAAGGTTCCGGATTTATTTTGGAATCTTCTCGCTATCTATATTCTAAATAACATAGTTGGTGCTCTGCCATGGTCTGTTCCTTACGGAATCGAAGAAATAGCAGTAATGCAACATCAAGCTAAAGAAATTCTAGAGTGGTATGAAGATATGAAGCAAATCATTCCTAGTTGGTATTTGATTGAGAAAAAGGCTGAATAATAAAAGAGTTTAAATATCAATTTGAGAAAATGTCAAGATTATTTGCTTATATTATAACGAATTCAATTCTTTATCGATACCTATCGAGAATTATCTTGAAAATTGGAATGTTGTTTCGGGGTCAAGTTACATGAAAGAATATATTTTAAATTTAGAAAAAGAATTCTCTTTAATAGAAAATGGATTTAAAGAGGAAGAGCAAAGAGCTCTTGCTGACTATCTATCAAACGATAATGCGTATACTAAAGAATTAGCATTTTTAGCCTTTAAATCCAATGTATATCAAGTTAGAATGTATAGTGTATTTCTCTTCGGCCATTTGTCATCGTATGAAGAAATTTTGATCTTCATGAGGGATGAGGTTTCAAAGGATGACAATTGGAGAGTTCAAGAAGTATTAGCAAAAGCATTTGATGAATTTTGTAAGCAAACAGGTTATGAAAAATCTCTTCCGGTTATTGACGAATGGTTACAAAACAGTAATCCAAATGTTAGAAGAGCTGTTGCAGAAGGTTTGAGAATATGGACGAGTAGACCATATTTCAAGGATAATCCAGATGAAGCTATTAAACGAATCGCAACATTAAAAGAAGATTCTAGTGAATATGTTAGAAAATCAGTCGGTAATGCTTTGAGGGATATTAGCAAAAAATTTCCAGAGTTGATTAAAGAAGAACTTGGTAATTGGGATGTTAAGAGTAAAGAGGTTCAACAAGTTTACAAGTTAGCAAGTAAATTTATAAAATGATAATTCTAAAATATAAAGTTAAAAAATGGTAACTATAAAATATTTTCATTCTATAGTATAATTTTATAAAACACTCTATCATTTTCGTTCTAAAATATAGATGTTGACTAGTGCCACATGTTGAGGCAGCATCACTGCTTGTCCGAGCTGAGGTATCAGCGAAGTAGAAGCAGATGTTCTGCCCATGGGATAGCTGTCGTAGAGTAAGGAGTTTACGACGAAACGATACGGTAACAGCGAACCGCCGAGTGTGCATCTTTGCTCGTAAAAGCATAGAAAGCTTGGTATGAATCAATAATGAAAAGCCTTGATTGTAAGGCTTTTTTGTGTTTTTGTGATAGAATATAGGTAGTTATAATCGAGAGCAACTAAGAAGCAGTAAAAAAATATTATACATAGAATAATCAGGATTAGGAAGATAAAATGGCAGAAATTGACAAAAAGAATTTTAAAAATTATCTTTGTTTTACATTTGGAATTTCTTATATAGCTTGGGGGCTTCTTGCCATCTTTACTCAATCTCACATTTTGGGATTAGAAACATTTATAGGGAGAATGTTACATATAGTAGGTGCACTTGGTCCAGCTATTGCAAGTGGCTTTTATTTGAATAGTAATAATATAAAATTTAAACATTTTATATTTAATAAAAGAAAAAATAGTAGTATTTATTTCATTATTCATTTGTTAGCAATTTTGATACTATTTTCTGTATCTTCCTTAGAATTAAATGGAGTATCAATTTATCTGATGCCACTATTCTTTATTCAATTAATTTTTTTGGTGGTGGACATGAAGAATTAGGATGGAGAGGAATATTACAACCATTACTTGATAAAAAATATACTTATTGGCAATCTAATTTGATTGTAGGTTCAATCTGGGGAATTTGGCATCTGCCTTTATGGTTTATAGTTGGAGAAAGTCATCAAGGATTTCCTTTTATTTTATTTTTTATATATACATTATTTTTAAGTTTTGTTTTAGGGCTTCTTTATCGTCAAACGAAATCTGTGGGGTACTGTCTATTATTTCATGCGTTCGCAAATTTGTTAAATCTCTATTTTGTGTTAAAAATTAATCTTATTTTTATTATCATTTTTATTGCTTATTTAATTTATACAATATTTGCGAGTAATAGAATTAGTAAGGAAAAAATTTTTAAATTTTAGAAAAGGAAATGCGTTATTGAAAGTAATGATTGGCTATTTAGATAATCAATGTTAGAGAATTTTCTGTTTGATGCGGTATCGCTGCTTGTTCAAACTGATTAAACAAGGATGTAGCTAGTAAAAGTCCTACAGTAAGGAGTTTAAACATGAAATACCATGAATTTGGTGATAAGAATTTGCCTCCTATTTTACTGATACATGGTGGTGGCAGTTCTTGGTGGAATTATCTTCGTCAAGCACGAATCTTGTCAGAAGAATACCGTATTATTCTACCCACTTTGAATGGCCACGGCGAGGAATATCAACTTGATTATGTTTCAACTGAAGATTCTGCTTTGGAGATTCTAGACTATATCAAAGCAAACTGTGGTGGTAAATTGTTTGCGATTGGTGGTGTTTCACTTGGTGGTCAAATTGCCATGGAGCTTTTGTCCTTAGACAGCGAGATAGCTGAGAAAGCCATCATAGACGGAAGCCTCTGTATTCCTCAACCAAGGTTGGCTAAAATAAGCATCTTTCTAGTATCTCTATTTGGTAAACTAATGTTTAGTAAATTCTCTTGCAAACTTCAGTTAAGCATAATGAACAAAATATATCCTAAACTCGCTTATCCAGAGGAAATAAAAGATTATTATTTGGAGGATCTGCCAAGGATGCCTATCAAAACATTAGTGACCATTTATAAAACCTATATGGGGCGTTACAAGCTCAAGGACACGATTTCTGCAAGCAAGTCGCAGGTTCTGTATATCTATGGTGAAAAAGAATCGAACTATGTGAAAGAGTCAGCGAAATTATTTCATCAGCTACATTCAAATACAATTTTGTATGAAGCAAAGGGCTATAACCACGGCTATTTATCGGCTTACCTGCCTCAAGAGTGGGTTGATTTGGTGGTACCATTTTTAAAGAGCAATCCATTGGAAATCTGATATGCTGTAAGGAGGAATCTCATGCTAGGAGCAATTGTGGGAGATATTGTTAGTTCAGTTTATGAATGGAACAATATTAAAACAAAGGATTTTCCCTTGGTTAGGGACGACTGCTTTTTCACAGATGATACGATTATGATAGGAGCTGTTGATGGTAAAAACGTATAAACCTGTGAACGAAAGTGATTTAGAAAAGCCTTGTTCTCAAGGCTTTTTCTTATATTAAAAATTGCAATCGAAAAGTAATCAATTTAAACGATAATATGATTCATACAGATTGTTAAATATTGAACTAATATAACTGTTATGCTATAATATAAACAGATGAAACAGAGATAACAGTTGGATAATTAGGAGGATATGGAGTGTGAATATACAAATTAATAATTCAAATGATGATCCGATTTATTTGCAGATAAAAAATCAAATAAAGGCTCAGATTATTTCGGGAGAATTAAAGGTTGGCGAGCAATTGCCATCAATCAGATTTTTGGCAAAAGAACTTCGAGTGAGTATGATAACTGCTAAAAGAGCTTTTGATGAACTGGAACTTGATGGTTTCATTAATTCAGTTCAAGGTAAAGGTAATTTTGTTGCGGCTCAGAACAAAGAGCTTATTCGAGAAGAATATTTGAAACGAATCGAATCAAAGATGCAAGATATTGTTGAGCTTTCAGCAATTGCAGGTGTATCCAATGATGAGTTGGTAGAGATGTTTAGTAGTTACATGGAGGGGAAATATGAGTGATTATGCTATTGAAATCAAAAACTTGGTTAAAAAGTTTGATAGCTTTACATTAGGACCGATAGATTTGTCTATTCCTAAAGGGACTATCGTCGGATACATTGGTCAAAATGGAGCAGGTAAAAGTACAACTATAAAATTATTGTTAGGATTACTTAAGAAAGATTCAGGAGAAATTAAAATTTTAGGTTATGATAATCCTAACAGTATTGAATTGAAAGATAAAATCGGAGTAGTGTTTGATGACTTACTAGTACCAGAAGAGATGACACTTGTTGATTTGGAAAAATTTTGTTCCAGGGTTTATTCAAAGTGGGATAGAGATTTTTTCTATCAACTAAAAAAGAAATTTAATTTATCAGAAAAGCAGTTTATTAAAAGTTATTCTCGTGGAATGAGAATGAAATTATCGATGGCAGTAGCTTTATCTCATAATGCAGACATTCTTATATTGGATGAAGCTACGAGTGGTTTGGATCCAATAGTAAGGGAAGAAATTTTAGATTTTCTTCTTGACTTTATGCAAGATGAAAATCATACAATTTTAATATCGTCACATATCCTATCCGATTTAGAGAAGGTAGCAGATTATATTGCTTTTATCAATGATGGTAAAGTTCTTTTTGTTGAACCAAAGGATGAACTCAAGGAAAACTATGGTATCTGTACTTTATCTAATGAAGAAGTTAAAGATCTTAATGTGGAAGCCATAATTGGGAGAAGGATACACTCATTTGGACAAGAGTTACTTGTTAAAAGAAATCTTGTTCCGGATGAAATAAGATTACAAAAACCATCTATCGAAGATATTATGATTTATTTTGTGAAAGGAGATAAAAGATAATGACTGCATTGATATTAAAAGATATAGCTACTTTAAAGAAAACACTACTATTATCGATTACTCTCTGTATTGCACTCGTTGTGTATGGGGTATATGAAAATGAAATTTTTATGATACCGCTTATTTGTACAATGATACCGTTAATTTTAACTGCTATCGCTTTTGGTTATGATACGAAATCGAAGTTTGAACAATTTGCCTTTTCAATGCCTATTAAAAAGAGTAGCTTTGTATTGAGTAAATTGTTTTTTGCATTTGTGTTTGGGCTATTCGGTTCAGTATGTTTATTTGTTCAATTGGTAATTAAAAGTGAGATGTCGATAGATAATATCATATTTATCTCACTAATTACATTACTTGCAAGTGTTTTGATATCAGCTATTCAACTACCGTTTATCCTTAAATATGGTGCTGAAAAAGGTAGGCTGATTATGGTTATATCCTACTTTACAGTCTTTGCTCTATCTAGTCTTTTAAAAGCAAAATCAGATTTACTGACTAATGTTGTGGAGTTCTTCTTAAACAATTCGAGGGTAATGATTTTTCTTGGAATAGTCTTTGTCAGTATTGTTATCATAGGAATGTCTATAAAAATATCTATTTTAATTATGGAGAAAAAAGAATACTAGAGAAGTTGAGAGTGGATTATAAAAACTTAAAAGGAGGAATCTTATGCTAGGAGCAATAGTTGGAGATATTGTAGGTTCTGTTTACGAATGGGACAATATTAAAACCAAGGATTTTCCATTATTTCGTGAGGATTGTTTTTTCACTGATGATACGGTTATGACCTGTGCTGTTGCAGAAGCAATTATGAATGGCGGTCAGAAGGATGACTTTATTGACGCTATGAAGAAATATAGTAGGGTGTATCCAGATGCAGGTTACGGTGCAAGATTTAGTAATTGGGTTGATGGCGACGATCGTGAACCATATAATAGTTTTGGCAATGGCTCAGCCATGCGTGTTTCTCCATGTGCTTGGGTCATGGATTGTGGCTTCTGTGCCAGAACAGGCACTTGGCCTTCTAGTAGAAATCTCGCGCGTCTCTCTGCAGAGGTGACTCATAATCATCCAGAAGGTATCAAGGGAGCTATGGCAACCGCTGATGCTATCTTTATGTGTCGCTTTTACTTTGGAGGTTACTGTGGGGATTATGAACAACCAATCAATGATAACCCTATAGAGTGCAAGAGACGCATCAAGGAATACATAGAGCAAGAGTATGGATATAATCTTTCTCAAACACTAGATGAAATTCGTCCTACTTATCGTTTCAATGAAACTTGCCAGAATACGGTACCTCAAGCCATCATTGCCTTTCTTGAAAGTACAGACTTCGAAGATGCTATCAGAAATGCTATCTCTATTGGTGGGGATAGTGATACTCTTGCTGCAATCACAGGAAGTATCGCCGAGGCAGCTTATGGAATTCCTGAGTGGATTAAGGACAAGGCCTTTAGCTATCTAGATGAGCCTTTGAAAGAGGTGCTTAGACGATGGGAGAAAGAAGTTTCGATATCATAACGGATACTAACTAGTCAGTATTAAACTCTGAAAAATAAGATTAAGGAAGTTGAGCAAATACTAGGGTAAAGAGTTATCACCTTTTGAGAAGAAAAGGCAGAAACAAACTTAACCAAATAATGAGCTTGACCACTGAAAAATAGCAAAGCGACGAGATAAGAAACAATCTCGTCGCTTTTTCTTTAAAGTTAATGTTGCCATGGATTCATGTTGCTCTATTCAGTTATTTACTCAGATTTTTGTTTATTCAAGAGGAGGATACAAGTCATTACTGCAATACAAGATACCAGAATTAAATACCATAGATTTTCAAGTCGAAGCCCTTTATCTAATATCAAACGGTATCCCCAATAAGCTGGGAAAACTCGCCCTAATATTTGGAGAAAATCGGGTAGTAAGCTAATAGGAAACATAATCCCCGAAAGCATAATTGAAGGTAAAAATACAAGTTGCGCTATCATAGTCAGCTTTGCTTGGTTTTTTAAAGTAAGCCCTAGTAAACTACCAATACATAATGACACAATCATGTAGATGGACAGCGCAAGAAAGAATAAGGGAAGTTGTGTCGGCAGACTTGCTTCAAATAAAATAGGGGCCAGTAGCAGGATCAAAATGCTGGTCATCATCAAATGGACAAAAGCCGAGAGAACCATAGTTAGCAATCCTAAATAAATAGGTACTCCATTTGCATTATAAATTTTTTTAATGTCGCTTCCATAAATTTCAACTAATGAAGGGGGCAAGCCAAGAAAGGCTCCCATTGAGACACTCATGACTATCATAGATTGTATGAGCGTACTTCCCATCTCAGGCATAACGGAAGTAAAAATACCACCCATGATAAGAAAGAAAACAAGCGGTACAATATAGAAAGTAACCAAGAGAGATTTGCTTCGTATATCTAATTTCCACTGTAATACTAAACTATATAGAAAACAGTTCATTCTGATTCCCTCCTTGCCATTTTGATGAAATGCTGTTCCAAGGTGCCACGATCAACCTTAATATCCAATATCTGGATTTTTTTCTGCTTGCATTCATTCAATAATGAAATTAAGGTATCCTCAATATTAGTCGTTTCAAAAGACTTCTCTGCTTCTTGAGTCTTCAAATGGATATAATATCTTCTTCCAACCTTGTCTGTCAGTTCTGAAGGAGTGCCACAAAAGACAATCTTTCCACTGTTCAAGATAGCAATGCGGTCACATAAGGTCTCAACTTCAGCCATATCATGACTTGCTAAAACGATTGTTTTCCCTTGTGATTTAAGCTTTCGTATTTGTTCGTGGAGGGCTAGTCTTGCTTCAACATCAAGTCCCGCTGTCGGTTCATCAAGGAAAATAATATCGGGATTTCCGATAAGTGCAAGTGCGAGATGTAGTCTTCTTTTTTGTCCTGTGGATAATTGCAGATATTGTGATTTCTCAATTTCTTTTATTTTCAGAGCTTTAAGCATATTATCATCAATTTTTGTTTGATTCCATTTCGCAAAGAGCTTTATCGCTTCCATAGGTTTAATATGAGCAGGCAAAGAAGATGACTGCAATTGAATTCCCATTTTGCCGTTTACAACAATAGTGCCTCCATCATATTTTCTCAGTCCTTCGATACATTCAAGCGTTGTTGTTTTCCCAGCACCATTCACACCAAGTAAAGCGAAAATTTCTCCCTTTACGATTTGAAAATTAAGACCTTTTAGGACCCCATGACAGCCGTAATTTTTATTTAGTTCACGAACCTCTATTGCGTATTTCATGGCTACACCTCCTCAAAGGGATTGGTTCCAAGTCTTGAAAAATAAACTTTCAAAGCGGGCTCTAAATATGAGTTAACGATTTTTTGCTTTTCCTCCCAAGCGTTAGTAGCGATATCAATATTACCGACTGCCATCAACTTCGGAAGCATAGTCATATCTCCATTTGTAAACTCCATGATCAAGCTCCAGTATTCTTGTACAACTTGTTGGCACTGTTCACTTTCAGCTGGCACCTTTTCTTTTTGGAGACGCACAATCTCATCACTTAGGCGATTAAATCTGTCCATAAAGTCTAGTCCGCTTTTCTTGTCAAATCGACTGCGTATGTGATCCAGCGTATCATCATCAAAACGTTTAATCAGAGAGTAAGATTCATTCTTCATTTGTAAATTGACAATAATATCTGCATACTTTTTAAAGTCAACCGTCTGTATTTGTAAAACTTCAACTTTTAACTGCTCTATTTCTGACAATGATGCCTGAAGCTGTTCTATTTTTTGGCGAATATCATCTGCTTGCTCTGTAAGAGCATTTGCAACTTCAGCTGGAGTTTTCAAAGAGTTCAAACGCCCCTTTATGTCCTTCAGAGAAAAACCAAGTGATTTCAAGGATATAATCTGATGAAGCACGACTAGATCTTTATCGGTATAAAGCCTACGTCCCCCCTCACTTTCTGCAGATGGAGAAAGCAATTCTTCTTTATCGTAGTATTGTAGAGTACGGACTGTAACTCCCATTTTCTTTGCGACTTCCCCAACTGTCATAAAACCTTCAGGGATTGCTCTGAATTTTGCCATTATTCTCACCTCCTAATATATATTATACATCATGACGCAAGGTCATGAGCAAGCGCTTTATAAAAATTATAGATTAACGATTTTTCTATCGACCTCATACAGTTAATATAATTAAAAATGCTTGTAGAAACACCTATTTTAAGATGACAAAAAGGAGTTGAAAGAGAAGTCCCAAAACAATTACTTGCATTTAGTATATCTTTTTGCTTTGTTCAATGATTGGTGCTATAATGTAGTTGAAAAGTAAAGAAAATATAGGAGATATATGATGAAATCAACTTATATTATTGTATTTTTTCTTGTCCTTTGGCTCTTGCTTTTTGTTGGATTTATGATTGTATATAGCAATAGAAAGAAAAAAGCTGTTAGCTTTGTTAGTGATAATAGTGATAAAGCTGTTGTTCATTTATACTGTTCAAAAACTAAAATTAACGGACAGAATCTTGCTGACTTTAATCCAATAACTGGAGAAAACCTAGAAAAGGTAGTTGCTTTAGTTCAAGGGAGATATACAATTGAGGGCGTTTATAAAACGACTGAGACTCGACTGAATCAAACAATCAATATCAAATCAGAAAATATCAGTATGGCTCTTGACTTGGAGGCTGGGAACACCTATTCAATAGCTATGTACCTATACTCTCCTGAAGAAAGACAAGAGTATGAGAATGGCAAAACTGATGAAGTTGTTTTGAGTGTTCCGTTAACCATTGTCGTGGGTAGTGATTTCATCAAAGCATACATTATTTGCTACAAAGAAAAATGATTATCTAAGAGGCTGGGCTTAAGTTTGTTACTGGCCTCTTTTCTAAAATTAAGTCAAGCTATGAGCAGCATCATTTTGTCAAGTAGGCTTGCTAATTAATCCAAGTTTATGTGGGAGATAAATATTATGAAAAAGAGTACCTATAATCTATTAACTAAGATTCCTATATACGGAGTTTTATTAAAATAATCGAGTAAAGGTGAGATGAGGCTATGCAGTCCATTCCTTCAAGATTTGGCGGAAGAAGGGGTTAGACCAATTGAAATTTATGAACTTCTAGAAGAGAAATATCCAGGTGAAGTGGTAACAAGAGATCGTTTTTATGAAGGTTATAATAAAATACTTGAATTAAAGTTTAAGAAGTAGATTGACAAAATTTAATGTCTTACTTTTATTTTTCAACAGTAGTACCACCTGAGAATGAGTAATAACGTAAAAATGATCAGAATTAATAGAAACAGTTAAGATTAGAGGATGATAGATGGTTATATTGGAATTGTACCAAAACAATTATTCAAAAGATTTAGTCGCTTTTGATTCTTTAGAAGAAGGGAAAGCCTTTGTAGCTCAAATCCCTGGCTATACGTTAGAAACAGAAGATGGGTTTGAAGTGGAATTTTTTAATCCTACAAACTTGCCGGATTATATGGAGATTGTCTTCAATGGAAATATTGTCCCTTTATCTAGATTCTCGTTTGAACCCGAAGAAAATGTGGACATTATTTGGAAAGAGATTTCGAATCTATCGGTTAAAAACGATAAAGTGATTGAAGGAGCTACAAAAGTCGATGCCTATGTCGTTAATAATGATGAAGTCAAAGCTTATATCGAAGCAAGAGAAATCAAGTATCATCAGGCAAAAGACTTTTTAGAAGGCAGTGGATATGGAGTCGACAGAAGCTATTTTGGAAGTGAAGACGGTGAGGCGATTGTCTACAGAAAAAAATGCACTCAAGATTGGCATTTCTTGTGTCACTTAGACCCGCTGTTTGTAGAGAATGAAGATGTAGAAGGATATATTAAAGAAGCAATGGAAGATATTCAATAGTCACTCAAAGTTCCTTGTGAGTGTATGATACTACTTGCGTAGGCAGCTTGAACAGTAAAGGAAAACCTCTAGCACTATCTGCTTTCTTAAGGAGAAAGGGCATTATGAAAATGGAAATCGGGAAAACCTATCTAGTGAAAAATGATATTTTCATTTTTAAAAAAGATGAACTCTGGACCTTAGTTGATAAGGGTTATCAGGCTTATTTTGGTGAACATAATTTCGTATTTGTCAATGATGATAAAGTGAAGGTAGTTGCAGTTTTACAAGGTGGTTCAGAGGAAGAAATGCATATTTACCATCATCTGGATGACTATTTTGAAGAAGTTACTCATGAAAATTTCTGAAGAAGGTGAGCTGCAAATTGAAAATGCTTGCTTTTAAAAAGTTTACTGAAATATTTTTGTGGGAAATCATAATTTTTTATATATTTAGTGAGAAAGATAATGGATAAAGAATTTTATATGACACCAAATTCTAAAGAAAGCAATCTTGTCCTGAAACAGGCTTTGAAGGAACTAATCGAATATATGTATAAAAAGAATATAATAGCAGGTTTGTTAGAGGATGATATGGAAAGTCATTCCTTTGAGGATCTTGTTCTTTCTTTAAGGGATAAACTTAAAGAATGCTATCCTAAAACTAAGCTCAAACGAATGATGAAGAGCATCCATTATGCGAATGGTTTTGAAGATAAATCTTTAAAAGAAAGTGCTTTTCTCTTGGATGAGATTGAACAGTATCTTAGTAGCAATCGTTTTCTTGATCATGATCAAGCGGTCAAGTATTTTAATGACAGAATTACAGCTGATGGTTTTGAAATCAATCCCCAATCTCTAGTTTTAATCGTGATTGAAAGTTTGCATAGCTGAGAGAAGCTGTATAGGATATTGAGAAAATATGCGTAATGATAATAAAAGAGAAAGGTATAGCTATGTCTTATGATTTAGTAGTATTTGAGAAATCAATCGCACCAGCTAGTAAAGCTGAATTTTTAGAATGGTATGAGGAGCAAGTGGAGTGGAAGGAAGACCACGATTATGATTCAATTGAAGTTAGTTCAAGCAAACTAAAAAGTTGGTTTCTGGACATGATAAAACTATTTCCTCCTATGAATGGTGACTTTGATTTGGATGATGCTTTAGAGAATGACCAAGAGCTGGAAAGTCGTTTTACTGACTATAGTATTGGTAAGAATTTTATCTATGCAGGATTTGTATGGACACAAGCAGAAGCAGCATATAATACAATGCTCATGTTAGCCTTAAAACATGATGTGGGATTTTTTGATGTCAGTGGTACTGGGGCAATTATCCTTTCTGAAACTATCAAGTTAGATTAAAAGATGAGCCAGGTTAGTTCTTAGGAGATTTTATGATTTCCATAGCTGCCAAGCATATGTATTTATTAACCCTTTTACATGGAATTAATTTTGGGATAGACGTCCTTACAGCGGCTATTCTGATTATCAAAAAGATCTAGACTGAAACCAAGCTGAAAGCCATCTGGTTCAGTCTTTTTTCTGTTAATGTAGTATAATAAAGGGTGTAGGAATTCTATTTTTTAATAGGATTTTTCCAAGTTAAGATTAGTTATTTTATGGAGTCAAAAGCTAGATCAGAGGTGAGAAAGTTGACTGAATTTGAGAGCTTATTTCTTCAAATAATCGAATATTCGAATCAGGTTATAGCTGAAAATTATCAAGAATATGCGGAGTTAGGGTATGATCTTTTAAGGAAAATCCATCATCTAGGTATGAAGGAGACACAAGTTTATGAGAGATTTTTT
Source organism: Streptococcus sp. oral taxon 431 (assembly GCF_001553685.1). Lineage (NCBI taxonomy): Bacteria > Bacillati > Bacillota > Bacilli > Lactobacillales > Streptococcaceae > Streptococcus > Streptococcus sp. oral taxon 431. The sequence goes on along the minus strand of NZ_CP014264.1, from coordinate 1,231,250 downwards.
ACATACTATGACAGCTTACAAGATGGAATGATAAAAGAGTGGTTTGCAGAAATGCTAGACTATATTTCTGGCTGGTGTCATTCAGAAAAATATCTTTGGAATCATCAGGAATAAGGGAGACCAGATTAGTAAATTGCAGCATTGGTAGTTGAAATTGATTTTGCATAAGATATAGGAGTTAGCTATGTTTAATGACAGTTTTATTTGGGGGCGTCTTTTCATCCCCCTTATCATGATTTTCGTCTTAGGATTGATGGTATTCGTTCATAGACGTCAGGTTTTTAAATATTTATATATCGTGAATATTTTTTTGTATCTAGTTGCGATTATTACTTATTTTATTTTAGAAAATCATCCAGTCGGCCAACCATTTCCATATCCATGGATGATAGTTATTCCGTTTGTTTGGGCAATATCTATTTTTCTAGCTTTTGGATTATCGTTCGCGTCTCTTAGTGCTTTTGTCATTGAACAGGCACAAAGGCATATCTGGGCAAGGATTATCATTGGTTTAGTTGTTCTAGCAATTATGATAGCTATCGCGATAGGTATATACTATTTTATAGAGATTATTAGAGTTATAGGTTACTTTTAATTTTTAGTCAGTTTCTAATGGTAAACATGTAGAAAGAGGAGCAATATGAAGCAATCACTTGAATTTTTAAGAGAAAGAATCACCGATAAGATGCCCTTAGAGGAAATGGTAGCAATCTTTGAAGACTTGTGTCGTGAGCCTATTGAGGATGAGATGATTTTATTTGAAACAGGGACATTTACAGCTATATCTGATAAGCCAATGTTTCAACTATCCTTAGTAAGATAAGCTCCAAATGAAGATGAAGAGTTTTATCAAGTTCACCTTGATATTTTCTATGAAGCAAGTCAAGAGAATGAAATATTTCATGAATCAATCTGGGATGAAGATTTAGAGGAAAATATTTTTGATTACATTAGAGCTTCAGAGGTGTTTGCCTATGCTAAAGAACAGGAATACCAAGCGGTCAAAATTTATCTGGAAGAAACTTAAGAAAAGGTAGTAATATGTTTCATTTTTTTAAGAAAAAAACACACAAAAAACTTGAAATCAATCTTCAAAACAATTCAATGATTATTAACGGAACTAGCTTAGCTTTTCCTTTGTCCTTGAAAGATATTGAAGCTGCTTTGGGGAAGCCTGACCAGGTTGTCAAAAGAGATAATAAGTTTATTAAATACATTTATGACAATACTGGTATTGTATTTGAACATTCTTTCTCAATTAATAATCATTTAAAAAAATGTAAGACCTACATTGATGAGGAACATTTGATTTCTACAGTTTTCCTCTACTATGGCGATTTTGTAAAATCTATGACTGGAGAGAAAGAATTACCAAAGCAACCATGTCAAGCTATGGTATTATCAGATGGAAAATCTCCTTATTTCTTTTCTGATAGGCATAGAGTAGGGGATTTTAACCTTATTTTATGGACCCCTTACGGAACGAATTTTAATGGAATTGCAGAGACCATCACTGACACACTTTCTATTTCCTACTTTCCAGAGATTAAACATGAACGGGAAAGCTACAAGTTAAAAGAAACTGACGAAGAACTGCTACACTTTGACAATATAAATTTTAAACTAACTATTATCCAAGTTTTGATGTATGATTTACGAGTACTGAAACCCTACTTTGACATCTATGATTTTGCGGAAGAATTTAGTGAAGAGGAAATCGACACAGAAAGTATAGAGATTATTCAGCCGGCACTTGAATATATGATAAATCTTCCTATACCTAAGAAATATGCTGAACAAGTTCAAGAAATCGATATGGACGGAGGTAACGAGATTTATATGAATCTGATACCTCAGTGGGACGGTGAAGATGAGACCTTTGATCTTAATGAAGTAGGTGTGGAAGAATTAAGACAGTTTCCGAACTTGGAAGAAGCAACCATCATGAGCAGCAATTTCAAACAAGTCAAAGCAGTTTTTGATGAAGCTGGCATTGATGTAGAGTTGTTGTAAAAACTTAGTACAGGGGAACCATCGTTTTATTTAATAAAACAAAAAATCGAAATCTAAACAGATCTTATATGTTTGTAACCGCTTTTTTCTGCTATAATATTACTAGATAGAAATGTGGGAGTTTTATCATGGTTACAAAACGGTTTTTGAAAAATGTTATTGTTGCGATGGTCTCGGTTTTTATGTCCTTGACCGTTTTTCAAGGTGTTCAAGCTCAGCAAACTGGATTCGATTACCAACGACAACAGCGAATTGTTGAGTGTGTAACTTTGCTCGTGAAATCCTAGAAACCTTTTGGCGAAAGTTTTTTAAGTTTTGAATTGTGAACTTAGTTTGACAATTCAGGACAAATGTATAACCATGTCGACCTACTAACGTTGAGGAGAAATATTTATGCCTGATTTTGCTAAAATAGATAAAAAGTCTGTATATACTACGATCATTGGTTTGTTTCTAATGGCAGTATTGTCTTTGACAAAGATAATACCTGAACTTTCTTTGTCAGGTCTCACTGTACTGATTGGTATTCTCTTTTTCTTTGTTCTTGAACATTTTGATAAGAAATCACATATAGAATCAAGTTTGCGCTTTAAATCATTTTTCGATGATCTGAAAAAACAAGGGGTATTTCTTTTGGTCTTGCTTCCTGTAGGAACCGCTGCAGCAACTTTGCTTATCGGCGATATGATATTTAAGGGCGCTTTTGCTAGTCATATTTTGGGAAGAACGGATGGTATGTTATCCTTCGATAAAATACCGCTCCTTATGGTTCAAATAGTAATCGCAGCCTTGGGGGAAGAAATTGCATGGAGAGGTTTCTTTCTTGGTAAGTCAATGAGAATTATACCATTTTGGCTTTGTGCCATTCTATCTTCTTTATTGTTCGCGATAGCCCATATTTCTAGTGGAAGCGTTGGGCTTGTAAGCTACGATATTTTCATGATTTTTGTTGATAGTATCATCTATGCAATGATTTATAAAAAGTCTGGGAATTGTTTGATTTCTACACTTTCTCATATTCTTGGAAATGCAACAGGAATTCTTTTGCTAATGATGTATAGCTAGACAGATTTTAATGTTATCTAGCTAATAAAGGATTTTCATTATAGGGAGGAAATGATTACTATCAGCAAAAGTGGGCTAGATGACTTGATTTATAAAAGTAAGGAATCTTGCTAAAAACTTGAATAACAAAAGGCCTTGTTTCTAAGGTTTTTTGTTTAATTTTTGAAAGTATACTTGTCTTGAGATAAAAACTCTGAGATCAAAACCTCTTGACTAATTGTTTCAGATAAGGCTTGTCTAAAAGCTAATTTTCATAATGAATAGGATTTGTCGTATATGGTTGGGAGGTTTAACAGTGGTCCAACTAACAAATGTTCCTGACCAATAATATAGGGACATTTGTTCCCACTTTCTTAATATCCTTTTATGAGTCCCGCAGTAAGTTCATCACTTGTTGCTAATATATCATCTATGCGAGCATCTTTTATCAATTGGTGAGATACATTTAGGCAGTCATTAAAGAGGAAGGAGTTCTAAAGCCTGCTTTTGATATTTTTGACTTTGCGGAAGAGTTTAGCGAGTTGGATATTGATACTGAAAGTATGGAGATCATTCAACCTGCTTTAGACCATTTTGAAAAGCTCCAAATCCCTAAGGAGTACGCCCAACATGTCCAAGAAATCTATATGGATGGAGGAAATGAAATTTATCTGAATTTGATACCTCAGTGGGACGGTGAAGATGATAGTTTCGATCTAAATGAAGTTAGTCTTAAAGAACTGCAACAGTTTTCAAATCTGAAGCAAGCGACTATCATAAGCAGTAATTTTGAACATGTCAAAAAAACCTTCGACAAGCAAGGGGTTCAAGTGAAGGTATTATAATTGTTGCATTTATCTGAATAAATCATAAATGGATGGTATAAGTTCTTTAAGGATAAGGGCTAAAAAGGAAAGAAATCTGGTGATAGATAATGAACATTCTTGATCTTAATTCTAATCAGAAAGATACGATATTGTTAATCCACCCGATGTTATCATCGGCTCAAGGGATGAAGTCCCTGATTGCAGACCAGATGGGGCAAGAGTTTAGATATATCATTCCGGATTTGTCGGCGCATGGGCAATCAGCTTCGCTAATCTACGAATCGGCTCTTAAGGAAAGCCAAATGATCTATGATTATCTAAAGGATCATCATATAAAAGACTTGTGTTTAGCTTTTGGTGCATCCTTGGGTGGAGTTGTGTTACTGCAATTATTGAATTACAAGGATATCAGGTTTGGGAAACTTGTTTTTGAAGGGGTTAGTTTATGGACAAATGCGCCCTTGTTTGATGTCTTTACTAGGTATTTATTGTTAATAAAGCACAGAAAAGCTCTGCGAAATAGAGATCTTGCTGTTCGTAAGATGGTTGCACTTTATGGAGAAAAAGGAGAGATGATGGCGGATTCTTTCATTGCTATGGATGAAGAAAGTATCAGACATATTTCCCATGATTGTGCATTTGTAGCTTTACCTAATCTTACGCCAGAGGAACAAAAGAGTTGTGTTTTCTTTTATGGTTCAAAAGAATTCGACTTGATAGTTGCAAAAAAAGTTGTCCCCAAAAAGTATCCTCATGCTACATTTCACATTTGGCAAGGATATGACCACTGTCGCAAGATCACTGAAAATTCGGCAGTTTACTGTAAATTATTAAAAGAAATGATTTTAAAGAAAAATATCAGTTTTAATGAGGTAAGACATGACAAGCAAAAAATCTGATCTTGAACATTATAGAAATATGTTAAAACAACCTTGGGGAAAGATACAATATGAAATAACCTTTGCCCAACTTGCTCATCTGGAAGGTAAGAAAATTCTAGATTTTGGATCTGGATTTGGTTTGGTCAGTGAATTTCTTTCTCGCAAGAATCAAGTTATTTCTGTTGAACCTAATGAGGAAATGCTCTATGCCAACTCTTCCACATCCTATGAAAAATTGTGGGGAAGTATTGACCAACTCGCTCGTTTTACGGATAAATCCTTTGATCTTGTCCTTTGCCATAATGTTTTAGAATATATAGATCCTAATGACCGAAAAGACTATCTTCTGGAGTTCAAAAGAATTTTAAAAGATGATGGCTTGATTTCAATTATCAAGCATAATCACGTTGGAAAAGTTCTACAAAGTGTTGTTTTTGCTAATGACATCAACCAAGCATTTAGCTTACTCAATGGTGAAAATTTTGAGAGTCCATCTTTTGCAAGTGGTTCTACTTATACGATAGAGGAATTATTAGCTTTGTCTGGTCTTAAATTAGAAAACTATTTGGGGATTCGAACATTTTACAGTCTACAACCAAATGAATTTAAGAGCAAAGAAAACTGGTTAGAAGAAATGACAAAGATTGAACTTGCAGTATGTGATTTAAAACCCTATAAAGATATTAGTTTTTTACAACATTTGTGGCTAAAAAAATAATAGAAGCATAGGTTTTGTTTTAAAGTAAAATAAAAACTGTCGTATATGAAGAAAGAGTGAATGAGATGATTTCTTCAGTTTGTAACTTGATAAAATTTTTTCCACAAATTTATTTTTCGAATTTTGAAAGAAAAATTCTTAGACAGTTCAGGATTGTATCTATTTTAGTTTACTACTTTCAATTTTTGTTTTTAGAAATATCATTATATAATAAAGTGTATCAAAAAAAGATATATTGATAGCCTAAAGATGCAAATAGATATTGAGGAGAAAATGAATGCAAAAAATAATGTTGATTATCAATCCAACCTCTGGTGGAGAAAAGGCTTTAGATTATAAGGAAAAGTTAGAAAGTAAGGCAAAAAAATACTTCGAGCAAGTCGATACCAGAATTACACAAAAAGCGCAAGACGCCACCAACTTCGCCACAGAAGCTTCTCGGGAGAATTATGATGCAGTCCTTGTTTTTGGTGGAGATGGGACTGTCAATGAAGTAATCTCAGGTATCGCTGAAAGAGACTATGTTCCAAAACTAGCAATTATACCTGGAGGAACTGGAAATCTCATTACAAAGTTGTTAGAAATCAATCAAGATATTGACGGGGCTATTGACGAACTCGATTTTAATTCTACGAATAAGATTGATATCGGAAAATCAAATGGAAATTATTTTGGTTATATCTTTAGTATTGGTTCACTACCAGAAGCCATTCATAACGTTGGAATTGAAGATAAAACAAAGTTTGGTATGCTAGCCTATGCGATTAATACCATGAAGTCTGTCGTGACAGATCAAGCATTTAATATTACTGTTGAGACTGAAAAAGGAAATTACATCGGCCCAGCCAGCCATGTTTTAGTTCTTCTTACCAATTATTTCGCTGACAAAAAAATCTTTGATGAAGACAAGGATGGTTATGCTAATATTTTGATTTTAAAAGATGCATCTATTCTTACCAAATTGTCAGTTATCCCTGATTTATTAAAAGGTGATGTTGTAGAAAATGATCACATCGAGTACATAAAAGCTCGTCATATAAAAATTTCTTCTGGTTCCGAATTAGAAACGGATGTTGATGGTGACAAATCTGATGACCTACCAGTAGAAGTCAAGGTGCTAGGTAAGCATATCGAGGTCTATTCTCAACCGAAAGCATAATCTTATTTACCTTTAACAACAATTTTTTTAAACAAAGGAAAGCCTATGAAATTTAAAAGATTAGCGACTATTGGTCTTTGCTCAACACTTCTTTTGACCTTAGTAGCTTGTAGTCAAACTCAAAAGACTTCTGATAGTACTGCTGAAACTTCAGTGACTCAATCACAGTCGAATCAGGTTTCTTGGAAGGCTAGCTATACCAATATGAACAGTCAACCAAGTGCAGAAGAAGTTCGGAAAGCCTTGGCTGCACATTTGGATAAAGACAGTGTCGATGCATTTTTCAACCTTGTAAATGATTATAACGCGACTGTTGGTTCAGTAGGCTTAACTGGAGATTTTTCTACATTTACCAAAACAGACTATGATGTTGAAAAGATAAGCAATCTTTGGGCACCGAAGAAAGGTGATTTTGTCGGCACTAACTGTCGTATTAACAGTTATTGTTTATTGAAAAATTCTATCGAAATCCCTAAGTTAGAGAAAGACGATTCCCTCTTGTTTGTCGATAATGATGCCATTGATAAGGGCAAAGTCTTTGGTGCAGAAGACAAGGATGCTTTTGATATTTTATTCTCAAGAGTCAAGACCGAAGCAACGACAGATGTTAAGGTGCATGCTGCTAAGATGGAACAGTTCCTTTCTCAATTCAAGTTTAATGAAAATGCAAGAATGCTCTCCGTAGTCGTCCATGATGACTTGGATGGTCAATTCCTCTTTATCGGACATGTCGGCATACTTGTACCAAGCGAGGACGGTTATCTCTTTGTCGAAAAGTTAACTTTTGAGGAGCCTTATCAAGCTATCAAATTTGCAACCAAGGAAGATTGCTACAAATATCTAGATACAAAATACGAAAACTATACAGGTGAAGGTCTAGTGAAGCCCTTTATTATGGATAATGATAAGTGGGTTCAATTTTAGGAGAGTGGACATTATGGATTCATTGTTTGGACTGATAGTCTTATTCCTAATAGGGGTATGGGCTGTTTGGGTTATCAAAGGAAACCAACAGAGACCAAGAAAAAATGAAAGGTTTATTGGTTATATCAATCGATACGATGAAGATGGAGAGCCCTACCAAGCTGAGGTTTGGGAAGTGACAGAAGATGATGAATAGAAATGATTAAGGGAAATCAAGCATGGCTAAACATACATTAAGAGTTGTAAAAATTGATAAAGAAGCTATTTTTGAGCTGCTCTACGAGACTTTTATAGCTCAAGAGCAAGAACTGCTGGACCTGTCGCCAGTAGATCTTATCAATGATTGTGCTATGGATTGGGAAAAGGGAGAGTTTATCTTTGCAGCACATCTTCAGGAAAATAGTCTGGGAGAATTGAATCCTCTTCCCAAAGATATTGATATCAAAGAGTTGCTGAAAAAACTACCTGTTACAACAGATTCCGTTCTTGGGCAAGAGAGGATTTATAGAGATTTTTCATTCGACCAATTAAAAAAATAGTATAATAGTAGTAAATAAAATAGTCATAAGGAGACATAATGGATATTAAAGATTTTACAGAAAAAGAACAAGAGATGATTAAAAAGGGACTAACTTTCTCTAAGCTGAACGATAAGGAAACTGCTGATAAGATTATCGCCTTAATTCCTCAAGATATGATTAAACGGATTCCATTTTTTGTTAGAAAACATGCCATTACACGTACTGTTAAGAGAGTCTCGCTCGAGTATCCAGAGTTGTATGCTGTAGCTGAACAAGAAGGCCAACTTCCTGAAAAGGAAGCTCAAGAATTGCGACAAATTCTTACAGATATTTTCCAAGAGAAAATGAACAAGCATAAGATTAAATAAGCTTTGAGATTTATCAATAAGATGTCGATTGAGCATTAGGAGTTGAGAATGGCTATTGATGGCGTTAAAATCATTGACAGTGATCAAGGGTATGACATTTACAATGAGGTAGTTGGTCGCTATAGAGACGGTGAACATGTAGCGAATATCATCAAGGATATTCTCGATGCGGAGAATGATTACTGTCAAACAGACTTTTTTACAGAAATTTATTGGACAGCTCTTGCCTACTCACTGTGGAAGATTGGTCACCTGACAGACGATATCAGAGATAAAACCATAGAGCTTATCAAAAAAGGTCCCGATCCATTTTGGTCGGAAATAGACTCAAAGGCTTTGAAGCAAAGGCAAAAGGTCTTGGAAAAACTTGCAGTTCAGTTGCAAACTGAAAATCCTAGACCTCTAAAGGTTCCTAAAGCAAAAGCTAAACGCAAACTTTACTTTGAAGAAGGGGATATCCTTGCTGTTAAGTTCCAAGATGAGTATGGTCTTGTCTTTGTATCTATGGTTGAGCAGAGTCCTAGAAAGCTTGAGTACCATTTGGCTTGCACGCGCCTCTTACAGACAAAAAAGCCCACCATCGATGATTTTTTGACCAGTCATATCTCCTGTAAGATGGACAATACAAAGTTTGCTCTGGTTACAGATTGCTGGTTCAATCACAAAGATTTAGGGCAATTATTAGAAAATATTGAAAAAATTGGACAGGTGAAACTCAGCCCATTTAGTCTTTGGATGCTAGCACCTGCCCAAAATTTAGAAGATATTTATGAAGAAATCACTAGAGATAAAGGTTCCTCTGGCCTTCGATTCATCGAAACCTATAAGCTTGTCGACGATATTTTTCCAGTTTAATGCCTATGTGATAAAGGGGGAAATGGTCAATCATTCCCATTGAATGTGTTGGGCTCTGACACCATAACTATCTAGGGAACCATCTGTATTAAACTTGGCTTCAATCCGGTATCTTTTCCAGAGGTCGTAATCTGCTGTTTGGATGGTTAGGATAAAGTTGGTATCCTTATCAGAGACATTATAATCAGCAGGATTGACTTCAAAGATATCGATTAATTTTCGTGTTTGAAAATCTTGGAGTTTGAGATTTGCTAGCTTGATATGATTGATGGAAATTTCTTCTAGTTGCTTGCTATCCTTAGGTGTTCTGTAATAGGTGATGACGCAGTTTTTGAGCTGATCAGTATCTCTTCCCGTAGGAGTAAGGCTCATAAAGCCATAGGACTGATCATCCCGCTTGACTTCGAGAAGCTGACCGTAGTAGAAGTGGTCGTTTTTGGGATTGGTGATGGATCTCTCTGCGCCTTTATCTCCAAAGGTAAAGCCTTGGTCTAAAAGCTCGGAAGCCTTAGTCTCCCCGATAATGATAGTGGTATCTTGAATGGCTACCGGAACAGGTTGAGCCGGAAGACCACTCATCATCATGCAAAACATAAAAACATAACTCGTTAAAAAAGCTGCCCCGATAAAAGCGTTGGTTGATGCATAGACATGACTGTTATGAAAGTTTTTTCTTATAGCCAGTACAACAAATTTGCCAATACTTTTTAAAACCATACTAACAAGTACGATAAAAAATTGTTTTTTTAAACATTCATAAATGGCTTGAGGAAAGCTATTACCATGATAGTAGAAGACAGCCAATACTAGTAGATTTACGATTAGATAGATTAGAAAGAACCAATGAATCTCTTTAAGGGCATTAGCATCAGTGATTTCTTCATAGTCAACGTGAATTCTACCTTGAATGGCATGGCCGAGTTTATAGATCCATTTTGGGACATCTTTCCCTTGTCTGACTACAACTACAAGTCTAATATAGAGATAGATAGTAAAGGACAAGGATAGAAAGAAAAGAGCATAAAAACCCAAAACAATACTAGTGAACATTACTATTTCCCCCTATTTTAACATTCAATAAAACAATTTCTTAGCTCCATTATAGCATTTTCTATAGAAATAGAGCTAAAAACATCAGTATTATCCTATAAAATTCAAAGGAGAAAAATCATGGGAATGATTGCCAATTATCAATATTTACCAGACGATGAATTAGAACAAATAAAAGCTCTTTCTAACCAAGAAGATGACTTGTTAGACTTTGCTGAGGACTCAGCTGATACTCATGATATCTTAATAGATATCGACAAAATGTGGGATGCCTTGGTCTTTGTCTTGACAGGATTTAGTAGTTCAGAATTTTTGGATGACAATCCCTTGAGAGAAGCTGTTTTAGGAGTGACTCCTCTAGAGGATGTATCTGAATATATTGCCTATACTGAAAAAACCAAGATAGCCGAGATTGTAGAAGCTTTAGAAAGTTTTGACATGGACAGAGCTATGGCTAACTTTAGTATGGAAGCTTGTAAAAAAGCTGATCTCTATCCTAATATTTGGGATTATCTAGAGGAAGAGGAAGAAATCAAGGATGAAATTCGAATCAGTTTTGTAAATATGAAAAGATTTTACAAGCAAATCTTAAGTCTAGAAGGAAATGTTTTAGTTACTATCTGTTAATCAGAATTTATCCATGTAAGAAAAGGTAGTCAGATGAATCCATATTTACAAGAATATATCACCCGGACAAGGGAATACCATGCTAAAGATGGAAATTCTTCCAGTGTTACGGCACTCTATGATTTGGCTGATGAATTAGCTAAGTCTGAGGATTTAGATGCTAAAAAAGTCTTAGTTGACTTCTATGAACAATTGGGTCTCTACACTAGTGCCTATAGCTTATTTACCGAAATTTTAGACAAATCTGATCGAAAACAGATAAAGAAACTGAGCCGTTTACAAGAAATGAGTCAGAGTCATGGCGATCGTTTTGCCCTTCCTCGTCCTCTAAGAAAAGAAGAGAAGAAGCAAAGACAGAAGCTATTACAGTCTTTGCCACATTTTATCTATCATCCAGATCCCTTAGCTACAGGTTCATTTGTTGAAGGAGAAGCCAAGCTTTGTCCATCTTGTGGGAAAGAAAGCAATGTTTATTATGCCTTGATACCTTATAGTATCGAGAATATAGAATACCTTTGCCCAATGTGCATTGCAAACGGTCAAGCAGCTAAGAAATTCGATGCGGAATTTATCCAAGATGCCGAGTGGCAGGGTGAATTGGATCCAGAAAAGAATCAGCTGCTTTTTTGTCAGACCCCAGGCTACTCTAGTTGGCAGGGAGAATATTGGCTTTCTTGTTGCCAAGATTATTGTGCTTACTTGGGTACAGTTGGAACTCGAGAATTGAAGGATATGGGAATCGCTGAGCAAGTCTTGGCAGACTATGAAGCGCGTGAAGAATATCAAGAGGTAGAAGACTACTTGATCAAAGACGGGCCTATCTGTGGTTATTTGTTTAGATGTCTACATTGTCAAAAATACCAGATCTGGGTTGATGCAGATTAAATCGAAATGTGATTAGCTATGAAAATTAAAGAGAAGACTATGGAAGAACTAGAATTATTCGAAGCTGCCTCCAAAGATTTATTAGATACTATGCAGGGATTTAAAGACAATCTATCTGTTCAATTTGCCCTATTAGATAGTGATAACTGGCAGTATGATAAGGGATCGATAAAAGTTTGTAAGGCTGATGAGTCAGGATTCAAAAAAAGATGTAGGGTCGGAATCAGCTACAACTTGAAAGTCTCCCTATTAAACGAAGATGCCGAGCAAATCTGGTTACTGTTTAAAAACTGGTTCAATACTAGCAGATTGGGTCAAGTTGAAAGAAATCCTAATAATGAGGATTTGGGAAGATATGTCTTCTCAGCAAGTTCCCCTCTAGGTGATCAGGTAGATTGTTCGATTTATTTGCCTAATGAGTGGAATATCCCTCAGATTAGCTTTTCAGGCTATCTAACAGCTCGTTATAGGGCTTGTGATCTTGATAAATTGCAAGAATAAGATGGAGGTTTTTAGAGATGAGAAAGATTAATTGGGACAAGATAAAAACTCGCTTAGATGCCTTGCTAGTCATTGACGAATATCTGACAGATCCGAGTGAGGATTGGCTCAGACTCGTGATTAAGACTGAGGAAGACTATGGACTCCGCTACCTTATTGACAATGGCTCTGGTGATTCTTTAGATGTGATTTTGACTGATAAAATGATCCTTATAAAAGGCTTTGATCATGAAAGTAGTTTAAGCCAGTTTGCTGCTGACGAGTGGAATCAAGATGTCATTGATGGTTTTTATAAAGGACTAGATGAAAAGTATGTCTCACTTTATTCAGAAGAACAAAAAGATGAAACAACCTTCTTTATCTGGTATGATGGTCACGCGCATCAACAGACTTACCAAGGCCAGGATGGTGGAGAATGGTTGCTTTCTTACCTTTTTGATAGCTTTGAGAGATTTCATGAGTTTGTGACTGACTATTATGAAATTACTGTAGATAAAGATTTACTTAGGAAACTCTACATGGATGGACAACTTTCAGACATAGAAGTAAAGCAATTAATCCAGGAGAGTTAAGAGAGTTATCATGAGAGTGAACTATAAAAATACCCCTGAAAACTATCGAGCTATGGCGGAAATAATCATCCCACCCTTGCTTGATTTACTCAAAAGTTTAACCTTGTTAGAAGAGGAAATTTTTGAGCGTAACAGAGCACTGGATAAGGAAAAAGAACGCCTTGGCATCCCAGCAAATCAAATTCATCCCAAGTGGAATGAACTTATGGATGACTATTTTCAGAGGCAAATGCAACTTCTAACTGGACGAGTGACTCAAAATTACTTGGAAGGAGGAGTTCGAATTTCTTATAGCTCTCCAAGTGAGTATAACTATGTTCAAAAGAATGATTTTTCTGTAGATTTTATCATGACAAAAGCTGAAGAAGCAAGAGTCATCACCCATTATCAAGAAGCTTTAGAAATGAAGCATCAGTTTGTACTTAGATTGGTGGATGGAAATTGGCTACTTGATGAGAAATTTTACGGTTTTGAGGATGAGGAAACTTGGTATGGCGACTTACTTTGAGTAAGAGAGCTTTGCTTTCCAACTGATATGAGAAAAAGGAGAAGTCCTGTGAATTTTTTAAAAAATCTATTTACTAGTAAGAAAGAAAAGTCAGAGAAGAAAAAACAACTGATCTTGTCCATGCCTCTTTTCAAAGGCAATCAAGCCTATTCTTTCGACCAGGTCATTCAGGAATTGAAATCTCACTGGGGACTTGAAATTTCTGAAGTTTCTGGGGATGATTCTAGTGCAACCTTTGTGATTGATGGTGCTCTCGTTGCGCTGGCTTTGATGGATCTTCCCATCCCAAGTCAAGAATTTGAAAAATTGTATGCCTATTCTTACCTCTGGCAGGATGTTGAGAAGGAAACACAGGAGCACACACAGCATGCTATTGTTTCTATTTTGTCTGACAATCTTTCGCCAGTAGAAACTTATTCCCTGTTAACTAAAGTCAATGCCTCTATCCTAAAAACTAGTCAATTAGCTATTGGTATTTATCAGGGTTCTACCACCTTGCTCTTGCCCAAAGATCTTTATCTAGACCTGGCTGACCTTTTGAAAGAAGAAATGCTTCCCCTTCAACTCTGGATTTACATGGGAATTATCAACCAGGGAGATAAAACTAGTATTTACACTTATGGTTTGAAAGAGTTTGGAAGAACTGAGATTGAAATTATCGAGTCTCCTATGAATAGCGATGACTTATATTATTTCCTCTTGTCTATTCTTCAGTATGTTTTAGGCAGTGATGTCACCTTAAAGGACGGTGAAACCATTGGCTTTTCAGAAGATCAAAAAATCAAAATCACTGAGTCAAAAGCCGTCTATTTGGAAGGAAATTCCTTGAAATTAGATGTTTAAACCATGATTTATAATTGAGTGTCCTTCCTAGATTGGGGGGGTTATGAAGCGTGATATAAAAAAGTATTATCTCTACCGTTTTCTGGTCTATAGATTTGAAAAACTCTCTTGTAAGAATCCAAGTCTCAAGGAAATAAAACCAGAGAAGAGAGAAAAAATCGTTCTAGAGGCTACTCGAACTAGTCAAAAGATTATTCTAATCCTTGGAATTCTTTATGTTTTGCTAAATTCTGCTATGTTCATTTACCTTAAGACCAGTGATTTCCAAAATCCTTTGTTTATGATGTATACTGACTACATCGATTATTTAGGTGAACTGATAAACGGAGAATGGGGCGGTAGTTGGCGTCAAAAGAAAGCTAGTTTTTTGATGATTGCTCTAGTGGCTTTACCGATTGTACTGATAGAAGGCGGCCCCTTCTTCTTAGTGGTTTTATTAGTTGGGAATTGGACATTAAAGAGAAAGATAAGAATTGAGAGAGAAGATAAAGGAGTAGAGAGCCATGGGTAGAACGGTGATTATAGGTACTTTAATTGCTTTTGCAATTTTTAATCTGCTACTCGGTCTGGGCTTTTATCTCTTTCTAAAAAAGAGGAAAGAGAATGGACAGTCATTGTACGAAACTCCTGTAAATCAACAAACTCGAACAGAAAAACTGGGTCTAGGTGAGATTTTGGTCTACCTGACACTGATTGCAATTGCAGGGATGTTTGCCTTTCAGACCTTAAATAGAGGTGGTGTGGGGAATTCTATTTTAGCCAAAATGATCCTCCTACCTGCTCTAATGGCCCTTTTCAATGCAAGAAAAAGGACTGGAAAGTCTTTACTTGCCCTCCTTATAACCTTGATGGTCTTTCTAGTAGGAGTCATGTTTCATCTCACGATTGGTTTGCCACCTCAAGCACCAATTTTGCAAATTAATGAAAGTAAAATCATTTTAGCAGAAACCAAAGTAAGTGATCTGATGGAAGCTGGATTTGATATCTATGTAAGACAGGGAGATGGTGCTAGCGACTACGAATACCTCCTGACAGATGGAAGTTTCCAAAAGTATGCAGGTAATAAAACAGTCACCATTGAAAAAGGCTTCAGGCTTGATAGTAATGCTGTCCCATACGCTCCCTATCTCTTTGCAAAAGATGGCATAGTTCTTGGGAGTATTTCCTTTTACGGGGCAGAAGATAAGGACGTGGTTCTAGAAGATTCTAAGGTTATTCAGGTTCGATTTAACAAGGATAGCATTGAAGCAGCTAAAGAACATTCTATAATTTTGAAATTGGATGAACTCGACTTGACTAGTCGACTGGATGTTCCACTTGTTCAAGAAACTTTTAAAAAGCATCTATGGTCAATCCCCCCATCACATACAAGTGATGTCACTCAATTGTGGTATGGATTACAGTGGTCAAGTAACAGTGACTCTCTATTTTGGAATGAATATTATAGTCTTATCCGTCTAGATGAAAATTATTTGATGACTGATTTTGAACTAGCTGCCAAAGTAGCGCGTGATGAGTAAATACGATTTTGAATAGTTAGCTTTGTTTATGACTATCTAAAGGAATTAATTTATTTAGTTCCTTTTTTTGTTTTTGATTTTAATTTAAAACGATTTCTATTTCTGGGTTGAATAAATTACACGAACTAAATATTAAATTATTTTAAAAAAGTTCTAAAAATACTTTACAAGTCTCTGAAAACATGATATAGTAATGAAGCTTAGAAAATGAGATGATGTTTTCTAGCAAATATAAACCCGAGTAAAAAATGCCTACGGACAGGCAGGGTTGAATGCCGAAGCGTGGTTGAAAAGCCACATTATTGATAGGGTTAAAAGCCTACTTTTATAAGTTGATGTTAGAACATTAGTTCTAATTCGTATACATTTGTTAGTGTGGTGAAAGCACACGTCATCTTGTGAAACGATCAATAAAGTACGTAATATTTGCTACTAGAGAGTTAGGAAACATCAGGAACAGACATACTCAAAAGAAACAAACATAAACACGTCAGTAGATTGTAGAGCAGGTGCCAACCTGCTCTTTTTTCATAAGTATCCTTGGCGCCTAAGTTTAATTAAGGTGTGAAAAATACAGTAAAGGAGTATGTCTTTATAATGTTAAATCAGAACCAAGCTCCCATTTATGAGGGGTTAGTTAAGTTACGAAAGAAAAGGATTGTACCTTTTGATGTGCCAGGTCATAAGCGTGGCCGTGGGAACCCAGAGTTGGTCGAACTTTTAGGTGAAAAATGCGTTGGTATTGATGTCAATTCTATGAAACCTTTGGATAATCTAGGACATCCCATTTCGATTATCAGAGATGCAGAAGAACTAGCAGCAGAAGCATTTGGTGCTGCTCATGCCTTTTTAATGATTGGCGGGACAACTTCATCTGTTCAAACCATGATTCTCTCCACTTGTAAAGCTGGAGATAAGATTATTCTTCCGCGCAACGTACATAAATCAGCTATCAACGCCCTTGTTTTGTGTGGTGCTATACCCATCTATATCGAGATGAGTGTGGATCCTAAAATCGGTATTGCTTTGGGGCTAGAAAATGATCGTGTGGCTCAAGCTATTAAGGACCATCCGGATGCCAAGGCTATCCTAATAAACAATCCAACCTACTATGGGATTTGTTCAGATCTTAAGGGGTTAACAGAGATGGCTCACGTTGCAGGAATGAAAGTCTTAGTAGATGAAGCCCACGGTGCTCATCTGCACTTTACAGATAAACTTCCTCTGTCTGCTATGGACGCAGGAGCGGATATGTCAGCTGTATCCATGCATAAGTCCGGTGGCAGCTTGACTCAAAGTTCCCTTCTTTTAGTTGGCAATCAGATGAATCCTGAGTATGTACGACAGATTATTAATCTGACACAGTCAACATCAGCATCCTACTTGCTAATGTCTAGTCTAGATGTTTCTCGTAGAAACTTAGCCCTTCGTGGTAAGGAGTCCTTTGAGAAAGTTATTGAGTTATCTGAGTATGCTCGTCGTGAAATCAATGCCATCGGTGGCTACTATGCTTACTCAAAAGAGCTAGTAGATGGTGTATCGGTTTGTGATTTTGATGTAACCAAGTTGTCAGTTTACACTCAGGGTATTGGTCTAACAGGGATTGAAGTTTATGATCTCTTACGAGATGAATATGACATTCAGATTGAGTTTGGTGATATCGGGAATATCTTGGCCTACATTTCAATTGGTGACCGCATTCAAGACATTGAGCGCTTGGTAGGTGCTTTGGCAGATATCAAGAGACTCTACTCACGAGATGGGAAGGACTTGATTGCTGGAGAATACATCCAACCTGAATTAGTGCTATCTCCTCAGGAAGCATTCTATGCAGAGAGAAGAAGCTTAACCTTGGACGAATCAGTTGGGCAAGTCTGCGGGGAATTTGTCATGTGCTATCCTCCAGGAATTCCAATCCTAGCGCCAGGTGAACGGATTACACGAGAAATTGTCGATTATATCAAATTTGCAAAGGAACGTGGTTGTTCCCTCCAAGGAACGGAAGATCCAGAGGTCAATCACATCAATGTTATTGAAAGAAAGGAGAACTAGATGGATTTATGGTTTTCTGAAGTTCATACTCCAGATGTGAAATTGTCGCTTAGAACTGCTAAACAACTTTACGCTGGCAAAAGTGAATGGCAGGATATTGAAGTATTAGATACACCAGCTTTTGGGAAAATATTGATTTTAAATGGGCATGTCTTATTCTCAGATGCAGATGACTTTGTCTACAACGAAATGACAGTTCACGTTCCTATGGCTGTCCATCCCAATCCAAAGAAAGTCTTGGTTATTGGGGGTGGTGACGGTGGTGTTGCCCAAGTATTAACTCTCTATCCTGAATTGGAACAAATCGATATTGTAGAACCTGATGAGATGCTGGTTGAGGTTTGTCGAGAGTATTTTCCAGACTTTGCAGCAGGACTTGATGACCCTCGCGTCACCATTTACTACCAAAATGGACTGAGATTTTTGAGAAACTGTGAAGATGATTACGACATCATCATCAACGATGCGACAGATCCATTTGGACATACAGAAGGGCTCTTTACCAAGGAATTTTACGGCAATAGCTATAGAGCCTTGAAAGAAGACGGAATCATGATCTATCAGCATGGTAGTCCCTTCTTTGACGAAGATGAGTCGGCTTGCCGTAGTATGCACCGCAAGGTCAATCAAGCCTTTCCAATCAGCCGGGTTTACCAGGCCCATATCCCAACTAGTCCTGCTGGCTATTGGTTGTTTGGATTTGCATCGAAAAAATATCACCCTGTCAAAGATTTTGACAAGGAAGGCTGGAAAAAACGCCAGTTATTTACGGAATACTACACTGCAAACTTGCATATTGGTGCCTTTATGTTGCCTAAGTATGTAGAAGACATTTTAGAAGAAGAGGAAGGAAAAAAATGAGTCGTTTATTAGTTATTGGATGTGGGGGCGTTGCCCAAGTTGCTATTTCAAAGATTTGCCAAGATAGCGAAACTTTTAAAGAGATTATGATTGCTAGCCGTACCAAGTCAAAATGTGATGACTTGAAGGCTAAATTAGAAGGTAAAACAAATACTAAGATTGAGACAGCTGCTCTTGACGCTGACAAGGTAGAAGAAGTGATTGCCTTGATTGAAAGCTACAAACCAGAAGCTGTTTTGAACGTAGCTTTGCCTTATCAAGACTTGACCATCATGGATGCTTGTTTGGCAACAGGTGTCCACTATATCGATACTGCCAACTATGAGGCTGAGGACACAGAAGACCCTGAATGGCGTGCTATTTATGAGAAACGTTGTAAGGAACTTGGTTTTACAGCCTACTTTGACTACTCATGGCAATGGGCTTACCAAGATAAATTCAAAGAAGCAGGCTTGACTGCTCTACTTGGATCTGGTTTTGACCCAGGTGTAACCAGCGTCTTTTCAGCTTATGCACTCAAACATTACTTTGACGAAATCCACTATATCGATATTTTAGACTGTAATGGTGGTGACCACGGTTATCCATTTGCGACAAACTTTAACCCAGAAATCAATCTACGTGAGGTTTCTGCACCAGGTTCTTACTGGGAAGATGGAAAATGGGTAGAAGTCGAAGCCATGTCTATCAAACGTGAGTATGATTTCCCTCAAGTTGGTCAAAAAGACATGTATCTCCTCCACCATGAAGAAATCGAATCATTAGCAAAGAATATTCCAGGAGTTAAACGCATTCGCTTCTTTATGACTTTTGGCCAATCTTATCTAACGCATATGAAATGCTTGGAAAACGTTGGGCTCCTTCGTACAGATGCTATTAACTTCAACGGCCAAGAAATCGTACCAATCCAATTCTTGAAAGCCTTGCTTCCAGATCCTGCCAGCCTTGGACCACGTACTGTTGGTAAAACTAATATTGGATGTATCTTTACAGGTATCAAAGATGGCGTTGAAAAGACCATCTACATCTACAATGTTTGCGACCATCAGGAGTGCTATGCAGAGGTTGGTTCACAAGCCATTTCTTATACAACAGGTGTTCCAGCCATGATTGGGACAAAATTAGTGATGGATGGTACATGGAAACAACCAGGAGTTTATAACCTTGAAGAGTTGGATCCAGACCCATTCATGGAAGCTTTAAATAAATACGGTTTGCCATGGGTTGTGGTAGAAAACCCACAAATGGTGGACTAATGAAGTTAGAACAAGTACCAACACCAGCTTACGTCATTGATTTAGCAAAACTAGAAGAAAATTGTAGCATTCTGCAAGAGGTTCAAGAAAAAACCGGCTGTAAGGTTCTACTGGCTCAAAAGGCTTATTCCCTCTATAAAACCTATCCTTTGATTAGTCAGTATCTGTCAGGTACGACGGCTAGTGGACTCTATGAGGCTAAGTTAGCTAGAGAAGAGTTCCCTGGGGAAGTCCATGTTTTTGCGCCAGCTTTCAAGGAATCAGATATGGAAGAGCTACTACAAATATCAGATCATATTGTTTTTAACTCAGAGAGACAACTTCGAAAATATGGTCAACGTTGTCGTGAAGTTGGTATTAGTGTGGGTCTGCGCATCAATCCTCAATGTTCAACGCAGGGTGACCACGCGCTTTATGATCCTTGTGCTCCTGGCTCTCGTTTTGGAGTGACTTCAGACAAGATACCTAGTGATTTGCTGGACTTGGTTGACGGGCTTCATTTTCATACTCTTTGTGAGCAGGGGGCAGATGATTTACAAACGACTTTGAAAGCAGTAGAAGAGCAGTTTGGAGCCTATTTGCATCAAGTTAAATGGCTCAATATGGGTGGTGGTCATCATATTACGAGAGATGACTATGATGTGGACTTGCTGATTTCTGAGATTAAAAGAATACGAGAAA
The DNA here is from genome assembly GCF_001553685.1 of Streptococcus sp. oral taxon 431. Classification (NCBI taxonomy): domain Bacteria; kingdom Bacillati; phylum Bacillota; class Bacilli; order Lactobacillales; family Streptococcaceae; genus Streptococcus; species Streptococcus sp. oral taxon 431. The sequence continues at coordinate 1,210,584 of NZ_CP014264.1, read as the reverse complement.
TCTATAACCTTGACGTCTACATTGAACCTGGAGAAGCTATTGCCCTTAATGCGGGCTATCTAGCTACAGAAGTCTTGGATATTGTTGAAAACGGGATTGAGACCTTGGTGCTAGATGCTTCAGCAAGTTGTCATATGCCAGATGTCCTTGAGATGCCTTATCGCCCCCCATTGAGAGATGGATTTGAAGCGCAAGAAAAACCTTATACTTATAGACTCTCTTCAAATACTTGCCTAACAGGGGATGTCATTGGGGATTATAGCTTTGAAAAACCGATTGAAATCGGTGATCGCCTCTATTTTGAAGACATGGCAATCTACTCCTTTGTCAAAAATAATACCTTTAACGGGATTGGACTTCCAAGTTTGTATCTCATGGATAAAGAGGGTGAGTGCAGTCTAGTTAAAGCATTTGGCTACCAAGACTTTAAGGAGAGATTATCATGATGGACAGTCCAAAGAAATTAGGTTATCGTATGCCTGCAGAGTATGAACCCCATCATGGGACTCTCATGATATGGCCTACTCGACCAGGGTCTTGGCCTTTTCAAGGAAAGGCTGCAAAAAAAGCTTTTAGCCAGATTATCAAAACGATTGCTCAAGGGGAAACAGTCTACCTTTTGGTTGAGGAGGACTATCTATCTGAAGCGCAATCCTATCTAGGAGACAAGGTTGTTTATTTAGATATTTCGACAAATGATGCCTGGGCTCGTGATACAGGTCCGACCATTCTTCTTAATGATAAAAGGGAAAAGTTAGCGGTAGATTGGTCTTTCAATGCCTGGGGTGGTGCTGTTGACGGTCTCTACCAAGACTATGAAGCAGATGACCAAGTAGCCAGCCGCTTTGCAGAAGTTTTAGAGATACCTGTTTATGATGCCAAACCTTTTGTACTGGAAGGTGGAGCTATACACAGTGACGGTCAAGGAACGATTCTTGTCACAGAAAGCTGTTTGCTCAGTCCGGGTCGTAATCCTCATCTGACTAAAGAGGAGATTGAAAAGACCTTACTAGAGAGCCTTGGTGCCGAAAAAGTCATTTGGTTGCCTTACGGTATTTATCAAGATGAGACAAATGAACACGTCGATAATGTTGCTACCTTTGTAGGCCCTGCAGAAGTTGTTTTAGCTTGGACGGACGACCAAGACGATCCTCAGTATGCCATGTCTGCAGCTGATTTAGCTCTCTTAGAGAAGGAAACTGATGCAAAAGGCCGGAGTTTCACTATTCATAAACTTCCAATCCCAGCTATTCATCAAGTAGTTACCGAAGAGGATTTACCAGGCTATACTTATGAAGAGGGCGAAGAGGAGCGCTATGCCGGTGAACGTTTAGCAGCTTCCTATGTAAATTTTTACATTGCTAATAAGTCTGTATTAGTGCCGCAATTTCAAGATGTAAACGATCAAGTTGCCTTGAATATTCTGAGCCAGTGTTTCCCAGACCGTGAAGTTGTCGGAATTCCTGCAAGAGATATTCTTTTAGGTGGTGGAAATATCCACTGTATTACCCAACAAATTCCAGAATAGGAGAAAAAGATGAGAAATGTAACGGTTGCAGCCATTCAGATGCAATGCGCTAAGGATGTGGATACTAATATCCAAACAGCTGAACGTTTGGTTCGACAAGCTGCGGAGCAAGGAGCCCAAATTATTCTCTTGCCTGAATTATTTGAACGTCCTTATTTCTGTCAGGAACGTCAGTATGACTACTACCAGTATGCCCAGTCTGTGTCTGAAAATACAGCTATTCAGCATTTCAAAGGAATTGCCAAAGAGCTAAAGGTCGTTTTACCGATCAGTTTCTATGAAAAAGATGGCAATGTCTTATACAATTCGATTGCTGTCATTGATGCAGATGGAGAAGTACTAGGCGTTTATCGAAAAACACACATACCAGATGACCATTATTATCAAGAAAAGTTCTATTTTACTCCTGGAAACACAGGCTTCAAAGTTTGGGATACTCGCTATGCCAAGATTGGTATTGGCATCTGTTGGGACCAGTGGTTTCCTGAAACAGCCCGTTGCCTTGCTCTAAATGGTGCAGAATTGCTCTTTTATCCAACTGCCATCGGTTCAGAGCCTATTTTGGATACAGATAGTTGTGGTCATTGGCAACGTACTATGCAAGGGCATGCAGCAGCAAATATTGTGCCAGTTATTGCTGCTAATCGTTATGGTTTGGAAGAAGTCTCACCTTGTGAGGAAAATGGGGGACAAAGTTCCAGTCTTAACTTCTACGGTTCATCCTTTATGACCGATGAAACAGGAGCTATTTTGACTCAAGCCGAAAGACAAGATGAAGCAATTCTCTTAACTACTTATGACCTTGACAAAGGAGCAAATGAGCGCCTGAATTGGGGTCTCTTTAGAGATAGAAGACCAGACATGTATAAAGATATTGTCAGATGAGAAAAAGCCTATCGTAGGCTTTTTTATGTACATACTATAATAATTTTTTGATAAAGTATTAGAAATCTGATAAAATGAACATAGTGTAAGAATGATAAGAGAGGTTGGGGAGCTCTCAATCAATTTTTTCTTGAAGAATTAAGCCGTGACTGAGGTTAATTATGGGAAAATGGACTTGTAGATGTGGTCAAGCAATGAACGACCACAAAGCCCCTGATCCAAATGCTTATTCGGTTTATTCGGATGAGTTATTTGAATAAATCTCTCATGCAAGAGTATTTTGGCTGATATTCTGTCATTGTAATTACGGTAATTATTTGTTATAATACTTCAAAGGAGGAAATCAGATGGTAGTAAAAACAAGAAAACAAGGAAATTCAATCACCATTACCATTCCAAGTGAATTCAATATTCCAAGTGGTGTAAAATACGAAGCGAAATTGTTACCAAGTGGTGAAATTATCTTTACTCCCGAAGAGTCTGAACATCAAATTTCTTATGTATCTGATGATGCCTTTGACTTAAATTTAGATAAAATCTTTGATGAATACGATGATGTTTTCAAAGCTTTGGTGGAAAAATGACAGTCTATCTTACAGAAAGACAAATTGAAAAAATCAATTCTTTAGCAATTCAACGGTATTCACCTAATGAAAAAATTCAGACAGTTAGTCCTTCTGCCTTAAATATGATTGTCAATTTACCAGAACAATTTGTTTTTGGCAAACCTCTTTATCCAACAATTTTTGATAAGGCAACGATACTATTTGTCCAATTAATCAAGAAGCATGTTTTTGCCAACGCTAATAAACGAACTGCTTTCTTCGTTTTGGTGAAATTTCTACAGTTAAATGGTTATCGTTTTTCTGTAACAGTTGAAGAAGCGGTGGATATGTGTGTAACTATTGCAGTAGAATCCTTAACAGATGAAGGATTAGCTAGCTACACCAAATGGATTTCCGAACATTCTTTTAGAGTTAATGGCAACAATTAAGCTTGGATGTTTAAATCCTATAAGAATAAAATAGATAAACAGACAGTATTAGAATTCTGTAATGCAGAAAACTAATCTTTTGAATATGTCAAATATTCAACCTTACTAAACAAGAAAAAGTAGCCCACTCAGGCTACTTTTTAAAATTCTTTGTAAACATAAGTATTCTCTGGTTTATCGACTTTTACAAAGGATTGAACTTCAAGGGTTGGGAGGATTTGGTTGAGTTCTTTGTGGTAGCGATTGCTAATCTTACCTTTGACTCTCACCCAAGTATTATTTTCGTACTGATTGGTGTTTCCTGTAGTCAAAAGTCCAAAAACTCCTGAATCAGCGATACAGTGCATGATACCAAAACGAAAGACAAATTGACTATTAGAGTAATTGGGATCATTGTAGACAAAGCCAGTAAACTCGATTTCCTTACCTTCAAATTCATTTGGAAAATCGTAGATGACCTCCATGACTTCCAAGTAATTCTCATCTTTGATAACAATACTAGATTGAGCTAAGTAATTATCAGCACTCTTACGGACAGTGTCTACATAAGCTGTGTGTGAATAAAACCTACTCGTATCTGGCTTCAGATACTGACTGCTAGTTCCTTCACTTGATTGGATTGCCTTGTCAGTTCCTTCCGACAAAGGAAAATAATATCCTTTGGCCGATACTGTTTGCGAATCTAGAGTGACTGTTGGAAAAGTAAATCCAACTAACAAGGGTAAACTTAAGAGGGCAAAACTAGCAAGCTTGGCTGAAAAACTATGTAAGTGACTATGTTCTTTCAAACGCTTGAAGCAAATATAGGCTTGAACGATGGCTAGTAACAAAGATAAAAACATAGTGATATAAGCCAGATAAGAGTAGTGGAGGTTTAGATACTGATTGAGCTTACCTGATAGGTGTAGATAAAGGGTTAAGAAAAAATAACTCATCAAAATAAAAAATCGTATCATAGCATCACCCCGACTAGATAAGAATAGACAAGAACAACAAGAGTTACAATTGTCATAAATTGCCAAATAAATCGAGTTTTAAGATAATTCTTCATCATGAGTAGATTTTTGACATCAAGCATAGGGCCTATAACCAGAAAGGCAAGCACTGGAGCAAAGCCAAAACTAGAGAGAAGCGAAGAGCCAATAAAGGCATCAGCTTCACTACAGAGTGATAGAAGGAAGGATAGGATCATCAAGAGAACGATAGCAAGGAGTGGTGTTGCACTGATAGAAGTCAGGATCCGAGTTGGTACATAGACCTGGACAATGCTGGCAAACAGACAGCCAAAAACCAAATAACGCCCCATATCAAAGAATTCATCAATAGCTTGGATGAAGACCTGAAGAAGTTTCTGACCTGAAGTCAAGTGAGAAAAATCATGCTCATGACAAGCCAGCCTATTTTCCTTCTGAATGGGTTCTTCCCAAAAAAATCCAAGGAAAATACCCAATATAGTAGCAACGAGAATAGAGCCCAAAGCACGTAGTAACACCATTTTAAATGAATTACTAAAGGCCGAATAGGTCGCAAAGAGTACGATGGGATTGATGATAGGAGCTGTTACTAGAAATGGAACAGCTGTATAGCTTGGAACCTTCTTCTCCAAGAAGCGGTTGATGATCGGAACAATTCCACACTCACAAGATGGGAAGAGAAACCCTATAAATGTACCAAAAAAGATTCTCCCCAAGCGATTTTTAGGGAGAAATCTATAAACTTTCTCAGGAGTCACATAGACTTCGATAGCACCAGAAATAATGCTTCCAATCAAAACGAAAGGTAGGGCTTCAATGATGATTGATAGAAAAATAGCGCCAGCTTGTAAAATACTCGAAGGCAGACTTTGAAAAATCGTCATCTATTTTTTCTTTTCTGCCTTATCTATTTTTTCTTTGTCATCTGGAAATGTTACTTGCTTTAAATCAGGTAGTTTAGCGAATTCTTCGAACATCTTATCTAAGTCATCAGTTTTTGTAAATTTAACAGCCATAAGGCATACCTCGATTCTTTTAGTTAACACTATTATACTATTATTTCTAAGAAATAGTTGGATTTTAAAATAAACATGGCTTTTATCTTTATAAAGTTGAAATAAAGCAACTAATTAATGAAAACAAGCTTTCTTCCTTATGGTATAATAGTTCTATGGATAAAAAATATGAAAAAATTTCCCAAGATTTGGGTGTAACCTTAAAGCAAATTGATACGGTCTTGTCTTTGACAGCAGAAGGAGCAACCATTCCCTTTATCGCTCGTTATCGGAAAGACATGACTGGTAGTTTGGATGAGGTTGCTATCAAGGCTATTATTGACCTTGATAAAAGTCTTACCAACCTCAATGATCGTAAGGAAGCGGTCTTAGCTAAGATTCAAGAACAAGGAAAGTTGACCAAGGAATTGGAAGAAGCTATCCTAGCAGCTGAAAAACTAGCAGATGTAGAAGAACTCTATCTTCCCTATAAGGAAAAACGTCGCACCAAGGCAACGATTGCGCGTGAAGCCGGACTCTTTCCACTTGCTCGCTTGATTTTACAAAATGTTCCTCATTTAGAAGCTGAAGCAGAAAAATTTGTCAGTGAAGGTTTTTCTAGTGGCAAAGAAGCCTTGGCTGGAGCAGTAGACATCTTAGTTGAGGCTCTATCTGAGGATCCTACACTTCGTGCTATTGCTTATCGCGAAGTCCTTGAAAATTCTAAAATCACTTCTCAACTGAAAGACGAAACTCTAGATGAAAAGCAAGTCTTTCAGATTTATTATGATTTCTCAGAGACGGTTGCTAACATGCAGGGCTACCGTACACTTGCCCTTAATCGTGGGGAGAAGCTAGGTGTCTTAAAGGTCGGTTTTGAACATGCGACGGACCGTATTCTTGCTTTCTTTGCTGCTCGTTTTAAGGTTAAAAATGCCTATATTGACGAAGTTATTCAGCAATCAGTTAAGAAGAAAGTACTGCCAGCTATTGAGCGCCGTATTCGGACAGAATTAACTGAGAAGGCAGAAGAAGGAGCCATTCAACTATTTTCTGACAATCTGCGTAATCTCCTCTTGGTAGCACCTCTTAAAGGGCGCGTGGTTCTTGGATTTGACCCTGCCTTTCGTACAGGTGCCAAGCTTGCGGTCGTAGATACGACTGGTAAGATGCTGACAACGCAAGTCATTTATCCAGTCAAACCAGCTTCAGCTCGTCAGATTGAAGAAGCTAAGCGTGATTTGGCAGATTTGATTGGCCAATACGGTGTTGAAATCATTGCTATCGGAAATGGAACTGCTAGTCGTGAAAGTGAAGCTTTTGTCGCCGAAGTGCTCAAGGATTTTCCAGAAGTTAGTTATGTCATCGTTAATGAGAGCGGTGCATCTGTCTACTCTGCTAGTGAACTTGCCCGTCAGGAGTTTCCAGAACTAACCGTTGAAAAACGTTCGGCTATCTCAATTGCTCGCCGTTTGCAAGATCCCCTTGCTGAATTGGTTAAAATTGACCCTAAATCCATCGGTGTTGGCCAGTATCAGCACGATGTTAGTCAGAAAAAACTGTCTGAAAGTCTTGACTTTGTTGTTGATACAGTAGTGAACCAAGTCGGTGTCAATATCAATACAGCTAGTCCAGCCTTGCTTTCTCATGTCGCAGGGCTTAACAAAACTATTTCAGAAAATATTGTTAAGTATCGTGAAGAAGAAGGTAAAATCACCTCACGAGCTCAAATCAAGAAAGTCCCTCGTTTAGGTGCTAAAGCGTTTGAACAGGCTGCAGGATTCCTCCGTATCCCTGAAAGTAGCAATATCCTTGACAATACTGGTGTTCACCCAGAAAACTATGCTGCAGTCAAGGAACTCTTTAAACGTTTGGACATTAAAGACCTAAATGAAGAAGCGCAAGCCAAACTCAAATCTATTTCAATCAAGGAAATGGCCCAAGAGCTAGACCTTGGTCAAGAAACACTTAAAGATATTATCGCAGACCTTCTCAAACCAGGTCGTGATTTCCGTGACTCTTTTGACGCTCCAGTTCTTCGCCAGGATGTCTTGGATATCAAAGACTTACAAGTTGGGCAAAAGCTTGAAGGAGTTGTGCGCAACGTCGTTGACTTCGGTGCCTTTGTTGATATTGGTATTCACGAGGATGGTCTCATTCATATTTCTCACATGAGTAAGAAATTTATCAAACATCCAAGTCAAGTAGTATCGGTTGGCGATTTGGTAACCGTTTGGGTTAAAAAAATCGATGCTGACCGCGAAAAAGTGAATCTGTCGCTCCTAGCTCCAAATGAATCTAACTGATTACGTTAAACAGGTTTCTATAGAAGATTTTGGAAAACCTTTCAAACACCAAGCTCAGTGGAATACTCGTCTACGGTCGACAGGTGGACGTTTTTTCCCTAAGGATGGGCATTTAGATTTTAATCCCAAAGTTTATCAAGAACTTGGTTTAGAGGTTTTTCGTAAAATTGTTCGTCATGAGCTCTGCCATTACCATCTTTACTTTGAAGGCAAGGGCTATCAGCATAAAGATTTAGCCTTTAAGCAACTTTTAAAAGAGGTAGACGGTCTCCGCTTTGTTCCTCCCTTGTCAAGTTCCAATCAAAAACCAAGCTTAGTCTATGTTTGTCAGTCTTGTCAGCAAATCTATCAAAGAAAGCGAAAAATCGATACCAAGCGTTATCGTTGTGGTCTCTGTCGAGGAAAGGTCCTCTTGTTAAATCGGCCTAAGGACTGATGTAGCAAATCTAGCTTAGTGCTATACTAAGATTAAGAAATCCGAAAGAGGAATAAATTATGAATACAAAATTTTATAAAATGAGAAGAAATCGCATGATATCAGGTGTTCTTGCAGGTCTATCTGATAAGTGGGATCTTGACGTCACCCTTGTGCGCTTCATTTTTGCTATCTTTACAATCGCAAACTTCGGACTTGGAATCATCATCTACATCATCTTAGCCTCTATCTTGCCAACAAAGGAAGATATTGAAGCTGAAATGTATGGAACAGGCCCACGCAAGATCAAAGATGCCAAACCAATCAATGATGACGAAGGTTGGTTTTGGTGAGATTTAACAGTAAATATTTATTATTTGCACTATGATACTTAAAAGAAGTAGCATAAATGATTGAAAATCCCTTGTGGCTAAATAACCACAAGGGATTTTGGTATTTAATTATATTCTGGTTCGTATTTAGAAAGACGAATTACCTGATCAGCCATTTTCCAAATACTAGGATTGTGAGTTGCGATGATAATTGTTCTATTAGCATTACGAAGTTCAAGGAGAATTTCCATAATTTCCTTGGAATTTTTGGGGTCTAGCGAGGCGGTAGGCTCATCAGCTAGAATTAAGGGAGGGTCTTTCAGGATAATCTTAGCAAGTGCTATGCGTTGAGCTTCACCACCAGATAATTCATAGATGTTTTGGTTGAGACTTAGATAATCCAGTCTGACAGCTTGCAGTGCTTGAAGAAGAAGTCTCTCTTTCTCTTGTTTTTTGTTTTTCTTTTTACCAATCAGTCCTAGCTCAAGGTTTTCTCGGATGGTCTGACTTTCTAATAGTCCAAAATTCTGGAAGAGATAACCTAGTTCGTTACGATAAAATTCCTCATTTTTTAGTGAAGTCAAAGACTTTCCTTTGTAAACTATTTCTCCTTTATCGAAAGTCTCTAGTTTTGCAAGCATATTGAGCAAAGTGGTTTTTCCACAACCACTGTCTCCTATCAAAGCATACACCATACCACTTTGAAAATTCAGATTCAAGTCTGAAAAAATAATACGAGAACCAAATTGTTTCCAAATATGTTGCAATTCAATCATGCTATCCTCCTTTGATAATGCTAACATAGGTTTTGCTTTCCTTCTTATCAAAGATCTTCAATAGAAGAACGGCTAAACTTAAAAAGCTGAAAAATAGGATCAGGGTAATCCAGATATTCTTAGAAATAATGAAAGCTAGACCACTTCCGAGAAAGAGAGTTGCTATTTGAGAAGTGATATATCTATTGTGTAATTCAAAGAAATAATAGCCTGCTATTTTTTTCAAGAATATGGTTTTGCGAAAGGCTTCAAAATAGAGCAGATTTAAACTTGTAAACAGCAAAATTGAAGTCAAAATAGCAAACATAGCACTCGCTAAGTTACTAAAAATTTCGATTTTAATTTTTTGATTTAACTGGAGATAGGTTTCCCTAGCAGACGATAGCCCTGAGACCATTTGATCAAGTTGATAGTGTTTCAAAAGTTCTTGTGTCTGGTGGAGGTCTGTAAAATAGAGATATTCTAGATTTGTAAACCAGAAGATGGAGGAAGCCTTACCAAGTGCTTTAGGAGAAAGCACAAGAAAGATGGGATTTGATAACCATTGATCATAAGCGATATGGGTGGTATTATAAATGAATACATCTTTTTTTTGATCAGTATAAGTTATACTAACTTCGACTCTATGCTTTGTATCACTACTGTATAATTGATTAGTTAAATCTTCTTGTATGTTTTGTTTTATTTGTTCCTCATTTTTCTTTTGTTCTTGAGGTAGTATTACAAGAACCTGTCCATCTTTTAGATTATTGATTTTTTTAAAGGTTTCTGATGTTAACTCTATACCTTCTTTTTTGAAGTAGTCAGGTGTTACATAGAGAATATTTTTCCCTTCCAAGTCATAGGGATTTTGTTCAGAATCATTATGAGTTGAAAGAGAATGTTTTATAGCTTGAATAGCGAGATTATGTTTGACTAGAAAGGCATTTCCATTTTCTAAAGAATATTGAATAAAGTCAAACCATTTATCAGCATTTGTCTGCAGTTCATCTAAATTTTTCATCTGACTGGAACGCCCTGTTTTAAGAGTAACAACATTGGAGCGTTGTTCCCAAGTAGCTTGTCCAGCCTCATTTTTCTCAAGTATATGATAGTAAGTAGACATACGTCCAAATCCTACAATAACCAGTAGAATGGCAAGTACCTGACCAAAGTAGAGAATGCGTAGAATTGACTTGATTGGTAATTTTCCTTTGATGATAGAGAGGAGATGGACTTTTTTTAAAGAAATGGTAAAAAGAAAGGCAATTAGAAGACTAAGTAAGAGAAGTAGGCTATTGTAAAGAATAAAAAGTATTCCTAGAAAAGTCTGAACTTCATAAGGATATCCCAAGGAAATGAGCAAGATACATGCTATCAGCAAAGCAGGTAGACCAAAAAGAAGGATATCAAGTCCGTCTCTTGCGAGAGAACGAAAGAAGAGATAGCTCAGCCGCTCTCCAGAAATCAATCTAATCCCTGACTGAGAAAGAGATTGAATCTGACCGATAACAATTAAAGCTAAGAAAGTCAGCAAAAAGATTAACATACTGATGAGCTGATCAGGTTGGGTAAAGATGGCCAGTACGAAGGATACTCTGTCATTTTCAAATGCATTCGCTTTTTCTAGTCCAAGTTCTTTCAGATGAGTAGCCAATTCTTGACTAGTTAGGGATCCGCTGATAATATTGTAGTTGTTGAGAAGATCGCTCTTGTGAATGCTTTCTTGACTTGCTGGAGGCATCCAGTCTGGGAGTTGCCCATCTCCAAAAGCTTCGTAGAGAGTTCTTGATTTTCCATCACTATCTACTTCCCAAATGGTTCTTGCGATAAGACTATTATGTTCTTTAGCAAGACTATTTAATTTTTCCTTAACGGTAGAATAATCTGCTTGCCCGCTTAATACTGCTGCACCTGGGAACAGGATTTGTGGAAGAGAGTCTTTCCAAAAGGACAGAGTGGCAATGAGGAAGAAAGTTAAAAGAAGATTGCTGATGAAGAGAAAAACACGTTTCATAGGAACCTCTTTCTAAAAAAGAGGAAGCTGAACCTCCCTCCTTATAGCAGTGATACGAATGATAGTTTAGCACCTTTAAAAAAAATTAGCAGAAAGCCAATTCTTTTACAAGATGTTAAAGAAAGCCTTTTCATAACTTAATTTTACTATTTTTTTAAGAATAAAACAAGCAATGACAGGACTTCTTATAGTAGCCATTTTCAAAAAAATTCCTCAATCTTACAAAAATGTAAGATAAAAGAGGCTGAACCAATTAATGATAATATAGGTTGGTTTTGGTAGTTTTACTTAATTGTTTATGTTTGGATAAAAAAAGATACCGCTCGGTATCTTTTTTAAATACTAAACAACTGTCCGAATAGATAGGTAACTCCCATGGTCAACAAACCGATACAAAGGTTACGAATCATAGCTGTTTTGGTTGGTGCTTTTCCAAGTTTAGCACTGGTGTAGCCAGTAACTAATAGAGAAATTGCTACAATAACAACAGTAGCAGGGATTCTGTATTCGCTTGGGAAAATAATAATCGAAAGCATTGGTGGTAGGCTACCAAGTACGAAGGCAATAAAGCTAGATGCAGCAGCATGCCAAGGATTGGTAAACTCTTCATACTCTATTCCGTATTTTTCTTCAACCAAAGCCTTGAGTGGATTTTTTAGAAAGGCTTTATTGACTAAAAGTTGAGCTGAAGTTTCACACTCACCATTTTGAAGATAAGCAGCATAGAGGGATTTTTTTGCAGCTTCGAGATCCTTATCCAAAAGTAATTGTTCACGCGCTACAGCGGCTTCCTCAGTGTCTTTTTGAGTAGATACAGAGACATACTCGCCTCCAGCCATAGAAAATGCACCTGCTAAGATTGCTGCTAAACCTGAGAGAAAGATAATCCAGATATTGCTGGTTGCACTGGCAACCCCGATAACAACACCTGCAATGGAAATAATCCCGTCATTAGCTCCAAGAACACCAGCACGTAGGATATTTAAACGACCAGCAAAGTTTGTATCTATTTCATGTTTATTTTCTGTCATAGTATTCTCCTTTATATCTAGTATAAAGTATAGGAGAAGTGAAAACAAACATTTTTAACTATCTGAAAAAAGTTCTACAATTCTAATAAAAGATTGCTATTTATCTCAATCGGGCATAGCCATAGCTATTGCTTATGCCAATATATAACAAAGTTGTATTTGTAACCTAGTGTAATAGGTGATACAATGAACCTAATGAAATCTTTGGAGGTCTGATGATGACTCGCGAATTTAAATTTGAAACTCTTCAATTGCATGCAGGACAAGTGGTAGACGCTACTACCAAGTCTCGTGCTGTACCAATTTACCAAACAACATCCTTTGTCTTTGAAGATACACAAGAAGGTGCAGAACTTTTTGCACTTCAGAAGGCTGGTAATATCTATACTCGTATCACAAACCCAACAACTTCAGCCTTTGAAGAGCGTATTGCAGCTCTTGAAGGTGGTGTTGGTGCTCTTGCCACAGCATCTGGGATGGCAGCTCTTACTTATACTATTCTTGGACTTGCTCACGCAGGTGATCATGTTGTTGCAGCTTCAACTATCTACGGTGGTACCTTTAACCTTTTGAAGGAAACCCTTCCTCGATATGGAATTACCACAACATTTGTAGATATCGATAATCTAGAAGAAGTAGAGGTAGCTATTAAAGATAATACCAAACTTGTTTTGATCGAGACTTTGGGTAATCCAGTTATCAACATTCCTGATATTGAAAAGATTGCTGAAATTGCTCATAAACACCAGATTCCATTGGTTACTGACAATACTTTTGCAACACCTTACCTCATCAATGTCTTTTCTCATGGTGTTGACATTGCGGTTCACTCAGCAACTAAGTTTATCGGTGGACACGGTACAACTATTGGTGGTGTTATTGTTGATAGTGGGAAGTTTGACTGGGTAGCTTCAGGGAAATTCCCTCAATTAGTCGAAGAAGATCCAAGCTACCACAATATCAGCTATACTCGTGATGTTGGTGCTGCAGCTTTTATCGTTGCTGCTCGTGTTCAATTGCTTCGCGATATGGGAGCTGCCCTTTCACCATTTAACTCATTCTTGCTCTTGCAAGGTCTTGAAACACTTTCTCTCCGTGTAGAACGCCATGTTCAAAACGCTGAAAAAATCGTTGATTTCCTTGTGAAGCATCCAAAGGTTGAAAAAGTTAACTATCCAAAATTAGCTGATAGCCCTTACCATGCCTTGGCTGAAAAATACCTACCAAAAGGTGTAGGTTCTATCTTTACCTTCCACGTTAAGGGTGGAGAAGCAGAAGCGCGTAAGGTGATTGATAGCTTAGAAATCTTTTCAAACCTTGCCAACGTAGCAGATGCAAAATCATTAGTCGTTCATCCAGCAACTACAACTCATGCCCAGTTGTCTGATTCAGATCTAGAAGCAGCAGGGGTAACTAAAAATCAAATCCGTCTATCAATTGGTCTTGAAAATGTTGATGATTTGATTGAAGATTTGCGTCTTGCTCTTGAAAATATTTAAAAATAGATAAATTTTATCTGGTTTACCATCCTTCTCACGAATAATTAAGTGAGGAGGATTTTTATGTATAGTATTTCTTTTCAACAAGATTCGCTCTTACCACGAGAACGGCTGGTGACAGAAGGAGTAGAGAGTTTGAGTAATCAGGAATTACTAGCTATTTTACTTAGAACAGGAACTCGTCAATCTACTGTTTTTGAAATCGCTCAAAAAGTATTGAATCAATTAAATTGCTTAACTGATTTGAAAAAAATGACCTTGCAAGAACTACAGAGTTTATCAGGTATAGGTAGAGTAAAAGCTATTGAATTGCAAGCCATGATTGAATTGGGCCATCGTATTCATAAACAAGAAACCATTGAGGCAGAGAGTATCCTCAGTAGTCAAAGACTGGCTAAAAAGATGCAAGCTGAACTGGGAGATAAAAAACAAGAGCACCTGGTGGCGCTCTATCTGAATACTCAAAATCAAATCATTCATCAGCAAACCATTTTTATCGGCTCAGCTACTAGAAGTATTGCTGAACCAAGGGAAATTCTCCACTATGCTTTGAAGCATATGGCAACATCTGTGATTCTGGTTCATAATCATCCATCTGGTGCTGTCATGCCGAGTAGAAATGATGACCATGTTACGAAGCTTGTTAAAGAAGCCTGCGAATTAATGGGGTTGGTCTTATTGGATCATCTTATCGTCTCACATTCCGATTATTTTAGTTACCGTGAGAAGACGGATCTGGTGTAAAAAACCTGTATATGATACAGGTTTTTACAATTCATTGACGACATAGTCGAAAAGTGTTTTATCTTTGGGGCGATTTTCAAAGAGAAATTCTGGATGCCATTGAACACCGAGGTAAGGAAAACCATCCGTTGTTGTAACAGCCTCGATAATTCCATCTTTAGGATCATGAGCTACAACCTTGAGATTTGGAGCTAGGTCCTTAATACTCTGATGGTGGAAAGAGTTGATATGGGAGATTTCTCCATAGATTTCTCGAAGAATAGTATCAGGCTCGGTGACTAAACGTTGAGTTGTATACTCGGCTGAAGTATCCTGCCAATGGTCTTCAATATCTTGATAAAGAGTTCCTCCCATAGCCACATTAAAGAGCTGAGTGCCTCGACAAACAGAAAAAATTGGTTTCTTTTGTTTGATTGCTTCTTCAATGAGTGCTAACTCAAAAATATCGCGTTGAAGGTAGTAGTCATCACTATCGATTGTTTTAGGCTCACCGTAGAACTTTGGATCGACATTTTGTCCACCTGTTAAAATGAGTTTATCAATCAAGTCAATGTAGTAACTAGCCATTTCTTGATCACCAATTGGTAGGATAATGGGAATTCCCCCAGCTTCCTTGACTCCTTCAACAAAGCCTTTCGCAGCATAGCTCATCATAAGCTCATCATCAGGATGAGCTTTTTCGTTTCCTGTAATCCCAATAACTGGTTTTTTCATAAATGCTTTCGCTTTCTAATCCTCTTTTCTCATGAAATAGAGGAGAGTTTGCAATTCACTAGTTAAATCTACATACTGAGCTACCACATCTTTTGGAAGTTGGAGATGAACGGGTGAAAAGCTTAAAATTCCTTTAATACCTGCTTCGACAAGGAGATTAGCTACTTCTTGTGATTTGACACTCGGAACTGTTAAGATTGCAGTTTTAACATCTGCATTCTTTATTTTATCCTTGATTTGGGAAATTCCATAAATTGGGATTCCATCAGGAGTTTTTGTCCCAACTTCAGGATGATCATCCAAATCAAAAGCCATAATGATTTTCATTTTGTTTCGTTCGTGGAAACGGTAGTGAAGGAGTGCATGCCCCATATTACCAATACCCACCAACATAACATTTGTAATAGAATTATCATTTAGAAGATCAGCAAAAAACGTCATTAGTTTTTTGACATCGTAGCCAAATCCACGGCGACCAAGTTCACCAAAGTAGGAAAAATCTCGTCTAACAGTAGCAGAGTCAATACCAATGGCCTCGGCAATTTGTTTTGAGTTGGCTCTTTCAATTTTTTCTGCATGAAATCTTTTAAAGATACGATAATAAAGAGAAAGTCTCTTTGCTGTTGCTTTAGGAATAGTGGACTGTTTTTCTTTCACAAAATCACAACCTTTCTAACTACTATTTTATAGAAAGATTGTGAAAAAATCAACAAAAACAAGAAAAAACTAAGAAAATCTTAGTTTATCTTTGTAAAATCATAGTGAAATAGAAAACGATAGAGATCTCCCAGAAGACCTTGATAGATTTCTTTTCCCTTATAGGTAAGAGAAGTAATGACGGTCGTATCTGGAAGAGTCACACATCCTGAAAGTGACAGCATGAGTGCTTCGTAATCTTCGTATTCTAAAAGGCGATCGACTTGATAGGTATCCTTATAGGTTAATCGAAACATAGGGACCTTCTATCTTTCACTTTTAGTGAAGACACCACGTTCAACAAGACTGTCCATCAAGAAGTAGAATTTCTCTTGGTGGATATGAGTTTCTTCTGACTTAAAGATATCAACCAAACGCAGACCAAATTTATCAGTGATGTTGATTTTTGCACCTGTTAAGTCTTTGTTGATAATAATCTTAAGTTGGAAACCTTCCCCACTATTTGGAACCTTCTCAAGAAGGCGTGTTAGTTCATAGTTACCAACCTTTGTTTCAAAAAAAGTGTTATCTTTTAGAGTAAACTTTTTGACAGTTGGGCTAAGTGTGTAATCGTAACGGCAATTTTTGAGACTAATAGTTTTTTCGAATGCCATTGAGTTATCCTCCAATGATTTCTTTTAGAGTTTGTGCGAGAGTGATCATTTCTTGCTCTGTATTTTGAGGTGAAATGCTGACGCGAACGGATTCGTGTAAGCGAGGAGAGTCTTCTCCGTAGAAAGCCTGAAGAACATGACTAACCTGAACGACACCTGCAGTACAAGCAGAACCAGTTGAAATAGAAATCCCTTCAAGATCCAGACGAAGAAGTAGTAGATCATTTCGTTGACCTGGAAATCCAATATTAAGGACATAAGGTAGCTGATCTTTCCCTTGATTGAGGTAATAGTCTGTCTCAGCCATTTCCTTTAAGAAGGTGTCTTTTAGTTGTTGAACTTTTTTAAAGTTTTGTGCTTGGTTTTCAAGATCATCCTTTAGAGCTGCTACCATTCCTACAATGGCAGGAAGATTTTCTGTTCCTGCTCTTTTTTTCTGCTCTTGATCACCACCATGAAGGTAGGAATCAAAATCTGTAGATGCAGCATAGAGAAAACCAACTCCTTTTGGACCATAAAATTTGTGTGCAGAAGCACTGAGAAAATCAATTCCCAATTCTTCGGGAAGTATCTCTAATTTACCGATTGCCTGAACTGCATCGACATGATAGACGGCTGGATGATTTTTTAGAACCTCACCAATTTCAGCAATAGGTAACAGTGTACCAGTTTCATTGTTGGCAAACATAGTAGAAACAAGAATGGTATCTTCACGCAGTGCATTTTTGACTTGGTCTGCAGTGATTTCTTGATGTTCAGGCTGTAAAATAGTCACTTCAAAACCGAAATTTTCAACCAAGTATTTGATGGGTTCTAGAACAGCATGGTGCTCAATCGCAGTAGTGATAATGTGCTTCCCACGATTTTGATGGCGAAGGCAGTAGCCGATGATAGCAGTATTATTGCTTTCAGTACCACCAGTGGTAAAGAATATATGTTGTGGCTTTGTTCCTAGTAAACTTGCTAGTTCTTGACGAGCTTCTCGTAATAGTTTACCTGCTTGACGCCCATGGCCATGAATACTAGAAGGGTTGCCATAAGTTTCTTGCATGACTTGAGTCATTGCTGAGATAGCTACTGAAGACATCGGAGTCGTTGCAGCATTATCCAAATAAATCAAAAACTCACCTAATTTCTATTTAAATAGTGGACTAACTGGTTTTCTTTCATGAATACGAACCATAGCATCACCAATCAATTCACTAGCAGTGATGTATTGTACGTTTTTAGGTTTTCTACTTTCTGTCACAACAGAATCTGTAACCAAGATTTCCTTGATATTTGTTGCATCTAATAACTCTGCAGCACCGTTAACGAATAGTCCATGACTTGAAACTGCATAGATTTCAGTTGCACCGTCACGTTCTAAGATTTTAGCAGCTTCAGAGAAGGTACGGCCAGTATTCAGAATGTCATCGATTAAGATTGCTTTCTTACCTTCAACCTCCCCGATAATGTAACCTTGACTGCGTTCAGAATCATCTTGTGCATAATCAATGATGGCAATTGGAGCATCTAGGTATTCTGCAAGACTACGAGCACGTTTTACACCAGAGTTTTTAGGACTGACAACAACCACATCTGAACCAGTCAAACCTTTATCGCAGTAGTGTTTGGCAAAAAGCGGGATTGTGTAGAGGTTATCTACAGGAATGTCAAAGAATCCTTGAACCTGAACGGCATGGAGGTCAAGTGTCAATACACGACTAACTCCGGCTTTGACCAACATATTTGCAACCAGTTTTGCAGTAAGTGGTTCGCGTGAAGAAGCGATACGATCTTGGCGAGCGTAGCCGAAGTATGGAAGTACAACGTTAATAGTATTAGCACTAGCGCGAACACAAGCATCAACCATAATCAAGAGTTCCATCAAGTGGTTATTTACTGGATAACTAGTTGATTGGATGATATAAACATCATATCCACGAACACTTTCTTCGATGTTAACTTGGATTTCACCATCTGAAAATTGGCGTGAAGATACTTTTCCAAGTGGAACACCTGCAGCATCTGCGATTCTTTGAGCAATTTCCTGGTTGGAAGATAGTGCGAAAAGTTTCATGTTTTTTGTATCTGACATCGATAAACCGTCCTCTTTAAACTAAGTGAATCGCTGTAGTGAAACACTTTTAGTGATAAATGCTCTCTACAACAGATTCTATTATTTTTCATCCCTTTTATTTTATCAAAAAAAGAAGATTATTTCAGTATTTTTTCATATTTTCTATAAAACGAACCAATTTTGAGGGAGCTTTTTTGTAATGGATTTCATTGTCTTGTAAAAATTCTTGGAAGTCAAGACTTCCTTGGTTGCCATCTTCCACTTCTAATTCAAGCTCATAGTCAACAATATCAAAGTATTGGCTCTGATCAAGTGCCATGAGTCCGATCGGAGTTTGCTTTTCGTAACGAACAGTAGTTAGGCAACCTAAAACTACCCAGCCACTGGTTGAAAGTCCACGGCTAGTCAATTCGTCAAGAATCATTCCTTGTGGAAGTTTACATTCTTTAAGACAATGGTTTGCTTCCTCAAGACTGAGATCTTGATTGTACTCCATATTTCCAACTTTTTGTGGGATTTTTATGGTCAATTCAGCGCTATTTTCAAAAGTACGAATGCGCATAGCGATTTTATGTTTGCGAAGGTAAAAATCAGGCGTGTCTAGGTAGTAATTTTTTTGTGTAATAGGTGTGACTCCTGAAAAGTGCTCCTGCAATCTTTGATATTCATCCTTGATTAGAAGTGTTTTCATTTCAATTTCTAAATGTTTCATTTTTTTTACTTTTTCCTTATCTTTGAAAGCGATTGTATGGTATAATAAGCATTGTATTTATTGTATAAGATTTTTCCTAGAAAATCAAAAGCTAGATAAATCGAAGTGTATAGAGAATTGGATGAAAAAGATATATGATTACAGAATGGGAAGAATTTTTAGATCCTTACATTCAGGCTGTCGGAGAGCTGAAGATAAAACTCCGAGGTATTCGAAAACAATATCGCAAACAAAATAAACATTCTCCAATTGAGTTTGTAACTGGTCGAGTCAAACCGATCGAAAGTATAAAAGAAAAAATGGCTCGTCGAGGGATTGGATACGATACGTTGGAACAGGACTTGCAAGATATTGCAGGTTTACGCGTCATGGTTCAATTTGTAGATGACGTGAGCGAGGTTGTTGCCATCCTTCGTAAGAGGCAAGACATGAGAGTGGTACAAGAACGTGACTACATTACTCATCGAAAGGCTTCAGGCTATCGTTCTTACCATTTGATTATTGAGTATACAGTTGATACGATCAAGGGGGCAAGAACGATTCTGGTGGAGATTCAGATTCGTACCTTGGCTATGAATTTTTGGGCTACCATCGAGCATTCTCTAAATTATAAATATCAAGGGGATTTTCCAGAAGAAATTAAGAAACGTCTGGAAATCACAGCAAGGATATCTCACCAATTGGATGAAGAAATGAGTAAAATTCGTGATGATATCCAGGAAGCACAGGCACTCTTTGATCCATTGCATAGAAAGTTAAATGACGGGGTAGGTAATAGTGACGATACCGATGAAGAATACAGGTAAACGAATTGATCTAATCGCTAATCGCAAACCTCAAAGTCAAAGAGTCTTATATGAATTAAGAGATCGACTTAAAAAGAATAACTTTATATTAAATGATAAACATCCCGATATCGTGATTTCCATAGGTGGGGATGGGATGCTTTTGTCTGCTTTTCACAAGTATGAAGACCAGCTGGATAAGGTTCGCTTCGTTGGTGTTCACACAGGTCATTTAGGCTTCTATACGGATTACCGTGATTTTGAACTAGATCAACTGCTTACTAATCTACAGTTGGATACTGGGGCTCGTGTGTCTTACCCGCTGTTAAATGTAAAGATATTTTTGGAAAATGGAGAAGTGAAAATTTTCCGAGCTTTGAATGAGGCTAGCATTCGGAGAGCTGATAGGACTATGGTTGCCGATATTATCATTAACCAAGTGCCATTTGAACGTTTTAGAGGAGATGGCCTGACGGTATCGACGCCAACCGGGAGTACAGCCTATAACAAATCTCTTGGTGGAGCTGTTTTACATCCTACTATTGAGGCCCTACAATTGACAGAAATTGCGAGTCTTAACAATCGTGTCTACAGAACCTTAGGTTCTTCTATCATTGTGCCTAAGAAGGATAAGATAGAATTGATACCAACTCGTAATGACTATCATACGATTTCTGTTGACAATAGCATTTATTCTTACCGTAATATTGAAAGAATAGAATACCAGATAGACCATCATAAGATTCATTTTGTAGCAACACCAAGCCATACTAGTTTTTGGAATCGTGTCAAAGATGCCTTTATTGGTGAGGTGGATGAATGAGGTTTGAATTTATTGCTGACGAACACGTCAAGGTAAAGACTTTTCTGAAAAAGCATGAAGTCTCTAAAGGTTTGCTGGCCAAAATCAAGTTTCGAGGTGGAGATATTCGCGTAAACGGTCATCCACAAAATGCAACCTATCTCTTAGATATAGGGGATGTGGTTGTCATCGACATTCCTCCTGAGGAAGGTTTTGAGACACTGGAAGCAATTGATTATCCACTGGATATTCTGTTTGAAGATGATCATTTCTTAATTCTAAACAAACCCTTTGGTGTGGCCTCGATTCCTAGTGTCAATCATTCCAATACCATTGCCAACTTTATCAAGGGCTACTATGTGAAACAGAACTATGAAAATCAGCAGGTTCACATTGTAACCAGACTAGATCGCGATACTTCGGGTCTCATGCTTTTTGCTAAACATGGTTATGCTCATGCTAGACTAGACAAGCAGTTGCAAAAGAAAGCCATTGAAAAGCGCTATTTTGCTCTGGTTAAAGGAGATGGTTTTCTGGAACCTCAAGGTGAAATTATTGCCCCGATTGCCCGTGACGAAGATTCCATTATCACTAGACGAGTGGCAAAAGGTGGTAAATATGCCCATACTTCCTATCGAATAGTGGAGTCTTATGGCAATATTCATCTAGTTGATATTCGACTACATACGGGAAGGACACACCAGATTCGTGTTCATTTCTCCCATATCGGTTTCCCTTTGCTTGGCGATGACCTCTATGGTGGTAGTCTTGAACATGGCATAGAGCGTCAAGCTCTGCATTGCCATTACTTATCGTTTTATCATCCTTTTCTTGAAGAGCAGTTGGAGATGGAAAGTCCACTGCCGGATGATTTCAACACTCTTATAACTCAGTTATCAAATAATAATTTATCTTAAAAGGAGTCAAAACTCATGGAAGTTTTTGAAAGTTTAAAAGCCAACCTAGTTGGTAAAAATGCACGTATTGTCTTGCCAGAAGGTGAAGAACCACGTATTCTTCAAGCTACAAAACGCATCGTAAAAGAAACAGAAGTTATCCCTGTCCTACTAGGAAATCCTGATAAAATTAAAATCTATCTTGAAATTGAAGGAATCATGGATGGTTATGAAGTAATTGACCCAGCACATTATCCTCAATTTGAAGAAATGGTAGCATCACTTGTAGAACGTCGTAAAGGAAAAATGACTGAAGAGGAAGCGAGAGAAGTGCTCATCAATGACGTTAACTATTTTGGTGTTATGTTGGTATACATGGGCTTAGTCGATGGTATGGTTTCAGGAGCTATTCACTCTACTGCGGCAACTGTTCGCCCAGCCCTTCAAATCATTAAAACTCGTCCGAATGTTAGCCGTACTTCAGGTGCCTTTCTCATGGTTCGTGGTACTGAGCGTTACCTCTTTGGTGACTGTGCCATCAATATCAATCCTAACGCTGAAGCTTTGGCAGAGATTGCGATTAACTCTGCAATTACAGCTAAGATGTTCGGTATCGAACCAAAAATTGCTATGCTAAGCTATTCAACTAAAGGTTCAGGTTTTGGTGAAAGCGTAGATAAAGTTGTTGAAGCAACTAAGATTGCTCACGACTTGCGTCCTGACCTTGAAATCGATGGGGAATTACAATTTGATGCTGCCTTCGTTCCAGAAACAGCTGCTCTCAAGGCACCAGGAAGCAAGGTTGCTGGACAAGCAAACGTCTTTATCTTCCCAGGTATCGAAGCAGGAAATATTGGCTACAAGATGGCAGAACGTCTCGGTGGCTTTGCAGCGGTTGGTCCAGTATTGCAAGGTTTGAACAAACCAGTTAATGACCTTTCTCGTGGATGTAATTCAGATGACGTCTTCAAACTTACTCTAATCACAGCAGCACAAGCTGTACACCAATAAAATACAAGATAGCTCCTTTTCTGTTAAAGGAGCTTTTCAAGTAGGAAGAATTCAAACTGGTTATTAAAAGGTGATAGGAATATCGGCTTTTGTTAATACTCGGTGAAGTTTATAGATCAAACCTATAGATACCCAAAGACCTAGTTGAGACCATAGTCAATACTGCCAGTTCAATAGAAATTAGCTCCTGCAATCTTTTGAATGACTATTTATTTTTTACTCACTTAATGTTCAGAAAGGAGCATTTAGATTTGAAATATAAGTATTTACTCTTCGACCTCGACCACACCTTACTCGATTTTGATGCTGCAGAAGATATTGCCTTATCGCAACTCCTAAAAGAAGAAGGAGTAGAGGATATACAAGCCTATAAAGATTACTATGTACCAATGAACAAGGCTCTTTGGAAGGATTTGGAACAGAAAAAAATTACAAAGGCTGAGTTAATTAACACACGTTTTGCAAAATTATTTGCTCACTTTGGTATTGAAAAAGATGGGGCTTACTTAGCAGAGCGCTACCAGTTTTTCCTATCAAAACAGGGACAGACTTTCCCAGGTGTCGAAGATTTATTAAGAAAATTGATAAGTCAGGGTTATGAGCTCTATGCTGCAACAAATGGAATCACCTATATTCAGACAGGTCGTTTGGAACAATCTGGTATTGCGCCATTTTTCAAGGAAATCTTCATTTCTGAGCAACTCCATACCCAAAAACCAGATGCTGAATTTTATGAAAAAATTGGAACTCGTATCCCTAATTTTGATAAAAATCAGACCCTTATGATTGGTGATTCTTTGTCAGCTGATATTCAAGGTGGAAATAATGCTGGCATCGATACCATCTGGTACAATCCTCAACATCTGGAAAATAAGACACAAGCTCAGCCAACTTATGAAGTCGACTCTTATCAGGCGCTGCTTGATTGCTTGGGGCTCCTTTAAAAATCACAAAATATAAAAGATTCTAGAAAACTTGGAGCATGGAGTGCAAGAAATTTTGGTATTTTTTGAAAACGTTTTATTTTTTTGATATAATAAATCATACTAGGATATAATGATAAGAATATTGTGATTGTCATCTACCGTTAAGTTGTATATGGATATCAAATTGGTAGTACAGTTAATCAAGCAGGTATTAAAAAGAAGCATCTAAACTAGTCAATAAATTCTCTATTCATCTGTTTGAACGTCTTAATTGGTAGAAACAAACGATATAGGAGCAAATCAGTATGATATTGAAAAGAAATAAAAGAGCCATGAACTTCATGTTGATGATTATAAGTGCTTGTTGCTGCCTTATTTCTCTAAGTGCCTGTCAGTCAAATAAGGTAAATTCGGTAGATGATTATAAAATGGCTATCTGGGATAGCGATAAAATAGCTGTATTTGATGATTATGATTTAAATGAGTTCAAGGGTAATATAGCCAGAAAAGAAAAATATATCTATTGGGCAGAAAGTTTTTCGGAAGCAGGATCCTATTCAACTGCAAAAACAAAAGATACCTCAGGTCTAAAAAGATATGTATCTAGAATTAATAAGGAAAATTTAAGTGAAACATTTAAATTAGCAGAAGGAAATGATGCTTACGCATCCATAACAGATGGGGATTATTTATATGCAACTGCTGTCTTTACAGATAGAATTGAATTTTATAAATATGATAACAATTTAGAGGTTGTCACTAATGTTACCATGAAAAATGATGGTCAACTAAATGCCAGTCAACAGTTTGTTATTATAGATAATTATTTATACTTACTTGTAAGCACATTGGATTTATCTACTCAAGTTCCTAATGTCGAAATTTGGAAAATGGATAAAGAGTTCAACATCGTGGAAAAATATAATCTAAACGAAACATCAGCATATATGAGAATGGTTAATGTAGGTGATGTCTTGTATATTGTGGAATCACTTGATGGACGTAATTCTAATGGGGAATATAAGTCAGGAAATAAATTATTGGTTTTTGATTTAAAGAGTCAAAACAAGAATTATATCGATATTCCTGATAAGTATCCAACAAATATTCACTATGATGCTAAAAATAACCAATTGATTATAGAGAATGAGGGAATGTATAATGGTGAATTTTCCTTTACTACAGTCAATCTAGACAATTTAGAAAAAGATATTATTCATCTGGACGGCTTTAGTACAGAGCAATATATTGCACCTTATTTTACATTTAAAAACAACATCTATTATTTTTTATTTAATGATTCTCTGGTTAAATATGATATTGTTGATAAGAAACAAACCATTATCAATCTAGAAAAATATAAGATAAAAGACGCACATTATTTGATTGTTAAATAGTTTATTTATTGGGTGAAAGTCAAATAATAGAAAATTAATCTTTAAGATGTGCTTAAGTATAGTTTTAGTAATCTCTCCTTATCTCTGGATAAGGGGAGATTTAATCTAGTTTGTTGTCAGCATAACTTTACAAAATATTTAGAATTGTTTAAAAGTAGATAGGAGTCTCGAATTATGGGAACATGGGATGCAACGATTTTTGGAAATGACACCTCCTTAGATATTAAAGAAGAATTTTTTGAAAGATACAATCGAAGTGAAGATGCAAATACAATTAAAAATGACTTGACGTCGGATTTATACGATGACGATATGTATGATGTCTTGTTCGCCTTAGCACACTGTTTATGGGAAGTTGGGCAATTAGATGACGAATTCTTGCTTGAAATTAAAAAAATCATTCTCAACAAAGAGGATTTAGAACTTGCCCAAGAATTGGGAGCAGATAGTGAATTTTTAGAACAAAGAAGTGAAAATCTAGAAAAGTTCTTAGAAAAAATTAGTGTAAAAAAAGAAAATCCCAAAAAGAGAATTGCTCCGCCTGTTCCTGTAGAAAGCAAATATAGGAACGGTGCTGTGATGGTTTTTCAGTATGAAGATGGCATGTACGGTGCTTTGATAGCAGTAGATGGAGCTTTCTTTGATAAGGAAACCTATTATGCTTATCTGCAGACTGATATTAAAATGCCCACAAAACCCACCATGAAAGATGTGCGATCAGCACGAATTCTCGATCCAAGTTTTCATAGTGCAGAATACAATTCATTTCGTGACTCTAAGTATTACTACTCTTTTGTAAATTGTATTTCAGGATATCTAAAAAGTACAGCAACTAAAAAATTTGAAAAATACAATGATAGTGTTTTTGAAATTATAGGCTATCTTTCAGATTGGGGGAGTTGCTGTAGCGCGGCTTCTGGAGGATTTGATTACTATAAACAAAAATCAAGTGATGAGTTTAAGATAAGCGTTGTAAAGGAATTGAATAAAAAATTTGATGAAAAACTAAATACTCGAACAGAATTGATTATTGATGAAATCGACAAAGAATTTATCCTTTCTAACACGAGAAAAGGTGGTGAATAAAGGCTCTTTAGTATAAATTCTCTATAAAACTTCTCAAATCTCAATAGATACTTTTAAAAGTGGTTTAGATAGCCACTTTTTGCTATAATAGAGGCAGTATAAACGAAGGAGTTGACTATGGAACACTCGTCTTGGCATGCTTTGATTAAAGAGCAATTACCTGAGGGTTATTTTGGGAAAATCAATCACTTTATGGAGCAGGTTTATGCCCAAGGAACTGTATATCCTCCTAAAGAAAAGGTTTTTCAGGCTCTTATAACAACTCCTCTGGAAGAGGTTAAGGTGGTGATTCTAGGCCAAGATCCCTATCATGGGACTGGTCAAGCTCAGGGCTTGAGTTTTTCAGTTCCAGATTCTATTCCAGCACCTCCTTCTTTGCAAAATATCTTGAAAGAACTTGCAGATGATATTGGAGTTAAGAATTCACATGATTTGACTACTTGGGCCGAGCAGGGGGTCTTGCTTCTCAATGCTTGCTTGACGGTTCCTGCTGGTCAAGCAAATGGTCATGCTGGGCAGATATGGGAACCTTTTACAGATGCTGTGATCAAGGTTGTCAATAATATTGATAGACCCGTAGTTTTTGTACTTTGGGGAGCTTATGCACGTAAGAAGAAGTCCTTGGTTACAAATCCTCAGCACTTGATTATCGAATCAGCCCACCCAAGTCCTCTTTCTGTTTACAGAGGATTTTGGGGTTCTAAGCCTTTTTCTAAGGTCAATGCATTCTTAAAAGAAACAGGACAAGAGCCAATCGATTGGCTTAGATAAGGAGAGAATATGCCTCAGCTAGCGACAATTTGCTACATTGATAATGGAAAAGAATTGCTCATGCTTCATCGCAATAAAAAGCCTAATGATGTCCATGAAGGAAAATGGATCGGTGTAGGTGGAAAGTTAGAGCGTGGAGAAACTCCACAAGAATGTGCTGCTCGTGAGATTTTAGAAGAAACTGGTCTAAAAGCAAAACCAGTATTAAAAGGAGTGATCACCTTTCCTGAATTCACTCCGAACCTAGACTGGTATACCTATGTATTTAAGGTGACAGAGTTTGAGGGTGATTTGATTGACTGTAACGAAGGGACCTTAGAATGGGTTCCATACGATGAAGTTTTAAGCAAACCAACCTGGGAAGGAGACCACACCTTTGTCGAGTGGCTCTTAGAGGGGAAGCCTTTCTTTTCAGCCAAATTTGTTTATGATGGTGATAAGTTATTGGATACCCAAGTGGATTTCTACGAATAAAGGAGTAATAAAGTTATGTTAGTAATCAAAAACGGCCGTGTGATGGATCCAAAGTCTGGTTTGGATCAAGTTTGTGATGTTTTGGTTGATGAAGGGAAAATTGTTCAAATCGCTCCTGAAATCCAGGAAGAAGGTGCTCAAGTAATAGATGCTACTGGTCTTGTAGTTGCGCCTGGTTTGGTGGATATCCATGTTCATTTCCGTGAACCTGGCCAAACACACAAGGAGGACATCCATACTGGGGCACTAGCGGCTGCCGCAGGTGGTTTTACAACGGTTGTCATGATGGCTAATACCAGTCCAACCATTTCGGACGTAGAAACTTTGCAAGAAGTTCTCCAGTCTGCTGGCAAGGAAAAAATTAACGTCAAAACGGTTGCGACTATTACCAAGAACTTTAATGGCCAAGACTTGACAGACTTTAAGGCGCTTTTAGAAGCAGGGGCAGTTGGTTTTTCTGATGACGGGATTCCTCTTGAAAGTAGTAAAGTTGTCAAGGAAGCCATGGAAGAGGCTAAAAAGTTAAACACCTTTATCAGTCTGCACGAAGAAGATCCTGGTTTAAATGGTACTCTAGGTTTTAACGAAAATATCGCTAAAGAACATTTCCATATCTGCGGTGCAACAGGAGTTGCAGAGTACGCTATGATTGCTCGTGATGTCATGATTGCCTATGCAACTAAGGCTCATGTTCATATTCAGCATTTGTCAAAAGAAGAAAGTGTAAAAGTTGTGGAGTTTGCTCAAAATATGGGAGCAAACGTAACTGCAGAAGTAGCACCCCAGCATTTTTCTAGGACTGAAGCTCTGCTTTTGACTAAAGGAAGTAACGCTAAGATGAATCCACCTCTTCGTTTGGAGACTGATCGTCGCGCCGTCATTGAAGGTTTAAAATCTGGAGTCATTTCTGTCATTGCTACTGACCACGCGCCTCACCATGCTGACGAAAAAAATGTTGAGGATATTACCAAAGCTCCATCAGGTATGACAGGTTTGGAAACTTCTTTGTCACTAGGTTTAACCTACTTGGTTGAAGCTGGCGAGTTGAGTTTAATGCAATTGCTAGAAAAAATGACCTACAATCCAGCAAAACTTTATAATTTTGAAGCAGGTTATTTAGCTGAAAACGGGCCAGCTGATATTACGATTTTCGATGATAAAGCTGACCGAATCGTAGACACGCATTTTGCTTCTAAAGCAGCTAATTCACCATTCATTGGTGAACAATTAAAAGGGCAGGTTAAATATACTATCTGTAAGGGACATATCGTTTATCAAGCAGATTAGGAGCTTGTGGATGAATTATTTTCGTAAACTTAGAAGTCGAAAACGAAATGCTTGCCATGGAGTATATTGTCCAGCCGCTAACCGTGCTAAAATTCAGTATGAAACCAAGGAAAAAGCTGATCACGCCGTAGACTATGATAATGGTGGCTTGGTTAGAAGCTATTATTGCGCCTCATGTAATTGTTGGCACACGACATCAAAAGCTAGTAATCCACCTTTGAGCTTGAGAAAATATGGCTTAAAGCTTTTTGGCTTGGATGAAAAGGAGTAGAAAGAGTAGGTATGCATACAACAGAAACTATTAAAGACAAAATCATCTTATTTTTAAAAATTTTCTTTCCTATTTTAATTTATCAATTCGCTAATTTTTCCGCATCTTTTGTAGATACCACGATGACGGGACAATATAATACACTGGATCTAGCGGGTGTTTCCATTGCAACTAGTTTATGGAATCCTTTCTTTACCTTTTTGACAGGGATTGTCTCAGCCTTGGTCCCTATTATTGGTCACCATTTGGGACAAGGAAAAAAGAAAGAAGTTTCTTCGGATTTTTATCAATTTCTTTATTTGGCTTTAGCCTTATCTATCGTACTTTTTGGCTTGGTTTTCTTTTTAGCACCAATTGTCTTACAATTCATGGGGCTGGAAGTGGCTGTATCCAGTGTTGCCATACGTTATCTGTGGCTCCTAGCCATCGGTATTATTCCACTTTTGCTTTTTAGTGTTATTCGATCGCTACTTGATACGCTAGGACTGACAAAGTTGTCTATGTATCTTATGCTTCTTTTACTTCCTTTAAATAGTGGATTTAACTATTTACTAATATATGGAGCTTTTGGTTTTCCTGAGTTAGGAGGTGCAGGAGCAGGTCTGGGGACTTCCCTTGCGTACTGGGCTTTGTTGCTAATTTCTATATTCGTTCTTTTCAAACAAGAAAAACTAAAAGAACTTCATCTAGAGAACCGATTACCTTTAGACAAGAATAAAATAAAAGAAGCGATAAAACTGGGGTTACCTATTGGTGGAACTGTATTTGCAGAGGTTGCTATTTTTTCAGCAGTAGGATTGATTATGGCGAAGTTTTCATCATTGATAATAGCTAGTCATCAGTCTGCCATGAACTTTTCATCTCTCATGTACGCTTTTCCTATGAGCATTTCAACAGCAATGGCCATTGTGATTTCTTATGAGGTAGGAGCTAAACGGTTAGACGATGCTAAACAGTATATCCATATTGGTCGTTTAACAGCTATGGTGTTTGCAGTTTTAACACTTTCTTTTCTGTATGTTTTTAGAGAAAATGTTGCCAGTCTCTATGGTCATGATCCAGAATTTATCCAACTAACAGCTTCTTTTATGACCTATAGCTTATTCTTCCAGTTAGCTGATACATTTGCGGCACCATTACAAGGGATTTTACGAGGTTACAAGGATACGATTGTTCCTTTTTGCCTTGGTCTTCTTGGATACTGGGGTGTTGGGATTCCGCTTGGCTTATATCTTGATTATTCGACTAGTTTAGGTGCGTACTCCTATTGGATTGCTCTCATCATTAGTTTAATGGTAAGTGGAATTCTTTATCAGTGGCGTTTACAAGTTATTATGAAAAGATTCAAATAATTTGTTGAAAAATGATGAAAAAATAACTTGTGAAATTTGTATTTTATATAAAGAAAAGTCTTGATTTTACTGACTTTTCTTTTTTTATATTGTGAAAAATTGCAGGCATATTTTTTGACACAAATTAACCTATACAGTAAAATAGAACTATAAGAATTTAAACTTAGAAAGGCAAGATTATGTCAACTTTAGATAAAAATCTTTTGCTTGAGATGTTCCGTAAGATGGAAGAAATTCGTCGTATGGACTTAAAAATTGCTCAATTAGTAAAAAAAGGAAAAGTGCCAGGAATGACGCACTTTTCTGTTGGTGAGGAAGCTGCTAACGTTGGGGCTATGTTGGCTCTAAACGAGGATGACCTCATCACCTCAAATCACCGTGGTCACGGGCAAGCCATTGCTAAAGGAATCGACCTCAATGGGATGATGGCTGAAATTCTTGGTAAATACACTGGAACTTGTAAAGGTAAAGGTGGATCTATGCATATCGCAGACCTAGATGCTGGTAACCTTGGTGCCAATGGTATCGTAGGTGGTGGTATGGGGATTGCAGTAGGTGCAGCCCTTACTCAACAAATGAAAAACACTGGTAAAATCGTTGTCTGCTTCTTTGGTGACGGTGCAACAAACGAAGGTGTTTTCCACGAAGCTGTTAATATGGCTTCAGTTTGGAATCTTCCGGTAATTTTCTACTGTATCAATAACGGTTATGGAATCTCTGCTGATATTAAGAAAATGACAAATGTCAAGCATATCCATGAGCGTAGTGCTGCTTACGGTATTCCTGGAATGTTTATCGAAGACGGTAACAATGTTATCGATGTCTACGAAGGATTTAAGAAAGCAGTCGACCATGTTCGTTCTGGTAAAGGTCCTGTCTTGATCGAAAGTGTAACTTACCGTTGGCTTGGTCACTCATCATCAGACCCTGGTAAATATCGAACACGTGAAGAAGTCGATGAGTGGAAAGAAAAAGATCCAATCGAAAACCTTCGCAAGTACCTTGTTGAAAATAAAATTGCTAGTGCAGAAGAACTCGAAGAAATTCAAGCGCAAGTCAAGGAAGCAGTGGAAGCATCTGTTAAATTTGCTGAAGAGAGTCCATTCCCTCCACTAGAATCAGCATTTGAAGATATATACGCAGACTAAGGAGAAGTAGAGAAAATATGGAAACTAAATTAATGTCTTTCCGCGATACCATTATCCTTGCAATGTCTGAGGAAATGCGTCGCGATGAAAATGTGCTTTTGATGGGTGAAGATGTCGGTGTCTTCGGTGGAGATTTTGGTACATCTGTAGGTATGCTTGAAGAATTTGGACCAGAACGTGTTCGTGACTGTCCGATTTCCGAAGCTGCTATCTCAGGTGCAGCTGCTGGTGCAGCTATGACAGGACTTCGTCCAATCGTTGACATGACTTTTATGGACTTTTCTGTTATTGCCATGGATAATATCGTCAACCAAGCAGCTAAAACTCGTTATATGTTTGGTGGTAAAGGTCAAGTGCCTATTACAATCCGCTGTGCCGCTGGTAACGGAGTAGGTTCTGCAGCACAACACTCACAATCATTGGAATCTTGGTTCACTCATATCCCAGGATTGAAGGTTGTAGCTCCAGGTACACCAGCTGATATGAAGGGACTTCTTAAGTCTTCTATCCGTGACAACAACCCTGTTATCATTCTTGAATACAAATCAGAATTTAACCAAAAAGGTGAAGTTCCTGTTGATCCAGACTATACTATCCCACTTGGCGTCGGAGAAATCAAACGCGAAGGAACTGATGTAACTGTAGTAACATACGGTAAAATGCTTCGTCGTGTCATGCAAGCAGCTGAAGAATTGGCTGAAGAAGGCATTTCAGTAGAGGTAGTAGACCCACGTACTTTGGTCCCACTTGATAAAGAGATTATTATTAACTCTGTCAAGAAAACAGGAAAAGTAGTTCTCGTCAATGATGCTCATAAGACTAGTGGATTTATCGGTGAAATCTCAGCTATTATTTCAGAATCTGAAGCATTTGACTACTTGGATGCACCTATTCGCCGTTGTGCAGGTGAGGATGTACCGATGCCTTATGCACAAAATCTTGAAAATGCAATGATTCCAACAGTTGAAAGCATCAAAGATGCAATCCGTAAAACTCACAACAAACAATAATACATAACATAAATTATGTAAATAAATTAATCAGACGAGAAGCTTTGTATCTATTAGATGCAAAGTTCTCTACGTCCTTAATATCTTATATTCGAACACGGGCTAAAAGCTCGGAAAAAAGATAAATCTCCTTGGCTTCATCGAAGCCATCGTCGATTTCCTATTTTTCAGTCGCTTTTAACGCCCTTTGTATCATAAATAGAATAGGAGAGGTCATGGCTGATGATAAGCTAAGAGCGACTCCTGCGGCTAGAAAATTAGCAGATGATTTAGGAATTAATCTCTACGATATTTCTGGCTCAGGCGCAAACGGTCGTGTCCACAAAGAAGACGTGGAAACATTTAAAGACACTAATGTGGTTCGCATTTCACCACTCGCAAAACGAATTGCACTAGAGCATAATATTGCTTGGCAAGAAATCCAAGGAACTGGTCATCGTGGCAAGATTATGAAGAAGGATGTTTTAGCTTTCCTTCCGGAAAATATTGAAAACGATATGATTAAATCACCTGCTCAAATCGAGAAAGTGGAAGAAGTTCCAGATAACGTAACTCCTTATGGGGAAATCGAACGCATTCCGATGACTCCTATGCGTAAGGTTATTGCTCAACGTATGGTTGAGTCATACTTGACTGCACCAACCTTCACGCTTAACTATGATGTCGATATGTCTGAAATGCTTGCCCTTCGTAAGAAAGTCCTTGATCCAATCATGGAAGCAACTGGTAAGAAAATTACTGTTACAGACTTGCTTTCACTTGCGGTTGTTAAGACTCTTATGAAACACCCATACATCAATGCGTCATTAACTGAAGATGGTAAGACAATTATCACTCACAACTATGTCAACCTTGCGATGGCTGTAGGAATGGATAATGGTTTGATGACGCCAGTTGTTTATAATGCTGAAAAATTGAGTTTGTCTGAGTTGGTAGTTGCCTTCAAAGATGTTATCGGACGTACTTTGGATGGTAAACTAGCTCCTAGCGAATTGCAAAATTCAACCTTCACCATCAGTAACTTGGGAATGTTTGGTGTTCAATCGTTTGGTCCAATCATTAACCAACCGAACTCAGCAATCCTTGGGGTTAGCTCAACAATTGAGAAACCTGTTGTAGTCAATGGTGAAATTGTGATTCGTCCAATTATGAGTCTTGGTTTAACAATTGACCACCGTGTCGTCGATGGAATGGCTGGTGCTAAGTTTATGAAAGACTTGAAAGCTTTGATTGAAAACCCAATCTCAATGTTGGTTTAAAGAGTTTATTTTTAGAAATATAGATAAAGGAAGTAAGATATGGCCTTAGAAGTAATTATGCCAAAAGCCGGCGTGGATATGACAGAAGGACAAATCGTCCAATGGAATAAAAAAGTCGGAGAATTTGTAAAAGAAGGAGAAATCCTTTTAGAAATCATGACTGACAAAGTCAGCATGGAATTGGAAGCAGAAGAAGACGGTTACTTGATCGCTATCCTAAAAGGGGACGGCGAGACTGTTCCTGTTACTGAAGTTATCGGTTATCTTGGTGAAGAAGGGGAAAATATCCCAACAGCTGGAGCAGCTGCACCAGAAGCTAGCCCAGCACCTGTAGCAAGTGCTTCGAACGATGATGATAAGAGCGATGATGCTTATGATATCGTTGTTATTGGTGGTGGACCTGCTGGTTATGTTTCTGCCATTAAAGCAGCTCAATTAGGTGGTAAGGTTGCTCTTGTTGAGAAATCAGAACTTGGTGGAACCTGCTTGAACCGTGGATGTATCCCAACCAAGACTTACCTTCACAACGCTGAAATCATTGAAAATATCGGTCATGCAGCAAATCGTGGTATCGTGATTGAAAACCCTAACTTCACTGTTGATATGGAAAAACTTTTAGAAACTAAATCTAAAGTTGTGAATACTCTTGTTGGTGGTGTTGCAGGACTTCTTCGTAGCTACGGAGTTGATGTTCATAAGGGTATCGGTACTATCACTAAAGATAAGAATGTTTTGGTAAACGGTTCTGAATTACTTGAAACTAAGAAGATCATCCTTGCTGGTGGTTCAAAAGTAAGCAAAATCAACGTTCCTGGTATGGAATCATCACTTGTGATGACTAGTGATGACATCCTTGAAATGAACGAAGTTCCAGAGAGCCTCGTTATTATCGGTGGTGGTGTCGTTGGTATCGAACTTGGACAAGCCTTCATGACATTCGGTTCAAAAGTTACTGTTATCGAAATGATGGACCGTATTGTACCAGCAATGGATGCGGAAGTATCTAAGAACCTTCGCTTGATTCTTGAGCGCAAAGGTATGACTATCTTAACAGGTACTAAACTGCAAGAAATCATTGAAGAAGATGGCAAACTCCGTATCAAAGTTGAAGGAAAAGATGATATCATCGCAAATAAAGCTCTTCTTTCAATCGGTCGTGTTCCAGACCTTGAAGGTATCGGAGATGTTGAGTTTGAGTTAGACCGTGGTCGTATCAAGGTTAACGAGTACATGGAAACTTCTGTTCCAGGTATCTATGCACCAGGTGATATCAACGGTACTAAGATGTTGGCTCACGCTGCCTTCCGTATGGGTGAAGTTGCTGCTGAAAATGCCCTTAAAGGAAATCACCATGTTGCTAAATTGAACTTGACTCCTGCAGCTATCTACACACTTCCAGAAGTAGCAGCAGTTGGTTTGACTGAAGAACAAGCTCGTGAGAAATACGATGTCCAAATCGGTAAATTCAACTTTGCCGCAAACGGACGTGCCATTGCATCTGATGCAGCTCAAGGATTTGTTAAAGTCATTGCAGACAAGAAATATGGTGAAATCCTTGGTGTTCATATCATTGGTCCTGCTGCTGCAGAGTTGATCAACGAAGCGTCAAGTATCATCGAAATGGAAATCACTGTTGAAGAAATGCTTAAGACAATCCACGGTCACCCAACATACTCTGAAGTTATGTACGAAGCATTTGCGGATGTTCTTGGAATGGCTATCCATTCACCTAAGAAAAAATAAAAATAGATAGACTAGACTGGAATTATTTTCCAGTCTCTATCGTATTAGAAGGTATCTTATGAAATACATTATCAATCATTCAAACGACACTGCCTTTAATATTGCTTTAGAGGAGTACGCTTTTAAACATCTTCTTGATGAAGATCAAATCTTCCTTCTTTGGATCAACAAACCATCTATCATTGTAGGTCGTCACCAAAATACCATCGAAGAAATTAACCGTGACTATGTTCGTGAAAATGGAATTGAAGTAGTCCGACGAATCAGTGGTGGTGGAGCTGTTTACCATGATTTGAACAACCTTAACTATACAATCATTTCAAAAGAAGATGAAAACAAGGCTTTTGACTTCAAGAGCTTCTCTACTCCGGTTATCAATACCTTGACTGAACTTGGTGTTAAAGCTGAATTTACAGGCCGTAACGACTTGGAAATTGACGGTAAGAAATTCTGTGGAAATGCACAAGCCTATATCAATGGCCGTATCATGCACCATGGTTGTCTTCTCTTTGACGTGGATTTGTCAGTCCTAGCTAACGCACTTAAAGTGTCTAAAGATAAGTTTGAATCAAAAGGGGTTAAATCAGTCCGTGCTCGAGTGACCAACATCATCGATGAATTGCCAGAAAAAATCACTGTCGAAGAATTCCGTGACTTACTTTTGGAGTATATGAAAAAAGAATACCCTGAGATGACTGAGTATGTATTCTCAGACGAAGAATTAGCTGAAATTAATCGTATCAAAGATACTAAGTTTGGAACTTGGGACTGGAACTATGGGAAATCACCTGAATACAACGTCCGTCGAGGAACTAAATTCCCAAGCGGTAAGGTTGAAATCTTCGCTAACGTCATTGAATCCAAAATCCAAGACATCAAGATTTATGGAGACTTCTTTGGTATCGAAGATGTTGCAGCAGTAGAAGATGTCCTTCGTAGCGTCAAATACGAACGTGAAGATGTCCTCAAAGCCCTTCAAACCATTAACCTAGGTCGTTACTTCGCAGGAATCACTGCAGAAGAAATTGCTGAGGCTGTGGTGGAATAAAGTAAAAGATATCCATTTAACATGGATATCTTTTATCTTAGACTTGATATTCAAAAATAATGAGAGTAGAATAAAGAGGAAATCTGAACAAAAAAAGGGGATTATATTCGATGATAAAAATTTCAGTGAAAAACTTGGTCTATTTGAACAGTTAGATCGTATAGTAGTGGCTTTTTTTAGCAAGCAACAACCTTCAAGTCCATATGATTTGAATATCAGTATTACACAAGAACACCTTGACCAGAAAAAGCAAGAGCTAGAACCATTAGGTTATCAAGCTGTCCAACTAGCATTGGGAATGGCTTTAGATAATATCATTCAGCAACCTCATTATAAAAACTAAATCATTGGTGGGCTTGCTCCCGACGAAATTATAGTCAGCAAAGAAGAATTAATGCCTTTGAAAGATATTGTGGATAGTTTTTGTATTATGTACGCTACAGCGAATAACAGACTGGAAAATAGTAAGGCTTATGAATTAATGAAAGATAAAATGGTTTATTTTATTGGTAAACTATTTACAGATTTTCCAAAAGACGGTGATGAAATTGCTTATTTAGGAATTGATCGAATAGCGAGCGATGGTACACCATATGAAGCAGTTAAATGCTTTCTAACGGAAGAGAGTGCAGAGAAGTACAATGGTGAAAAAAGACCAGTCACCCCTGCAAACTTGGCCTATCTAAAATCATTCTGGGGAAAACCAGTCATTATTGAGCCACACCGTAATTATTGGATCGAATTTTTATAGAAAGAATAAAAGAGCGTAAGATTCCATAAAAAAGCCTACGCTCTTTTTTTAATACGAAAACGTTACATAATTTATATTATGTATCTCACAAACTATCCAAGGCATTTTTCTGTTCGTCATTAACGATATGCGTATACAAGTCCGTTACCTGTGTGCTAGCATGTCCTAGTTGATGACTTACCAAAACTTGGGATTTGGTCGCATCATATAGACGGGTTGCAAGAGTATGGCGTAGTTTGTGGGGAGTTACCCGAACTTTGAAGTCTTCCGAATACTTGGCGACCATTTTTTCAACACTAGAAGCATCAATCCGATTCGGAACGCCTCGATACAAGGTTAAGAATAGGGCTATATCGGTCTTCTCTGTCTTATAACGTTTGTCTCGAATAGCGAGATATTGCTCTAAATAGGGTTTAGCAAAGGCAGCAACATTGACTGAGTCTCTTTTTCCACCCTTTCGAGTGACGTCAATCACCATCATTTTAAGGTTTAGATCTCGAAGATCAAGGTTAACTGCTTCGGAGAGACGGACACCAGAGGCAAGAAGGAGTGCAATGATGGCTAAATCTCGCTCCTTATTCTTGTTAAAGGACGATAAGGCTCGATTTGAGAGAGTTTTAGGGTATATCTCATCTATATAATTCAAAAATCCCTCTGTTTCATCGCCTAAAAAGAGTTTTTGCTTGATATTCTCAGCCCGTGCAGCTAAAGTTTCTTTCTTTTTCTTGGTAGCAACCTTCTTCATAACATTGCGATAGAAATAAGGTTCACCTTGTTCATTTTCAACCTCCTCAGTCAAATACTTATAAAGACTAGAAAGTGCCGAAAGGGTACGGTTAATGGTTGTTTGAGATACCCCGTTTTTCGTCGTATTGGCATTGAGTAGTGGACGTTCACGTAAGTAAAGAATAAAAGATTCCATGTCTTTCTTTGTCATGTTCTCAAGAACATCTAAAGGAATATTTGCTATGGTGTCAGCATCTGATATACCAGATTCCAAAACCCAGATGAAAAATCGATCGTATTCCTTTAAGTATTCGTACAAGGTCGTAAAACTGTATGGTACAGCCAGTTTCGATTGATAGTATTCAAGAACATACCAGGGCATAACTTGTTTGAGCTTATCAATACGTTCTAATAAGATCTCGCGTTTCATGTTTTTCTCCAAATCTTTCTATACTAGTAGTATAGCATAGCTAGATATATTTTTCAAGAAAATTATAGTTTTTCGGAAAGATGATATAGGAGATATTAACAATTAACTGGAAAAAATTTTTCTCGAAATAATGTACTTTATTCCCGTGAAAACTAAATCTTTCGCATACTAAAATTCTGTACACTATCTACTTGAAAACTAAAAATACAATCTTTTAAAATAATGTACTTTATAAAAATCTATGATAAAAAACAAGTTCAAATTTGAACCTGTTTTTTAAATTTTCCTATAAGGAACAAAATGTTCTCTTTTTCGTCTACGCCCTTTACAAAATATGCATGGCTCGATAGATCGTTTTACATTTGCAATCTTATCTACAATAGCCATTCTATAACGATGCTCTGGATTATTCTTACAAATCCACCAAAATCTTAATTGCGTATTATTTGGGATTCTTTCTGGATCCCCTAGAATAAGATTGTTAAGATAGTCCCACTCGTTCATCAAATCTTCAAATGAGATATTATCTTGTCTTTCTTTTAATTCTGCACAAAATGGACACATTTCTTTAAGATCTTTTGTCTCGGAATTTAAATACTTATTTAATATAATGCTGAAGCGCTCATGAAATTCGAAGTTACATTCTTTGCAGCGCCATAAATAAAACCTTTTTTCAGTTAATAATGGAACAAAACTATCTATTGAGACTTTATTATTTGGTGCCCACAATTTTGCTAGTTCAGGGTACAAATAATCAAATGTATTATACCCATTCAGAGGCTTATCGTTGTTACAGAAAGGACAACACTGAGAAACTTCTCTTCGAATTGGGATAGAACATAAATATGTCCCATGACACTTTGAACAATCCCACCAATATTTTTTCGTTTCTATTGTTGTCTGAGATAAATGAATAGGAATTTTATTTTTATCGCTCCATTCTTTGATGAGTTTTGGTTCTTTAAGGAAAATATTATTTTTAAATACCTCAGTCCTCCAGTCACATTGATTGGGACATGTTTGAAAGTTTTGATTTTCTAAATCGGTTCGACTGATCATTTCGGCTGGGCTACATTGAAAGTTGATTTTACAACAAGGACAAACCCAACTAACTACATTATTTGACTTAAACCAATATTCGGAAAAATCCCTTTCATTACTGAGGTCCCAAAATTCCCTCAAATAGGGATGTGTTTCATTTAGTGTATTAAAATCCTGAAGTTTTTCTCTATTTGAACAAAATGGACAAGACCTATCTGTTTTTTCAAATAGTGAGCATGAATACTCTCCGTGACAATTCGTACATTCCCATAACACATGAACATTAGATAATACATCAACTTGATTAGGTGTATTATTGTTCCTTTTAGACCACTCCTTGAGCATGGAAGAATTTAAAAAAGATAGAGGAGAAACATCAAAATCTTTATCCAATAACTCTTCAAATGAAGAATGACACTCCAAACAGTAATGACCACTTCTTTTAATTCGGTTCAATAATCTATCAATAGATAATTCAAATTTGCAATGACACTTATCACATTCCCAATGGATAGGTACTGTTATATTGTAACTCAGCTTCAGTTCGTTAAATTTAAATTTGTTTAAATGTTCGCTATAGATTTTAGCTAAATTTGGATAAATTGATTTGTAATCGCAATGATAGGAAGTTTCATTGCAGCCAAAATGAAATAAATCCCCACTTGTTAGTTGAAATAACCTCTTATTTGTCGCAGAATCTTTCCAACTTAATTGACACGTCGGACATTTAAAATTGAATTTTCTTTTACTATTGAACGGCAAGGTAAGAAGTTTCTCATCTAATTCTTCATCTCGCTCAATGCTGTAGTTTATATAATTTCTGAAATCGGGATAAACCTGAAGGACGCTCTCATTTTCATCAATGGAACGTTCACCTAATCCACAATGGGGGCAACACCTAAGATATTCATAACTGTCAAGCTGCACATCAATGATTTTCGCTTCCCAATGGTGTTGACAATAAGGGCAAGACCAATAGGCATATTTTAAACTATTTGACGATAATTTTTTGGGGTCAAGAACATTTCGTTTTTGATCCCAGTACATGTAAATAGCTGGATTATCTTTAACTTTCTTGTTCATTTCTTTCCTCATTTATAATTAGTTTTGCTGTCTAGTAAGTTTTTAATAGAAACCACTTTAGTTGATTTTTGAGGATTTTCTTGTTCAATAAGACCACCAGAATGAAAATCTATTTCTGAATCAGCGGTGATGATATTGTCTGCTAGGAAATCCTCACTGATAACCTTTTGAGAATATTTTAACAATCCTTCTTCTTTTAAAAGCTCATTCGCAATTTCTGGATAGACACTTGTTTTGATTATTTGTAATAGTTTTTGATTCTCATCACTTAACTCATTTTCTCTTTGTAGCTTCTGTTTTAAATCTTCATTAGTTGACTGTAGTTCAGAATTTAAACTACGTAACTTATCTGCTTCTTGTTTATAGCTGGCCGCAATGTTTGCTATTTTCTTGTAGTATTGGCTAATTTCCACCAATGCTCTTTTCATAGCACCTGGAGCACGATTTTTTGCCATAAAATTGTCAGGATCTATGGTCTTATAAGTAATTACAGCTTCATAATTTTCATCTTGGTATTTAATTTCACTTTCTTTTAAAAAATCCCTGAATCTTTTATTACGTCTAATGGTTGTATCCGCAACATTTTGATAGCCATTATTCCTAACATAGTCACCAAACCGAGGGATTTTTACCAAGCTTAAATCACAGGAACACTGGGAAATTAAATACTGTTCAAACAAATGAATCAATTCATCATCAGAAATTGATTTCTTTCTAGCCATTAGACTTATTCTCCTCTAAAGATAGTTGTTTAGCATTTAAGTAATCTTGATAGGTATTGCTAACTGTTTTTAATTTCAACAAAGCTTCTCCAATATCTTCAATATGACCTTTCCCTTGCCTAACTTTTCTAATCGCTTCATCTACAACCATAGCTTTTTCATCAACTGACTTTTTAAATGTTTTATCCATTGAAAAATAATCTTTACCTGCTTTACGGTAAAAAGGGCAGCTCGTACAAGCACCTAGTTCTGCATGCTCACTAATAACTTTCAGACAATCTGAATAATCACCTTTCGCAAAGCGGGGTGAGTAACACCGTCCTTTATTTTCTAAAGTGATGTATTGTCCTTGTGCTGTATAAAATGGCTGTCTCTTACTTATGGTGTAATTCGTATTCTTACTCGTTAGTTTACGATACATTTGATAACTACGACATTCAATAAATTGGCTTAAATTTGAAAAATAGTGAGATGAAGTTGTCACATCTTCATGACCAGCTAAAAGCATAGCTGTAACAGGACTAGCCCCTTCTGCAATTAAATTGATCATTGCAATGTGTCTCGTATCCCCAATATGAATCAAATTAATCTCGTTTTCATCTAATCTAGCTGGAAAACTAAAATAATTAACTTGATAACCGTATTTTTGAGAAATAATCTCATTAAAAAAATACCTCAAAATAGTATTGAGATTAGTGTAAGTTAAAAATCGGTTATTAACACCTGTTCGACGACCCCAACGGTTATAATGAGGATCAGTCACAAATAATGT
The DNA here is from genome assembly GCF_001553685.1 of Streptococcus sp. oral taxon 431. Taxonomy (NCBI): domain Bacteria; kingdom Bacillati; phylum Bacillota; class Bacilli; order Lactobacillales; family Streptococcaceae; genus Streptococcus; species Streptococcus sp. oral taxon 431. Next base: position 1,168,520 of record NZ_CP014264.1, on the reverse strand, counting down.
ATCTAATTTAGTAGAATTATTATTTTCCGTAAGTTTGAGGTAAGTCTTTATTTCAGAAGCTAATGAATTAGTAATTTCATAAGTATTCAAAGTATAATCTTCAGAAATTTTATGTGCAACAAGTCGATCCCTTCCTTTGATTATATTTCTCCTTAATGTAAGAAAATATTTTCCATCTTTCTCGGTTAAACAGTTTCTTTGTATTAAAAGAAATTCTCTTGGCCTTAAAGGTAAAATTGCTGTAATCTGCCACCAGAGATACAATGGATAATAAAATAGACGTTCTTTCTTAGATAATGTTTGAGACCAATAATCATTTAAAATGTCATTAAAAGTAAAATAGGATTGAAATTGCGCTAATTGTCTTTGCTGTTTTGACCTCTGCTTTTTTTGAAGGTTGATAGTTAATTTATTATCTAATTGCTCCAATAGTTGATTTAGTTGACTATCATCTGAACAGGGAAGATTTGAGAAAAAGTCAATACATAAACCAGGAAATTTTACAGAAATATTTTCTAAATCTAAAAACGTATCTTTGGTTGTATTTTTAATAATTTGTTTAATATCCATTAGAAATAGCTGTAAAGTTTTTAAAACATGTTGTTTCATTGAGAAAACAATAAAACTTTTTAAGTAATTGATAAATTCCTTATAAGACAACTGAAAAAATGATTGATAAAATCTCCTATATTGAAATTCAGAAATGTTAAAAAACAGGCTAATATTGGCATATTCATTTGTAGTTTCCCATTTCTTATGATCAAAATCGTAACTTAGAATAATTCCTTTATCAAAATAGTCATCGAAAACTTCTTTTGCTCGCAGAACACAATCACGGTCAAAAGTTTCAAAATAATTTTCAATTTTAAAAAGTTTAGCTTGATTGTTCAATTTATTAACTCCTTTATTATTTCTTCGTAATCATGTAACACGTCATCTCCATATTGCTCGCATAAAGCTTGCAACATTTCAGTTAAACAAGGTTTTATTTGTTCTTCTAAAATACTCCGAATTTTACCTTTTTCTAAATCAGTTCGAACTCTAGAGTATTGTTTGTTCAAACGATTGAATTCTCCTACTAATAACAATAAAGTAGATTTCGTTTGTAATTCATAATGACAACCGATGCAATGTTGCCTATCGTCATATGGACAAATCTTTCCAAGCGCAGATAAAAGACACATGCTTTCACCTTGTTTTGAGAAGGCTTCACCGTTTCCTATACGATGACAAATAGTAAGAAGTTGATTAGGCTCTGCTTCTTCTTCTACCAAAATCTTTAATGCCTTTTGCGATTTCACTTCTGCCTGAATGCTTAAAGCCAATGTTTTTTCAATCTCATTTGGTGTCAAATCTAACTGTTTAATCATCTGAGTCTGTTGACTAGGACTTAATTCTTTATACTTTCCTCTAGTTACAATCGTCAGGATCATTGATGGAATCATAGATAAAACACCTCGTTCAAATAGTTCTCTCGCAACCATTTCTGGTTTAAGCTGGCTTAGTTGGGCATCTTTTAGGTACGTTGTTGTAGTTTGTGCAAATTCATCGAATGAACCTTTATGGCTACGGGCTAATGCGGCTAAAAAATAGCCTTTAATATTTAACTCAGATTTTTCTTGCAAAACATCATCTGCTAACATGGCAACAGTTTGAAGATAGGATTTATTTGCAGATCTAGAACTAAAATTCCTTTCAAGAAATAAGTCTCCAATTTCTTTCCCCATATATCGATTAATTCGTTTATATTCTTTTATTTGTCGAATTAAAGGTTCATCATTATTATCTTTATTCAACTGATAATGAGCTTCACAGATAGCCAACAACGTTCCAATCAATACCTGACAACTCTCAGGGACCTGAAATTTAATCTGACTAATATTTTTAGTTCGCTTTGTTTTGTTTGGAGTAATATTTAAATAAGTTAAACGAGTTGTAATACTTAAAAGAGTTCTTCTTGCCTCACTGCTACTCCAATTACCACTTCTAACTGATTTTAGAACTTCTTTCGGTGTTCTAGGAAGTTGTGGATGTCCAAGTTGTTCTAAATCTGTTCCACGTAGCGCACATATAAAATGAAGTGCTAGAAATAGCCAGGTATCTGCGTAGTCTTTTGAGATTGCTGCTTTATAAAGCATATCTTCTTTTCTAATGTAATTGTCATTAAAAAGAAAATACAGTAATTCTAAATATTCGTCTAACTCATAAGCGTTAGTCTCCTGTTCTAATGTGTATCGAGGTGTAAATTCATATCTTTTGTGATAGTTACATCTCATTTTATTCATTAACCACTTTAAAAAATCAATAAAAACTTCGCCTTTTTGCTTTTCAAGTGCATATACTGCTTCTTCAACCAACAATTCAATCTCATTATCATTACAGAGAAATAAATCTCTTTTAAGATAAAAAGCAAGAAAATCTTGAACATAAAACATGTTTTCCTTAGATAAGTTGCTATCTTCTGAGTATTGCTGAAAATATTTGTAAGTTAATGGGAATTTTTGTTTAAATATAGGCTGAATTCCTGCTAAACCAGTTGGTCCAAGAAGATAATTGGTTATTTTTTCTATTAATAATTGAGCATCTTTATCTGAGATAGAATAGTTATCCAAATCAATCTCAATATTAAACCAATTGTTATCAACTAAAAACTTACTAATTTTGCCTTTATACTGTATATCGTTTTTTCCGAGTTCACTTAACAGATTTTCGATCAAAGATTTAATTGAATAAGTCATACATTACCTTTCTAACTTATCACCAAAAAGTTCATTTGCTCGCCAATTCATATAGTCAAAAACACCATTATTAACTTGACCATATTGTTTTGCGATTTCTCCTTTGTTTTGTAGATAAACCCAAGCACTCTCAGGCGATTTATCACCTCTTGCTGACATAAGCTCACTTATTTCAGAAACCCCAGATAATACTAACTGTGTCGTGTACCAGTGTCTGAAAATATGTGGGGAAATATTATGCTCCTGCAAAAGCTGCCCAAAAAAGACAACCTCTGCATCATCAGATTTTAAGAAGATTGGGATCATTTCGTCGCGAATAATCTTACGAAATCGTTGATAGTATACATCGTATGATAATGCTTTTCCTCGTCTGTTAAGATTTAAAGGTCCATAATCCTTCTCATACTTCTTACCTTCCAGATAAGTCATATAGTCATTATAAGTGTCTAAAAAGACCTCCAGAAAGATATAAGGTACTGCTTGAAGTCTTTCCTTTTTAATCCGTCCAGTTGGCTTTAAATCGCTTCGGAGAGGTATTTCTTTTCGTAGATCGATCTCAATCTTAAATACTTGCCCATCACTTTGGTGAAACAAAATACCTGGCCCTAGAGGACTATCTTCACGTCTTACATTGCATGCTTCTGATGGTCTTAAGCCAACAAAGGCTCCCAAGGCCACAACCATGAGTAGATCTTTATGATAGTGTGCTATGTGAGAAAATAACATCTCAAAAGCACTATTTGGCATATCACGAAAAATAGCTTTCTCAGTGTTGCTATCATTTACGTATATTTCAAAATTTGGTTCTTTACGCTTTATAACCCGTCCTCTACTATTCGTAAAAGTTGTCGTAGAATACAATTCTTCTGCTTTTAACTTAGCCTTTCCCTCTCGCTCACTTAAATAAAGAGTTAAGAAGTCAAGAACTGCATTTACGCATTTTTCAACGGTGCTTTTCTTTCTTTTTTCTCTATCTCCTGGTAACTGAGATAATCCATAAAGCGTAAAAAATTCTCTAACCATTTCAAGTGTAAGTTGATCTATACTTTTAAGTCCAGAAGTACCAAATATAAAATTTAGAAACTTAACAACGTAAGAAAAGCGTTTATTCCCATCATCTGAAATAGACTTGATTCTTGAAGTAGATTTAACATAACGATGAAAATCAGTAAATTGTAAGTTGCCGTCATCGTGCTTCAGAACGATAAATTGCTTTGTCACGATGTTGTTATCACCTAAAACTAGTGAATGTTTATATACAACAAATCTCATGTTATCTCCTTGTTTAATATGACTGAAGGTTCTGACTGGGTTTTAGGATGTCAATACACAAAAAAACGATCAAATCAGTACCATTTTCCTTTGTGCTCTAAACTGCATAAAGGGAATATCGATGAGTACTTTCATTGATCGTTATTATTATTTGAATTAATTCAATAACAAAAGTAACTTCATCTAAGTAATAAGAGCAATTAATTAGCTCAGCAACAACGATAACCACAGCAACTCCTTCTAAACAATGAAAGGAATATCCGCCGTGGCTATCTATTTACTTTTTTTCTTTTACTTTTGTAAGTTACTTTTGTTATTTTTACTTTTTCTGTATTATATCATATTTTGATTAAATTGTCATCTGAGATAGTGATTTTAAAAAAACTGGAAATTTTTTTAATTGTATATTTTGACAATAAAAAACATTTTTATATCAATTTAATGATTTTAGAGCGTTTTTAGCTTATTTGATTTTAAAGTTGTCGTCTATTCCTCAGGATTACTTGAAGAACAGGAAAAATTCGACAACAAAGTAGTCGATCTATTCAGTTATAAAACCTATGAAGGTCTTTCTGCTGGAACTGGCCACTCCTACTTTGGAGATGTAGATTATACTCTTACTTATTCAACTGAGAATATCCCTCATGATTTCTCCTCATGTGCTGAGAGCTTTCTTCTATACTAATAGACGAAAGGGTGTGAAAATGATTTTTAAATGATACTGTGGAACGGAACAGTAGCCCTAGTATTGACTACTGTCGTTTCTATTCATATTGGCTATTCTAGGACTGAGATGAAAAAATCTATAAATGCTCAGAATAAAATTGAACCCGCAAATCTCCCCAAAACAATGGTGAGTCATGTACTTGTATTATTCCGAAAAAATACACCTCTGGTGCAGTGAGACAAATTGGTGTATCTTATAGTGGCTTCGTAGATGAAAGCTATACTCTACTATCACTCTTTGATGATGTAGAACAAATTGAAAAAGATAATAGACTTCAGACAGCTATTGATGTTGTCAGAGAACAGTTTGGTTTTTTAGCCATACAAAAAGGAACCGTCCTAACTGAAGGTTCCAGAAATATTGAACGCAGTAAACTTATCGGTGGTCATTCCGCGGGTGGATTGGAGGGATTAAAATGAAACAAGAAAAAAATACAGTACAATTTTCAGAAATCCGTAGCAAAGGATGTAATGATATTGAAATGCTTGAAAGATTTTTACATGGAATCGTTGAAACAGCAACTTCAAAACTTCGTCAGAGAAAACTCAAAACAACTGAAATATCGATACGACTAGTACATGCTAAATCTGAAAACCGATTACCATTGGAATTTACATTTAGCATTAAGCCAACAAGCTCATCTGTGATAATCTATACTGAGGTAATCAATCGCTTTAAAGAATGTTACACAGGTGGGGGAATTCAAGGTTTTACGATTCAATTTGATAAAAATACCCTTGCCTCTGCATAGAAAGGATTTGATATGATTGACCGTTCATATTTACCATTTCAATCAGCAAGAGAGTACCAGGATACAAAGATGCAAAAATGGATGGGCTTTTTCCTATCTGAACATGCATCAGCACTCTCTGATGATACAAACAAAGTAACGTACATGTCTGACTTATCACTAGAGAAGAAATTATTACTCCTCAGTCAAGTATACGCCGGGCAGCTACGCACACGCATTCAAGTGATTGAAAAAAACAAGCGTGTTTCCTACACTGGAACAATACCAAGTCTGACCAAAGATTTCATTTTGATAAAAACTACAACAGGTCACATCAATTTGAAATTAAAAGACATTATTAGTATTGAACTTGTCGAGGAGGTGCTCTATGAATCAGCTTGAGTTTCAGCGTAATCACCTACAAATGGACTATTATAGCGAGAGCTACCAAGATTTTGAACGTGACTTCTACCGCTACTCTAACATGAATATTCCATTGACCTTCCTAACTGATGATATCCTAAAAACAATGGCGACTTCACGTAAGAATTACTTTGTCCTCAATAAGGAAAAGTCCAGAGATAACCGCGATCACTTCTTCATATTTGAAGTAAGTACCGTAGATGAGAATCCGCTAATCTATCATTATACATATAAGAAAACTACAATATATTTAGCAGAAAAATAGGAGCAGTTCAATTGACTGTTCCTATTTTTAATATTCATAAAATCTAAAGTCTTTATACTCTTTAACAATGGAGTCGCCAACCAGAACAGACTATACTGACCAGCGACTACCTTAAATTTAATGTTTCAGATTTATTTTCTTATCTCTAATTTCATAAACTACATCTGCTACATTTTCGAGTAATCGTTTATCGTGGGTGATAAACACGATAGTTCCGGTGTACTCCTTCATTAGTATTTCCAAAGCCTCTAAACTTGGTATGTCAAGGAAGTTACTGGGTTCATCCATTATTAGGATGTTATATCTACCCATGAGCATTTTAGCAAGCAACAATTTTATAATTTCTCCACCGCTTAAAACAGATAAACTTTTTCCAATATCGTTCTGTTTGAACCCCATAGATGCTAGCACTGAACGAATTTCTGATATATTGTAGTCACAATCCTTCTGCATAAACTCCATAACATTCTGATTACTGTTGTACTTGTAACCATTCTGTGCAAAGTAACCTATTTTTGCCTTAGGCGAAATAGAAATTCCTTCTTCATGGTTTAAGATCATTTGGATTAAAGTTGTTTTTCCGATTCCATTACCACCAGTTAACGCCACTTTTGCTCCTAACGGAATTTGAAAAGATGCATTTTCAAACAGAGCCTTATCCCCAAATACTTTATTAATTTCTGCACCGACTATAGGGTATGGATTATGGAGCTCCAATGCTTTACTTTGCCTGAAACGAATTCTGCGAATGCCTTCCGGAGCTTCTACTTTTCCTAAGGCCGCAATCCTGTGCTCTAGGGTTTTAGCAGCATTATACATCTTTTTTTCCTTACTTCCTATTGATTTTTGATGAGCTAAACGCCCTCCGTCTTCAGTACTTTTTTTCTTTGAAGAACCTTTTGCCTTCTGTTCTATTTTACGAGCCTGTTTTCGCTTTTCCTCCGCAGCCCTTTCCAATCGGGCACGTTCCGCAATAAATTGTTCGTATTCTGCAGCTTGGCTCTTACGTTCTTCCTCTTTCTGACGAAGATAATCAGAATAGTTTCCCCAATACTCAGTGATTTTGCCATCTTTCAGTTCCCATATTTTATCTACTATTTCATCAAGAAAATAGCGGTCATGGCTAATAACTAACAGTGCACCTGTAAAATATTTTAGCTGTCCTATTAGAAAATCAATTCCTTCACGGTCTAAATGGCTCGTAGGTTCATCCGCTAAAATACCATGAACCTGTGCCGATAAGGCCTGTGCTATTTTAAGCCTTGTTTCTTCACCACCGCTCATAGTCTGTATATTTAATTGCTCAACACCTAGCTTGCCTACAAGTGCAAAATCTTTTTCCTCCTGCAGAGTTACTTCGTCCAACTGGGGAATATAGGCAAGTTCACCCAGACGATTCATTTTACATCCTGGGGGAGTTAATTCTCCTAAAAGTACCCTGAGTAAAGTGCTTTTTCCAGCACCATTTGCTCCTACTAAACCAATACGGTCATAATCATATACTTCTAATTCATTTATATCTAAAACATCGCGTCCTTTGAATTCCACACGAATGTCTTTTGCTTTTAATATTAATTCCATAACATTTCCTCCTGTCTATAATCGCATGCTTTCATTTGCTTGTATGCAGGGAAAACCCTGCGATTTTAGCAGGAAGAGTTACATGAAAATAAGATACATAAATATTCCTCCAATATTGTTTATTTTAAATCTAATTTTCTAACCTCAGTTATCATTTGGCAAACTATAGCAATGCCAATAATTAAAATACCTGATAGTAAAAACCAATGATTTACACCGATTTTATCAGCAAAGAATCCAGAAAGAATTAACCCAATTGGCATAGCAAGTGACATGATACTTCCGATCAAAGAAAATACACGTCCTAAATATTCAGGCTTAATTTTCTCCTGAAAAAGAGCTGTTTGCACACCGCTATAAAATGGCACCGAAAGCCCCATTATTGCACAGCAAACTACGAATATTACAAATCCATTTGGAGGAAGTATTCCCGAAACGGCTAAACTGGTCCCCATTATAAAAAATGAACTTGTTATTAGTAATACATGCTTTTCGAAGCCCCCTAATCTTCCTAATAATAAGCCTCCTGCTAGCATCCCAAATGCAAAGGAAATTTCCGTAATAGAAATATGCACAGGCGTTCCATTAAAGTGTTCCATGCTTATTAAAGGAAATAGTGCATTGATTGGCATATAAACAAAAGTATATAGTGTTCCTAAGAGTAATAAGGCAAACAATCCTTTGTTTTGTCTCAGAACCACAACTCCTTCTTTCATCTCCCTTATGAAATTTGGTTCTAAACTTTGCACTTGATTACCCAGCTTAGGTATACGTACAATTGCTACCGTAATAGATGCAATCACAGCACCCAATACGTCGATGGCAATAATAGCATTTAAATCCCAAACGGAGTATAAGAGTGCTGCAACTGCCGGACTAACAATATAGCTTATAGACTGCAAAGACTGACTATAGCCTGCGCATTTCGTTAGCTGTTCTTCTGGTACTAAAAGTGGTGTAACCGCATTGAGTGCTGGGGTATGAAAAGCTGTTCCAATGCTACGGATAAACAATACTATCATAATCATCCAGACAGGTAGCTCCATACAGAATGCAACAATAGCAAGCACTGCACCAGCTGCTGCGATAATTAAATCGGCACCAATCATTATCTTCTTCCTATCATGACGATCCACTAGCACACCAATGGCAGGTCCCAAAATCGCATAGGGTAAAAAACCTACTAATGAAGCCATAGACAAGACCATCGCAGATCCTGTTTTTTCTGTAAGGTAAAAAATAATCGCCATTTGCAGGATGGCACTAGTGATTAATGATACTGCTTGCCCTGCCCATATTGCATAAAATTTTCGTTTCCAATTGTTGTATTTTTCCATTTATATTATCTCCTGCATATTATTTTGCTTGAATTTCTATTTTGAATAGCATTCTAGGCAATAAAAAATGCAGGCCAAACCCCACAATGTGGCTTTTGGTCTGCATACATACAATTTGGAAACATTCATATTAAAGACATAGTTAAATAAAGGTATAGTTAAATAACCAATATCCTCACCGTAACTAATGAATGCTCAATATCGTATAAATAAGCACAACAAAAAAGCCTATCATCGGGTATAGATTCTGCTTTTTTTATTGCCAGCTTATCTTAAACGCATTGAGGCTGTCATAGTTTCGGTTCCTCCTACATCTTTGTTTATATCAATTTATAGTATAACACAACAAGATGATATGTTCAATATAAAAGTTATGGAATGAGACTCATACTTCCAATTCGATGCCAGATTTAAAGGATATGACGAAGTTTTCTTCATAGACTGTAACGCTCTGGATTATCTTCCTTAGTAGCAAGCGATTAGCTTTCACAAAATCTTCTGTTTGTAGTTTTAAAAATTCATCAGGATTTTCTAACTCAACCTCAAAATATTTCATTTTACATTCCCTCATTTCATTTATTGATAAATTGAGTTTGCAAAAAAGAGTGGACAATTTTTGTCTACTCTTAACCTTTAAAATAGTTTTTTTTAATCGATTTGAAGTTGCCTAAATTATTACTTATTCGGTAAAATGAAGTATTGCTTTCAACAGATTTCCTTCAACTACACTTCACTTGATTCAAACAAGGTGGGTACATTTCTATTCCCACAAACTCCTTGTCAATGGAAACAAACACGTACCCACAGGGTAAATGGAAATAGAAACTGATAATTTCTAGCTATCACTTCTACTCATTCCAAAAATTTTCTCACTCTGATACTTACCCACCATAAAGCAAAAAGCCTTGCAATCAAGGCTTTCATTATCCCTTTCGTTCAAAGGTTTCTAAGCTTTTACGAGCAGAGCGACACACTCAGCGGTTCGCTATCTCCGTTCTGTCTGCGTGCTAGCACTTGTCAATCACGGACAGCTATCGCATGGGCGGAAGTAAATGCTAATCTTCGTCGTTTTACTCCTTGACTAGCAAACTTACCGCCTCAACATGTGGTGCTAGCAAGCTTATATATTATAGAACGAAAAGGATAGAGTGTTTTATAAAATTATACTATAAAATGAAAGAGAATTACACACTCAACTCAAACAACTTATAAAACTCACCTCTCCTATCCATCAAATCACTGAAAGAACCATCTTCAACAATAACGCCATCTTTCATAAAGAGAATTCTATCGTATTTTTTCAAAATGTTCTCATTCAACTTGTGGGTTACTACAAGTGCAGTCAAATTTTGAATATCCAAGATTGAACTTTCAATTTCAGTAGTTACTTGATTATCCAAAGATGAAGTAGCCTCATCCAATAATAAGATTGGTGTTTTTCGAATCAAGGCACGCGCAATACTAACTCTTTGTTTTTGTCCGCCAGATAGATTTGAGCCATTCTCTCCACATAAAGTTTGTAGACCAGATTCATTTTCTAAAACATAACTTTCTAAACCCGACTGCTGTACAGCTTGCTTTATTTCCTCATCAGTGAAGGATTGATTAAGAGTAATATTTGCTCTTAAAGTATCATCAAAGATATAAACGTCTTGTTGAACAATTGTCATTAAGTTATAAAGGCTCTCTGCTGAAATAGCTTGCAAATCTATATTATCAATGGAGATGTGCCCACTTGTTACATCGTAAAAACGCAGTAATAGATTGAGCAAAGTTGATTTCCCACTCCCTGACATTCCAACAATTGCAATTTTTTCTCCTTTTTGAATCTTCAAAGATAAATGGTTAAAAATTTTTTCTTTAGTATTAGGGTAAGAAAAGTCTATATTTGAAAAAGAAATAACATCATCGAAATATTCTTTTGTTTCACCAGTCTGAAGCTCAGTTACATCTTTTACCTCAAATGCATCTAGTGTTGCCTGACCTTCACGAAATTTACTTATTCCCATTCCAACTTCATTCAGTGGCATTACTACAAAATTGACCAGTTGAACAATAGCTGTTACACTCCCAATTGTGGTAGAGCTATTAAATACGAGATACATCCCTCCACCAAAGGCTACCAAAAAAACAATCATCCCTGAAAGCTGTGAAGTAACATTAGTTAAAACGTCAAATTTCCCTTTTATAAAATTTATTTCATCAAATTTTTCACTTTCATGACTATAATCCTCACAGATAGCATCTTTCACATTAAAACTTTTAATAACAAGAAATCCTGCTAAAATATCTTTAACCTTAGCTAAATACTTCTGATCGGCAACCATAGCTCTATTTTGTAAAGAGGCTGATTTTTGTCCAATAAATCCTGAAATCATCATCGGAATGATGCTAGCAATGATAACTAATAAGGTCAAAAACCAATTACCTATAAACATAGTTAGAAGTGAAAAAATCATTAAGGAAAGGTTTTTTGAAATATTAAAATACTGGTATAGATAATCTTGCTCAATTTTCTTCATATTTTCGGTTAATACGGAAATAAATTTCCCTGATTTTTCTTTAGAAAAGTCTCTATAATCCCTATCTAAAATAGATTGGAACACCTTGTTTTTGTATCTTGACATGATTTGCCTAACAAGTTTATTTCTCAATCGAAGAGATATAAAGTTGAGTGCTGCATAGATGAAAATAACAGTAGCTCCTACTAGTACCGCTTGAGTTAAGGCTTCTTTATTTTGGGACATGCCACTATCAATAATACCTTTAATAGAATAAGCAAAAGCAATATTAGTTAAAGGGACCAGTATATTAAATATCATGAAAGCATAAAAAGCCTTCTGATGGTTCTTTATCAATTGTTTCATCCTTAATCTACCTCATAATTCTTAATTTCATTTAGAAAATGTGACATAAAATATTCTTCTAAGTCAATATTCTCTCTCCTAATCTCTTTCATAGAAACCTGTTCTACAATTTCTCCATTTTTGATAAAGCCAATTTTATCTGCTATCTGTGAAATTTCCGATAATATATGACTCGATATTAGAATAGTAATTCCATGCTCCTTAGAAAGCGACAACAAAAGATTTCGAATTTCTTGAATCCCTATTGGATCTAAACCATTGATTGGCTCATCTAAAATTAACAATTTAGGTTTTGTTAGAAAGGCACGAGCTAAACCAAGCCTTTGCCTCATTCCTAACGAAAAATCTTTTACTTTTTTAGTCGTATTTTTTAAGCCGACCATTCTTAAGGCTTTTTTTATATCTGATTCAATAATATTTTTCCCCATATATTGAGCGTGAATTTCCAAAATTTCTTTTGCAGTGCAATTATCATAAAAAATTGGTGATTCAATAATACTTCCAATCTGACTTAGGATTTCTTCTCTGTGTTCTTGTAGATTTTTCCCAAAAATTTCAATACTACCTGATGTAATTGTTGATAAGGTTAACATACATTTCATTAACGTTGTTTTTCCAGCACCGTTCGGTCCTAAAAAACCATAGATTTCTCCTTCAGCAATTTGAAGGTTGATACCACTTAAAATTTCTTCTTTATCAATTGTTTTAAAAACTTCTTTTATTTCAACAATATTTCTCATTTCTATCTCTCTTTCTATATCCAGCTTTAAATGAAAGAATTTTTCTCCTGGAGCATAAATACCAACTTATACAGCCTCTTTTTTTATAGAAATCATCAAGGAATTATCACATTCCTTCAATTAAATTCAGCTATGCTACTTGATACTAATATCTTGTCTTGAAATATTATAAATTGAAAATGAAGTAATCATTAAACTTATGAAACTTGCAAATATCAAAAAGAATAAGTTATCAGCAATATTATTAGATAAACTTCCTGGACTGGCATTCGAAAGTAATGCTGCTAAACCAAGTCCTGTAAGCATTGTTATAGCTGTTGAATGCTTAATCATACCTAAAACAAATGGTAATAACCCTATTAGTACTGTTCCAAACGTAATTCCAGCTAAGTTAATTAATTGATTAGCTACAGGGATACAACTAGATTCAGTTACAACAGCCATGAATCTAATGAATATTTGAATAACTAAATGTGCAGAAAAATGGGCAATAAATGATATTAGGATGACTAAAAGAATTTTTCCCCATAGTAACTTTATTTTAGAAATAGGGTAAGAAAACAACTGAAAAATTGTTCTTCGTTTAAATTCATCAATGATAATCGTAGATAATAAATAAGATTCGAAAATCAAAAATGCTGCTTTTGTAAATAAAGATGAAAACAATGAAGCTACAATTGCCCAGCCTTCCCATTTACCAGTAACTCTAATAACATTAGAATCCTGACCAGCGAATTCTCCTAGTTTATTGTCAGTACCTAAACCCATAATAATGATTGCTGTAATGCCTAACACTATAAAAATAGTACACAACCAGGCTAAAAATAATTTAGGTTTAGAAATTTTATTTAATTCAATTTTAATAAGCGATAACATAGATTCTTTCCTCCAAAGTGTAAATAAAGAGTAAACTATTCAAACTAATCTCAACAAATATTTAAAAATTAGCTTATTTTTCAGACAATTACACCATACATACTATCGGTATGGCTACACTGAAAAATAAACATACCTACGGTATGTATAGTGGATTTTTAATAACACACTTTAAGTGTGTTATTTTTAAATTATAAATTATGTAATATAGTTTATTCAATTGATAATACATAAATAGAAATTAGTATTAACAAGAATGTCATGCGACTACTTATTTACTATTTTTTTAAGTGATCAAATAAGTTGAAAATCACCTCCATCATTTCATCAGAAATTAACTGTACCCCTAGACCTTCAAAAGTAAGTTTAATGAAATTCATTTTGCGCTTTAATTCTACTAATGAAAAAACGGAAATTTGAAAACCAATCCAAATATTTAGAGTTAAAACAATTAAATCTGCTAGCTCTTCTGGATATTCTGTTTTAATAGACCCATCTTCAACTCCTTCGTAAACTTTTTCTCTAATTTCGGGTAAAAAATCAGAAAATAGACCTAGATACTGCTCTCCTAACAAACGTGGACTTCTAAGCATGATTGAGGCAGAGTAAACGAGCCTTTGGTGTTCAAAATTAGAGAAAGAGTCCATCAAAGAATTTTGTATCTTTTCTAACCCAGTATTTCCTCTCCAATTATAATTTAAAATTTCTTGATTATTTTCGCTAATGATTGTTTGCAGTATATCGTATTTAGACTCAAAATGATGATAGATAACACCTTTTGTTAATCCACCTAACCCATCTATGATATCTTGTATTGACGTATTATCAAATCCTTTTTCTAAAAATAAATTTTTAGAGACCTCTAGTATTTTTTGTCTAGTTTCATGTGAGTTTCTATTTCTTGCCATTCCAGTCCCTTTCTATCATACCAATGGTATGTAATTCTATTGTAGTGGAAGTAACTAATAATGTCAAGTTCTTTATTGGAATATGAAAAACCTTTATAATAAAGGCTTTTCATTATTACTTCGCTACAAGGTTTCTAAGCTTTTACCAGCAAAGATACACACTCAACATGGGTTTTAGAGGACTAAATGGAGTCTGAATTGCCTGATAGAGATGTAGTATTGATTAAGCCATCAACAAAAAATGTACAAAACAAAAATAAAGTACACTACTTAATGAGTGCACTTTATTCTTCTAATTCAGTTTTATCAATGGTTTAGCTCTAGTTAAATCAATTGTACATAAACTTTTAGTTTTTTTTTGGAACAAAAATATCCTAAAGTCTACCCTATCAAAGTGAAAACTGGAAATTTATTAAACCTGAATTTTAGTGAGAATATACTTTACTAAAATCATATAGTTAAAGTCTGACAAGGAATTTGCCAGACTTTTTGTCATCAGTGTTCTTTAATATAATTCATCCCTGATTGATTCAACAAACTCCGTGTAAAAGCGCTGAATGGATTGCTTAACATAATCAGATTGGCGGTCATCAGTCCCATCTAACAATCTCTGATAGCTATCCAAAGATTCTACATCCTTGAGTTGACTTCAAAGGTGTGCCTAATACACCGGCTTCTCAAAGTCACTAAGAAATCCTTTTAGCGATTCTTTTTGCATTCCTTGGTAAATATTTTTATCTAACCGAATACCAAGAGTGTTTAACTCAGTTGATAGGTTGTCGTAAAGTTCTTGTAAGTCCATAATGTACTCTTTGTAAATAAATTTCATGCGGGAATAGAGATATCCATTTGGACATTTGGGAGAATATCTCTGAAATTATTGCTGTCTGTTAATTAAATACTTGCAATATTTTATAGTTTTGGTATAATATAGTTAACTCATCGACCAAGTTGTTGAAGGAGATTGCGATTACGTCCCTAATCATAGGGACGTTTTCTGTTTTTCTCAGTTAGTTTTATATTTATCGTATTCTTTCAGTTTCTTTCGAAGTACATTATCATAGTGTATGTAAAATGCTGTTATCAATAAATAGTAACTAGGTCTTTCTTCAAGTACAATAAAATAGCGATCTACTGGATCTAATAAAAATATTCTATTAGATTTTTTATACGGTCGTTCATATATTAAGAAACAATCTTGTTTGCAAATCTTGTTATGATCCGTTTCTATTGCAGGTCTTAACCAACATAATCTTTCGCTCCTTCTTAAATCAGGTTCTCGTTCTTCTGAATCTATATCAAAATTTTTACAGGTAAGATGAAAATAACTATCTTCTTTACCTTCAAAATACGGATACGACTTTAACTCGACAAATTTCCCTCTAAAAGTTATCTTGAAGTTGAACAATTGCTCTAAAAATACATTCTCATATAAAAAATCATCATAAAGAGCATAGTCACCATTAAATTGATCAAGTGTTATCTTCGGAGGAAGGATAGGACAAAAATCTGTTACGTTACTGCTCATCACTTAACTCCATTTTAAAAATATTGAATTTTATTGCGTTATACTTTGTATTCGTTGTTAACTCATGCTTAGCTCTATTAGAGATTAAATTACTTAGCCTGATTCTAGCTAAACTACTTTCAAAGCTCCTATTTTTATAAGCTACTGCCCCTATCAATAGGTCAGCTAATTGCATTATTGAGTTTTCATGAGAGCGAATTTGTTGAATATTTTTGATATGTTTGGGTGACTGCTTCCAGTTTTCAAGAATATTCTTTAACTTGTTAACTTTTAAAATACTATTTGTGTCTTTTATATCTATAAAAACGTTAACATCATCCTCAAAGAGAAATTTTCTTACTAAATAAAAGTACTGCTTATAGTAAAAATCATCGTGGGTTTGATTATATTTCTTATGGTTTAATTTATTTTTGTCTATTATAACTACTCTAAAATTAAGATGCTCATTATCAAAAAAATAATTTACAAGATCTTCATAAAAGGTAATTTTAGAATTTGAAACTTTCCTCCACTTTATTTCAGAACGTGAAGAAATACCGTGTTTTCTTTTTATTTCTTTTATCTCCTTATAGACAATATTCCTTACATAGTCTGGACAAGAAATCCCTCCTATTAACATTACACTCTCACCATCATTTTCCAAATGACAAGACTCATCACAATATAAGTTGAGCATCTTAATAACTCCTAATTTTTGTAGTAATAATTCTATTATACCACGAACCCCCAGTAAAACTAAGACTTACAAAGGATTATTCTTCAAGAATTAGTATGTATTTTTAAGAACAATAATCTAAAATAGATTGGAGAACAGACATCTTACTTCGGTGTCTGTTTTTCTATACCTAAAAATGTACTTTTGCTCTTCATCAACTTCACCAAACTTTCTTCTAAAATATACATTAAAAAATCTCCTAATGGACTACAATATAGATACCACGATGAACGTTATTCTAGCTTTTTCAATTTTACATAATAAAATAAAGTACATTTTTCAAATAGTCTACATTACTCCTTAAACTCAGTTGTATCAAGGGTTTATCCACTGTCTCGGGAAAAGTACAAAATTTTTTAGTTTTAACATGTAGTAATTTTCAATGAAAACTTTATGTATACAAATAAAAAAAACAATATATT
This sequence comes from Streptococcus sp. oral taxon 431, assembly GCF_001553685.1. Lineage (NCBI taxonomy): Bacteria > Bacillati > Bacillota > Bacilli > Lactobacillales > Streptococcaceae > Streptococcus > Streptococcus sp. oral taxon 431. The sequence continues at coordinate 1,151,391 of NZ_CP014264.1, read as the reverse complement.
GTGTTTTGCTGAGTCTTTAATAAAAATAATTTTAATTTTTTGTACTTTTTTATTCTATCAAATATCTATCTTAGACTTAAATTTTTTTCATTATTCCATAATTTGGGTTCATCAGGAAAAATATAGTCATGTGTTTTAAAATATTGCTCTCTTACCACATCAATCCACTTATTTAGCATTTTTGCAGCTATTATAGAATCACCAGATGGATATACCATCAAAAGCAACCCCGTAAGTTGCGCTATTGTTATAGCAGAGTGTTCACCAGGTATTGTTAGTCCATAATCAGTATGCCCTACACTTATTTTCTCTTCCCCGTCCATTAGACCTAATCGATTAAATGTGCCTTGTGATGATGCATGTGTGACTTCATTAGAGATTCGATATGGTTGTTGCCATAATTCTGATGGGAAATTGGATTTTTTTCTGATATCGTCAAAACTTATATATCTCTTTTTAGGACTAAATTCACCACAAGCTCTTGCCCATTCATAACGATCTTCTGTATTATGTGATGAAATATAAGCTTCAGCAACTTCCTCTCCATATTCTGAAATAAACGACGCAATAATATTTAATTCGTAAAGTGAACGCCATCTAGAATACGCACCATCAGCAAATCCATTTTTCATTAAAGTGATTATCTCTAAAAATTGTTGTAGACCTCTTCCGTGTATGTATTTTAAGGCTGTGTATTTATGAATAGATTTTTCTCTCTCCTTGTTATCAATTTTATTTACATAATCAGAATAATCTTTTACAGATTCAAGAACCATCATATACATGGTCTCAGATGTAGCAAACGCATTAGACCACTTTTGCTCTATTCTTGCAATTATTTCTGTTTCCTCTCCTCTAAACAGTAACGTATTCTCATGCATTATCATCTTAGCATCTCTTACCATTTGATTTGAAGTGTCATTAATCATTTCTAGATATAATCCTGAAAAATCAGCCTTTTCATATTTTTCATAAAATTTATCAATTTCAGATTGATTTTTTAATTCTTTTACATGTTCTACGAGAATTTCTTTTAGTGTATCTTTAAAAAACTGTCCAAATTTATCGGCCATTATAGCTCCTACCTTTTTAATAGTTTATACATAGTATTTATTGCAATAATCTTCTAGTCTAAAAGAAAATAAATTAGAAAATCTTGTATTTTACGTTTAGAAATAGCGCATCATCTATCATTAATTATACCATCAACAAAATAAAAATCTATATCTTGTGTTAAGTAGGAACATAAATAAGTTTTAAAAAAATGTACAATTGAACCACCACTTCTTCTGCACTTATTAGAGTAAAAAATGTACAAAATAATCCCTTAAATCAGATGATGTTATGAACTAGAAAACATACAAAATACCACTCCAGAATAATGTACAAAATAAAAATAAAGTACACTTTTTAAAGAATGTACTTTATGCTTCTAATTCAGTTGTATCAATGGTTTAGCTCTAGTTAAGTCAATTGTACATAAACTTTTAGTTTTTTGGGCTTGCCTAACTAACTATAAATATAACCAAAAAAAACTAAAAATTTTTCAAATGTACATTTTGACAATAAAAAACACTTTAATATAAATTTAATGATCTTTAGAGTGTTTTTAGCTTGTTTGATTTTAATATTCTATTACATCTTTAATCTAACAAAATGCTCCTGTTTTCTTCTTAAACCTTTGCAAATCGAACATGCCTTTTCATTTCGCTTTCTGTATGTCAGTCTTTCTTTAACTTAAATTTTATAACGATGATCTGGTTTTTCCTAGCATATCCACTATACAGACAGACATATTACTCAACTCTGTGATTTCAGTTGGACTTGCTATTAGAAGGTTATTTAAATAATCCCACTCAAACAACGGAATTAAATTTGTTTTTTGCGCTAAAATGATGCGCACGTTTAGAATAAAACAAGTATTAAACTTAATACAATTTTAACATAGCGGAAAAGAGGTGTAAAGAATAAATACTCTGAAAAGCTTGTATACATTTTTGATTCGTGCACAAGTATGTAAATATTGTAAAACAATTTCAAAATGTGGTAGACTAGATATGAATTTTGATGGACGATAATTAGGTCTGAGAAAAGGTTACAGATGGAAAAATTAGTTTTTATCGGAATGCTAGTGTTCTTGGCAATTGTGTTTATTGGAATATTGATTTGGCTGCGTTTTAGAATGAAGAACACCTTTGAGAACGGTGTTCCAGTGTACGATGCCCCAGCCAATAATCAGACTAGGACGAGTAAGCTAAGCGTAGGAGAGTATGCAGTGCACATAGTTTTAATACTAATTAGCGCTGTAATTGCCTTTAGGGTCATGAGCATGTTCCGTCATGGGGCGGCACCAATTGGTGCTGCTATTATCACGCCTTCTATAATGTCGCTTTTCAATGCACGAAGGAGAACCGGGAAATCTTGGATAGGTATCGTTGCAGTGCTTATGGTATTCGTGTTTTTGATGTTTGTATATATAATTATAGGTCTACCTGATAACGCACCTCCACTTAAAATTGACGAAACTGAAATTCATCTTACAGAGACTAAGATTTCGGATTTGATAGACAAGGGGTTTGAAATTTATGTGTCAAATGGTAGACATGATTATCCTAATTATAACGAGCTTTTGACAACGGGAAGCTATACTAAATACCAAGGAGCTGGGGTTAGCATACCAAACGGCTTTAAGTCATATGACTCAGCAATTACGCGATCTACCTATCTTCTTGTAAAGAAGAATGTAGTTCTCGGATGTATAGGTATTTACGGAGATAAGAGGAAGAGTACGGAGCTGAAGGACTGTGTAGTTACGCAGGTTTGCTTCGATTCTGAGTGCACAGCTGTTGCCACAAAATATGGAATTTCATATAATATAGATGGTATAGATTTGCTAAAGAAGCTTGACGAAAACGAGTTCACGAAAGTATTTGGGAAAAAAATATGGCTGACTCCAAGCGAGCCAAGAGATGAATATTTGGGTCATTATGGCGTGCAGTGGGGAGCAGGTAACAATGAAATCTTTTGGAATCATTATTTTATGAATTTAGACCTTGATTCGAATAATGATATAGTTAATTTTAATTTTAGTTCTAATATTGCAGCAGAGCGATAGAAGAATTTGCAGGGATAATTAGGCAAAATGAAAAAGAAAAAAGTACTAAGTAAGCCAAAGTATGCTATTTATCTTCTAGTGATCCACCTTATATGCATACTTTTCACTATAACCAAAATAATGATACCTTCATGGGGGCACTGGTTAGAGACGACACGCTTTCTTTGGACAAACTTTCCTACCTATGTATGCGTGTTAATAGCCGTTTTCCCAATGATATGCTTTTGGCCATATTCAATTAGCGCAGATTTTAAGCCAGGTACATCAAAGACAATACTTGCGACTTTCGGCCTAATAGTAGGTAACGTGACTCTGATTTTGATATATACGACTATTTTGCACAAGGTATTATAGCAATTAAAAAATCCCAGCGAAAAACACTGGGATAAAAGTCTGACTTTGAGGGTCATCTCATGCCTTATTATAGGTTTTTTTTAATTTCTGCAAGCAGCTCATCATATTCTTCAAATGCCGGAACCTCAGGATGCTCCTTCTTGATTGATTCGGTGCTTCTAAACAAGAATCCTTGTGGGTGTCTCCTTAAAAGAAGTCGGTTTAATCGATGGTCAAGGCAGTTGATTTGGTTAGTCCAAATTATTCGGCAAGCCATAAATACTCAAATTTCTCCCAATAACATTGTCATCATAGATAGTTTCCCCTTATCACTTTGTCAACCAGTCCGTAACCATAGTGCACATGTTTTTAATGAACTAGCCGACATTGGTTACAATTCCTCTAAGCACCTTTGGGTCTATGGATTCAAAGTACATATGCTGGTCACCCTATCAGGCTATATTCTGAATTATGTTGTAACGCCTGCCTCAGTACATGATATTAGGGCAATTGATGACTTACTAGAAAATTGTTCTCAACCCTATGTTTTAGCTGATTTAGCTTATCTTAGCTATGAACTCAGAGAACAGTTGAAACAGAAAGGTTACCATCTCATCTTTGGACGCCTTTACGTCAAAATATGGCAAGAGCTAAACAACATAATCATTGGAAACTAATGGCTATGAGACGGACTATTGAAACTCGATTTTCAGAACTTTGTGCTTTTTTTGATGTCGAACAAACACTAGCTAGAGGCTTAACAGGATTGCAGTTGAGAATGGAGCAAATTGTACTGACTTATAATCTGAGATACTTTGAGATTAACTAGCACCACGAGTAAAAATCTATATCTTACTATCAATAAGACCTTAAATGAGTAGCAAAAAATGTACAATTGAACCACTACTTCTTCTGCACCTATTAGAGTAAAAATGTACAAATCAATTCCTTAAATCAGATGATGTTATGAACTAGAAAAAATACAAAATAACACTTCAAAATAATGTACAAAATAAAAATAAAGTACACTCCTTAAAGAATGTACTTTATGCTTCTAATTCAGTTGTATCAATAGTTTAGCTCACGTTAAGTCAATTGTACATAAACTTTTAGTTTTCTAAAAAACGACTAGATTCGCTAAGTGAATTATTGATCATTAATTTATTGACTTAAAAAATTTCTAAAGCTTCTACAGTTCATTAGAATAAAATATAAAAACTCGATACCATTATTTAGGAATCGAGTTTTGATTCATATGACACGGTCTATCTTTTTAATTACTAATTTTAGACAAACTATATACGAGACATAACATAAGTTATGTAAAAAAAACAATCCTACAACAACAAATCTTTCACTTTTCCAATTTCACTTTTTGGAATTACGAGATGAATCATATCACCTAGATACATCCTTGTAGATCCATTAACTGTCTTACTTTTCCCATTATGTACTTGGGTTGTGATGAGTACGTTATGAGGTAAATTGAGTTCATGTACTTGCTTACCAGCTATCTTATCAGAAACTGGGATTTCAATAAGAGTGACTTCACCATCGTCACTTGCGGTTTCTGGTAACATTTTCTCCAGCATGGCTTCATAGACTGGCGCCCCTTTAAGCAGATCCATAACAATATAGGCAACTAGGGTCACCATCCCTAAAGGCATGAGATTGCGGATATCACCGACCATCTCAGTCACAAGAATCATAGCTGTCAAAGGTGCTTTTGAGATGGCCCCAAAATACCCACTCATTCCAAGAATCACAAAGATAGGAAATTGCTGCTGGGTAACAAGGCCAAGATTGACACAAATAACACCGACCAGAGCTCCAAGTAAGGATCCTAAAGCTAAAATTGGTAAGAAAATACCACCTGGTAGTCCACTTCCGTAACTAATCATACTCCAGATAAAACGAATGATGAAGTAAACTAAGAGAATTTGGAAACTATGATCTTGTTCTGTTAAGGATAAGACAACCTGATTGCCCCCACCAAGTATTTGAGGTAGGAATATTCCCACAGGAATAATCAGGATAAAAGCAAAAATTGGATGATAAGCTTTGTCAATGTGAACCTTTTTCCCAATCCAATCATATACTTTTCCGACATTCAGAACGGCTTTTTCATAGAGAAAACCTGAGAGTCCTAGAAAAATTCCCATCACCAGATAAATCCAATATTGGCTCAAGTTCATGAGAGGGATATTGTCCGGCATATCAAGTACAGGTGTTAAGCCAAAGATAAGAAGAGAAATGAAGTTTGCTACTAGACTAGCAGCCAAGGTAGAAACCCAGAAAAATCGTGAAAAATGATGGTAGACTTCTTCTACTACAAATAGGAGTCCTGCAATAGGTGCATTAAAAGCTGCAGCAAGTCCAGCAGCAGCTCCGCTAGCAATCAAAGAACGCTCCTCAACAGGGCTAGACTTGAGCCATTTAGCAATTCCTTTTCCTCCAGCGGCACCTAGCTGAATACTGGGACCTTCACGACCGAGCATGAGCCCACTCGCAATGGCCAAGATACCTAGAATGTATTTCTTCCAGAGGACACTCCACCAGTTGAGAGACATGAGACCTTTTAACTCCGCTTCAACTTGAGGAATACCAGAACCTTTGATATCTTTTTCTGAACGTGTTAATTTGGCACTAAGTAAGCAAATGAGGATATAAAACAATAAAATGATCAATAGATTCCGTATCAGATTCTCTTGGTCTTGATAAAATCCTTGAACGATATGAAAGCCTTTTTCGATCAAAAATCGAAATGATCCTACAATAAGTCCTACGACTAATCCGACAATAATACCTCGCCCTACTTGAGCTAAGATCGTACTGGACGCGAAGGCAAATTCTTTCTTGGAACTAAGTATTTCCGATTGTTCCTCCATAATTCTCTCCTTTAATTATTTTTTACTAGTTTCTGAAACGATCGTTTTAATCGGTTCAAAACTGGTGCGATGAATAGGTGTGACACCGTGCTTTTCAATTCCTTCTAGATGCTTAGCAGTTCCATAGCCAGCATTTTGAGCAAAATCATAGCCTGGAAATTCTTCGTCATAGTTAGCCATGATCTTATCTCTGGTAACTTTAGCTATAATCGATGCTGCTGCAATAGATAAGGAGTTCGCATCCCCTCTTATGATGGATGTCTGAGAAATCGGCAAGTCCAACTTCATAGCATCAATCAAGAGGTGCTCTGGTTGAGGCTCAAGCTGATAAATAGCTTCCCTCATGGCTAGTTTCGTCGCTTCGTAGATATTGACTTGGTCAATGACATGATTGTCCATAATCCCAATACCGATTGCTAGGGCATTCTCTTTGACAGCCTGAAAAATCTCCTCGTGTTTTTTCTTAGGAATTTTTTTACTGTCATTTAAACCTTTAATTTTACAATTTTGAGGTAAAATCACTGCAGCAGCCACCACTGGACCAGCTAGCGGACCACGTCCAACCTCATCTACACCTGCAATGAAGCTTATTCCATTCTCGTAAAGCTCTTTTTCATAAGATAACATGCCTTCTAAGCGCAGATTTTCATCAATTTCAGCTTGAATAGCTTTTTTGCGCTTTTCAATTTCTTTTTGGACACCTGAACGAGAATCTGTTTCAAATTCCTTAAACAGAGGACTATTAAGTTCGGTTATATTTGCTAATTCTTCTTTTATTTCTTTAATCGTTGCCATTGAGGTCTTCCAATGTATCTAATGTATAATTGCCTAGTTTTCCATCACGAACTTCTTTGACGAAGAGATTGTAAAAGCGATCATAATCATCACGGAAACCAAGGATACGAGTCATGTCCATGATAATTTCAGGAGCTTCATCGTCCAGATTCATTTGTTTAAAACGTTCTTGAAGCTTTTCAGGGTAATGTGTTTTAAAGTAATTGAGTCCGAAAATCGTCACTTCATCCATTGGAAGCAACTGATCCTTGATCGCTCCTGTAAGAGCAAGTTTAAGAGCAACAGTTTCATCTTCAAATTTTGGCCAGAGAATCCCTGGAGTATCCAAGATTTCCAAATCCTTATTTGTTTTGAGCCATTGTTGGCCTTTGGTCACACCTGGCTTGTTACCAACTACAGCAATTTTCTTACCAGCCAAACGGTTCATTAGCGTCGATTTACCAGCGTTTGGAATCCCGATTATCATGGTACGTAAGGTTTCGATTTGAATCCCACGTTCCTTTTGACGAGCTATCTTATCTGCCATGAGTTTCTTAGCAGCGTCCGTTACGACTTTTACCGTAATTTGCTCTTTAGAATTGATTGCCAGTGTTTGAATGCCTTGTGATTCAAAATGCTGACGCCATTCTTTTGTTAATGCTGGGTCTGCTAGGTCTGCCTTGTTCAAAATCAATAGTCTTGGTTTATCTCCGATGATTTTCGTCAGCATCGGATTTTGACTTGACAAGGGCAAACGTGCATCTACTAAAACTGTCACAAAATCAACGAATTTTAAATTTTCCTGAACCTGACGACGCGCCTTGGACATATGTCCAGGAAACCATTGAATAGTTGCCATGAGAGTATAATTCCTTTCTCTTATTGGATTTGTATCTATTTTTCCAGTTTCAAAAATTAAATACAAATCCTTTTTCTAAAATAAATCACTATCTTTTATTATAACATGATTTCTCGTATTTGACGCTTGATTCAATGCCGATTGTAAAATGTTTTCTAAGTAAATCAGTCACAAATGAAATTTCTAATTGTCTAAAACGATTGAAAAATAATAGTGTTCACCATGATTTTTTACATAGTTGCTGATATACTTTTCTGTTTGGAAAATGGATTTCCTGCTATCAATAGTTGGATCTTGTTTTTCGTAATACCAATTATCATAAGTATGTGTCAATTGGCCATTCTTGTAGCAAAAAACATCCCCACCTAGTATAATTTGATTATTGGCTTTGAGATTATCAAGTAAGTCTGGGATTACTGAATAATCATAAGCATATGCATCAATCCCTAAGTCACGTTGATCGATTCCTCTTTTATTTGTATTCTCGAAATACTGTTTCATAAAGTTCATTTTTCAAGTTTCTCTTGATAAGCAAAATCGATAACCACTATACAGTCGTTATCGATTTTAATAATTTTTAGTCTTTTTCACCAAGCTTGCTGTTAATTGACATCATGATGCTTGCAATTTTTTCTCCCCAGTATGGATCTGAAGCATAGAGGACGTTCATACCTGATGATTTATTTCCTAGGTAAGTTCTGCCATTATCAATGTAATTTTCGCGAATCCACTTGGCTGCACCTAAGATGCCCTTGTCAACATCGTCGAAGCTTTTAGCTGAATCATATGGTGTTGTATCATAAGCAGCGATACCAAAGAAGTTGTTTTTATCCTTAGCGATTTGGCTACGTCCCCATGAACTTTCAAGGGCACTATGGGCGATTAGATAGAGAGCGTTGATCTGATAGCGTTCTTCAGCTTCTTTAAAGATTGCACCCTTACCTGCCAGACGACTTCCCTTGATATTCATAAGAGAATAGACTTTATCTAATTCTTCAGCTGTGTAATTGCTTGGTTTTCTTAAATCTCTAAATAAGAAAGGATTTTCAACTGTAAAGTTTTCAAAATTAATACCATCAGTTGAATAGTATTTTTTACCAATTGCCATTGATGAGCTATGAGGTGCTACACGAATACTTGCGTAAGGTGATAACTCATGGTAAAGATAATTACCGTCAGTGGCATAGTGAGGAATGAAGTCACTATCTGAGCTGACTGCTACTAGATCACTCTTGTTCATATAGCCTGAAAGGCCTGAAATTTTGACCGGAAGTCGACCGTCTTTGGCTTCAGCTCCATCAATCGCTACAATACTTCCTTGCGAAATATAGCTAAGTTTCTCACCAGAAGCGCTATATACATTTGCTGTAATAGGTTTTACTTTATAATATGAGGCTGAATCAGTAATCCATTTTCCGTTGCTTTGGAAAGTATAGTCTTTCCCATTAATGGTGAAGTTACCAGTTACATAGACTCCATCTTCTTTTAGATAATACCAAGCGTTGTAGTCCTTATCGAAAATCCATTCATTTTTGGCCATATAACCAAAAGATTTGAGATAGTAAGAACCTACCCATTGATTTTCAGCATAGGTACCGTCCGACTTGAGGTAGAACCAACTCTTGTATTTTTCATCGAAAATCCATTCGCTTTTAGCCATGGCGCCACTATCTTTTAGATAGTATTTCTCTTTCCATTGGCTACTTAACATGACACCGTCTTTATTAAAATAGTACCATGAACCGCTGATTTTCTCCCACTTATCGCGAATAATTTTTCCTGATGCTGTAGCATAATACCACTTATCTTCGAGTTTTGCCCAGGCATTTTCTGCCATAGCTCCACTAGTCTTGAGAAGATAGTCTTTATAAATAGTAGCACTTAGCATGACACCAGATTCATCAAATCGATACCATTGTCCATCAATCTTTGCCCACTTGTCACGATTGATTTTTCCTTCTTGATCGCCGTAGTACCATTTATCACCAATTTTTACCCAGCTATTTTCAGCTAAGACACCACTTGCTTTGAACAGATAATCATCGTAAACTGCATTGCTGATCATGATACCATTTTCATCGAATCGATACCAAACACCAGCTATCTTTTTCCAATTATTACGAGTAACTTTCCCGTCCTCAGTGGCATAATACCATTGGTTGTCAATTTTTACCCAAGAAGATTCTGCCAAAGCACCGCTATTATTCAATAGGTAGTCATTAAAGATAGTATTACTAAGCATGATGCCATCTTGATTAAAATAGTACCAAACACCCGCTATTTTTTTCCAATTTGAAACGGGCTGATTATCCTCATAATAACGCCATTGGTTATTTTCTTTTTGCCAACCCTCTTTGTTAACTACCTCTACTACTGTTTCTTTTGAAGGTTGTTCTTTGGTCTCTGGAGTTTGAGAAGTTGCTTTTTCAGCTTCGCTTTGATTTTTCTTTTCATTGCTTACTGTATTCGTAGCAATCTTTTCTGATGATTGAACATTATTGGTAGCTTGAGAATCCTCGGCATAGACTGTCGTTTTTGCAAAACCTGCCATAGAGAGGGCAACTGTACTTGCCAGCAATATTTTTTTCATTCTTTTCTCCTTGCAAATACCTAAATAGGGGATTTGATGTTTCTATATATAGTGTAAAAAACAGTAATTATCCACTATATTATACAATATTCTGTTAAATATAAAAGTAGTATCTTTCAGAAGAAAAGAACTTGTAATATTTTTAAAATATTTTAGAAATAAAAGTCAATAAAAAGTAGTCGAACATCAGCTGAACGACTACTTTTTTATAACATTATGCCTGACCATAGACTTCTTTGCGATTTGTTTTGGTTGCTTTAGTAGAATTCTTCCAAAGGTTTGGATTGATGAAAATAGTGACGATCGCTAGTATTGCAAAACCAATCCCAACATACCAGTAGGGTGTATCCAGAGTTGTAGAACGCCCTGAGAGATTGACAATTCCTCGGAAAAGTGTACCCGCTGTAATAATCGCTACTGCCGAATTCCATAGATTCAGACTAATACGAGAGAAATGAGGGAGAACCTTGAGAAAGATTGCTAGTAGAATCCCCCCTACAAGAGGTGCTGCAAATAAATAGTGCATATGAACAGAAGTTTCTCCAAAACTAAAAGCTTCATAAATTCTAGAAAATGCAAAGAAGAAAATAGTGATTAGTGTATAAGAAATGACCGTTTTTTTAAATCGTTTTTTTCCAAAATTAGTAACCAATGTAGACAATGTCACTCACCGCCCTTTCTGAAATTTTGTTTCCACCAGTCGTTGGTTTATTGATAACCTGACCGTTGAAGTAAAGTGTAGATGATCCACCACCATCAAGGTTGTAGGCTGTTTTTGCTCCATAAGATTTCATGACCTCAGCAAGCTGATAAAGAGAGAGACCTTCACTTTCTGATGTACGTCCATCTGAAACAACGATGATATAGTGGTTTTCATCGATAATACCAATAGCTGTACGAGGATTTGAAGCCATTGCTTGTCCTACTTCTGTATTGGTATCAACTGCAATTTCACCATTTTCGACCAAGGCTGGTCCAAATGCCAAGAGATTGACGACACCGTCATTAACTAGTTGCTCAGCTGAGATCTGATCTTCGTAAATGACCTTGAAAGAGCCGTCTTTATAAATAGCTAAGTCACCATTACTAGAATCTTCACGAACAGTATCACGATAAACTACTCCATTACGGATAACATAACCTGTAGAGTTAGCACCATAGTAGTCCCCGTTTACCGCTAAAATGGCATTGTTGTTAGCTGCGGTTACAGAGGTTTTTGCAGTTACGTTAGTTCCGTAGGCATTTTGAGCAAAGGCAGTTTTCAGATAATCTGATGAGCTCAGAGTAATATCAGCAACGTAGACTTGGGTATTATTGACCGTCGTTTCAGACAAATTGACAGTAATATTGTCATCTTTATAACTAGAGTCAGTGACAGTAGCTGTTTTAGCAGCTTGACTTGCTGCTGCAGCATTGGAACTTGTGCTAGTTGTGGCAACTGTCGAGATAGTTTCAGCGAGGACAAAGGTCTTTAGCATTGAGTAACTAAAGGATCCTGTCAAGAGTAGGCCAAGAACAGAGGCGTAAGCATAGCGTTTCTTTAAAAATTTCATAATACAGTTGATGTCCTTTCCTTAAAGATGAATTTCTTCTGAACTGTCCAAGAAACAGCGAAGAGAAGGATGCCGACGATAACTTTAGCAATCAGAAGGTTGATACCAAAGACTGTAAAGAAAAGACGAATCAGTAGCGTGTCTAAGATAAAGAGTCCGACTGCTAGACCAAAGTATCCCATCCCTGTTTTCACAAGGCTATCGTCATTTTTAAAGACTAGTTTCTTATTTGTAGAATAGTTGAAAATAGAGCTAGTCACACGAGCTACTCCGTTTGCTAGAAAGATTCGTAGACTCGTCGGAACTGTCGGCGAAATCAAGATTGCTAGGGCGTAAACGACATAGTCTACAACAAAGCTACTGAGAGATGATAAGGCAAATTTAAAAATATTTTTATAAATCATGAGCCCGTCTTGTATTGGACGGAAGTGTGAAGCCTCATTATCGTTGATATAGACAGTTTCAATAGGCACTTCTAGAATCTCGTATTCTTTCGTTGCTTCGAGCAACATATTCATCTCATATTCATAACGTTGACCTTCAATCTTAAGCATAAACGGTATCAAGTTTGTCGTAAATGCACGAAGACCTGTCTGCGTATCTGTTACTCCTACTCCTGTTTGAAGCTTAAAGAGAGCTTTGGTTAAGCTGTTACCAAAACGGCTACGAAGGGGAACTTTTCCAGAAAAGGCACGTACACCCAAGATTAGCTTGTTTGGATTTTCGGAAGCTTTATTAGCCGTGCGGAAAATATCCCATACCTTGTGCTGTCCATCCGCATCTGCTGTGACAACCGTACCATAAATATTTTGTTCTTGGATATAAGTAAAGGCTGTTTTTAGAGCCTGCCCTTTACCTTGATTCACTTGGTGACGAATGACAGTAGCAAATTGTTTTGCTTTATCAAAGATTTTTTGGCACTCTGATGAACTGCCGTCGTCTATGACTAAGATATGAAAATCACTCTTTTCGTGAATTTTTTCGATGAGTTTGATAAGTTTATTATCTGGTTGATAAGCTGGAATGACTATGTAGTTCATATCGATACCTCTTTCTTTGATGATGGTATAACTATACAGAACATCGCTTAAAGATACCTTATATCAGTTTTCTTTAAGATTAGGTTTAAAAAAACTTTAAGCTTAAAGAAAAGACATATCGCTTAATAAGAAATATGGTTTGAATTTTCAGATAAAAATAAATATACAAAAAACCTCAAATAGTAACTGTATTTGAGGATGAATCTTATCACAAAACGAGAGTTCTTAATCTATCTTCTCTCTTAATCTTTCAACAAAGAGATAGGCTGCTGGACAAGTTAAGGTATTTTTAATAGTAAGATTATTGATTTGGTAAATCTTCTTACGGTCAGTATGTGGAAATTCACGACAGGCTTTTGGACGGACGTCGTAGATGGAACAAAGATTATCGCCTCCTAAGAAGGGACAAGGCATTGACTTAAAGACTTTATCACCGTCTTCATCTACTTGCAAAAACTCAGCTTCAAAAGCTGGCAATTTCATTTTAAAGTATTTTGCGATACGTGTGATATCTGCTTCTTTGAAGTCTGGACCAAGACTCTTGCAACAGTTAGCGCAGGCTGTACAATCAATTTCAGTAAAAACTTCTTGATGGATTTCAAGGGCAATTTTATCCAAATTTTTAGGTGCTTTCTTTTTCAGATTTCCTAAAAACTTCCGATGCTCTTTTTGTTTTTGCAAGGCTAGTTGGTGATAATATTCGATATCGATTTCTTTTGACATAGTTTCTTTCTAATTTTTAATGTTGATACATAAATAAAATTATGTAAAATAATTTAGAGACATAATTTTAACAATAATGACTCTCTCCATGCAGGACGAAAACTACTGCTATACTAACATTCTTTCTAAAAAAGGTTTGATGCAGTTGGTTAAAATGCCTTCTATCCAAGATTTTTGAGCGGACGATAGATTTTCTGCATCTAAACATTCCTTTAGAAAATCACGTACCTGATCAGGTGCTATTTCAAATTCAAAAGCCTTCATTTTGTAGAAAAAGTCAAACAAAGTGTTAGAGAGATAGTCAGTTGAAAATGGAATTTCTCCGTTTTTTCGATACATGATTAAAAGTCGAGAAAATCGAGCTTTTTCTTCGGGTATATCCTTAAAATACGAGTTAAGCAACCAGATTTGCTTTTGTTTTCTTTCAAGGGGATCTTGACTAGCAATGCGTTGATCCTTTTCAAGTTCTCTTTGGTACTGTTTTGATTTTATAGAACGTTCTGTCCGATTTTTACCGAAGAGAATCTTTTCCCACTGGCGTTCTTCTAGATTCAGTGTTTCGCTAAGTCCAAAGTAATCTTGATAGGCACGTTCAGCTGGTCCCATTGCTAGAACTAGATTATCCGCATATTGTTTAGCAATCTTGTCTCGCTTCTTTCGCTCCTTTTCAGCCTTGATGCGAAGTTCCTGCTCATAGTCAATTTTTTCTTTTCCTAGTTTAACAAGATAGAGTTGATCGTCAGATTTTCCAAGTAGAAAGGGTTTGATAAATTTTTCAAGGACTTCTTCCATACGAGCTTTCTTCAAAGGCTCTGCCTTACTCCAACTTCCACCTTGAAAAACTTCCAAAAAGAGTTGATAATCCTTTTCTGGTGAAAATTGATTGCCTCGATTTGACTTAAAAGCTCCCTTTTCCCATAGCCAGTTGATCAGTCGCTCATCAAAATCTGTTTTATTAACTCGAATGACTTCTTTTTTCTGGGCCTTTCTGGTTAGATTTTCAAGCTTTCTGAGAAGTTTTTCTTCCTCTTCTAGCTGTTGATCTAGGCTAATTCTTTGGAAATGACGCACACAGTCACTCCCAATGGGAAAAAGTCGTTTGCCAGTAACTCCGTTAAAAAGTTCATAAGCATACTTAATAGCATTACCGCAGACACAATTGCTTCGACCGATTCCATTAAAAATCAAGGAAACTTCACTCCATTCTTTGGTAGCTTGTTCCCAAGTATCGGCTTTAGAAGCCTCTAAAACTGCATCATATAAGTTTTTTCTAACAGGAATGGACATGATGTCTCCTTTCTTTTTAAAGTTTAACGACTTCTACTTGGTCTTTACCAAGAAAGATTAGATATTTTTCAACCTTTTCTATCTGATAAGAACGGGATAAGGCTTCTGCATAGAGAGATAATTGACCTCTATAACGTTCAATCAGTTGACTTGGATATTCATAATGATCTGTCTTGTAGTCAAAGAGAGCAATCTTATCATCGTAGAGGAGATAACCATCTAAGATTCCACGGACAACAAAGTTTTCTTGGCTCTTCTCGTCTCTTTTTAACATTGAGAAAGGTTGTTCTCGATAGAGTTTATCTTGATTTGCAAGAATCTCTTGACCGAGAGCTGTATCAAAGAAGGATAAAATTTTTCCTAGATTGATTTTGGATTTGACATCCGAGCTTACTTGAACTTGCTCCAAGGCCTCTGTTAAAGTCTCTAAAGTGGGTTTCTTAGCTAGATTAATTCTCTGCATGAGTTCATGGGTAGCACTACCAATCTCAGCACCAGTAACTTTCTTAGTTTTAGAGAAATCAGGAAACTTGAATTGAACCGTACTTTCTTTTAGTTGACTTTGACCAGCTACTACTACACCTTCCATATCCATAACTGGTTCATAAAACTTCTTAATCTGACTTGGGGTTTGTACACTTGAAAGATTGATTGCTGCACGGTGGATATCATTATACACTTCCACTTCTTTTAGCATTTCCAACGCATCTTTGATGGTTTCTGACTGGCGATTATCTGCTTGGGATTGGTCTTGGAGCTGGCTTTTATTTTCCAATTCTCCGATAGCTTCTTTGGTTAGGCCTTCTTCACCTTCAAAGCGCACAGTGAAATGCAAATCCTCCTTAGAAAATGCTTGATAAATGGCCCAAATCCAATCTTGGAAATTAGTAGCGTCTAGTCTAGTTTCTCGAGTCAAAAGACCTTGCCCATTTGTCGGATATTCTTTAGATTCTAACTTTTCACGAGAACCTTTTCCAACTAAATATAATTTTTTCTCAGCACGTGTCATGGCTACATAAAGTAAACGCATGAGTTCAGAATAACTTGCTAACTGAAGTTCTTCTTCGTTTTGCGTATAGGTCAAGCTAGGGATAGATAATTTAATCGTAGATGGAACGTATTCCTCTTTGGCATTTGTAGCAACTCTAGCAACATACTTGAGACCAAGGCCATTTCTTCGACTTAGGATGACCTCAGACATAGAATCTTGCTTGTTGAATTGCTGATCAATGTTAAGGATAAAGACATAAGGAAACTCAAGGCCCTTACTTTTATGAATACTCATGAGTTCTACAGCATCCTTAGGTGGTGCCACAGCGACATTAGCAAGATCATGTTGGGCTTCCAAGACCTGATCTATCATTCGAATAAAGCGAGATAATCCCTTGAAATTACTCTTTTCAAACTGATCAGCTCGTAAAGCTAAGGCATAGAGGTTAGCCTGTCTGGCCTGTCCATTTGGTAAAGCACCGACATAGTCATAGTAAAAGCGGTCGCTATAGATTTTCCAAATGAGATCATAAAGTGAGTGCGTTTTAGAATACAAACGCCAAGCCTGGACGGTTTCCATGAAAAAGTCTAACTTTTTGTGTAATTCAGTCTTAATTAAATCCTTTTGGAGGCTAGTTTGTGCTTGAGCATTGACTAGTTTCTCGTAAAAGTTTTCTTGGACCTTATCCTCGGATTTTTGGAGAGCAAGACGAGCTAATTCATCCTCATTAAAGCTAAACATTGGAGACTTCATTAAAGCCACTAAAGCGAAATCTTGAAGAGGGTTGTGAATGACACGAAGAGTATCCAACATAACCTGCACTTCTAGGGATTGCAAATAGTTTGATTGGGCGCCGTCTGTCTTGACTGGAATACCATACTCAGACAAGGCAAGTAGAATCTGGTCATTGCGACTTCTGCTGGCAGTTAAGAGAGCCATGTCCTTGAAAGGTACACCCTTATCATTATGAAGGTGAATTATCTCCTTTAGCACCATGCGCATCTCACCAGTCAGTTTGTAAGTTGCAAGTTCCTCCTCATCATCAGAATCACTATCATCATCCTTATCATATAAGAGAACTTCTGCCTTGTTTTCAGAATTTGCTTGAATATCAGTATTCCCAAAAACAAGTTGATGCATACCATCGTATGAAATTTCCCCAACTTCCTCGTCCATAAGATGCTTAAAGACATCATTTGTAGCATCTAGAACCTCTGAACTACTACGGAAATTTTCCTTAAGCAGAATTAACTGACCTTCTTTGCCATCTTGAGCAAATCTATGAAATTTTTCGTTGAAGATTTGGGGATCTGCCTGTCTAAAACGATAAATAGACTGCTTAATATCTCCTACCATAAAACGATTATGACCGTTTGAGAGGAGTTCCAGCATTCTCTCCTGGATGTGGTTGGTATCCTGATATTCATCGACCATAACTTCGTGGAAGCGTTTCTGATATTCTTGTCTAACCTGAGGGAAGTTTTCCAAAATCTCAATGGTATAGTGGCTAATATCAGCAAATTCAAAGGCATTTTCTTCACGCTTCCGTTGTCGATAGGCATCAACAAAATCCCTCATGAAAACTTGAAAAGTCTTTGCTAAGTCCCAAGACTCTTGATGATATTTTTCCTGGAATTTCAATAAAGTAATTTGGTCATTTAGTGCAATTAGCTTTTCAAACTTGACTTTTCTCTCTTGGTTGTATGCTTCTTTCAGTTCTTGAAGTTCAGCCTTGCGACTGGCATTTGTAAGAGCTCGACCTCCCTTATCCTTAGAGATACCAACAACTCGGTCTAAAACTTCTAGATATTGCTCAAAAGTAGATTCATGGCTTAAAGAACCGATCGCGTCAAGGACTTGTTGGACAGATTCTAGGTAAGCTGCTTTGCCAAATTCCTTGGCATCATTTTCCAAATGGTAACGGAAAAAGTCTTCTAAATCCCAGAGTTTTTCTTTTATTTCCTCTGCAAGGGTTTCTTTAGCAACTGTAAAATCAGCCTCCTCAAAACCTTTTAAGAAGGAATCTTCTAGCCAAGCCTGAGGATTGCTGGTAGATTGCAAGAAATCATAAATCATATAGACCTGTTTACGCAATCCACGCGCATCTTTACTCCTACCAGCAAAGTTCTTAACCAACTGACTAAATTGTTCTTGTTCTTTGCCTTGGTAATGACTTTCAAAAACTTGACGAAAGACCTCATTTTTTAAGTGAAGTTGCTCACTTTCATTCTGAAGAATACGAAAATTTGGAGAGAGGTCAAGGAGATAACCGTGTTTGGTCAGAAATTTCTGGGTAAAAGAGTCCATGGTTCCAATCGCAGCATTGGGTAAATCAGCTAATTGTCTACCTAGATGTTTTTTTAGTTCCACATCTTGCGTTTCTTGGATCTGTTGGCTGATTTTCTTTTCCAAGCGTTCTTTTAACTCGGTTGCTGCCTTAACGGTAAAGGTAGAGATAAAGAGTTGGCGAATTTCTACACCACGCGCTAGTTGGTCAAGAATACGTTCAGCCATGACAAAGGTTTTCCCCGAACCAGCAGAAGCTGAGACTAGAATATTTTGACCAGAACTATAGATTGCTTGAATTTGCTCAGCAGTTTTCTTAGGTTTCTTGTTAGACTGAGCTTCTGCTATTTGTAACTCTTTAATCTCTTCTTGAGATAAAAATTTCATCGCTCCAACTCCTCTCTGATTTTATTAAACCATGCTTCCTTGTCATTGCTCTTAGCTACCTTATCTAACAATCTAGCCTGACCTAGATGATAATTAGCTTCAAAACCTGTAATAGCTTGATATTGTTGAACATAGGGGGCAATGCTTCTACCGTTTTCTGTATAAGGGTTGATCGCAAATTGACCAGATAAAATCTTCTCTGCCGCTTTTTTGTAGAGAAGGGCATTATAATCCAATAACAACTGGAATTCCTCATCTGACAACTGATAAGTCTTATTTTTATTGTAAAACTCTCCAAGGTTTTTTATCTCTTTTTCAAGAAAGAGGCCTTGGTATTTCATAGTCTTATTGGTTTCTGCTACTGCTTTAGAAAGAGTTTTTGCAGTTTGCAATGACTGAATTGGTTCAGCCATTTCTAGGTACATAGCACCAAAGAAGTCTCTATTCCCTTCTTGCTTGAGAGCAGCTAGATAGGTTGGTAATTGCGAGTTAAGACCATTATAAAACATAGGGAACTTGAACTGAGTCAAAGAAGACTTATAATCTACAACACCGATAGCATCAGAAGTTTTCAAACGGTCAATTCGGTCAACCTTCCCACGAATATAGACATTTCGACCATTATCTAGCTGAATAAAGGCTTGTTCCTTGCCACCGAAGACGGCTTCTTCCTGAATGGTTTCAATTTCAGAATTGTGACGAAGAATGTGCCCAGTAGCGCGTGCTACATCCAAAAGAACTTCCTGGGTGAATTTAGCTTCCAGGCTTTCTTGATAAATGGCTTGAAACTCACGTTCTTGACTAGTTTCAGAGATTGCTTGTTCTAAACGTCGATCAAAGGATTCATCACTCGGAAGTTTCAATGCACGTTCAAAAATACGGTGCAAGAAATTACCGTGACTTCTAGCGTCAGGTTTTAATCGCAATTCTTCTTGCAAGCCTAATACATAACGAAGGTAATAACTGTATTCATTACGGTAAAACTCCGTTAGTCCAGAAGTAGATAGATAGAAATCTTGATCTACAGGATACAAGGCTTTCAAAGTTTCAGAATCTAAAGTCTTGCTCTTTGGACTTGTTGGAAGGACGGGATTATCAAGACCTTGATCTTCTAATTTTCTCCCCATGACACGAGCTAGAACCTTAATAAAGGTTAAGTCTTGCTCACTTGTCTCCGACTCACCTTGCTGGTGATAAGCAACAAGACTAGACAGAAGACTGTGATAAGAACCGATATCTTCTGTTGATAGATTTTTTCTGTCGATTCTCTTTTCAATCTTGCTAAAACCAAAGTCCTGCAATTCTTTCAGATAAACTGACTCTTTACTCTCGTTTTCATTGAGTAAACTTGGTGCTGATAAGACCAATTCCTTCCTAGCAGAGTTGACCAAAGAAAGCATGGTATAGCGATTCTTCTTGAGGTTTTCTTGACTTGCAATCAGTAATTGAGAACCTTCTTGAGTTGCTTGGTTTAGCACTTCTCTTTCTTCATCGCTCAACAAACTGGTGTTTTGAGCAATTTTTGGCAAGTGATCTTGAGTTAAGCCAAGTGCATAGATGTAATCAGATGTCAAAGGTGCAATCAAATCATAACTTTGCACCAGGACAGTATCTACTGTTGCTGGGATTGTACGATAATTGGACAAGCTCATACCTGAATGAAGAAGAGCCAAGAAATCATCCAAAGTGACCTGAGAACCTTCAAATACCGTAGCAAATTGCTCCATTACGTGGCAAAATGCTTTCCAGACCTCCTCTTGTCTTTCTTGCTCTGCTACTTCCATCGTTGCAGATAAGGTTTGTAACTGCTTGGTCAAATGAGCATCTTTCAAAAAGTTGTTCCATTTTGAAAGAAGATTCTCAGCTTTTTGCTTACGACTGGTTAATAACGTTTCTAATGGATCTAGAACACGAACACGAAGCTTATTTAATTTTTCTAAATCAAATTTCCCATGATGATTTTTTGTGAATTCTTGTTTAAAACTAGAAAGACCATCAATACCTAGATAACGAAGATATTGTTCAAATCTATCAATTTCCTCTTGGTTAAGGTCAGTATACAAGCCAGTGCGTAAGAGATTAATCAAATCTTCTTGACGGAAATTGTATCGTTTGAGACGTCCCACTGATTCTACAAATTGCGTTAAAGGATGATGAGCCATGGACTCACTCCTGCCCAGATAAAATGGAATCTGATACTGATTAAAGATTGTCTGCAAAGACAGTTTATAAGACTCTACATCACCTAGCAGGATACGAAAATTCTTATAACTAAGTTCTGAATCTTGGTGCAATTTCTGTCGAATACTACGAGCAACTAACTCCAGCTCTTCTTTTTGGGTTAGACAAGACCAAATTTGCAAATCTTCTCTATCATTTTCATCCACTTCTAAGCTACTTTCAGAATAATCATAAGCACTTTCCAGTAATCTTGAAGATTTAGCAAAGACATCAAGTTTCTCATGGTCTTGACAAGCATTTTCTGCCTTGGTCTGGTATTTAAAGGCTAAATGATGCAAAAACTCAACACTGGCTTGATAGAGATTTCCTTCAGTAAATGGACTTGTATAAGCTTTTTTAGTCGCATACACACCAATGACAATCTCAACACCCTTACGGTGTAGCAGATTCACAAGGTGTTCCTCTTCTGAAGAGAAACGAGTAAAACCATCAATAACTAGGGCAATCTGACTAAAATCACTGCTTACCTTGTTTTCTTCGATAGCATTGATCAGATATGATAATTGACTCCCTTGTGAAACTTGACCTTGATTCAGATAAGCTGCTACCTTTTCAAAAATCAAGAGTAAATCAGAGCGTTTATCAGCGTCAGCTAGACTTTCCAAGTCCAAAAAACTCATCTTAGCAGTTGTCATTTCGTGATAAATCTCAATTAGTTGCTGGATGAATTGCGGATCTTGCTTAATAGCCCCGTAAACACGGAAATCCTTAGCATCTATCTCTGATAGACACTTATAAAAAGCCATACCCAGACCAATATCATCGAGACTTGACTTCGCGGGTATATCGTTTAAAACCAGATAACGAGCCATTTGAGCAAAGCGCGTGACTGTGATCGCAAAAGAAGCCTGCTGACTCAAGCACTCCAGCACGGCACGTTCCTTTTCAAAAGAAAGAGAGTTAGGAGCTATGTAAAAGACTCGTTTGCCTTGGGCAACCAGTCCTTGAGCCTCCTTGGTCAGGATTTCTGTCAAAGAAGTCCGAGTATCGGTATAAAGTAGTTTCATCTCTGCCTCATTTGATTTTTTCATTACCTTTCATTATACCATTTTTTGACTGCTAATCCTATAAATAGAGAGTTCTTAAACTACTGATAAAAAGTAAAATACCGGAAATTTCCGGCATTGATTGATAAGCACTAGCTTCCTGAAAATAGATTTACCCATAATTCCCAAAATGCAGCAATGTTAATCATGAGATGGAGCAAAATAGGATAATAGAGAGAGTGAGTTTTTCGGTAGAGGAATGCTACAATCGCTCCTCCACTTGCATAGGTGAAAAAGGCAAGTGGTGTTATACCATCAGCAACATGCACATAGCCAAATACA
Organism: Streptococcus sp. oral taxon 431; assembly: GCF_001553685.1. Lineage (NCBI taxonomy): Bacteria > Bacillati > Bacillota > Bacilli > Lactobacillales > Streptococcaceae > Streptococcus > Streptococcus sp. oral taxon 431. The sequence goes on along the minus strand of NZ_CP014264.1, from coordinate 1,128,996 downwards.
CAGGCTGATAGTAAAACATCTCCATACCAAGGTGAATCTTTCAAAAATGTATTCATGAGAACTCCTCGATAAACCAATTCTTCTGTAATTGGTCCTAGCAGACAAGTAATAAGCAATAAATATAGTAACTCTTGTCGCCCTGTCATATCAATCAATTCATTTAAAGCGATTTGATTGGACGTTGCTGGGGTTAAAAAGGACAATGCAATATCTAAAAGATAATTGACACCATAAGCAAGGAGCAAATAAACTGGATAACTCCATTTCCACTTCAACTCAAGAATTCTTCTACCTTCGAATACTAGTAAATAAAGAATAGCTAGAAGACTTACACTAAGCTCTAAAAAAGCAAGAATCTGAAAAAATTCTCGACTGGCAGTCACAAACCTAGCTGAAAAGTGATTAAAAATCCACCAAAACCATGTCTTTCTATAAATAATTACTAACAAGGCTAGTAAAATCTGTACTGCTCTTTTTTTCATGAGAAGTCCTCTGCTTTTTTATCCATTATCAGTATATTGCAAGTTTAGTATAGCATATATTTGCCAAAAAGCCTCTTCAAATCATGAATTGTAATTGAAACGTCCTAAATTGACATAGTAATCCTTATTTCCACTAAATTATGCTATAATATAGACAAAACACGTGAAAAGGAACTACTATGATTAAACTACTTGCCCTTGATATGGACGGAACTCTACTCAACGAAGCCAAAGAAATTCCTCAGGCTCATATTGCTGCCATTCATAAGGCTATAGACAAAGGCGTCAAACTGGTTCTCTGTACTGGTCGTCCTCTCTTTGGGGTTCTTCCCTACTACAAGAAACTAGGACTAGATTTGCAGAATGAATACGTTATTGTCAACAATGGTTGTTCTACCCACCAAACTAGTGATTGGGGCCTTGTTGACTGGAGAGAACTTAGCAAATCAGACATTGAATACCTGAATGAACTTGCAGAAAAAAGTGAGGTTCAATTGACTCTCTTTGACGAGGAACACTACTTCGTTCTCGGAGGCGAACCAAATCCTATCGTAAAATACGATGCGACACTCGTCTTTTCTGACCTGACTGAAATTTCACTAGAGGAAGCTACCAGTGGTAAATATCGCATGTTCCAGGGTATGTTCTTAGGTACAAAAGAACAAACAGATGATTTTGAACAACGATTTGCTGATGAACTTTGTCAGAGATTTAGCGGAGTTCGTTCACAACCAGTTATCTATGAAGCAATGCCACTCGGTACAACTAAGGCTTCTGCACTTTCTCGTTTGGCTGAGATTTTGGATATCCAACCTTCTGAAATCATGGCAATGGGTGATGCCAATAACGACATTGAGATGCTAGAGTTTGCTGGTCTTGGGATTGCCATGGGAAATGCTAGCGACTATGTCAAATCTCTCGCGGATGCCGTAACTGTCAGCAATGAAGAAGACGGTGTTGCACGCGCTATTGAGAAATATATTTTGTAGAAAATAAGCCCAGTCAACTAGTATTTCTAGCCAATTGGGCTTTTTATTTTTTAGAAACTTAAAAACTTTAGAAACACTTTAGAAATGCTTGACGATTCTTTGATATCTATGCTTTATACTAGAATTATAAAAATAAAACATCTTATACTCTTCGAAAATCAAATTCAAACCACGTCAGCTTCGCCTTGCCGTACTCAAGTACAGCCTGCGGCTCGCTTTCTAGTTTGCTCTTTGATTTTCATTGAGTATTAAAGGTTAAAGGAGAAAACTATGAAAACAGTCCTCGAAATCCATGGCTTGTCCAAACAATTTGGTAAACAACCCATTCTACAAGATCTTAATCTCTCAGTGAAAGAAGGAGATATCTATGGGCTTATCGGAAAGAATGGTGCTGGTAAAACTACTCTGATTAAAATCATTACCCAATTATTATCTGCTGACCATGGAACTATTTCCCTCTTTTCCAGTCAAAGTTATAAGGAATGCACAAAAGCCCTATCCCGAGTAGGTTCAGTCATTGAGTCCCCAGTAGCTCACAATCATTTAACGGCCTATCAAAATCTTAAATACTATTGTACTATTCGACATATCCCAAATGCTGATCAAGTCATTCAGGAAACATTAAAGTATGTAGGGTTAACAGATACAGGTAGAAAAGTTTTTCGAGATTTCTCTCTTGGGATGAAACAACGTCTAGGCATTGCTATCGCTCTCCTATCAAAACCAGACTTTCTCATCCTTGATGAACCCATCAATGGTCTTGACCCAATCGGTATCAAAGAGTTTCGTCAAATGATTCAACGTCTGCATCAAGAGAAAGGAATGACCATTCTCATCTCTAGTCATATCTTGTCAGAACTTTATCTTGTTGCCAATCGCTTTGGAATTCTGGACCAAGGGAAAATCATTCGAGAAATCAGTAAGGCCGAATTTGAGACACTTAATGAAGACTATATTGTTCTAAAAACAAGTGACAAAGAAAAAGCTAGTCAAATCTTAAAAGACAAAGTGCATCTTGAATTTAAAGTTGTTAATTCAGACAATGAGATTCATATTTTTAGTCATGAACAAGATATCAAACGCATTCTCAAAGAACTTACTCTAGCAGATGTTGCCGTGGATGAGATTTACTATGCTCGTCAAAATCTTGAAGAATACTTCACACAATTAGTAAAATAGGAGGAACACCATGATACACACAATTCAAGCAGACTTTTACCGTCTTTTCCGTTCCAAAGGCTTTTGGATTACAGAGATTGTTCTCTTTGCACTCATGTTGATGGGAGCCACTATTGGGGCGACAGGACATCTAATGTCAGTTGAAACAACACCTCCAGAAACTGAACTTCCAAGTAAGGGCTGGGATGGTATTCAAGCCCTGATTAACGCATCGAGTCAAGGTTCAAACCTCGTTTTTCTCTGCATTATCCTTGCTTGCTTAGTTCTAGGAGTTGATCTTATCGGAAAACTCTATAAAAATAGTTTGACAGTGGGTGTTTCTCGTACAGAATTCTTCTTTGCCAAATCTGTTGTATTAGCCAGTATCGCTCTAATGCAAATTTTTGTTAGCCTAGTTATTGCTTTTGTACCAGCAACTATCCTAAACGGGGTTGGTACGATGCCAGAAGGATTTATTGGCAATCTACTTCTAACAATTTCTCTGCAATTTCTCTGCCTTCTAGCTTGGCTATCTATTGTTTCCTTCATTCTATATGTGACTCATTCTTATTTGGCTGTTTTCATAGGCTATTTAATCAGTTCTATCTTGCTTTCAACACCAATGCTTATCTTTCCAGATATCGAGATTTTACGCTATTTGTCCTTGAATTTTGCCTATGCCATGACTGCCTATAGTCAAGCTGTTCTATACACCATTATCGTTACAGTGACTGTTATTCTATTCTTTACCATAAGTGGACTTGCTGTTTTCAAAAAGAAAAGCTTATAAAAATGACCTCCTCTATTCAAAAAGAGGAGGTTGCTTGTTTTAAAAGAGTATCTTAACTGTAAACCAAGCACCATCAGTACTTAGTTGTAGTTCTGCACCAAGGAGATGGGATAGTTCTTCAGTAATATAAAGGCCTAAACCAGAGGATTCTTCTGTATCTGAAAGGTTTTCAGAGTAAAATCGTTGACTGAGATTTTCAATTTTACGAATCGGTTGTTTAACCAGATTAGCAATTTCCAAACAGATATGATTGTCCACTTCCTTCAAAGAAAATCTCGCTTCATCCTTACCATGTTTTAAAACATTGCCAATGAGATTTTGTAACATACGGTCTAATAACTCCGAATCTGTCAGTAAATACAAACCAGGTTCTACTTGCAAATCAAGGTCAATCTTTGCCGTTTGAAAAGAATCATAATAGGTTAGCAATTTTTGCGTCATAAATGTCGAGACTTCTAACTCAGATAAGTCAGGTTTAACTGCTCCTTCCATTAACCGACGATAGTCCAAAAGAGCCTCTAGACGTTTTGAAACTTGATTGAGATGATGGGAAATTTTTTTCAAACTCTCAGACTCAGGATTTTCTGTTTTAAGTAATTGCTGAGTATAACCCGACGCAATCGTTAAAGGCGTCCGAATATCATGTGCAATATTACTAATAGCCATGTCCAAAGTCTGTTTTTCACGCTTCATAATCAACCGTGACTGCTCAACTTCTTGAAAGAGATGATTGATTTGCTGGTAAAGATGTAAAAAATCCTTGGAGAAAGTTGACACTCCGATTCTCTTCATACTTCCAGTCAGAATCTTATCTTCAATCTGTTGGCTCAAGTTAACGAGTGCTAGATGATAGCGAATCAACCCTATCGTCAATAGGATAATAACCAGCAGTAGCAAAGAAAGTAAAATATAGATCATTGCTCATCTCCTTTTAACCGAACACCAACTCCCCAGATAGTTTCAATATACTCTTGCTCTGGATCTAGTTGGCCTAATTTTTTACGGAGATTGCTTAAATGAGTGTTGAGAGTATTGTCGCCTGGTAAATAAGTATCCTCCCAGACTAATTCATACAGTTCTTCTTTCGTGAAAATTTTCTTAGGATGTCCCAACAAGGTTTGTAGAATCAAACATTCTTTCTTAGCTAGGCGAATAGTTTCCTGGCAATTTTTGATTTCAAAACTATCTGCATCAAATTGAATATTTTTTAACTGTTGAATCAACTTGTCTGGATGTTCGATTTCAGCTGCTTGCTTGTCACTTTTTTGACGTAACTGTACCGTAACCCTGGCAAAAATTTCATCCAAATCAAAGGGCTTTACAATATAATCATTAGCACCATCTAAGAGATATTGGCTGATGAGCTTTTTATCGCTTAGGGCAGTTAGCATGATGACAGGAACTGAACTATCTTGTCTAATGGCTTTTAGAACCTGATCGCCATTTTTTCCTGGAAGCATAATATCTAGCAAGATTAGATCAATGTCACCTTGTTCAAATCGAATCATTCCTTCAGTACCAGAAAAGGCCTGAATCACCTCATGCTCCTCAGAAAGAAGAGTTCTCAAAATTTCTTGAATCTCATTATTATCTTCAACGATAAGTATTCTAGCCATAAACACCAACCTTTCTGATAGTATTATATCATGTTTTTTTAGGAATTTCGGATAAAGAAAAACTCTCCTTCATGCTTAAATACGAAGAAGAGTTCAATAGCTATATTAAATTAAAGCTGTCAAAGCGGTGATAAGTCCAAAAACGATACCAGGTGCATTGGCTGCTGCCAAAGGGATATCTCGTTCTTTTTTAAAGAGACCGTAGTAAACCCAAAGACTGCAGTTAAGTGCAGCTACTGCTGGTTGGATAAAATTCCCTTTTTGACCCGCAAGGTTGTTCATAATTTGAGGAATATAAGAGACATACATCATTACAGACATAAAGGTTGCAATCCAACCTAAAGTTTTCATTTGTTTTTCAGTCATTTTTTTCTCCTTTCAAAAACATTTTCCATTATACACTTTTTTTAAAAATAGTGAAGTTTAAAAAGCTGTTTGTTAAAAACTTGTAAATTATCACAAGATTGTGATAAGAGTATTCGTAAAAATGGCGGTGGGACAGAAATCGATAGACAAAGTCTCGATTTCGTAGTCCCAGCCCCGCGAGGATGATTAGGAGCTTTTTGGAGTCTAAAAGACCAACAAAAAGTTCAATCAGCTACCGCGTCAAAGTTTCATTGCTAATAAAAAGTGAGGTCGGAATCTTTTGTCCCAACCTCAATCAGATTCATTTAGAAAACTTACTTCTTCTCAATCGGTGCTACACTGGCTAGGAGTTTCTTGAGGCCAACTTCTGGGAAATTGATTTTCAATTCCTGAGTAGATCCACTTCCTGAAACTTCTAGAACAGTTCCTTCGCCCCACTTCTTATGAAGGGCAATATCACCAATAGACCAGCTGGTTTCACTTAAAGTTGATTTTGATCCAGTAGCAAACTGTCCAAAAGGTAGTCCTTTTGATTCAATTGATCTTGGTGCTGCGTTGCGTTTGCGATCTTGTAGAGCTTGAGCTAGGCTCATGCCTTGACCAAAGGCGACACCACCACTGCTATAAGATGCTTTGAAGCTACTATTAGCTGGACGCGCCAAACCTTGATAAGTTAACAAATCTGAACTAATCTCATTGATAAAGCGTGTTGGGCGATTATAGTTCGTTCGACCAAACAGCAAGCGTGAGTTAGCATTAGTCAGATAGAGAATTTTCTCTGCGCGCGTGATACCGACATAGGCTAGACGGCGTTCCTCTTCCAATTCATCCATGTCTTCTGCTGCACGACTAAGTGGAAAGACATTTTCTTCCATCCCAATCAAGAATACAACTGGAAACTCCAGTCCCTTGGCAGCATGGAGTGTCATCAAGGTTACTTCTGATGTTTCCTGACTGCCAGAGTCTGTATCTGCAATCAAGGCCAAGTCATTGAGGAATCGACTGAGTTTATCCAGTCCCGTTTCCTCTTCTTGATTATCTGGATTATCATCGAAATTCTTGGTAACAGAAAGGAACTCCTCGATATTTTCAACCCGAGCCTTGCTTTCCAAAGTCGCCTGGGCATTGAGAATATCCACGTAGCCTGTCTTTTCCAAGACTGCTTCTACTAACTCAGTAATGCTTAATTGGTCTAGTTGCTCCCGTAAATCAAGAATCATATTGGCAAAATCCCAGATCGACTGGGCTGCCTTACCTTTAATTCCTGATAACATGATATTAGCTGAAGCATCTAGCATAGACAGGTTTTGTACGTTGGCAAAGTCACGAATTTTCTCTACTGTTCCAGGGCCAATGCCACGTTTAGGTTCATTGATGATACGCTCAAAACTGATATTGTCACTCAAATTGGCAATGAGATTCAGATAAGCGATGATATCACGGATTTCCTTACGGCTATAGAATTTTGTTCCACCGACCATGGTATAGGGAATATTGGACTTGAGCAAAGCTTCTTCAATAGTACGAGATTGGGCATTGGTACGGTAAAGAACTGCAAAGTCTTTGTGAAGGAAGTTTTGACTACGACCAAGTTCATCGATGGTTTTGGCTACAAAAACAGCCTCGTCTTGTTCATCATTAGCACGATAATAGACAATTTGTTCTCCATCCGCATTTTGAGTCCATAGATTCTTAGGACGGCGATTTTTATTGTTTTTGATAACGTCATTAGCAGCTTGGAGGATGGTTTTGGTTGAGCGGTAATTTTCCTCCAACAAAACAACCTTGGCTTGAGGATAATCCTTCTCAAAGTCCAAGATATTCTGCATATCAGCACCACGCCAACCATAGATAGACTGGTCTGCATCCCCAACTACACAGATATTTTGAAAGCGTGAAGCCAGGAGTTTAACTAATTGATACTGGGCATGGTTGGTATCTTGATACTCATCAACGTGGATATACTGGAACTTCTGCTGGTAGTAGGTCAAAACATCAGGATTTTGGTCAAAGAGACGCAAGGTCAACATGATTAAGTCATCAAAGTCCACCGACTCTGACTGACGAAGTTCTTTCTGATAGGCCGTATAACACTTAGCTACAATTTGCGTGTACATATCACCTGCCTGGGCAGCATAAGCCACATCTTCAATCAAATCATTCTTAGCATTGGAGATAGTTCCCAAAATGGTACGTTCATTCCATTTTTTAGGATCCAAGTTCAACTGCTTGAGAATACGTTTCATGAGCGTCCGCTGCTCCCCTGGATCCACAATCGTGAAATTGCGATTGTAGCCAATGTGGTCCGCATCACGACGTAGGATACGCACGCACATAGAGTGGAAGGTCGCAATCAAACAGTCCTGAGTAGCTGGGTTGAGCCCATAAGCGCGCTCCTTCATTTCACGTGCCGCCTTATTGGTAAAAGTAATGGCCAAGATATTCCATGGGTTTACCATCTTTTCATCAATTAAGTAAGCAATACGGTGGGTTAAAACACGAGTCTTACCAGATCCAGCACCCGCCATGATCAGCAAAGGACCTTCAGTCGTTTGAACAGCCTCAGCTTGACGGTCATTCATTCCCTTTAATAATTCGTTCATTTTCTCTTCCTTATTCTTCAAGTCAATGTTTCTATTATATCAAAAAAGTTTGAAAATAACTTTTCTCAGAAGCCTTCTGATTATTTTAGTTGGCAAGACAAGAAGAGGCTGGGACAAAAGTCCTAGCCTCTCAATTCTCTTTTGATTGTCGAGCAAGACGCAGTGGTTGAGTGGGCTCTACTACGCTGATTTCATCAGCTTTTACAGCCCTACTCAACTGTGCGGAGGTGGGACGACGAAATCGAATTCTAACGAATTACCGATTTCTGTCCCACTCTCAGTAATTATTCTATTAATCCTTTATAGACTGCAAAAGCGTCATTAGGGCTTGGGCAGAACGACGTCCTGCTTCTACGATAAATTCATCAAAGGAAACGGATGCTTCATGGTTGGCATTGTCACTCATGGCACGAACGACTAAGAAAGGTAGGTTCAAAGCGTGAGCTGCTTGAGCAATAGCTGCCCCTTCCATCTCTACAGCAAGAACTTGAGGGAAGTGCTCTTTTATCGCTTTGATTTTATCTTCTCCAGCAACAAAACTGTCTCCTGTCGCAATCAAACCTAAATGCCAAGTTTGTTCCAGTTTAGACAAACTCTCTTGAATCAAACTGATAAACTTTTTGTCTGATTCAAAATAGAGAGGCTGTTGAGCCATTTGACCGTAATCATAGCCAAAGGCAGTCACATCAACATCGTGATAGGCAAGCTTGTCTGCAATCACTACATCGCCTACTGCAATCCCATTTGCCACTGCACCAGCAGATCCAGTATTAATAACTGCATCAACCTGAAAGTGATCCGCTAGGATAGCGACACTCATAGCAGACATGACTTTCCCGATTCCACTCTCTACAAGTACAAGCTCGACAGAACCAATCTTACCAGTATGATAGCTATTTCCCAGAACCTTTTCTTCGCTGGCATCGTCCAAGTGTTGAATCAAGTAAACTAGCTCTTCTGGCATAGCTGCTATAATTCCAATTTTCATGATAGACCCCTTAAATAAATCTCATTGCTAGAATCAACAAAATCAAGAGAAAAATAACTGCAAAAAGAATTTTATTCAATTTAGAATTAAAGACATTTCTCTTAGTATTTTCAATCCGACGACTTTTGTGAATAGAAGGTTCAACTTCGATGGTCAGTGTATCTTGGCTAAAACCATGATCTCTGGTTCGCGAATAGCCAAAATTTTGAGAAGAAGTCGGTAAAATCTTAGTTTCCTCATCATCAAGCAAGGGAGGACCAGATATGTCCTCTCCTCGATTGGCACGTTCAATCATTTCATCTGTTAATAAAGGTTTACCCATGGGTTCCTCCACTATTTTTTTGTAATTCCCAGTACTGGATAGCCATGATGGTCTTGGCATCACAAATATCTCCTGACTGGATCAGTGCTTTAGCTTGGTCTAGACTGACTTCAAGCAACTCCAAAGTCTCATCTTCATCCTGAGGACGAGGATTTTCAACTTTTGTCAAATCACTTGCCAAGTAAAGTTTTAAGCGCTCGTTACAAAATCCAATCGCTGAGTAAAAATCATAGACAAGGCTTAATTTGCCAGTATAGGCTGCCTCTTCCTCTAATTCACGAAGGGCTGCTGCTTCTGGATCTGCATTCTCCCCGATTTCAAGTTTACCTGCAGGAATTTCATAAGAGATTTTTTCAATCGCCTTGCGATATTGTTTAACAAGGACAATCTTATTTTCTGGAGTGACTGCAAGGACACAAACTGCTCCATTGTGGAAAATCAAATCACGTTGCGCTCTACCTTTGCCAGAAGGTAGTTCAACCTGGTCTTGAACCAATTGGAAGATCGGTCCTTTATAGATTTCTTTACGACTTATAGTCTTTTCTTCGAATTCCATCGTTAGCTCCTATTTATTGTTAGGATGATGAGGGAGGCGAGTTGCATATTCATCCTTATTGACTTGACGACCTCGTCCAATAGCAATGGCATCAGCTGGGACATCCTTAGTAATGGTTGAACCTGCTCCAACAAGAGAGTTATCTCCAAGTTCTACTGGAGCAATAATGGTTGAATTTGATCCAACGAAAACATTGTTTCCAATGGTTGTTTTAAATTTGTGTTGACCATCGTAATTTACAGTGATCGTTCCTGCACCGAAGTTGACATCACTACCAACCTCACAGTTACCAATATAAGTTAAATGACCAGCTTTTGTATTTTCACCGATGCTAGATCCTTTGACTTCAACAAAGTTCCCGATATGCACATCTTTTGCAAGACTTGAGCCTGGACGGATATGAGCATATGGTCCAACTGTAACACCATCAGCAACCGTGCTTTCTTCAATCATCGAGTTTGTAATCACTGCCCCTGAACCGATACTACTATCAACGATATAAGTTCCGTTGGTCAAAACAGTTCCTGCACCAATCTTACTAGAACCTTTGAGGGTTACATTTGCTTCGATTTGAACTTCTGGAGCGATTTCAACATCAATGTCAATGTAAGTAGCTTCAGGATTCACAAAACTAACCCCATTGACCATGTGCGCTTGGTTAATACGGCGACGCATAATGCCTTCAGCTGTCGCAAGGGCAACACGGTCATTAACTCCGAGACTTTCATCAAAGTCTTTTAGAGTATAAGCACCAACTTTTTCCCCTGCTTCACGGAAAATACCAATCACATCTGTGATGTAGTATTCGCCTTGAGCGTTATTGGTATTGATATTCTTAAGTGCTTCAAAGAGACGAGCATTATCAAAGACATAGGTTCCTGTATTGATCTCCTTGATTTGTTTTTCAAAATCAGTCGCATCCTTCTGCTCCACGATACGAAGCACTTCAGCATTCTCGTTACGAACAATACGTCCATAACCAAACGGATCTTCAGCTTCTGCCGTAAGGATTGTAGCTACATTCTTGTGATTTATGTGGAAATCAATCAAATTTTTAAGACTTTCTCCAGTGATTAATGGTGTATCACCAGCGATGACCAATGTTTGACCAGAAAGACCTTCAAGAATTGGCTCAGCCATCATGACTGCATGACCTGTACCTATTTGTTCAGACTGTCTCACAAAATCAGTTTGACCAGCTAAAACTTGTTCAACTAGCTCTGCCTTATGACCAACAACCGTTACTGTTTTTTCAGGTTTGATAGCACCCACGCTATGAAAAACATGCTCCAGCATAGAAATTCCTGCAACCTTGTGCATGACTTTTGGTAGATCTGATTTCATACGAGTACCTTTACCCGCTGCTAAAATAACTGCATAATTTGCCATATTTTTCTCTTTTCTATAGAAATTCCCTTATATTATATCATAAATTTGTTCATTCAAACACAAAAGAGGGCAAATGCTTTAAAACATCGCATTCTCTACATGATTTCGAGTATTTTTTTTTGATTTTTTTCACCATTTACGATACACTATAAAAGTATGAGAAAGAAAATAAATCCTGTTTTTATTTTTACTGTATTAGCGACTATCTTGGGTATTTTAATCATTAACAGACCCAAGTTTGAAGACCATCCAGTCAAAACAAAGCAAAATCCAGTTCAAGTAGAAACTCAAGCTTTACATAATATCAACAAGCCGATTATTGATGTTTCTGGCTGGCAAAGACCATCTGAGATTAATTATGACACCTTAACTCAAAATATTTCAGGTGCGATTGTTCGGGTTCATAGTGGAGCTCAAGTTTCTATTGAAAACGATTCTTCATTCAAAAATGGAGTCGATAAGGCTTATAAAGAACATATCACTGAATTCCAAAAACGAAATGTTCCAGTTGCTGTTTACGCCTATGTAGCTGGAAAAAATGTCGAAGAAATGGAAAAAGCTGCTGAAGCCTTCTATAACGCCGCTTCTCCTTACAATCCTAGCTACTATTGGCTTGATGTTGAAGAAAAGACTATGTCTGACATGAATCAGGGCGTTGAGGCCTTTCGTGCCAAATTAGCTTCATTGGGAGCAAAAAATATTGGTATCTATGTTGGTGTTTACTTTATGGAGGAACATAGTATCAGCATTGATAATTACTCGGCTATCTGGATACCTTCCTATGGAACCAACTCAGGTCACTATGAGAGTGCTCCAAAAACAGATCTTAGCTACGACCTTCACCAATACACTTCCCATGGAAATCTTGGTGGATTTGAACATCACCTCGATTTGAACCTCATTTCTTCATCAAAGAACAAGGAAGAAACCTTTAGAAAATTATTTTTAAATCCTTAATCACTATCACAATAAGCAAGTCAGACATTGCTTTCTGCTTGCTTTTCTTTATTTTTCAGTATTAAATCACTGTTTTATCTATATAGAATATAAATCTCGGAGGCCCTCTATGTTATCATGGCTATCAAAAATTATTAAGGGAATTGTAATCGCCCTAGGTTTCATTCTACCAGGGATTTCTGGTGGCGTTCTTGCCGCTATCTTAGGAATTTATGAGAGAATGATTCGTTTTCTTGCCCATCCTTTTAAGAATTTAAAAGAAGATTTGCTCTTTTTCCTTCCTGTCGGTATTGGGATGTTACTGGGCATCGGACTTTTCTCTTATCCAATTGAGTATCTTTTAGAAAATTATCAAGTTTATGTATTGTGGAGTTTTGCTGGAGCTATCATTGGTACCATCCCAAGTCTTGTCAAAGAATCAACTCGTGATTCTGACAGAGATAAGGTTGACCACATATGGTTTTGGGCAACCTTCATCATCTCAGGTCTTGCCCTCTACGCCTTGAATTTTGTAGTTGGTTCTCTATCTGCAAGCTTCCTTAACTTTACACTGGCTGGTTGTTTGTTGGCGCTTGGAATTTTGGTTCCAGGGCTTAGTCCTTCCAATCTTCTCTTGATTCTTGGGCTTTATGGCCCTATGTTAACAGGGTTCAAGACTTTTGATTTGTTAGGAACCTTCTTACCAATTGGGATTGGGCTTCTTATCACTCTGATTATCTTTTCAAAATTCATGGACTACGCTCTTCGCCTATATCACTCACGTGTGTATCATTTTATCATTGGAATTGTACTATCAAGTACACTTTTGATCCTTATTCCAAACGCTGGCAATGCTGAAAGTATCAGTTACAGTGGTTTGTCTCTAGTTTCATATGTACTGATTGCTTTCTTCTTTGCACTAGGGATTTGGTTGGGAATCTGGATGAGTCAATTGGAGGATAAGTATAAATAATGGCAAAAAAAGTAAAAGTCAAGAAAACCTTGGTCCAACAAATTTTAACCAAGGCAGGAATAAACCATACAGGTATTCAAATTAATGCCCTGGAAGGTGAGATGCCTCAAGGTTATGAAAAGAGTCAGATTTTTAAGACTCTAGCACTGCTGGGAGATAAGACTGGACCCATTATCGGTATCCTTCCTATCACTGAACATCTTTCTGAAAAGAAACTAGCTAAGATTTCTGGTAATAAGAAAGTCAGCATGATTCCACAAAAAGACCTAGAAAAAACAACAGGCTATATCCACGGTGCCAATAATCCAGTTGGGATTCGTCAAAAACATAACTTTCCTATCTTTATCGATCAAACTGCTATTAAACTGGAGGAAATGATTGTTTCCGCAGGGGAAGTAGGTCATAGTATCATTATCAACCCTCAAGATCTAGCAACCTTTGTTAAAGCTGAATTTGCAGATATCTTGGAGGTAAGTAACACATGAAATTCTATTTTATTCGTCACGGTAAAACACTTTGGAATCTTGAGGGACGTTTTCAAGGAGCAAGTGGTGACTCTCCACTCCTTGAGGAATCCATTGAGACCTTAAAAAAATTGGGGCAGTATCTCCAAGAAACTCCATTTGATGTGATTTATTCTAGTGATCTTCCTCGGGCTAAAACTTCTGCTCAAATTATCCAAAGTCAACTGAAAGTCAGTTGTCCTTTAGTAGAAATAGCCTCTCTAAGAGAGTGGCAACTCGGGAAACTTGAAGGAGCAAAATTTGCAACCTTGGAAGCCATCTATCCCGAGCAATTAAAAGCTTTTCGTACCAATCTTGCTAAGTTTGATTCGACTTTGTTTGGTGCAGAGTCTGTCTATCAAACAACTCAGCGTACCACTCAATTTGTCAAATCATTAGAGTCCAAACCTTTTGAACATGTCATGATTGTTGGTCACGGAGCCAATCTTACAGCCAGTATTCGAACTCTTCTAGGATATGATACTCCGCTACTTAGAAAAGATGGGGGTCTAGCAAATGCTAGTGTTACTATTCTGGAAACCCAAGACTTTACAAACTTCAACCTCATAGTCTGGAACGACACTTCTTACCAAGATAATAACTGAACTTAGCAATCACTGTTAAGTTCTTTTTAGATTTTGTAGAATATCCGTGAATTTATTTGACTTTTATGATAAAATGGGAGTACCGCAAAAAAGACTCATCGTATCAAGAATTGAGTAAAAACTAGGAGGAAAAAATGTCAACAGAACATATGGAAGAACTAAATGACCAGCAGATCGTTCGCCGTGAAAAAATGGCTGCGCTCCGCGAACAAGGAATCGATCCATTCGGTAAACGATTTGAACGCACTGCTAACTCACAAGAATTAAAAGATAAATATGCTGATCTCGATAAGGAACAACTACATGAATTGAACGAAACTGCTACTATTGCAGGTCGTCTTGTTACCAAACGTGGTAAAGGTAAGGTTGGATTTGCCCACCTTCAAGACCGCGAAGGTCAAATCCAAATCTACGTTCGTAAAGATGCTGTCGGTGAAGAAAACTACGAAATCTTTAAAAAGGCTGACTTAGGAGACTTCCTTGGTGTCGAAGGTGAAGTGATGCGTACAGATATGGGAGAACTCTCTATCAAGGCTACACATATTACTCACTTGTCCAAAGCCCTTCGTCCGCTTCCAGAGAAATTCCACGGTTTAACAGACGTTGAAACTATTTACCGTAAACGTTACCTTGATTTGATTTCAAACCGTGAAAGCTTTGAACGCTTTGTTACCCGCTCAAAAATTATCTCTGAAATCCGTCGTTATCTTGATCAAAAAGGCTTCCTTGAAGTGGAAACACCTGTTCTTCACAATGAAGCTGGTGGAGCATCTGCGCGTCCATTTATCACTCACCATAATGCTCAAAATATTGATATGGTACTTCGGATAGCTCTAGAACTTCATCTCAAACGTCTAATTGTCGGTGGTATGGAAAGTGTCTATGAGATTGGCCGTATCTTCCGTAACGAAGGAATGGATGCAACTCATAATCCTGAATTTACTATGATTGAGGTTTACCAAGCTTATGCAGACTTCCAAGACATTATGGACTTAACTGAAGGCATTATCCAACACGCTGCTAAAGCTGTTAAAGGCGATGGCCCAGTCAACTACCAAGGTACTGAAATCAAGATCAACGAACCATTCAAACGTGTTCACATGGTTGATGCTATCAAGGAAATTACAGGTGTCGATTTCTGGCAAGACATGACTTTCGAAGAAGCAAAAGCTATTGCTGCTGAGAAGAACGTTCCAGTTGAGAAACACTATACTGAAGTTGGGCACATTATCAATGCTTTCTTTGAAGAATATGTAGAAGAAACGTTGATCCAACCAACCTTTGTCTATGGACATCCAGTAGCTGTATCTCCACTTGCTAAGAAGAATCCTGAAGACGAGCGCTTTACCGACCGTTTTGAACTCTTCATCATGACTAAAGAATACGGAAATGCCTATTCTGAGTTGAATGATCCAATCGACCAACTTAGCCGTTTCAAAGCTCAAGCTAAAGCCAAAGAACTTGGTGACGATGAAGCAACAGGCATTGACTACGATTACATCGAAGCACTTGAATATGGTATGCCTCCAACAGGTGGTTTGGGAATCGGTATCGACCGTCTCTGCATGCTCCTCACTGATACTACTACTATCCGTGATGTATTGCTCTTCCCAACTATGAAATAAAATACAAATCTCCTAGTCACATTCTAGGAGATTTTTTAGTATTAATATAAAAGACAAACTCGATTTCGAGATTGTCTTTTTGTTGTTCAATTAGAATAATCCAAGAACAGTTCCATCACTTTCAACATCCATGTTGAGAGCGGCAGGACGTTTTGGAAGTCCAGGCATGGTCATGACATCACCAGTAAGGGCAACAATAAAGCCTGCACCAAGTTTTGGTACCAATTCACGAATGGTAATTTCAAAGTTTTCAGGTGCTCCAAGTGCGTTTGGATTATCTGAGAAACTGTACTGAGTCTTAGCCATACAGATTGGTAGTTTATCCCAACCATTTTGAACGATTTGTGCAATTTGGGTTTTAGCTTTCTTCTCAAAGTTTACTTTGCTACCACGATAGATTTCAGTTACAATCTTTTCAATTTTTTCTTGAACAGAAAGGTCGTTGTCATACAAACGTGTATAGTTAGCTGGGTTTTCGTCAATTGTTTTGACGAGAGTTTCAGCCAAAGTCACTCCTCCTTCAGCTCCATCAGCCCATACGCTAGCTAGTTCGACTGGAACATCGATTGAAGCACAAAGTTCTTTCAAGGCTGCGATTTCTGCTTCTGTATCAGAGACAAATTCATTGATAGCAACAACTGCTGGAATACCAAACTTACGGATATTCTCAACGTGGCGTTTCAAGTTTGCAAATCCAGCACGTACTGCTTCCACATTTTCCTCTGTCAGAGCATCTTTAGCAACTCCACCATTCATTTTAAGGGCACGAAGAGTCGCTACAATGACTACTGCACTTGGAGCTGTTGGCAAGTTTGGAGTCTTGATATCCAGGAACTTCTCTGCACCAAGGTCTGCACCAAAGCCAGCTTCTGTCACTGTGTAATCTGCTAAACGTAGAGCCGTTTTCGTTGCCAAAACTGAGTTACAGCCATGGGCGATATTGGCAAATGGTCCACCATGTACAAAGGCAGGTGTTCCATAGATTGTTTGAACCAAGTTAGGTTTGATAGCATCCTTCAAAATCAATGCCAAGGCACCTTCAACCTGTAGATCACCCACTGAAACAGGTGTACGGTCATAACGGTAACCGATGACGATATTTGCCAAGCGACGTTTCAAATCTTCAATGTCAGTTGCCAAGCAAAGGATAGCCATGATTTCTGAAGCAACAGTAATATCAAATCCATCTTCGCGAGGAATTCCATTAAGAGGACCACCGAGTCCAACAGTTACATGACGAAGAGCACGGTCGTTTAAGTCAACAACACGTTTCCAAAGAATACGACGTTGGTCAATTCCTAGCTCGTTTCCTTGGTGCAAGTGATTGTCAATCAAGGCAGAGAGAGCATTGTTTGCAGTTGTGATAGCGTGCATATCCCCAGTAAAATGAAGGTTGATGTCTTCCATTGGTAAAACTTGGGCATAACCACCACCAGCTGCACCACCTTTAATCCCCATGACTGGTCCAAGAGAAGGTTCGCGAATAGCAATCATCGTTTTCTTACCAATCTTATTCAAAGCATCAGCAAGTCCGATGGTAATGGTTGACTTTCCTTCACCAGCAGGTGTTGGGTTGATAGCTGTAACCAGGATCAATTTACCGACTGGATTACTTTCCACTTCACGAATCTTATCAAAACTAAGCTTAGCCTTGTATTTTCCATATAATTCCAAATCATCGTAAGAGATGCCAAGTTTCTCTACAACATCAACGATTGGTTTTAACTCGATACTCTGTGCAATTTCAATATCTGTTTTCATAACAAACTCCTCTACCTCAAATGTGTTAATTCATTATAACACAAAACAAGATTTTTAACAGACATAAAGCTTGATAACGTTCGTAAATATAGCGTCCTCAAAGGATTTATTGGCTACTATTTAAATTTTTATATGCCTTTATAAGTTTTAACTATAGTTTGAGATTTCGACTAATTTAAAAAGTAGCTATCAATTTCTGATAAATCATGTAGAATTTGATTATCAGAAACTCCTATATGCTCAGCTAATTCAATTGTATACTCAAATCTGAGACGAGTATTGAGTGATAAATCAAATGAGTAATCCTGTAATCGTCCTAGTTTATGATATTTATCTATAATATCATTAAAAATAATCTTGTATTTATCATCTAAGTTTTTGATATGGTTATCTAAGTTTTCCCTGTAATTTTGAATTAATTCCTGCTCCCTATCACTTAAAATCCCTTTACCTATTTCCCAAATTATTGAAGTAGCAATTGAACCTACTACTGCTCCTAAGACAGGGACAGGAATAAGTGTTTGACCAACACATGAACCAATTGTCGCTAATGTTGTATCCAATGTATTGATAGTTATAAAATTTATAAATTCATCCTCAGTAATCTCATTTGTTCTAAATTTAGTAATAATATCTACTATGCCGTAACTTGCTGTTACAAATGCACTTGCATTAGGAGCACTCATTTTGCAAACATTAGTAAGTCCATATATAGCATATCCGGAGATTGCTCCTTTAACAGAACCTTCTAAAGCTTCCAGCCCACAATCCTCCCAGTCATCTCGTTCAAATTCGAAGATATTTTTACCATCAGAATACTTATTATATATACTAAATATTAAAGAGAAACCACCTTGTAGAAGTGCTGCATTTTTTGCAACCCTATTAGCTTCTTTTATATTTGGTAATGCTTTTTTTTGTGCTACTAATCTTTTTTTATTTAATTCTTGTTGTTTCAGTCTAAGTGTTTTACGAATATTCTTCTCTTCAAAATCTAAAAGAGGGTTAATTGAATTTTTTTGAGCATCATCATAATTTAAAACAGATGATTTCATCCAAGATTTATATGAAGTAAGTCCCTTGCTTTTAGTAATATCATTAATCATTTGTCGTATATCCGTAATTTGTTTAATAGACAATCTTTTACCATTAAATTCAACTTCTTTGGCGCCAGTCATAATTTTTTCGTATACTAACACGTGATCTTTTGGAAACATCATTTTCATTTTTTCACTGTAATGAAATGATTGAGCTAATTCATCACGTAAATTATTATAAAACTTCATTTGAATGGTATTTCTGCCAATTAATAAATCGGCTGGTCCATTATCATTCAATACTTTTACAATAGGATTTAATCCTTCAAAAGCTCTCCTAGCATTTACAATACCTGCTTCTGCGAATTCAGCAATAAAACCGTGACCGCCGTACTTACCTCCACGATTCCTTAGAATAA
This sequence comes from Streptococcus sp. oral taxon 431, assembly GCF_001553685.1. Lineage (NCBI taxonomy): Bacteria > Bacillati > Bacillota > Bacilli > Lactobacillales > Streptococcaceae > Streptococcus > Streptococcus sp. oral taxon 431. The sequence continues at coordinate 1,109,878 of NZ_CP014264.1, read as the reverse complement.
CGTCTTCAATGTTATCTCTAGCATAGTTTAGAATTTTAGAGGCATTGTCCTTGTTTAAAATGACCTGTCGAGCTTCATCCTCAATCATTTTCATAGCAATTTGTAAGTCTTGAATTCTAAGATTATTAAGACAATTTACATATGCTCCAATACCTTGATAGAATGCTCTATTAGCAACTTGAACCATCATTTACTTTAATTTCCTTATTGATCATTTCAGTCAGAGAAAGGGTTGAATTTACCAAACTACCTGCTTGATACTTTTCATCATCGGTAAATAAATTATAATCATTTCCAATTAATGAAAGATTAGCAAAGTAAATCCCCTCAGTTTGCTTTTCAATTAAATTAATTAATTCACTAATTTCTATTATTGATTTTTCAGTTTGTCTAATTAATAACTCAATTTTCTTTTGTTCATCAAGCGCTTCTTTAGCTACTTCTTCGTTTTTTTTATTAGCAAAAACACCTGCTCCGACAGACGCTGTTAACATTAAGCCAGCAATCCCCCAACCAACAGGCCCCGCCATAGCTAGAAAGGCATTACCTGCAGCAACACCGCCTCCGCCTGTGGCTATACTGCCTCCACCTAACCAAGCTAATGCCGCACTATTTGCTGCTGCACCTGTCAAACTAGAAATTGCTGTTCCTGTCGATGCGACACCAAAAGTAGTTGCGACTCCCATAGCGGCAGTAGGACCTAAAGTTGCGACTGTCACACCTAAAGCACTTAAAGAAGCTGTAGCTGCCGTACTACCGCTGGCTAATTCTGCTTCTTTGATTGCCTGAGTAATAGCTAACTGTTTATCTTCGAAATTCTGTATTTCAACAATTATTTCTTCTAACTTTGTTTCAAATTCTTTCGGTTTATTTGCTAATTTACTAATTCTCTCTTCAACAATTTTTACAACTTTAATCGCCTTGTCTCTAGTTTTATAAAGCTCAGTCGATTTATTCGTTAGATCTGTGGCTTTTTCATTATATGTTTGAATAGATTCATGATAGTTCTCAACAGCTTCGGACCTTAGTTTACCATTAAAAAGATCTATTGAATCAATTTGCGATTTTGCTTCAGTTGCAACTTTTCCAGCTTGATTGATTGTGCTAGTTGTCACCTCTGTTACTTGTTGAACAGTATCATTCGCTACTGTAGCAGCTTGACCTGAAACGTCTGAAACAACATTTCCTATCTTATTTGATACATCTCCTATTACTTTTACAGAATCTGATAATAAATCTCCTGTAACTTTCCCAGCGCTATCTAAAGCTTTTCCAGCTTCATTAAGTACGCTACTGGTTGTCTTACTAGCATCATCAATTACTTTACTAGCTTCTTTAACCATATTATCTGCAAATTTAAAAAAGTCCATAACTGCTTCCCCTTTACATATATAACTAAAATAATTATCTTATATCTTAAATTAATTGTCAATAATAATATAGTTATAAAGTTTAGTTATATTTTATCGCTTTCATTTTACTTACTGCTCATTTTTTTGTACAATAGTTCTATGAAAATTTTAGTTACATCTGGTGGTACAAGCGAAGCCATTGATAGAGTTCGCTCCATTACCAACCACTCTACCGGTAGACTTGGTAAAGTAATAACTGAGGCTTTACTAAAGGCTGGGCATCAGGTCTGTCTGATTACTACGCAACAAGCCTTAAAACCAGCTCCACACTCAAATTTATCCATCATTGAAATCAAAGACTCTTCCGGTTTACTTCGAGAGATGAAACGGATTGTTCCTGATTATCAAGTTTTGATTCATTCCATGGCAGTCTCTGACTATAGTCCTGTTTACATGACTGGTCTTGACCAAGTTCAAGCAAGCCAAGATTTAAGTGAGTTTTTGCATAAGAAAAATATGGAAACAAAGATCTCCTCAAAGGATGAGGTGCAAGTCCTATTTCTCAAGAAAAATCCAAAAATTATTGCTCTTGTCAAAGAATGGAACCCCAATATTCATCTCATCGGCTTTAAACTGCTTGTCGATGTTACCAAGGAGCATCTGATTCAAATCGCTAGAGAAAGTCTTGAAAAGAATCAAGCTGACTTGATTGTCGCTAATGACCTCACTCAGATTAATGCTGATCAACACCTGGCTTACCTAGTTGAAAAGAATGATTATCAGATTGCTACCCACAAACAAGAAATTGCTGACTTGTTAGTGGAAAAAATTCAAGGATTTGACTGTTAGAAAGGAAAATTATGGCTCGTATTACACTCGCTGTTACAGGCTCTATTGCTTCTTACAAGGCTGCTGATTTGGTTAGTAACTTGAAGAAACAGGGGCATTCTGTTACGGTACTTATGACCCAGGCTGCGACTGCCTTTATCCAACCTTTATCCCTTCAAGTCCTATCTCAAAATACGGTACATCTGGATGTTATGCAGGAACCTTATCCTGACAAAGTCAATCATATCGAACTTGGCAAAGAAACAGATTTGTTTATCCTTGCCCCTGCTACTGCTAATACGATTGCAAAAGTAGCATATGGTTTTGCCGACAACATGGTAACCTCTACTGCTCTTGCCTTGCCCCACTATATTCCAAAACTAGTGGCACCTGCTATGAATACCAAAATGTATGACCATCCAGCAACTCAAACAAACTTAAAAACTTTAGAAACTTATGGTTATTCAATTATTGCTCCAAAAGAGTCCCTACTGGCCTGTGGCGATGTGGGACGTGGTGCTCTCGCTGATCTTGATACTATTTTACAACAGATAAAGGAAAAACTTCATGAACAAACGCTCTAATATTGCTCCTATTGCTATCTTTTTTGCCAGCATGATTGTCATTCATTTGCTGAGCTCTATTGTCTTTAATGTCTTGCCATTTCCAATTAAACCAACCATTGTCCATATCCCGGTCATCATTGCTAGTATCATCTACGGACCACGGATTGGGGCTATCTTAGGTTTCTTGATGGGAATGATTAGCTTGACTGTCAATACGATCACTATTCTCCCAACTAGCTACCTCTTCTCTCCTTTTGTACCAAATGGGAATCTAGCTTCACTTGCTATTGCTATTATTCCTCGTATCTTAATCGGTTTGACACCATACTTTGTCTATAAACTCCTCAGAAACAAGGCGGGGCTTATCTTTGCGGGAGCTCTCGGTTCACTTACCAATACTGTATTTGTACTAGGCGGTATCTTCTTCCTTTTTGGAAATGTTTTTGACGGAAATATCCAAAAACTATTAGCTACTGTTATCTCAACAAACTCTATCGCAGAACTGATTATCTCAGCAATACTCACCCTAGTTATTGTTCCGAGACTTGAAAAAATCAAAAAATAAGAGGTCGGGAAAATCCCGACCTCGATTTTTATTTGCGCTGAAACTCTACTCCAGCATTTAGTGAATTTTAAAGAGTCAAAAAATCCTTTGAAACAATATTTTTCTCTATCTAAAAGCATGATTGTAAAGATTCACGGATATGAGAAAAAGGTTCAATCTTGATAAAATCTTTACTTTCCCACAGCCTTTTTATCTGCTTATTATTGGGCAAGACGTGCTTCTTCTAAAATCTTTTCAATCTTTGTTGTTAACAAATCAATAGCTACTGTATTGGTCACTCCTTCTGGAATAACGATATCTGCATAACGCTTTGTTGGCTCGATAAATTGATGATACATGGGTTTCACTACACCAAGATACTGGTTAATAACGCTATCTAAACTACGACCACGTTCTTCCATATCACGCTTAATACGACGAATGATACGGACATCATCATCTGTATCTACGAAAATCTTGATATCCATCAAATCACGAAGACGTTTGTCCTCCAAAACCAAGATTCCTTCTACGATAAAGACATCTTGGGGTTCTTGACGATAGGTTTTAGAACTTCTGGTATGGGCAGCATAGTCGTAGGTAGGAATATCAACTGGACGTCCTGCCAACAACTCTTTGATTTGCGCAATCATCAAATCAGTATCAAAAGCAAAAGGGTGGTCGTAGTTGGTCTTGATACGTTCTTCAAAGGTTAGATGTGATTGATCTTTATAGTAGGAATCATGCTCAATCATAGCTATTTTCTCATTTGGAAAATGCGATAAGATTGCTTTAGATACGCTTGTCTTTCCTCCTCCAGATCCCCCTGTTACTCCGATAATGATTGGTCTATTTTGCATTGTAGCCTCCTTGTATTTTCCCTTGTCTATTTTACCATATTTTTGATAAATTTTACAGATGGAGTTTTCTACAAAAAGAGAAGAAAAAGTCCTCATAGCTAGAAGCTACAAGGATTTGTAATTGATTAATCGAAGTCAACGTATTCTTTAGATAGTTCAAGAACTTCTTCCATTGTTGAACATTCAGTAAGAGCACGGTTAGCGTATTCTTGCATTTTAGCAGTGTCAAGTTTCTTCATCAAGCTACGTGTACGAAGTACAGATGTAGCTGACATAGAGAACTCATCCAAGCCCATTCCGACAAGAAGTGGAACAGCTGTTTGGTCACCAGCCATCTCACCACACATACCAGCCCATTTACCTTCAGCGTGAGCTGCTTTGATAACGTTATTGATCAAACGAAGGATTGATGGGTTGTATGGTTGGTAAAGGTATGAAACTTGCTCGTTCATACGATCAGCAGCCATTGTGTATTGGATCAAGTCGTTTGTACCAATTGAGAAGAAGTCTACTTCTTTTGCAAATTGGTCTGCAAGCATAGCTGCCGCAGGAATTTCAATCATGATACCAACTTGGATGTCATCCGCAACTGCAACACCTTCAGCAAGAAGGTTTGCTTTTTCTTCATCGAATACTGCTTTAGCTGCACGGAATTCTTTCAAAAGCGCAACCATTGGGAACATGATACGCAATTGACCGTGTACAGAAGCACGAAGAAGAGCACGGATTTGAGTGCGGAACATTGCATCTCCAGTTTCAGAGATAGAGATACGAAGTGCACGGAATCCAAGGAATGGGTTCATTTCATGAGGCATATCGAAGTAAGGAAGTTCCTTGTCACCACCGATATCCATTGTACGGACAACAACTGGTTTACCGTTCATTCCTTCAAGAACAGCCTTGTATGCTTCGTACTGCTCGTCTTCAGTTGGGAAGTCTTGAGAATCCATGTACAAGAACTCTGTACGGTAAAGACCGACAGCTTCTGCACCATTGTCATTAACACCTTCAACGTCTTTTGGAGTACCAATGTTTGCTGCCAATTCGAAGTGTTTACCGTCAGCAGTAACTGTTTGAGCATCTTTCAAGAGTGCCCACTCAGCTTTTTGTTGAGCGTAAGCTTCACCAGCTGCTTTGAATTCAGCTGCTTGTTCTTCAGTAGGGTTGATAATCACTTCACCTGTAATACCATTAACAGCAAGTAGGTCACCATCTTTAACGATTTCAGTGATATTATTTGTACCCAAAACTGCAGCGATTTCAAGTGTACGAGCCATGATAGCTGAGTGACTTGTACGACCACCAATGTTTGTTACAAAAGCTTTTACAAAGTTTTTGTCCAATTGAGCTGTATCAGATGGAGTCAAGTCGTGAGCGATCACGATCACTTCTTCATTGATAGAAGCTGGGTTTGGCAATTTTTTACCAAGGAGGTTAGCCAATACACGTTTTGTTACGTCGCGGATATCCGCTGCACGTTCTTGCATGTATGGGTTGTCTTCCATGCCTTCAAAGATTGTGATAAACATGTCTGTAACTTCTTTCAGACCTGCTTCTGCATTCACTTTCTTAGCACGGATAGTTTCTTTGATTTGACCAATCAATTCAGGGTCAGCAAGAACCATCAAGTGGGCGTCAAATACTTGTGCCGCTTCTTCACCAAGCGTACCTACAGCCTTCTCGCGGATAAGAGAAAGCTCGTTTTGAGAAGCTTCAAGAGCAACATCCAAACGAGCCTCTTCTGCATTTGTATCTTCGACTGTAACAGTCTCGAATGATAAATCCGGTTGAACGAGTAGATATGCTTTTGCAACTGCAACACCGTCAGATGCTGCGATTCCTTTAAGCATTTCTGTCATTTCCTTATGCCAATCCTTCTTTTTCCATTGTTTCTGAGATTGCAGCGATAGCGTCATCAGCGTCTGCACCTTCAGCAGTGATTGTAACGTCAGCACCTTGACCAACACCAAGGCTCATTACACCCATGATAGATTTAAGGTTAACTGATTTACCTTTGTACTCAAGAGTGATATCTGAAGCAAATTTGCTAGCAGTTTGTACCAACAATGTTGCTGGACGTGCGTGAATACCTGTTTCTGCCACTACGTGGAAATCTTTAGAAGCCATAGTTTGACTCTCCTTTAATAGTTTTCTTGTTGAGTTACATATCTGATAACCCTTACAATTTAGTATTATATCACCTTCATTGATATTTTTCAAGTATTTTATGGACTTTCTTCAATTTCCTTTCAGATAACTTGCTGAAAATCTTCTATTAAATTTAACAAAACACAGTATGTAGTTTTTATTAAGACGTCTATAATGAAATCATTGATTTTTCTTTAGTTATTTTTCAACCCTACACTATATATTGTGTTTGTTGGTAAAATCAGTAAAACAAGTACACAAGATTTAGTTTTAGAAAGTTGACAAAGTTTTTTTTTCTGATATACTAAGAAAGTAATAATTTTTTTAAAAGGAGTTACAGAAATGGTAACCGTATATTCTAAAAACAACTGTGTCCAATGTAAAATGACGAAACGTTTTTTAGACAGTAATAATGTTGAATATAAAGAAATCAATCTTGATGAACAACCTGAATACATTGATCAAGTAAAAGAGCTTGGCTTTAGTGCTGCTCCTATTATTCAGACACCGACAGAAGTTTTCTCTGGTTTCCAACCAGGTAAACTCAAACAACTTGCTTAAGAATCAGGACTAAAGCTTCTATGTCTACCTTAGAAGCCTTTCTTTTGTAATTAGATAAAGGATTTTTTATGGGATTAAAACAACTTGAAGATGTGACTTACTTCCGTCTTAACAACGAAATTAACCGTCCTGTTAATGGACAAATCATGCTTCACAAAGACAAAGAAGCTTTAGAAGCCTTCTTTAAAGAAAATGTTGTACCAAATACAATGGTTTTTAACTCAATTACGGATAAGATCAACTTCCTCATTGAGCATAACTACATTGAGACAGCATTTATCAAGAAATACCGTCCAGAATTTTTGGAAGAACTGCATCAATTTATTAAGGATCAAAACTTCCAATTTAAATCTTTCATGGCTGCCTATAAATTCTATAATCAGTATGCTTTGAAAACTAATGATGGGGAGTACTATCTTGAAAGCATGGAAGACCGCGTCTTCTTTAACGCCCTTTATTTCGCAGATGGTGATGAAGCGATTGCTATCGATATTGCCAACGAAATCATCCACCAACGTTATCAACCTGCTACTCCTTCTTTCTTGAATGCAGGCCGTGCGCGTCGTGGTGAGTTGGTATCTTGCTTCTTGATCCAGGTAACCGATGATATGAACTCTATCGGACGTTCTATCAACTCAGCTCTTCAACTTTCACGTATCGGTGGTGGCGTGGGAATTTCCCTCAGCAACCTTCGTGAAGCTGGAGCACCTATCAAAGGGTATGAGGGTGCTGCTTCTGGTGTCGTACCAGTTATGAAGCTTTTCGAAGACAGCTTCTCTTACTCAAACCAATTGGGTCAACGTCAAGGTGCTGGGGTTGTTTACCTCAATGTCTTCCACCCAGACATTATCGCCTTCCTTTCAACTAAGAAGGAAAATGCCGATGAAAAAGTTCGTGTCAAGACTCTCTCACTTGGTGTTGTGGTACCAGATAAATTCTACGAATTGGCTCGCAAAAATGAAGAAATGTACCTTTTCAGCCCATACTCTGTTGAGCTTGAATACGGTGTGCCGTTCAACTACATCGACATCACTGAAAAATACGATGAGCTAGTCGCAAATCCAAATATCCGTAAGACAAAAATCAAGGCGCGTGATTTGGAAACTGAAATTTCTAAATTGCAACAAGAATCTGGTTATCCTTATGTCGTCAACATTGATACTGCTAACCGTGCAAATCCAGTTGATGGTAAGATTATCATGAGTAACTTGTGTTCTGAGATTCTCCAAGTGCAAGAACCAAGTCTTATCAACGATGCGCAAGAATTCCTAAAAATGGGTACTGATGTTTCATGTAATCTCGGTTCAACAAACGTAGTAAACATGATGACTTCACCTGACTTTGGTCGTTCTATCCGCGCCATGGTCCGTGCCCTTACTTTCGTTACAGATAGTTCACACATCGTAGCTGTACCTACGATTGATCATGGAAATAGCCAAGCTCATACTTTTGGTCTTGGTGCCATGGGACTTCACAGTTACCTTGCCCAACAACTGATTGAGTATGGATCCCCTGAGTCTGTTGAGTTTACTAGTATCTACTTTATGCTTATGAACTACTGGACCTTGGTAGAATCTAATAACCTCGCGCGTGAACGAGGTATCACCTTCCACAACTTTGAAAAATCAGATTATGCCAACGGTAGCTACTTTGATAAGTATTTGACTGGCGAATTCCTTCCAAAATCAGACCGTGTTAAAGAACTCTTCAAAGATATCTTTATCCCTACTGCTGCCGACTGGGCTGAACTTCGTGATAAAGTTAAAGCAGATGGACTTTACCACCAAAATCGCCTTGCTGTAGCGCCAAATGGTTCTATCAGTTACATCAACGATGTTTCTGCTTCTATCCACCCAATTACGCAACGTATCGAAGAACGCCAAGAGAAGAAAATCGGTAAGATTTACTATCCTGCTGCTGGTTTGTCAACAGAAACAATTCCTTACTACACTTCTGCTTATGACATGGATATGCGTAAGGTCATTGATGTTTATGCTGCTGCAACCGAGCACGTTGACCAAGGAATTTCACTCACACTCTTCATGCGTAGTGATATTCCAACAGGCCTTTACGAATGGAAGAAAGAAAACAAACAAACGACACGTGACTTGTCTATCCTTCGTAACTATGCCTTCAACAAAGGTATCAAGTCTATCTACTACGTCCGTACCTTTACAGATGATGGTGGAGAAGTCGGTGCTAACCAATGTGAAAGCTGTGTGATTTAATTCAACTCTCAAAAAAATTACATTTACTTAATCCATTAAACGTATTTTGCTGATAAAATCATGTAAGAATATAAAAGTCGGGCTTCCGACTTTTTGTTCGATTATAGTATAGAATTATGATAAAATAAGAATGATTACGTTATCGTATTACTACACACAGAAAGAGATTTCAAATGAAAACTTACTACAAAGCCATTAACTGGAATGCCATCGAAGATGTCATTGACAAATCAACCTGGGAAAAACTGACTGAGCAGTTCTGGCTCGATACGCGTATTCCCTTGTCAAATGACCTAGATGACTGGAGAAAGCTTTCTAACAAGGAAAAAGACCTTGTTGGTAAAGTTTTTGGAGGTTTGACCCTTCTTGATACCATGCAATCAGAAACTGGTGTTCAAGCCCTTCGTGCTGATATTCGTACGCCTCACGAGGAAGCTGTTTTTAACAATATCCAATTTATGGAATCTGTTCATGCTAAGTCTTACTCTTCTATCTTTTCTACCTTGAATACTAAGTCAGAAATAGAAGAGATTTTCGAATGGACCAACACCAATCCATATCTTCAGAAAAAAGCTGAAATTATCAATGAAATCTACCTAAACGGAACTCCTCTTGAGAAGAAAGTAGCTAGTGTTTTCCTTGAAACCTTCCTTTTCTACTCTGGTTTCTTTACACCACTCTACTATCTTGGAAACAACAAGTTGGCCAACGTAGCAGAAATTATCAAATTGATTATTCGTGATGAGTCAGTTCACGGAACCTACATCGGCTACAAGTTCCAGCTTGGTTTCAATGAATTGCCAGAAGAAGAGCAAGAAAAACTCAAAGAATGGATGTACGACCTGCTCTACACTCTTTACGAGAATGAAGAAGGCTACACAGAAAGCCTCTATGACGGTGTTGGTTGGACTGAAGAAGTTAAAACCTTCCTTCGTTACAATGCTAATAAAGCTCTTATGAATCTTGGGCAAGATCCTCTCTTCCCTGACTCAGCGGACGATGTCAACCCAATCGTTATGAACGGGATTTCAACTGGTACATCAAACCACGACTTCTTCTCTCAAGTTGGTAATGGTTATCTACTTGGTGAAGTTGAAGCTATGCAGGATGATGACTATAACTATGGACTAAATTAATACCTAACCTAAAAAACATCTAAGTTTATTTAAAAACTAGATGTTTTTTTTTGTTTATTTTTGTTTTCTTTAAGTTGCTTAGCTGTTTAAAATATGATAAAATAATATTAGATTTGGGGGTGGTTCAATGCTGAAGCAAGAAAAACTAGATACTATTTTAGAAATTGTTAATACAAAAGGGACTATCACTGTTAAAGAGATTATGAATCGCCTTGATATTTCCGATATGACAGCTAGACGATATTTACAAGAGTTAGCGGATAAGGATTTGCTGGTTCGAGTTCATGGTGGAGCTGAAAAACTTCGAACAGGTTCTTTGTTAAACAATGAGCGTTCTAACGTTGAAAAACAGGGGTTACAGACAGCAGAAAAACAAGAAATTGCTCGCTTTGCCGGTCACTTGGTTGAAGAAAGAGAAACTATTTTCATTGGTCCAGGTACCACATTAGAATTCTTTGCGCGTGAGCTTGCTATCGATAACATTCGAGTTGTTACCAATAGTTTACCTGTATTTCTCGTTCTAAATGAGCGTAAGCTAACTGATCTCATTCTAATCGGTGGTAATTATCGTTCAATTACTGGAGCCTTTGTAGGTACTCTAACCCTTCAAGATATCGCTAGTTTGCAATTTTCAAAAGCCTTCGTTAGTTGTAATGGTATCAAGGATCATGCTATCGCTACCTTTAGTGAAGACGAAGGTGAAGCTCAGAAATTAGCACTGGAAAACGCCAATAAAAAGTATCTCCTAGCTGACCATAGCAAATTTGATAAATTTGATTTCTTTACATTTTACAATATTTCAGATATCGACACTATTATCACTGATTCTAAATTAAGTGACCAAACGCTCCTATCCCTATCTAAACAAACTAAAATTATCAAGTCTAAGCCTTAAACTCTACAACTAGTCATAGAATCTAGTAGCTACTACTAATTCCATGGCTAGTTTTTTATTTTGCAAAAATTATAAAAAGTTCCCGAAATGTTTATAGATATTTACCAAGCAAAAATATTATAAAACTAAAAAACCTGAAAGTTATATCTTTCAGGTTTTTTGATCGGATTAATCAACTAATAGAATCGTTAGAAGATTTATTCTTCATCATCACGCTTACGACGTTTAGCCACTAATCCTAATCCAGTTAGACCTGCTACAACTCCAAGGAGAGCATTTGTAGCTGAAGCAGTTTCACCTGTATTTGGTAATTGCTTACGGGCCTTAGTGGTATCAGTTTGTAGAACTTGACTAGTTGAAGTCGAATGAGTCGTTGAAGTCGAATGAGTCGTTGAAGTCGAATGAGTCGCTGATGTTGAAGCACTTACACTTGTTGATGCCGAATGAGGCATTGATGTTGAGGTGCTTGTGCTTGCTGATGTTGAACGAGGCATTGATTGACTAATACTTGCTGATAATGATAGTGATTGTGATACTGATGTACTAATTGAATCAGATGTAATAATACTATCAATATCTAAGCTATCAAGTGACAAGCTTTCTGGCATTCCCTTACTTGTAACAACAGATGTGCTTGCTGATTGGCTTGCACTTGTTGATGCTGATTCTGAAGCCGATGTGCTTGCTGATTGGCTCGCACTTGTTGATGCTGACTCAGAAGCCGATGTTGATGCAGACTCTGACGCACTTGTTGATGCTGATTCTGAAGCCGATGTGCTTGCTGACTCTGACGCACTTGTTGACGCTGACTCTGAAGCCGATGTGCTTGCTGATTGGCTTGCACTTGTTGATGCTGATTCAGAAGCTGATGTTGATGCAGACTCTGATGCGCTTGTGCTTGCTGATTCAGAGGCGCTTGTTGATGCTGACTCAGAAGCTGATGTTGATACAGACTCTGACGCACTTGTGCTTGCTGATTGGCTTGCACTGGTTGACGCTGACTCAGAAGCTGATGTGCTTGCTGATTCAGAAGCCGATGTACTTGCTGATTCAGAGGCACTTGTTGATGCTGATTCTGAAGCCGATGTGCTTGCTGACTCTGACGCACTTGTTGATGCTGATTCAGAAGCTGATGTTGATGCAGACTCTGATGCGCTTGTGCTTGCTGATTCAGAGGCGCTTGTTGATGCTGATTCAGAAGCTGATGTGCTTGCAGACTCTGACGCACTTGTTGACGCTGATTCTGAAGCCGATGTGCTTGCTGATTCTGATGCGCTTGTACTTGCAGATTCTGATGCACTTGTTGATGCTGATTCAGAGGCGCTTGTTGACGCTGATTCTGATGCGCTTGTTGACGCTGACTCAGAAGCTGATGTACTTGCTGATTCAGAGGCACTTGTTGATGCTGATTCTGAAGCCGATGTGCTTGGTGATTCTGAAGCACTTGTTGATGCAGACTCTGAAGCACTTGTTGACGCTGACTCAGAAGCTGATGTACTTGCTGATTCTGACGCACTTGTTGATGCTGATTCAGAAGCTGATGTTGATGCTGATTCTGAAGCCGATGTGCTTGCTGATTCTGATGCGCTTGTACTTGCTGACTCTGACGCACTTGTTGATGCAGACTCTGACGCACTTGTTGACGCTGACTCTGAAGCTGATGTACTTGCTGATTCAGAGGCGCTTGTTGATGCTGATTCAGAAGCTGATGTTGATGCAGACTCAGAAGCTGACGTTGAGGCTGATTCAGAAGCGCTGGTTGACGCTGACTCTGATGCTGATGTGCTTGCTGACTCTGACGCACTTGTGCTTGCTGACTGGCTCGCACTTGTACTTGCTGATTCTGAAGCCGATGTGCTGGCTGATTCTGACGCACTTGTTGATGCTGACTCAGAAGCTGACGTTGAGGCTGATTCAGATGCTGATGTTGACGCTGACTCTGACGCACTTGTTGATGCAGACTCTGATGCGCTTGTTGATGCTGATTCAGAAGCTGATGTTGATGCAGACTCTGATGCGCTTGTGCTTGCTGATTGACTCGCACTTGTACTTGCTGACTCAGAAGCTGACGTTGATGCTGACTCAGAGGCGCTTGTGCTTGCAGATTCAGATGCTGATGTGCTGGCTGATTCTGAAGCTGATGTTGATGCAGACTCTGACGCACTTGTTGACGCTGACTCAGAAGCTGATGTGCTTGCTGATTCTGATGCAGACGTTGAGGCTGACTCAGATGCACTTGTTGATGCTGATTCAGATGCGCTTGTGCTTGCTGATTCTGACGCACTTGTTGATGCTGACTCAGAGGCTGACGTTGATGCAGACTCAGATGCTGATGTGCTTGCTGACTCTGATGCACTTGTTGATGCTGACTCTGACGCGCTTGTTGATGCTGATTCTGAAGCCGATGTGCTTGCTGACTCTGATGCAGACGTTGAGGCTGATTCTGATGCGCTTGTGCTTGCTGACTCTGATGCACTTGTTGACGCTGACTCAGAAGCTGATGTGCTTGCTGATTCAGAAGCTAATGTTGATGCAGACTCTGATGCGCTTGTGCTTGCTGATTCTGACGCACTGGTTGACGCTGATTCAGAAGCGCTTGTGCTTGCTGACTCTGACGCACTGGTTGACGCTGACTCAGAAGCTGATGTACTTGCTGATTCAGAAGCCGATGTGCTTGCTGATTCTGATGCACTTGTACTTGCTGACTCTGATGCGCTTGTGCTTGCTGATTCTGACGCACTTGTTGATGCTGACTCTGATGCGCTTGTTGATGCTGATTCTGAGGCACTTGTGCTTGCTGATTCAGAGGCGCTTGTGCTTGCTGATTCAGAAGCGCTGGTTGACGCTGACTCTGATGCGCTTGTGCTTGCTGATTCTGACGCACTTGTTGATGCTGACTCAGAAGCTGACGTTGAGGCTGATTCAGAAGCGCTGGTTGACGCTGACTCTGACGCACTTGTGCTTGCTGATTCTGACGCACTTGTGCTTGCTGATTCTGACGCACTTGTTGATGCAGACTCAGAAGCTGACGTTGAGGCTGATTCAGATGCTGATGTTGACGCTGACTCTGACGCACTTGTTGATGCCGATTCAGAAGCTGATGTTGATGCTGACTCTGATGCGCTTGTTGATGCTGATTCTGAGGCACTTGTGCTTGCTGATTCAGAGGCGCTTGTGCTTGCTGATTCAGAAGCGCTGGTTGACGCTGACTCTGATGCGCTTGTGCTTGCTGATTCTGACGCACTTGTTGATGCTGACTCAGAAGCTGACGTTGAGGCTGATTCAGAAGCGCTGGTTGACGCTGACTCTGACGCACTTGTGCTTGCTGATTCTGACGCACTTGTGCTTGCTGATTCTGACGCACTTGTTGATGCAGACTCAGAAGCTGACGTTGAGGCTGATTCAGATGCTGATGTTGACGCTGACTCTGACGCACTTGTTGATGCCGATTCAGAAGCTGATGTTGATGCTGACTCTGATGCGCTTGTGCTTGCTGATTGACTCGCACTTGTACTTGCTGACTCAGAAGCTGACGTTGATGCTGACTCAGAGGCGCTTGTGCTTGCAGATTCAGATGCTGATGTGCTGGCTGATTCTGAAGCTGATGTTGATGCAGACTCTGACGCACTTGTTGACGCTGACTCAGAAGCTGATGTGCTGGCTGATTCTGATGCAGACGTTGAGGCTGACTCAGATGCACTTGTTGATGCTGATTCTGATGCGCTTGTGCTTGCTGATTCTGACGCACTTGTTGATGCTGACTCAGAGGCTGACGTTGATGCAGACTCAGACGCGCTTGTTGATGCTGATTCTGAAGCCGATGTGCTTGCTGACTCTGATGCAGACGTTGATGCTGATTCTGATGCGCTTGTGCTTGCTGACTCTGATGCACTTGTTGACGCTGACTCAGAAGCTGATGTGCTTGCTGATTCAGAAGCTAATGTTGATGCAGACTCTGATGCGCTTGTGCTTGCTGATTCTGACGCACTGGTTGACGCTGATTCAGAAGCGCTTGTGCTTGCTGACTCTGACGCACTGGTTGACGCTGACTCAGAAGCTGATGTACTTGCTGATTCAGAAGCCGATGTGCTTGCTGATTCTGATGCACTTGTACTTGCTGACTCTGATGCGCTTGTGCTTGCTGATTCTGACGCACTTGTTGATGCTGACTCTGATGCGCTTGTTGATGCTGATTCTGAGGCACTTGTGCTTGCTGATTCAGAGGCGCTTGTGCTTGCTGATTCAGAAGCGCTGGTTGACGCTGACTCTGATGCGCTTGTGCTTGCTGATTCTGACGCACTTGTTGATGCTGACTCAGAAGCTGACGTTGAGGCTGATTCAGAAGCGCTGGTTGACGCTGACTCTGACGCACTTGTGCTTGCTGATTCTGACGCACTTGTGCTTGCTGATTCTGACGCACTTGTTGATGCAGACTCAGAAGCTGACGTTGAGGCTGATTCAGATGCTGATGTTGACGCTGACTCTGACGCACTTGTTGATGCCGATTCAGAAGCTGATGTTGATGCTGACTCTGATGCGCTTGTGCTTGCTGATTGACTCGCACTTGTACTTGCTGACTCAGAAGCTGACGTTGATGCTGACTCAGAGGCGCTTGTGCTTGCAGATTCAGATGCTGATGTGCTGGCTGATTCTGAAGCTGATGTTGATGCAGACTCTGACGCACTTGTTGACGCTGACTCAGAAGCTGATGTGCTGGCTGATTCTGATGCAGACGTTGAGGCTGACTCAGATGCACTTGTTGATGCTGATTCTGATGCGCTTGTGCTTGCTGATTCTGACGCACTTGTTGATGCAGACTCAGAAGCTGACGTTGAGGCTGATTCAGATGCTGATGTTGACGCTGACTCTGACGCACTTGTTGATGCCGATTCAGAAGCTGATGTTGATGCTGACTCTGATGCGCTTGTGCTTGCTGATTGACTCGCACTTGTACTTGCTGACTCAGAAGCTGACGTTGAGGCTGACTCAGATGCACTTGTTGATGCTGATTCTGATGCGCTTGTGCTTGCTGATTCTGACGCACTTGTTGATGCTGACTCAGAGGCTGACGTTGATGCAGACTCAGACGCGCTTGTTGATGCTGATTCTGAAGCCGATGTGCTTGCTGACTCTGATGCAGACGTTGATGCTGATTCTGATGCGCTTGTGCTTGCTGACTCTGATGCACTTGTTGACGCTGACTCAGAAGCTGATGTGCTTGCTGATTCAGAAGCTAATGTTGATGCTGACTCTGATGCGCTTGTGCTTGCTGATTCTGACGCACTTGTTGATGCTGATTCAGAAGCGCTTTTGCTTGCTGACTCTGACGCACTTGTTGACGCTGACTCAGAGGCTGACGTTGATGCAGACTCAGACGCGCTTGTTGATGCTGATTCTGAAGCCGATGTGCTTGCTGACTCTGATGCAGACGTTGATGCTGATTCTGATGCGCTTGTGCTTGCTGACTCTGATGCACTTGTTGACGCTGACTCAGAAGCTGATGTGCTTGCTGATTCAGAAGCTAATGTTGATGCTGACTCTGATGCGCTTGTGCTTGCTGATTCTGACGCACTTGTTGATGCTGATTCAGAAGCGCTTTTGCTTGCTGACTCTGACGCACTTGTTGACGCTGACTCAGAAGCTGATGTACTTGCTGATTCAGAGGCGCTTGTTGATGCTGATTCAGAAGCCGATGTGCTTGCAGACTCTGACACACTTGTTGACGCTGATTCAGAAGCCGATGTGCTTGCTGACTCTGATGCACTTGTTGACGCTGACTCAGAAGCCGATGTGCTTGCTGATTCTGACGCACTTGTTGACGCTGATTCAGAAGCCGATGTGCTTGCTGACTCTGACGCACTTGTTGACGCTGATTCAGAAGCCGATGTGCTTGCTGATTCTGATGCGCTTGTTGATGCTGACTCTGACGCACTTGTTGATGCTGATTCAGAAGCCGATGTGCTTGCTGACTCTGATGCGCTTGTTGACGCTGATTCAGAAGCCGATGTGCTTGCTGACTCTGACGCACTTGTTGATGCTGATTCAGAAGCCGATGTGCTTGCTGACTCTGATGCACTTGTGCTTGCTGACTCAGAGGCTGATGTGCTTGCTGATTCTGATGCGCTTGTGCTTGCTGATTCAGAGGCGCTTGTTGATGCTGATTCAGAAGCTGATGTTGATGCAGACTCTGACGCACTTGTTGATGCTGATTCAGAAGCCGATGTGCTTGCTGACTCTGACGCACTGGTTGATGCTGACTCAGAAGCTGATGTGCTTGCTGACTCTGACGCACTTGTTGACGCTGATTCAGAAGCCGATGTGCTTGCTGATTCTGATGCACTTGTTGATGCTGACTCTGACGCACTTGTTGATGCTGACTCAGAGGCTGATGTGCTTGCTGATTCAGAGGCGCTTGTTGATGCTGATTCAGAAGCCGATGTTGATGCAGACTCTGACGCGCTTGTTGACGCTGATTCAGAAGCCGATGTGCTTGCTGATTCAGAGGCGCTTGTTGATGCTGATTCAGAAGCTGATGTTGATGCAGACTCTGACGCACTTGTTGATGCTGATTCAGAAGCCGATGTGCTTGCTGACTCTGACGCACTTGTTGACGCTGATTCAGAAGCCGATGTGCTTGCTGATTCTGATGCGCTTGTGCTTGCTGACTCAGATGCACTTGTTGATGCTGACTCAGAAGCTGATGTGCTTGCTGATTCTGATGCGCTTGTTGATGCAGACTCTGACGCACTTGTTGATGCTGATTCAGAAGCCGATGTGCTTGCTGACTCTGATGCAGACGTTGATGCTGATTCTGATGCGCTTGTGCTTGCTGATTCAGAGGCGCTTGTTGATGCTGATTCAGAAGCTGATGTTGATGCAGACTCTGACGCACTGGTTGATGCTGATTCAGAAGCCGATGTGCTTGCTGACTCTGACGCACTTGTGCTTGCTGACTCTGACGCACTTGTTGACGCTGATTCAGAAGCCGATGTGCTTGCTGATTCTGATGCGCTTGTGCTTGCTGACTCAGATGCACTTGTTGATGCTGACTCAGAAGCTGATGTGCTTGCTGATTCTGATGCGCTTGTTGATGCAGACTCTGACGCACTTGTTGATGCTGATTCAGAAGCCGATGTGCTTGCTGACTCTGATGCAGACGTTGATGCTGATTCTGATGCGCTTGTGCTTGCTGATTCAGAGGCGCTTGTTGATGCTGATTCAGAAGCTGATGTTGATGCAGACTCTGACGCACTGGTTGATGCTGATTCAGAAGCCGATGTGCTTGCTGACTCTGACGCACTTGTGCTTGCTGACTCTGACGCACTTGTTGACGCTGATTCAGAAGCCGATGTGCTTGCAGACTCTGACGCACTTGTTGATGCTGACTCAGAGGCTGATGTGCTTGCTGATTCTGACGCACTTGTTGATGCTGATTCAGAAGCCGATGTGCTTGCTGATTCTGACGCACTTGTGCTTGCTGATTCTGACGCACTTGTTGACGCTGATTCAGAAGCCGATGTGCTTGCTGATTCTGATGCGCTTGTTGATGCTGACTCAGATGCACTTGTTGATGCAGACTCTGACGCACTTGTTGACGCTGATTCAGAAGCCGATGTGCTTGCTGATTCTGATGCGCTTGTGCTTGCTGACTCAGATGCACTTGTTGATGCTGACTCAGAAGCTGATGTGCTTGCTGATTCTGATGCGCTTGTTGATGCAGACTCTGACGCACTTGTTGATGCTGATTCAGAAGCCGATGTGCTTGCTGACTCTGACGCACTTGTTGACGCTGATTCAGAAGCCGATGTGCTTGCTGATTCAGAGGCGCTTGTTGATGCTGATTCAGAAGCTGATGTTGATGCAGACTCTGACGCACTGGTTGATGCTGATTCAGAAGCCGATGTGCTTGCTGACTCTGACGCACTTGTGCTTGCTGACTCTGACGCACTTGTTGACGCTGATTCAGAAGCCGATGTGCTTGCTGATTCTGATGCGCTTGTGCTTGCTGACTCAGATGCACTTGTTGATGCTGACTCAGAAGCTGATGTGCTTGCTGATTCTGATGCGCTTGTTGATGCAGACTCTGACGCACTTGTTGATGCTGATTCAGAAGCCGATGTGCTTGCTGACTCTGATGCAGACGTTGATGCTGATTCTGATGCGCTTGTGCTTGCTGATTCAGAAGCCGATGTGCTTGCTGACTCTGACGCACTTGTTGATGCTGATTCAGAAGCTGACGTTGAGGCTGATTCAGAAGCGCTGGTTGACGCTGACTCTGATGCTGATGTGCTTGCTGACTCTGACGCACTTGTGCTTGCTGACTGGCTCGCACTTGTACTTGCTGATTCTGAAGCCGATGTGCTGGCTGATTCTGACGCACTTGTTGATGCTGACTCAGAAGCTGACGTTGAGGCTGATTCAGATGCTGATGTTGACGCTGACTCTGACGCACTTGTTGATGCAGACTCTGATGCGCTTGTTGATGCTGATTCAGAAGCTGATGTTGATGCAGACTCTGATGCGCTTGTGCTTGCTGATTGACTCGCACTTGTACTTGCTGACTCAGAAGCTGACGTTGATGCTGACTCAGAGGCGCTTGTGCTTGCAGATTCAGATGCTGATGTGCTGGCTGATTCTGAAGCTGATGTTGATGCAGACTCTGACGCACTTGTTGACGCTGACTCAGAAGCTGATGTGCTTGCTGATTCTGATGCAGACGTTGAGGCTGACTCAGATGCACTTGTTGATGCTGATTCAGATGCGCTTGTGCTTGCTGATTCTGACGCACTTGTTGATGCTGACTCAGAGGCTGACGTTGATGCAGACTCAGATGCTGATGTGCTTGCTGACTCTGATGCACTTGTTGATGCTGACTCTGACGCGCTTGTTGATGCTGATTCTGAAGCCGATGTGCTTGCTGACTCTGATGCAGACGTTGAGGCTGATTCAGAAGCTAATGTTGATGCAGACTCTGATGCGCTTGTGCTTGCTGATTCTGACGCACTGGTTGACGCTGATTCAGAAGCGCTTGTGCTTGCTGACTCTGACGCACTGGTTGACGCTGACTCAGAAGCTGATGTACTTGCTGATTCAGAAGCCGATGTGCTTGCTGATTCTGATGCACTTGTACTTGCTGACTCTGATGCGCTTGTGCTTGCTGATTCTGACGCACTTGTTGATGCTGACTCTGATGCGCTTGTTGATGCTGATTCTGAGGCACTTGTGCTTGCTGATTCAGAGGCGCTTGTGCTTGCTGATTCAGAAGCGCTGGTTGACGCTGACTCTGATGCGCTTGTGCTTGCTGATTCTGACGCACTTGTTGATGCTGACTCAGAAGCTGACGTTGAGGCTGATTCAGAAGCGCTGGTTGACGCTGACTCTGACGCACTTGTGCTTGCTGATTCTGACGCACTTGTGCTTGCTGATTCTGACGCACTTGTTGATGCAGACTCAGAAGCTGACGTTGAGGCTGATTCAGATGCTGATGTTGACGCTGACTCTGACGCACTTGTTGATGCCGATTCAGAAGCTGATGTTGATGCTGACTCTGATGCGCTTGTTGATGCTGATTCTGAGGCACTTGTGCTTGCTGATTCAGAGGCGCTTGTGCTTGCTGATTCAGAAGCGCTGGTTGACGCTGACTCTGATGCGCTTGTGCTTGCTGATTCTGACGCACTTGTTGATGCTGACTCAGAAGCTGACGTTGAGGCTGATTCAGAAGCGCTGGTTGACGCTGACTCTGACGCACTTGTGCTTGCTGATTCTGACGCACTTGTGCTTGCTGATTCTGACGCACTTGTTGATGCAGACTCAGAAGCTGACGTTGAGGCTGATTCAGATGCTGATGTTGACGCTGACTCTGACGCACTTGTTGATGCCGATTCAGAAGCTGATGTTGATGCTGACTCTGATGCGCTTGTGCTTGCTGATTGACTCGCACTTGTACTTGCTGACTCAGAAGCTGACGTTGATGCTGACTCAGAGGCGCTTGTGCTTGCAGATTCAGATGCTGATGTGCTGGCTGATTCTGAAGCTGATGTTGATGCAGACTCTGACGCACTTGTTGACGCTGACTCAGAAGCTGATGTGCTGGCTGATTCTGATGCAGACGTTGAGGCTGACTCAGATGCACTTGTTGATGCTGATTCTGATGCGCTTGTGCTTGCTGATTCTGACGCACTTGTTGATGCTGACTCAGAGGCTGACGTTGATGCAGACTCAGACGCGCTTGTTGATGCTGATTCTGAAGCCGATGTGCTTGCTGACTCTGATGCAGACGTTGATGCTGATTCTGATGCGCTTGTGCTTGCTGACTCTGATGCACTTGTTGACGCTGACTCAGAAGCTGATGTGCTTGCTGATTCAGAAGCTAATGTTGATGCAGACTCTGATGCGCTTGTGCTTGCTGATTCTGACGCACTGGTTGACGCTGATTCAGAAGCGCTTGTGCTTGCTGACTCTGACGCACTGGTTGACGCTGACTCAGAAGCTGATGTACTTGCTGATTCAGAAGCCGATGTGCTTGCTGATTCTGATGCACTTGTACTTGCTGACTCTGATGCGCTTGTGCTTGCTGATTCTGACGCACTTGTTGATGCTGACTCTGATGCGCTTGTTGATGCTGATTCTGAGGCACTTGTGCTTGCTGATTCAGAGGCGCTTGTGCTTGCTGATTCAGAAGCGCTGGTTGACGCTGACTCTGATGCGCTTGTGCTTGCTGATTCTGACGCACTTGTTGATGCTGACTCAGAAGCTGACGTTGAGGCTGATTCAGAAGCGCTGGTTGACGCTGACTCTGACGCACTTGTGCTTGCTGATTCTGACGCACTTGTGCTTGCTGATTCTGACGCACTTGTTGATGCAGACTCAGAAGCTGACGTTGAGGCTGATTCAGATGCTGATGTTGACGCTGACTCTGACGCACTTGTTGATGCCGATTCAGAAGCTGATGTTGATGCTGACTCTGATGCGCTTGTGCTTGCTGATTGACTCGCACTTGTACTTGCTGACTCAGAAGCTGACGTTGATGCTGACTCAGAGGCGCTTGTGCTTGCAGATTCAGATGCTGATGTGCTGGCTGATTCTGAAGCTGATGTTGATGCAGACTCTGACGCACTTGTTGACGCTGACTCAGAAGCTGATGTGCTGGCTGATTCTGATGCAGACGTTGAGGCTGACTCAGATGCACTTGTTGATGCTGATTCTGATGCGCTTGTGCTTGCTGATTCTGACGCACTTGTTGATGCAGACTCAGAAGCTGACGTTGAGGCTGATTCAGATGCTGATGTTGACGCTGACTCTGACGCACTTGTTGATGCCGATTCAGAAGCTGATGTTGATGCTGACTCTGATGCGCTTGTGCTTGCTGATTGACTCGCACTTGTACTTGCTGACTCAGAAGCTGACGTTGAGGCTGACTCAGATGCACTTGTTGATGCTGATTCTGATGCGCTTGTGCTTGCTGATTCTGACGCACTTGTTGATGCTGACTCAGAGGCTGACGTTGATGCAGACTCAGACGCGCTTGTTGATGCTGATTCTGAAGCCGATGTGCTTGCTGACTCTGATGCAGACGTTGATGCTGATTCTGATGCGCTTGTGCTTGCTGACTCTGATGCACTTGTTGACGCTGACTCAGAAGCTGATGTGCTTGCTGATTCAGAAGCTAATGTTGATGCTGACTCTGATGCGCTTGTGCTTGCTGATTCTGACGCACTTGTTGATGCTGATTCAGAAGCGCTTTTGCTTGCTGACTCTGACGCACTTGTTGACGCTGACTCAGAGGCTGACGTTGATGCAGACTCAGACGCGCTTGTTGATGCTGATTCTGAAGCCGATGTGCTTGCTGACTCTGATGCAGACGTTGATGCTGATTCTGATGCGCTTGTGCTTGCTGACTCTGATGCACTTGTTGACGCTGACTCAGAAGCTGATGTGCTTGCTGATTCAGAAGCTAATGTTGATGCTGACTCTGATGCGCTTGTGCTTGCTGATTCTGACGCACTTGTTGATGCTGATTCAGAAGCGCTTTTGCTTGCTGACTCTGACGCACTTGTTGACGCTGACTCAGAAGCTGATGTACTTGCTGATTCAGAGGCGCTTGTTGATGCTGATTCAGAAGCCGATGTGCTTGCAGACTCTGACACACTTGTTGACGCTGATTCAGAAGCCGATGTGCTTGCTGACTCTGATGCACTTGTTGACGCTGACTCAGAAGCCGATGTGCTTGCTGATTCTGACGCACTTGTTGACGCTGATTCAGAAGCCGATGTGCTTGCTGACTCTGACGCACTTGTTGACGCTGATTCAGAAGCCGATGTGCTTGCTGATTCTGATGCGCTTGTTGATGCTGACTCTGACGCACTTGTTGATGCTGATTCAGAAGCCGATGTGCTTGCTGACTCTGATGCGCTTGTTGACGCTGATTCAGAAGCCGATGTGCTTGCTGACTCTGACGCACTTGTTGATGCTGATTCAGAAGCCGATGTGCTTGCTGACTCTGATGCACTTGTGCTTGCTGACTCAGAGGCTGATGTGCTTGCTGATTCTGATGCGCTTGTGCTTGCTGATTCAGAGGCGCTTGTTGATGCTGATTCAGAAGCTGATGTTGATGCAGACTCTGACGCACTTGTTGATGCTGATTCAGAAGCCGATGTGCTTGCTGACTCTGACGCACTGGTTGATGCTGACTCAGAAGCTGATGTGCTTGCTGACTCTGACGCACTTGTTGACGCTGATTCAGAAGCCGATGTGCTTGCTGATTCTGATGCACTTGTTGATGCTGACTCTGACGCACTTGTTGATGCTGACTCAGAGGCTGATGTGCTTGCTGATTCAGAGGCGCTTGTTGATGCTGATTCAGAAGCCGATGTTGATGCAGACTCTGACGCGCTTGTTGACGCTGATTCAGAAGCCGATGTGCTTGCTGATTCAGAGGCGCTTGTTGATGCTGATTCAGAAGCTGATGTTGATGCAGACTCTGACGCACTTGTTGATGCTGATTCAGAAGCCGATGTGCTTGCTGACTCTGACGCACTTGTTGACGCTGATTCAGAAGCCGATGTGCTTGCTGATTCTGATGCGCTTGTGCTTGCTGACTCAGATGCACTTGTTGATGCTGACTCAGAAGCTGATGTGCTTGCTGATTCTGATGCGCTTGTTGATGCAGACTCTGACGCACTTGTTGATGCTGATTCAGAAGCCGATGTGCTTGCTGACTCTGATGCAGACGTTGATGCTGATTCTGATGCGCTTGTGCTTGCTGATTCAGAGGCGCTTGTTGATGCTGATTCAGAAGCTGATGTTGATGCAGACTCTGACGCACTGGTTGATGCTGATTCAGAAGCCGATGTGCTTGCTGACTCTGACGCACTTGTGCTTGCTGACTCTGACGCACTTGTTGACGCTGATTCAGAAGCCGATGTGCTTGCTGATTCTGATGCGCTTGTGCTTGCTGACTCAGATGCACTTGTTGATGCTGACTCAGAAGCTGATGTGCTTGCTGATTCTGATGCGCTTGTTGATGCAGACTCTGACGCACTTGTTGATGCTGATTCAGAAGCCGATGTGCTTGCTGACTCTGATGCAGACGTTGATGCTGATTCTGATGCGCTTGTGCTTGCTGATTCAGAGGCGCTTGTTGATGCTGATTCAGAAGCTGATGTTGATGCAGACTCTGACGCACTGGTTGATGCTGATTCAGAAGCCGATGTGCTTGCTGACTCTGACGCACTTGTGCTTGCTGACTCTGACGCACTTGTTGACGCTGATTCAGAAGCCGATGTGCTTGCAGACTCTGACGCACTTGTTGATGCTGACTCAGAGGCTGATGTGCTTGCTGATTCTGACGCACTTGTTGATGCTGATTCAGAAGCCGATGTGCTTGCTGATTCTGACGCACTTGTGCTTGCTGATTCTGACGCACTTGTTGACGCTGATTCAGAAGCCGATGTGCTTGCTGATTCTGATGCGCTTGTTGATGCTGACTCAGATGCACTTGTTGATGCAGACTCTGACGCACTTGTTGACGCTGATTCAGAAGCCGATGTGCTTGCTGATTCTGATGCACTTGTACTTGCTGACTCAGATGCACTTGTTGATGCTGACTCAGAAGCTGATGTGCTTGCTGATTCTGATGCGCTTGTTGATGCAGACTCTGACGCACTTGTTGATGCTGATTCAGAAGCCGATGTGCTTGCTGATTCAGAGGCGCTTGTTGATGCTGATTCAGAAGCTGATGTTGATGCAGACTCTGACGCACTGGTTGATGCTGATTCAGAAGCCGATGTGCTTGCTGACTCTGACGCACTTGTGCTTGCTGACTCTGACGCACTTGTTGACGCTGATTCAGAAGCCGATGTGCTTGCTGATTCTGATGCGCTTGTGCTTGCTGACTCAGATGCACTTGTTGATGCTGACTCTGACGCACTTGTTGATGCTGATTCAGAAGCTGATGTTGATGCAGACTCTGACGCACTTGTGCTTGCTGATTCAGAAGCCGATGTGCTTGCTGACTCTGACGCACTTGTTGATGCTGATTCAGAAGCCGATGTGCTTGCTGACTCTGATGCACTTGTTGATGCTGATTCAGAAGCCGATGTGCTTGCTGATTCTGATGCGCTTGTACTTGCTGACTCTGAAGCACTGGTTGATGCTGATTCAGAAGCCGATGTGCTTGCTGATTCTGAGGCACTTGTACTTGCTGACTCTGAAGCACTTGTTGATGCTGATTCAGAAGCCGATGTACTTGCTGATTCAGAGGCGCTTGTTGATGCTGACTCTGACGCACTTGTTGATGCTGATTCAGAAGCTGATGTTGATGCTGACTCTGACGCACTTGTTGATGCTGACTCTGAGGCTGATGTGCTTGCTGATTCTGAAGCTGATGTGCTTGCTGATTCTGATGCACTTGTGCTTGCTGACTCTGACGCACTTGTTGATGCTGATTCAGAAGCCGATGTGCTTGCTGACTCTGAAGCACTTGTTGATGCTGATTCAGAAGCCGATGTGCTTGCTGACTCTGACGCACTTGTTGACGCTGATTCAGAAGCCGATGTGCTTGCTGATTCAGAGGCGCTTGTTGATGCTGACTCAGAGGCTGACGTTGATGCAGATTCTGACGCACTTGTACTTGCTGACTCTGAAGCACTTGTTGATGCTGATTCAGAAGCCGATGTGCTTGCTGACTCTGACGCACTTGTTGATGCAGACTCAGAAGCTGATGTGCTTGCTGACTCTGACGCACTTGTTGACGCTGATTCAGAAGCCGATGTGCTTGCTGATTCAGAAGCTGATGTTGATGCGCTTGTGCTTGCTGACTCTGATGCACTTGTTGATGCTGACTCAGAGGCTGACGTTGATGCAGACTCTGATGCGCTTGTTGACGCTGATTCTGACGCACTTGTTGATGCTGATTCAGAAGCTGATGTGCTTGCTGACTCTGAAGCACTGGTTGATGCTGACTCAGAGGCGCTTGTTGATGCTGATTCAGAAGCCGATGTTGATGCAGACTCTGACGCACTTGTTGATGCTGACTCAGAGGCTGATGTGCTTGCTGATTCTGAGGCACTTGTTGATGCTGACTCAGAAGCTGATGTTGATGCTGATTCAGAAGCCGATGTGCTTGCTGATTCTGAGGCGCTTGTTGATGCTGATTCAGAAGCTGATGTTGATGCAGACTCAGATGCAGACGTTGATGCTGATTCAGAAGCCGATGTGCTTGCTGACTCTGACGCACTTGTTGATGCTGATTCAGAAGCTGATGTGCTTGCTGATTCTGACGCACTTGTTGATGCTGATTCAGAAGCCGATGTGCTTGCTGACTCTGACGCACTTGTTGACGCTGATTCAGAAGCCGATGTGCTTGCTGATTCAGAGGCTGACATTGATGCAGATTCTGACGCACTTGTGCTTGCTGACTCTGAAGCACTTGTTGACGCTGATTCAGAAGCCGATGTGCTTGCTGATTCAGAAGCTGATGTTGATGCTGACTCAGATGCGCTTGTGCTTGCTGATTCAGATGCGCTTGTTGATGCTGACTCTGACGCACTTGTTGATGCCGACTCAGAGGCTGATGTGCTTGCTGATTGGCTTGCACTTGTTGATGCTGATTCAGAAGCCGATGTGCTTGCTGATTCAGAAGCCGATGTGCTTGCTGATTCTGACGCACTTGTTGATGCTGACTCAGAAGCTGATGTTGATGCTGATTCAGAAGCCGATGTGCTTGCTGATTCTGATGCGCTTGTTGATGCTGATTCAGAAGCTGATGTTGATGCTGACTCAGATGCAGACGTTGATGCTGATTCTGAGGCACTTGTGCTTGCTGACTCTGACGCACTTGTTGACGCTGACTCAGAAGCTGATGTTGATGCTGATTCAGAAGCCGATGTTGATGCAGACTCTGACGCACTTGTTGATGCTGACTCAGAGGCTGATGTGCTTGCTGATTCTGAGGCACTTGTTGATGCTGATTCAGAAGCCGATGTGCTTGCTGACTCTGACGCACTTGTTGATGCTGATTCAGAAGCTGATGTTGATGCAGACTCTGATGCGCTTGTGCTTGCTGATTCTGACGCACTTGTTGATGCTGATTCAGAAGCCGATGTGCTTGCTGACTCTGAAGCACTTGTTGATGCTGATTCAGAAGCCGATGTGCTTGCTGATTCTGAGGCACTTGTGCTTGCTGACTCTGAAGCACTTGTTGATGCTGATTCAGAAGCCGATGTACTTGCTGATTCAGAGGCGCTTGTTGATGCTGACTCTGAAGCTGATGTTGATGCAGACTCTGACGCACTTGTGCTTGCTGATTGGCTTGCACTGGTTGACGCTGACTCAGAAGCTGATGTGCTTGCTGATTCTGAGGCACTTGTGCTTGCTGACTGGCTCGCACTTGTTGATGCTGATTCAGAAGCCGATGTGCTTGCTGATTCAGAAGCTGATGTTGATGCTGACTCTGATGCGCTTGTTGATGCTGATTCAGAAGCCGATGTGCTTGCTGATTCTGACGCACTTGTTGATGCTGACTCAGAAGCTGATGTTGATGCTGATTCAGAAGCCGATGTGCTTGCTGATTCTGATGCGCTTGTTGATGCTGATTCAGAGGCGCTTGTTGATGCTGATTCAGAAGCTGATGTGCTTGCTGATTCTGATGCGCTTGTTGATGCTGATTCAGAAGCCGATGTGCTTGCTGACTCTGATGCACTTGTTGACGCTGACTCAGAAGCTGATGTTGATGCAGACTCTGACGCACTTGTTGACGCTGACTCAGAAGCTGATGTACTTGCTGATTCAGAGGCGCTTGTTGATGCTGATTCAGAAGCTGATGTACTTGCTGATTCAGAGGCGCTTGTTGATGCTGATTCAGAAGCTGATGTGCTTGCTGATTCTGATGCACTTGTTGACGCTGACTCTGACGCACTTGTTGATGCTGATTCTGAAGCCGATGTGCTTGCTGATTCTGACGCACTTGTTGACGCTGACTCTGAAGCTGATGTACTTGCTGATTCAGAAGCTGATGTTGATGCTGACTCTGACGCACTTGTTGATGCTGATTCAGAAGCCGATGTGCTTGCTGACTCTGACGCACTTGTTGATGCTGACTCAGAAGCTGATATGCTTGCTGACTCTGACGCACTTGTTGACGCTGATTCAGAAGCCGATATGCTTGCTGATTCTGAAGCACTTGTTGATGCAGACTCAGAGGCTGATGTGCTTGCTGATTCTGACGCACTTGTTGATGCTGATTCAGAAGCCGATGTGCTTGCTGATTGGCTTGCACTTGTACTTGCTGACTCAGAAGCGCTTGTGCTTGCTGATTCAGAGGCGCTTGTTGATGCTGATTCAGAAGCCGATGTGCTTGCTGACTCTGACGCACTTGTTGATGCTGATTCTGAAGCCGATGTGCTTGCTGATTGACTAGCACTTGTTGATGCTGATTCAGAAGCTGATGTTGATGCTGACTCAGAGGCTGATGTGCTTGCTGATTCTGATGCGCTTGTGCTTGCTGATTGACTAGCACTTGTTGATGCTGATTCAGAAGCCGATGTGCTTGCTGACTCTGACGCACTTGTTGATGCTGATTCTGAAGCCGATGTGCTTGCTGATTGGCTTGCACTTGTACTTGCTGACTCAGAAGCGCTTGTGCTTGCTGATTGGCTCGCACTTGTTGACGCTGACTCTGATGCCGATGTGCTTGCTGATTGACTAGCACTTGTTGATGCTGATTCAGAAGCCGATGTGCTTGCTGATTGGCTCGCACTGGTTGACGCTGATTCTGACGCGCTTGTGCTTGCTGATTGGCTCGCACTGGTTGACGCTGACTCTGAGGCCGATGTGCTTGCTGATTGACTAGCACTTGTACTTGCCGACTCTGACGCACTTGTTGATGCTGATTCTGATGCCGATGTGCTTGCTGACTGGCTTGCACTGGTTGACGCTGATTCTGACGCGCTTGTGCTTGCTGATTCAGAAGCTGATGTGCTTGCTGACTTAGACGCACTTGTTGACGCTGACTTAGATGCACTTGTCGAGGCTGAAGCTGAGGCGCTCGTTGACGCTGACTTAGATGCGCTGGTCGATGCTGAAGCTGAGGCGCTCGTTGACGCTGACTTAGACGCACTTGTCGAGGCTGAAGCTGAGGCACTTGTTGATGCTGACTTAGATGCACTTGTCGAGGCTGAAGCTGAGGCACTCGTTGAGGCTGACTTAGATGCACTTGTCGAGGCTGAAGCTGAGGCACTCGTTGAGGCTGACTTAGATGCACTTGTTGACGCTGACTTAGATGCACTTGTCGAGGCTGACTTAGACGCACTTGTCGAGGCTGACTTAGATGCACTTGTCGAGGCTGACTTAGACGCACTTGTTGACGCTGACTTAGATGCACTTGTCGAGGCTGACTTAGATGCACTTGTCGAGGCTGAAGCTGAGGCACTCGTTGAGGCTGACTTAGATGCACTTGTCGAGGCTGAAGCTGAGGCACTCGTTGAGGCTGACTTAGATGCACTTGTCGAGGCTGACTTAGACGCACTTGTTGACGCTGACTTAGATGCACTTGTCGAGGCTGACTTAGACGCACTTGTCGAGGCTGACTTAGATGCACTTGTCGAGGCTGACTTAGACGCACTTGTTGACGCTGACTTAGATGCACTTGTCGAGGCTGACTTAGACGCACTTGTCGAGGCTGACTTAGATGCACTTGTCGAGGCTGAAGCTGAGGCACTCGTTGAAGCTGACTTAGATGCACTTGTCGAGGCTGACTTAGACGCACTTGTTGACGCTGACTTAGATGCACTTGTCGAGGCTGAAGCTGAGGCACTCGTTGAAGCTGACTTAGATGCGCTGGTCGATGCTGAGGCTGAGGCACTCGTTGACGCTGACTTAGATGCGCTAGTCGACGCTGAAGCTGAGGCACTTGTTGAGGCTGACACCGAAGCGCTTTGACTAGCACTTACTGAGAGTGACTTGGATTGTGAAAGCGACTGACTGGTTGTACTAGATTCAGATTCAACTACTTTTACTCCACTATTGAAAAAGTTCGTTCCAGATACATTAGTTCTACCAGCGTAAGGGGTAAAGGTAAAAGATGTATCCGTTCCAGTAATCGGTACAGTCCAAGTTGATGTTAAACCATACCCCTGCTTAGCCTGATACCCATTCATTTGGTACCCATCTGACCATGTATAATTCCCAGTTCCAATAGTAAAGGTAGGGGTAGTATTTGACTGAGGATTAGCAACTTGCTTACCGCTAGAATCCGTAATGTAGTTTGTTACACTTGAAGGTGTTCCTAATCCCTTCCCTAGCGTAAACATAGTTTGATAAGCTTTTCCTGTATTATAGATAGAATATCCATAAGACAAGGATGAAGGCTTTTCTACAGTCGACGTTTTAGGATTATCATAAGTAATTGTATAAACAAAGGTCAGTTTTGATCCATTATTTGATACTGTCAATTTATAGTAAATTGGGATATTATTTGAATCTTTACCGGCACCTATATAAACTTTTGTCTGACCTTTAGCAATGTTTAAACTGGCACTAATTGCAGGAGCACCATTTACAGTCGTATTGCCAGAAAAACCAGCAGCATTCATAGAAGCTATCAACTGATCAATGGAATCTCCTAAACGCTTGCGTTGCTCAGGATAGGATTGGAGACTGGCATTTGTACTAAGCAAATCAGTACTTGCAGTGATCTCCTTCTGAACATTAGCAATAGCTTGTTCAATAACTGCTTTTTGATCAGCATTAGTAACTGACGCTGCATAATCACTTGCTAGTTTTTTTAGAATTTCTGCTTCAGACAGATTTTGGTCTAAAATTTCTTTTTCAGAATCAAGTTTAGACTGATTTTGGGGATCTATTGATCTAGTATCATCGCTTTGAGAATTAGCTTGACCATTAAGGTTATTCAGCTGATCTGAATTCGCGTTCAAAACAACATTAGCGATAGCATTGCGAGCCGAAGTTGCCTTTTGCACGACTGCTGTCAAATCAGCTGTCGGATCTGCAAGTGCTTTTTCAATCTCTACTACAGCAGCATTCACCTTAGTGATAGCTGAATCGGTATTTGGCAAACCAGCAGCTTTTGCAAGATACTCACCCATCTCAGCTGAAAGTTTAGCAAGTTTCTTACGATCTTCTTCGACCTTCTTAGCAGTTGCTTCTGTAGCGGCAGTTGTGGCTACAAGATCTGTTGCAGAAGACGAGAAGTTGGTAGTTGAATCTGAAACTTTCTCTACTTTAGAGATTAGGGTATTAAGGGTTACCTTGCCCTCTAAAGTTGTCGATGCCGTTTCTGATGATTCACCTACTTTATCAGTTAGCGAGCTTGTTTCTTTGCCAGCTTCGGTTACAGTTTCTTTCGTAGCTGTTTGTGATCCTGCTACAGTTGATGAAGCAGAGATACTTGTTGACGCTGACTTAGATGCACTTGTCGATGCCGAAGCCGAAGCGCTCGTTGAGGCTGACTCAGATGCAGAGGTACTTGCCGACTCTGAAGCTGATGTGCTTACTGATACAGATGCACTTGTTGAGGCTGACTCAGACGCACTTGTGCTTGCTGATACAGATGCAGATTCACTCGCTGATACTGATTCACTCTCACTTAATGACTGAGAAGTTGTATCTGAAGTTGGTGTTTCTTGATCATCTTGACCAACTGTTCCCAAGGTAGCTTGGTCCGCATTAGCGAGAACTTCCTTACCTTCAACTACTTTTTCAACAGCAGTCTGTTCATTGGCATAGACATGAGATTGAGTCGCAATCCCTCCACCTATGACGGTTCCCGCAGCAGCTATCCCCTTGAGGATATCAAGCCCAGTTAGGGATGTTGAAACACGATCTTCAACGACTTCTGTTGTAACTTGAGCTGTATCAATACCACCACGAAGAACCTTGAACAAACCAAAAAGAGAGGTAGATGCTCGAAGCCAGTGTTTCCCTGACTTGATCAATTTATACCTCGTTACTCGGTCTGTTTCTCTATATCGTCCTTCCTGACGTCTAAAAAACATATTATTTTCTCCTTAAGTTCGGATTTTGGAAAAATAGTATTTTACCCTATCTTTTATCATACCATTTTTTACAAAGTAATAAAAGTAAAACGATTTGATATTTTATAGTAATTCACTTAAATAAATATTAAAAAAGCATCAAAATTTTGATGCTTTCTTTTTAAACTCCAAGTTGAATATCAGGGTAATTTTTTGAGATAAGACTCCAAAGTTCTTCAAGCTCTTCTTGAACTGTTTTTGTTGATTTCAAAACCATATCTTGTTTTTTCTTGCCATTCTTACGGATATAACAAAATTGATAAATTTTTTTCGAAAACAATGATTTATTAATCTTCGTTTCTACAAGATAAAGATGGTCTACATCTCTTAGATCTAAAGCTTGCGTTCCTTTATAGTAGGTGATGAGGTGGTTTTTATAGAGAATTACTTTTAAATTTTCATCATAAAAGTCTGCTAAACCAGCCATATTTTCAACGTTTCCTTGCAATTCTGGATAGGCTTGATAAATTTCTTCCAGAGAAGCAATCGTTTTTTTCCGGATAAGAAAGGCACTTACTACTAAAAATACTCCTGTTCCCCCAAAGAAAATCACCCCAATGATAAATATCCAGCCATCATTGGCATGTTCAGTCGTACTTAAATAAAGATTGCTATTCATATTTTGATAAACAACTGATGATGGTTCAAGGATAGACTTTAAAAAGCCTGATAAATCGACAATACGATTATTTCTTGACTTATTCTTTTTGGTAGCAAGTGGTTGTAGTTGAGTTCCAATTATGGTTGCTGGATAATCGTAAAGAGTTCCAGCCTCTGCTTGCTCCATGATACTCTTAATTGTGGCATCATTCTCGCTAGCTTCGATTACTGCATATTTTCCATCTCCGTCCTTACTATATTGGACAAGATAAAGTACACTTCCGCCTTCAACTTCCCCTACCACCTCTGGATAGATATCATAAACCGGCATCCGTACTTCAACTCCTGAATAATTATCACTGGCAAATTCTTTTGTGGGGTTTTTATGCTTATTCCCCAAAAATCCCATCAATCCTGCCAAAGCCAAAAAAATCAGCGCAATGACTAGGGCAGAAATAAATCCTTTATTTCTTTTTTCCTTAAACATAAGTGCCTCCTTTAGTTTGATAATTAAATTATATCAAAATTGATCAGTTTTTAAAATACATTTTTTATACTCAATGAAAATCAAAGAGCAAACTAGGAAACTAGCCGCAGGCTGTACTTGAGTACGGCAAGGCGACGTTGACGCGGTTTGAATTTGATTTTTGAAGAGTATTAGATTGCTAATTCCCTATCTAAAAAAGAGTTTGAGAAAATCCCAAACTCTACTATTTTTTGATTTTATTTTCTAGCTATCTTTTCATCTTCTTCTAGTTGCTTAACTAATTGATCAACACTATCAAATTTTACCATATCACGGATACGGTCCAACCAGGAAACGATGACAGTTTCCCCATAGATATCGTCAGAAAAATCAAAGATATGAACTTCAAAACGCTCTTCTTCGCCATCAAAGGTTTCATTTTTACCTAGACTCGCCATACCACGATAGACTTTTCTTTGAATTTCAACGTCAACAGCATAAACACCATCAGCTGGCATATATGTCCGATCCAAGTTGACTAGATTAGCTGTTGGGAAGCCAATAGTTCGACCTCGAGCATTTCCGTGAACCACTACACCTCTCGTTGGTAAAGGGAATCCCAAAAGTTTGCCTGCTTCTTTTACATCTCCTTCTAGAATGGCTTGGCGAATGCGCGTTGAACTAATTTTCCCCTTTTTGTCCTCAACTGGTGGAACAACAACCACTTCACCATGGAAGAGTTCTTTTAAATCCTCAGCTGTTTTTCTATCTGAACCAAGAGTATAGTCAAAACCAACTACAATCGTATCTGCCTTTGCTTCCTTGACGTAGGTATCAATGAATTCTTTTGCAGTCATATTTGCTACTCGACTAGTGAAATCCATCAAATACAAGCTCTCAACTCCAGCTCGCTTCAATCGACGTTCACGTTCACTAGCATTCAGAATATGCAATAAGTGTTCAGGTGAATATTGATTCAGAGTTAGTTTTGGTGATTCGTTAAAAGTTACTAGAGCTACTCCCTGGCGCTTTTCAGCAGCAATGTTAGAAGCTATATCAAATAATTTTTGATGTCCAAGGTGAACTCCATCAAAATAACCAAGTACAAGGACGTTTGGTCCTGGTGTTGCAATATCTTTTTCTGTTTTAATAGGTACTGTAATAATCATAGTATTTATTATACCAGAAAAATGGCGCTTTCAAAACAATTTAGACTGAATTCGGTACATAAAACTTAGAGCAAACTTTCTCTGACTTCTTTTCGCAACATTTCTAGACTTTCGATCCCGTACTTATCCATGACTTTTGGTAGATTTTCGATAATATCTGGACAAGCATAGGGATTCGTAAAGTTGGCTGTTCCGACACCGATTGCTGAGGCACCAGCCAGATACATTTCTAAGGCCGCTTCAGCTGAATCCACTCCTCCCATCCCAATGATTGGAAGCTTAGTTGTTTGAGCTACTTGACGTATTAGTTTTAGGGCTACAGGAAATACTGCTGGGCCAGACATACCTCCTGTCCCATTTGCGATAATCGGCTTTCTGGTTTTAAGGTCAAAACGCATCCCAACAAGGGTATTGATCATTGTGAGACCACTAGCTCCAGCATCTTCTACTGCTTTTGCAATCGTCACGATATCCGTCACACTAGGGGTTAATTTGACGTAAACGGGCACATCTGATGCTTCTACGGCAGCCTTCACCACATCATAGGCCAACTCAGGATCTTGTCCAATTAAAAGACCATGATTACCGTGATCAACGTTAGGACAAGAGATATTGAGCTCAATAGCTTTCACGTTAGTTGCCTTGGAAATACCATGAGAAACAGCTGCGTACTCTTGTTTTGAAAATCCAGCGACATTGGCGATGATAGGGAGATTTGGATATTCTCTTTGAAGCCAAGGTAACTTTTCAGACAGAACGACATCTAAACCAGGATTTTGTAGACCAATAGCATTAAGCATACCTGCAGGGGTTTCTGCTACTCGAGGAGTAGGATTACCAAAACGCGGCTCAAGTGTAGTTGCCTTAATCATGATAGAGCCTAAAATGTCTAAATCATAGTATTTGGCATATTCTTGACCAAAGCCAAAACAACCTGATGCAGGAATGATAGGATTCTTTAATTCTAAGCCTGGTAGAGAAACTTGTAATCGATTTGCAGTCATGACACTCTCCTTATAAAACTACTGTGCCTGTTTTAAATACAGGGCCATCTTCACACACACGTTGACTAACCGTTTCACTATCTGGTACTTTCAATACGCAAGCGTAGCAAGCCCCCATACCACAGGCCATGCGGGATTCTAGTGATAGATAAGCTCTTGGATGGGCGTAAAAAGTTTGATTGATATATTTCATCATACCAGGTGCTCCGCATGAGTAGATTGCATCAAATTCTGTGTCAAATTCATTAATCACTACTGATACATTTCCTTGGGTTCTATAAGAACCATCATCAGTCGTTACAAAGACTTTGCTGTATTTGGATAATTCATCTTCCAAAATAACTGCATCTTTAGTAGCAAATCCTAAAACAGTTGTTATTTCAACACCACGCTCATGCAGTTGTTTAGCTACTTCGAGTAAGGGCGGCACCCCGATTCCACCACCAACAAGAAGAACTTTGCTATGGTTGTCTAGCTTAGATAGATCAAAGCCATTTCCTTGAGGTCCCATAACATCTAAGCTATCACCTGTTTTTAAGGTTGAAAAAATTGCCGTACCAGAACCTTCGATACGATAAATAAGATGGCATTGTTTATTAGCCTTATCTATAGACGAGATTGAAATCGGACGCCGCAAGAGATGAGCATCATCAGGAACTCGTAAATGAAGAAATTGGCCTGCTTTCATAGCTTCAACCATTTCTCCTTGAAGTACAAGCTCAAAGATTGCTGGCGCGATTTCCTCCTGAGATACTACTCTCATAACTTCCAAGCGAATTACACCCATGCGTTTTTTACAATTTGGATTCATAACTTTTCCTCCTTAAATTTTAAGGGGATCAGATAAAGAAAAACCTTGCATTGCAAGGTTTCAGTTAAGATATTCACACAAAAGTAGCAAATAAGCACTTGCTTACTTGTTTCAATCGTAGTTTCTTTTCTCTGACACCTTGTAAGTCTCTCTGGACTTCCCTTAAAGGTTAAATTTTCACTAGTATACTGTATCAAACGTGAAAAGTCAAGTAAAAATAGGTAAGGTATCAGTTCATAAAAGTTGCTTACTTTTGTGAAGAAAGAATCTGCTCTAATTTTTGATAATCTTTAACACTATCGATTTCATAGATAGAGTTTTCTTCCAACTCTTCTACGTAAACATCTAGTTCTTTGATATTATCTTTAACCATATTGTCCCAATAGAGGTCAACAAACTCGCCACTTGCATAGGCTTCATCGATAAAACCAACAATCTTTTCAGCTGTTGGAGCATCCCAGAATGATACACCACTCAAGATGCGTCCATTTTTGCTATCGA
This sequence comes from Streptococcus sp. oral taxon 431, assembly GCF_001553685.1. Classification (NCBI taxonomy): domain Bacteria; kingdom Bacillati; phylum Bacillota; class Bacilli; order Lactobacillales; family Streptococcaceae; genus Streptococcus; species Streptococcus sp. oral taxon 431. The sequence goes on along the minus strand of NZ_CP014264.1, from coordinate 1,072,658 downwards.
CAATAATATCTTGAACTTTGTAGTCATCACCGTAAACTAGGAACCATTCGTTGGTACAATCTTCACGATAAACACTGAAATAAGTCGAACGAGTCAAATCATTGCGGAACATATTCTTGAAAAGATAATTATCCGCATCAATAACATAGCTGTTAGCCAACTCTTCTTTCACCAAGTAAAGTGAGTAAAAGTTATTGTAATCAGCATACTTATCGTTGAATACCAACCGAACTCCGTACTTTTCTTTAAGATAGTCGAATTGTTCTTTTAAATAACCTACAACGATGATAATGTCATCAATTCCGCGTTCTTTTAAAAATTCAATTTGATATTCAACCAATGGCTTTTGATTGACTTTAACCAATGCTTTGGGAGTGTTTTCTGTCATGGGTCTCAAACGAGTTCCCAATCCGGCTGCTAAGATAATCGCTTTCACGCGTTTTCTCCTTTATTCTTTAATAATAATATAAACACCAGCCATTACGATAAGTGAAGTAATGATGGTCAGTAAATTAAGGGGCGAGCCCAAGAAAATTGCTGCAAACAAAACAGTCCATACTACATAACTCACATTTAGACCTGTTGCTTTTGCTGGCTGCAATCGATTAATAGCAATATAGTAGGCTAGATAAGAAATCATATTACATGCTGCAAAGACAATCAGAAGTCCCAACAATTGTCCATTTGCCACTTCTGCAAATGAATGATGCGAGAAGAGAACAATAACAAGATAGGACAGGAAGGAAGTTACTTGTCGAATCAAGAGGGCTTCGAGTTCACTGAGATCACTTTCCATAGCAAATGAGCTTAGAACACTTTCGCTTCCCCAAGCAAGAGCACAAATCAAGGCACACAGAATTCCGATATAGAAGGAATTAACTTGTTCAACCTTGTAAGTCTGAGCAATAATCCCTGCAATGATTAATAAAATTCCAAATACTGTATTCTTAGAAACCTTGTGCTTTAAAATAAAGAAGGCCAGAAGGACAGAAACTGCAGGATAAATTGCTGAAACCGAAGAAGCTAAAGAGCTACCAATATACTTAACCGCATAGAGATTGGCCTGCATACCAATCGGCCCAGCTAATAATGCTCCAATAATGACACTAACATTTCGAATGTTCAAGAAGATTGAAAAACGTACTTTTCCTTCTTTAACTAAAAGATATCCTAGCAAGATAAAAATACTAAGAAAGTCGTGTGCTGCTGCTACTACAAAAGGTGACAGCTCTGTAAAGATTGAAAAAATATAAGCACTAATAGTTAATCCTAATCCCCAGAATACACCTGATAGTAGACCAAAGGAAACTCCATTTTTATTTTTCATCTGAACCTCCATAATATGTCAAACCTTTAACAGCTCTATTATAACGAGAAATTCCATAATCTCCAAAATCTGCACCATTTTCTTCTTTGTAAATAGTCCAAAGGCTCCAAATAATGTCTTGTAAAATCTTATAAATACGAATTTTTTCCCTAGAAACTGGTGTCTGTTCACTCTCGTAATAAGCTAGAAATTCTTCCTCTTCTTCCGGTGTAAATTCAGACTCTAGAAAGAGAGCTGCCAAGTCCCACATAGGGTCATTCATGGAAGAATATTCCCAATCGATGAGGTAGAGATGTCCATCTGGCGCTTCAATAAAGTTTTCTGGAACCAAATCAATATGACAAGATTTCTTCTCAATTCCAATTTCTTCAAGTTGGTCTTTTAGAGAAATTACCGATTTTCTGACAGCTTCATAGTTTGGATAGGAAATCTCTCCTTGAATCAAGGATTCATATTTTTTGATTTCCTCAAATGGAGCAAACTCTCCTTTTAATTCTTTACCAGACGCATGAATCGTTTGTAGAATTGGCGCAATCTTTTCAAATTTGGTTTTAATGATAGTTGAATCAAGCGTTTCAGCATTTTCAATGTACTGATTAACCTTAATTCCTGCTTCAATATCGAAAAGATAATTTTCTACATCTAATTTTAAATCTTTCAACAATTCAAGATTGTACTTTTCATTCTGGCGGTCGATTAATTTATCCGTACCTTTACCGAAAAACTTAACGATGTACTGGTTTGAGGATGTTTTAACCAAATAGTTTTGATTAGTCATTCCACCCAACTGTTCAACGCTCTGAATTTCTTCATCACCAGCTAATAAAGAAACAATCTTTTCTTTAACGATTTCCTTCACAATAATCCTCCATTAGACTTTCCACTTAAATACTGTCTTGAAGGCAGTATTAAGGTCTGTTGCAAAAACACGATGAATGTCCTTGATTTCTCTCACTGGTTCTTCCAGATAAATGATATTTTTCAGACGATTTGCAAATTTTTTAACTTCCATCATCTGTATTGCATTTTCAAAGTCAACTCTTCCAGAACGAGAAGAGCCAACTAATAGTAGACCTTTTTCCAAGGAATCACGAGTATTGATATTAACCTTATACTCGCTAACGCCCATCATGAGAATGGTTCCCTGTGGTTTGATGTAACGAATCAAGTCATTAATAGCAGGCCCGCATCCATCACCACCACAGCATTCGAAACCGTGGTCAAAACTAAGATCTTCTGGGATGCTATCCGTAATATAGAGCTCTTTAGCAAAAGAGAAGAGTTCCAATTTCTCCCAGTGGCGCCCAATGACGATAATCTCTGCTTCAGGCAAGGTATAGTTGATAATATTAGCCATGACAAAAGCTAGACTACCATCCCCAATCACTGCAATACGCTGACGTCTACTGTGAGAAACTGTCAAGAAACGATTCATGGCGTGCATGCCAACACTGACAAATTCAGTAATGGCAGCTACTGTATCTTCGATGTCCTCATAAGATACCACACGATCCTTAGGTAGAGAAACGAATTCTCGCATAAACCCATCATAACCACTCGATAGGAAATAAGTTCCAGTCATGTAGTTTTCATAAAATTCCTCGTCACTCTGCATAGGTGGTTGATTTGGAATCATGACAACCTTCTGACCCACTTGATAAGTACCAGTTGGATCAGAAATGACCGTTCCACAAGACTCGTGGATCATAGCCATTGGAAGTTTCTTTGATAAGATTTTTGGATCGCGTTTACCTTGGTAGTAGCGTTGATCCGCATGACAAACTGCCATATAGTTTGGTCGAATAAGGATTTGATTCTCTTGATCAATCTCTTCTTCTTGATATTTGATATTGATAAACTTTGGCTTTGTCAGTTGATAAATTTGATTAATCATGTCTTTAGTCTTTCTCAATCATGCTTTTAGCAATCTTCAAGTCTGTAACTGTTGTAATTTTAAGGTTAGAGTATTCACCCTTAGCCAAGGCTACATCTTTTCCCTTAATGACAAAGATTTTACATGCATCTGTCAAAATTTCTTTTTCTTCTGCTGATAAAGAACCATAGAGATCTATAAAGTCCTTGCAACGGAAGGTTTGTGGAGTTTGTCCTTGATAGAGATGGGCACGGTTTGGAATATCTGTGATGAATTGTCCGTTTGTACTCTCTACAATGGTATCGACTGCTTCAACCACGGTATCGACAGCATCATGATTTTTAGCCAGTTCAATGTTGTCTTGAATCATTCGAAGTGTGATAAAAGGACGAACAGAGTCATGAGTGACCACGATATCATCTTCTGCGATTGGACGGTAAGCATCAATGGCTTCGATGATCTTTTCAATACTAGAATTTCGATCTGCACCACCTTTGGTGATAATGATACGATCTTTATGGAGTGGAAGGAATTTTTCAACTAAATCTTCTGCGTGTGTCACCCAGTCCCCGTGAACTCCAACTACAATTCGCTCAATACTTGGTTCCAAAACAAATTTCTCAATAGTGTGAATTAAGATTGGGCGATCTCCCAACTCAAGAAATTGTTTAGGCAAATTACTGATCCCCATGCGTGTGCCAGTGCCACCCGCTAAAATTCCAGCGTAGATCATTTTTATACTCCTTTAGTTCATTCTAAAAAAAACTTATTGTTAACTATTATATCACAATCTGGCTCTATCTTGAAAGAAATACAAAGACTTTATGCCTAGAAAACGCTCTTTTTAAACCTTAATCTGAACATTATTTCTTCCTAGTGAACTTTCTTTTATAAAATACAAATGATTTTCTCATTTCTCCTATCAAGATCTAATCAATTCTATTAATATAGAGTTCTTCAGAATAGTATAGAAACCTTAAAGAAACCTTAAAGAAACCTTAAAGTTTAAAGTTGGTTCTAAGATAATACTTAGATTTAAATTAGACTTTTCTAGTTAAAATTGTTAAAATAGTAGGGAAAATAATAGAAAAGGAAGCTATATACCACCATGATGAATATGCAAAACATGATGCGTCAAGCTCAAAAACTTCAAAAACAAATGGAGCAAAGTCAAGCTGAACTTGCTGCTACAGAATTTGTTGGAACTTCTGCCCAAAACCTTGTAACTGCTACACTAACAGGAGACAAGAAAATTGTTAGGATTGACTTCAATCCAGCAGTTGTTGACCCAGAAGATATTGAAACTCTATCAGATATGACAGTTCAAGCAGTCAATGCTGCTCTTGAGCAAATTGATGAAGCAACTAAAAAGAAACTAGGGGCTTTTGCTGGTAAATTACCATTCTAATAGTATAAAAAGAGGCTGATGTTCAATTCAGCCTCTTTTGTCTTACCTAGAAAGTAAATATTTCTGTTGCTTTCTTGAGAAGCAAGTCCGTATATTCAGGATCTTCCTGAGCGGTCTCAAGCTCTTCTTTAATTTTTTCCAAATCATCTGTTATCATACCATCAACTCCCAAACGTAGGGACTTATCAAAGGATTCCGAACCATTGATTGTCCATACATAGAGTTTTTGTTTTGTATTCCAAAGCTTGGTTACAAAATATTCATCTAAGGTAGAATATTCCATGGTATAACCTGTAGCATTTGTTCTTGGAAAAACGGAATTATAGGGCAGTATGAAATAGACTGGAATCTCTTTATCATACTGGGTAACTTTTTCAATAACATGATAATCCAAAGATTGCATCTGATGCCCATAGATTTTAATTTTTGCTCCATATTGATCTAGAAAATGATCCATCATCTGAGCACTATCTTTTCGACTTGTTTTTATTTCGATCAGCAATTTCTGATGAAGGTCATTGGCACGATTTATATAATCATCAAAGCTAGATATTTTAGTCTGATAACCATTTTCATAAATATCTAATTGCTTCAACTCATCTAAAGTTAAGTCTTGTGGTGTTACATTTAATCCCGCTAAACTTTTTAGGTTCGCATCATGCATCATGACAAACTGACCATCCTTTGTTTCTTGCACATCCATCTCAACTAAATCTGGTTTTAACTGAGCTGTTTTTTCTAAGGATTCAACTGTATTTTGGACACCATTCCCATTAGAAACTCCTCTGTGAGAGATGACAAGTGGAGGATTGACTACGGGTGCTTCGAGATAAATATAGCCTTCAATCGCAAAGAAGATACTTGCGCACCCCATTACACCCCATCTCATAATATGGTCCTTTTTCCGTCTTGGCATAATATCCAACTCCTCACCAGTTAAAAAGGAGGTAAACTTAACCAAGAAGTAGGTTAAAGACATATAGTGGATATTTTTAATCAAAATATAGTTTGAAATAGCTAGAATCAATGATTCTCGGTGTGTGAGACCATCTGCTAAAGACTGGATCATCAATAGAGGAATTAAAGGTAAATAAAAGAAAAGATTTGTTTTGACAACAATGAGAAAGAGATGCCAAGCGTAAAACCAAAAATGATTTCTGGTTTTTTCTAAACTGTAAACCACTGCTTCCTTAACCGTCATTTTGTCATAAAAGATTTTTGGCAAAACAAAAATCAACTTAACAGAAACGTATAGGAAGAGGATTGATAAGATGATAAAACCAATCCACCACATCCAGTATTTGTCTTCCATGTAGGTCTGAATAAACTCAGGTATCACTATTTTATTAAAATAATAAATTTTAAAAATCTTCCTGATAAACGGAAAAATCATAGCAATATAAACGAAGATAAACAAGGCCTTGGAAAGAGTCAGACGTTTCATAAAGGCTATACTTTCACGAAAGACCTTGCGACTATACTCAATCAAGGTTCGTTTCTCGTGATAGAGAAGGTGTCGAGCCCCAATAAAGAGGAGACTTAGTTGAAAATAGGCTACTAAAAGGTTAATGGCTATTAAGATTAAAAACCCAAGGCTGACTAAAGGCGCATGTTTTAAAATTTCAAAAACATTGTTATAGGAAATAAATAAATAGCCCGTCTGACTGAGTAAAAAACCTGCTATCAATGAGTTCAGTGGCAACCAAATATAGTCTACCAGCATGAAGATTAGAAAAAATAGAAAGAGGATTTTATCAAGATTGAGGTAAATCTTTTTAAAACCCAATTTTTTAGGTTTTTCAGGTTTCATAAAACCTCCTAATCAAAAAACTGTGACAAATCTAGTCCACCAAAAGGATTAGAGTTCAGGCTACTCTTGGAGTCCAGTAAAATTCTGCTTTCATCAGATTCTAGAAAAGCTTCATAAACACGCGCAGTCATTCGTGCATCCTCTAAACTATTATGAGACTGCCCCTTGAATCCTAAAAATTCAGCAACAGTCTGTAATTTTAGATTTGCAATGCCGTGAAGATCCGAACTCCGTCGCTCAAAAGCTTCATCATAGAGATCGACTAGATATTGACGACTATAATCCAATCCATACTCTAGTAAGATTGGTAAATCACTCTTGGCTGCATTATAACCAACAAGGGGTAATTCACCAACAAAGTCTTGAAAATTCTTAAGAACTTCCTCCACCATCGGTGCATCTTTCAAGGTTTCAGACGTGATACCCGTTAAGCCGTTTATAAAACTTTTCAATGGTACATCGGTATGAACATATGAGTCAAATGCTCCTACTTCTTCACCATCTTTAAAACGGACTGCAGATACCTGAATCAAGTGAGTTTTATCTTGGTGTTTATTAAATTCCAAATCAAATGAAATATAATCTCTTAATTTTTCCATCTTATCCATTCCTTATTGTATTTGAAAAAGAAACTACTTGGTTATATCTAGAAACCAAGCAGTTTTTTCTTATCCTCCAAATAAGCGAGCAAAGAAGCCTTTCTTCGTTGCTTGTACTTCTTGCTTAGCCTGATCCAACTCCAACTGAAGGGTTTCTTGGTCCTTCATGGCTTGTAGGGTTAACTGTTGTTGTTGATCCAATTGCTTATCTTTTTCTGCGATTTGACGGTCTTTGACACGCATCTGTTCATCTTTTTCAGCTAACTGTTTGTCTTTAGCCTTTAATTGCTCATAAAGACGGATGATTTCAGCGTTCTTTTCATCAACAAGAATCTCCATTAATTCACGTTGCTTCACATCATCACTAACAGGTTCATCTTCAAAAATAGTTTTTTTGTAGATTTCTTCAAGCTTAATCAAGCCACTGCGAGTTACCACAGTGACTCCTTTATCATTTTTAGTCGTATCTTCTTCAGGTAATTCCTTGACACGGTTATTGATTGCTTGGCGGGACAAGCCCAAAACCTCAGCAATCTCACTTACAGTCATCTCAATACTCATAATATCCTCTGAAAGTTTTCTAGCTTTTCTTTATTTAAATATTATCATAAGCAAGCAAAACTGTCAAATATCACCGTGTTTTCAACCCTTTTTCAAAACAATTTCTCTTCTAAACTAAATTGTCTTTCAGCTTTTTTAAACTAAACATCAGTTTGCAATTTTACCACCGGTCCTAATCAATTGAAAACCTTTCTTGGTTTATAAAGAGTATCCCGTTTCTCTAAAATGGCTAATAACTTATCACCTTCAAAACCAGCCAATTCCTTCTCAGTTTGCTCCAATTCAATAAAGCGACCAAAACGCACTTCTTCAGCCTGCTCTGGGGTCAAATAAACCTTAACTAAGTCACCTGTACCAATCTCTAAGGGATGAAGAAAGTCTAACTCACCAGCTTGAACCTTTTCCTCAATTTCATTCAAGGTCAAAGCATCATCTAACTGTAAGCCCGCAGCGCTTGTTCGTGTTAAATAAGACATATGAGCTGCATAGCCAAGTTTTTCTCCCAAGTCAACTGACAAGGTCCGGATATAAGTCCCTTTGCTACATTTTACACGGAAGGTAAATCGAGCCAGATTATTTTCATAGAAAATGGAACTTGTTCGTTCAAAACTATAAATCGTCACCTGACGTTCTGGACGCTCCACTTCCTGACCAGCACGCGCATATTCATAGAGTTTGCGACCATTGACCTTGACAGCCGAGTACATAGGTGGAATCTGAGTGATTGGACCTGTCAGACTGGCAATCGCTTGATCAACAATCTTTTCATCTAAAGGAGACAATACTGGTGTCTCTGCAACAACTTCACCACTAGCGTCTTCAGTTGTTGTAGAATATCCAAGAGTTATTTCTCCTTCATAGACTTTACCCTCGTCCTGCATAAACTCGACCATGCGGGTTGCCTTACCGACGGCAATGGGTAAAACACCGACAACATCAGGGTCTAAAGTCCCTCCATGACCAATCTTCTTAGTTCCTAAAATCCTACGCAGCTTGAAAACTGCATCATGCGAGGTCATCCCCGCCTCTTTTTTTAAGTTGATAATACCGTTCATTTATTAACTTTCTAAAAATACTAAAACTCTTTTTTGGAAATCCTTATTCTGTTCATAGAGTGCATGTCCACACCCTGGTAATATAATCAGTTGACTACCTCTGATATGATGATGCAATCCAAACGAATCATCTACGCCAAGAACATCATCTTTTTCTGCTCCAATGATTAACGTAGGGCAGTTGATTTTTTCCAAAAAATCTAGACTATCATGTTTCAAACAAGATACAGACTGAATATCAATACGTTGTTTATCTTTAATATGACCAAAAATTCCCATTATTCGATAAAGGTATTTAAATTTTCCAAAGGATTTAGTCGTGTAAGAATGACGAGCGATATCAATCATCAGATCTTTATAATTTCCTATTTGACTCAGGTTCAGCCAGCGACTAATTCTCTCCCCTGCCTAGATTACTTAGTTTTGCAGTGGTCACGGCTAAAATGAGCTTTTGAACCTTTTCTGGAAAGTTTACAGCTAGCCATTGGGCAATCATCCCACCTTGTGAAATCCCCATAACATAGGCACTGGTAATATTCAATACCACCATTGCTTCTGCAACATCTGCTGCCATATCCCGGGTGGTATAACCCTGCCTCAACTCATTGATTCGAGAAAAAACATAAATTTTGTAACGTTCGGCAAGTATACGGTATGTGATTGAAAAAGACATAGCCATACCTTTAACCGTTTGTAGTCCATCGCCCAATCCTGGTATAATTACCAGAGGTTGATTCCCTTTTCCAAAGGTCACATAATCCATGCTCTTATCGTTAAAATATAATGTTTTCCCTTTTGTTGAAGACATTACTTCGTTCCCTCTACTATTTTTTCATGATTTATTTATGTTGAGTTTTTAAATGCAAGGCAAAGCCGGCAGTCACTTTTTCAAATCCAACTGCCTGATAAAACTGATGTGCAGCATTTCGTTCAGCGGTTAATCCACTATTTAGAGCCAGTGCCTTAACTCCTTCTTTTACTGCTTGTTTTTTCAATTCATCAATTAGCCTACTAGCAATTCCTTGTCGTCTTGTTTCTTTTGCAACTGACAAAGCTAAAATACGATAATAAGATCCATCTGTTTCAAAAAAGAAGAGCTTTGCATAACCTAAGAAACCTAAAATTTCTCCGTTTCTTTCAGCTAGAAGACAGCCATAATGTGGTTGAGAAAGAATCATTTCTAAACGTCGAGACAGATTAGAAGCGGTCGTTGGATAGCCCAAGTCTTCGTATAAAGACAGTAGGGCTTCAGCATCTTTCATGGTTGCTTTTCGTATCTGCATAGGATCCTCCTAGTCTTCCTTCAAGGCTTCAAATTTTGCTTTCATAGTCGGATTCTTCCGAGTCAATTTTTTAACGGAAACATCATCCAATTTGTTGTTAGCAAGGCGGAGTTGGTTTTCTGATGTTGTTAGGAATTTCTTGACTTCTTCCATGCGTTTGATAGCCTTGTCAATTTCGTCAATGGCCTTACCAAAGTTAACAGAAGCTGAATTATAGTTCTTTGCAAAGGCTACCTTAAAGGCATCCAAATCTTCCTCGAAATGCGTAATGTCAATATTTTGCTCGCGAACCAAAGCCAATTCCTGCTTGTATTTGAGAGAATTCAGTGCAGCATTGCGCAAGAGTCCAATCAAATGGATAAAGAACTGGGGACGAATGACATACATCTTATCATATTCGTGACTAACATCGACAATCCCAGTATTGAAGTAGTCGTTATCAGCCTCAAGCATACTTACCAAAACTGCATACTCACAGTTTTTCTCACGACGATCCTTATCCAACTCTTTATAGAAGTCTGCATTTTTATGTTTCTTCTCTGTCCCGTCTGCTTCATTTTTCATCTCAAACATGATGGAAATGAATTCTAGTCCATTTTCATCAAAATCACGGAAGATAAAATCGCCCTTAGAACCACGTGCTGAAACCTTATTGTCCTTCTCAAAGTATGCATTTGGAAAGGCAAAGCTTCGAACCTTGTTAAACTCACTTTCTGCATAGTGTTCCAAACTTTCACCGATTGCCTTGGTTGATTGTTGGGCCTTGAAATTCTTGTAAAATTCAACCTGTTCACTAGCTGCCTTAAGCTGGGCTTCGTAGTTTTGTTTAACAGAAGCAAGAGAAAGTTCGTTTTCTTTTTCTTGTAAGAGGAGCTGATTTTTGACCTGATCACGTTCTTTTTCAAGATCAGAAAGAGTTTTTTGTAGTTGATTTTCATGCTCCAAGCGCAAGGTAGCCAATTGATTTTCGAGAGCTTGGACTTCTTTTTCTTTCTCTAGCAAGCTTTGACTAGCAGTTTGCTCTACTTCTTTTTTTGCCAATTCTTTTTCTGTATCAAAGTTGTTAATTTGACTTTGAAGCTGGGCAATTTCTTGGTCTTTTTGAGCCAGTTTTGCCTGTTGTTCATTTAAAGCTTTTTGCTCTACTAAAGTCAATTCTTGCTTGATCCGCTCATGTAATTCTTTGTCAAACTCTACAGTTCGAACTTGAGAAAGCAGTTCTGCATATTGACTTTCATTGACTGTAAATACTTCGCCACAATTGGGACATTTAATCTCGTTCATGTTATTCCTCTATATTTATCTATTCTACATTCATTATAGCATGGATAAACAAAAAGAAAAAGTTGGAATAAATCCAACTTTTAATCTACATATGTATCTTCGTTTTTGTTTAAGAAGGCGTAAGGCAATCCCATCAGTAGACCACCACCAATAAAGTTACCAATAAAGGTTACACCCCAGTGACGAAGAATATTTCCAATACCGAAGTTTGCGATTGAATCAGCAGCAACACTGAATTTCACGATAGCAAATGATGCAAAGTTTGCGGCGATGTGTTCATTTGTTAAGAATACAAACATGTAAATAGCTGAAAGAACTAACCAAAGTTTAGCTCCCCCATCTTTGACTAAAACAAATGAAAGAATTGCGATATTTACAAAGACATTAGCCAAGATAGCTTCAAGCAAGATAAGTTCATTTGAACGGCCCAACTTCATTTCCACAACTCCAGAAATAAAGCTATCATGGGTAAGGTTTGCATAAGCTGCTGAATGGGCGAATCCCCAACCTGCTATAAGAGCACCGATCAAATTAAAGAGTGTACAATATAGAAGAATTTCAGCTGTTTTTCTCCAGCTAATTTTTTTCAAAAAGCTACCAGCTGTCAAGAACATCATGTTAGATGTTACTAACTCAGCATTCAAGAAGACAATGTAAGCCAATCCCCAAGCGAAAACAAATGGGAAGAGGAAACGTCCACTACCAGGAGCAATCTTATTAATCAAGTCAGCTCCAACTGCACCAGCTGCTGTACTAAATGTTAAGAATGCACCAGCAAACATTGAACGGATAGCGTACTTGAATTTACTTTGACTGTAAAGACTTTCCTTTTTCTTACAAGCAAACTCAATTTTTGAGATAAATTCTGAAGAAACCATATAAACTCCTAAAACTTTTATTTGTGAATATTATAACATAAAATCGAAATTATGGGAAGGCTTTCTTAATTCTATTTACAATATTTTGATCACTTTTAGCAATCGTTTCCATTTACTTTGTATCAGCATCTTTAATGTTTTCAACTCTTTATCTTCAAATTCTCTACTCTATATATTTAATATACGTTTTTATTTTGTTCTATATGAATTTACAAAAGAGTCTCTTTATTTTTCAGCAAAAGTCCATGCACTAATAATTTGTTTGAATTTATAGACAGAGAAAATAACGTTTTTATCAAAAAGTTCTTTAGAAAAAAAATCGAGGTCTGGATTTTTAGTCCCGACCTCCTCTATTATTGATTTTCATTTTATTTAGTAAGAGCTAAGTGCTAATCAACATAAGTCTCTTCATTTTTATTAAGATAAGCGTATGGTAAACCTATTAGGAATCCTCCACCAATCAAGTTAGCAATGAAGGTAACACTCCAATGACGTAGGATATTTGGAATATCAAAGTTAGCAATTTGATCAGAAACAATGCTGAATTTAATAATGCTAAAAGATGAAAAGTTAGCTGCAATATGCTCGTTAGATAAGAAAACAAACATAGAAATAGCTGACAAGATAATCCAGAGTTTGGCATTGCTATCCTTAACCAAAATTGAAGATAGAATGGCAATATTTACGAACATATTTGCCAAAATCCCCTCCAACAAGACCAACTCACTAGGTCGTGCCAACTTCTTAGCTACAATCTTTGGAAGATAACTGTCGTGTGTCAGGTGTGAAAAAGCCGATGAGTTAGCAAAGCACCAACCTGCTAACAGAGCGCCAACTAAGTTGAAAAAGGCACAATAGAGTAAAATGATAAAGGCTTTTTTCCAATCAATCTTCTTCAAAAATGTTCCAGCTGTCAAGTACATCATATTTGACGTCACCAACTCGGCATTCAAGAAAACGATATAGGCAAGTCCCCATGCAAATACAAAGGGAAATAGGAAATAACCAGCACTTGGAACGATGCTATTGAGTAGATCAGCACCTATGGCCCCAGCGGCTGTACTAAAGGTTAAGAAAGCACCTGCAAACATCGAACGAATGGCATATTTAAACTTACTTTGGTCAAATAAACTTTCTTTCTTATGGCAATAATAATCAATCTTTGAAATAAATTCTGAAGAACTCATATAAACTCCTTAAAATATAATTGTTAATATTATAACATAAAATATTTTAAGTGGAAATAAATTTTTGTTCTTTACATTTGATTGTATTTAGTGCTAGCAAAAGCTACAATTTCTTCTGCAGTCAACCCTACCAGCTCTGAAACCCACAAGCCGACAATATCTGACAAAACAGAATCGCAGACATATTCATTCTCACCATGACCATATTTACAAGTAAATAGTGGAGTTCTTATCGCTGATTGATAAAAATTGAAGGCTAACTCTTGCAGTTTTTCTGGCTGAAATTCAAGTCCCAACTCTTGTGCAAGTAGAGTTCTCACTTTGTCCCACTTTTCGCCTTTTGACTGGTAATTTTGTCGTGCTTTGTTGATAAATCCCTGACAGAATTTTGCCAACAAATCCTTGTTTTGGTAGAGTAACCGACAAGAAAAGTCTGAGATAGAACCAGCATGAATTAAGAAAGTAAGCAAGTTATCAAGGCTTTCTGCTACCCGACCAACTTGGCCTTCACTCCCTATAAAGCCGATACTCTCATCCTCAAGAATTACATATTCTCCCCCACTACCGTCTTTAGCAAAGGCTATGGGCGAAAGAGAATAAACTTCATTGTTCTGAGAAAATTCAACCTCTTTCAACTGGTCATAAAATAGAATATCGCATTCTTTCATCAATAAGTTTCTCAGTTGATTATCTTCTCTTATTACTTGTAGTTGAAGCATATTAGCTACTCTCCTGACTTTGACAATTGTCACAAGTGACAACAATTCAATTTTAGCAATCGACTCTTAATAATAATAATAGATTTTAATATGGCACTTCTTGGCCACATTGGCAAGATTTTTCACTAACTCCTCGTTTCTTTTGCTTTTCCCAAAATGAAAAGTAAAAGATTTTCCATCTTTCCTTGTAAAATACAGATGATACCTGTCCCCATTCATTCTTCTCCCTCGAATGTAATCAATATCAATCTGTCTAATTTCAGCTAGAGGAACAATCCTTTTTCTAAAAAGAATAATCGTGTGAATGTATAATCTTCCCTTTGCAATATGAAAAGGATCTAACATACTCCCACCACTTTTTAAGGATGTCTTAACTCTTTGGAAAAAAAGATAGAAATAAAATAGTGCTAAAAAAATTAACAAAAATCTAATGACCTGATTTTTCCAAAGGACTTCAAAAACTGAAATACGATAACTATACATATTAAAATAATTCCTTTTTTCTTTATTATACCACTTTTGTTGAGAGTCTGGGGCTATAGAAAAAGACTGAACAGAGTTCAGACCTTTTCATGAATACTTGATATGATTTCATTATCTAGTCAAATCAAGACGTTTACCGATTTTTCCGATAAGAATAGCACCAACAATCAAGGAAGCGAATTCTCCGATAGCAGTTGTAAACCAAGTTAAGAAGAAAGGTGCTTCAGCTACGATGTTCAATTCAGCAGCAATTGTGATCATTGAAATCGAAAAAAGAATTGAAAAGAAGAAATGATCTTTACGAATCAATCCATTAAAAAGATAGTCTTTTTTATACTTGCTAAACAACCATACGCCTAAACTTAGGAAGACAAGCGTAGAGCCTCCACCAACTGCGACATCGATGATTCCAAAACTGAAGAAATTTGCAATCATACATCCAAGAGTAACACCGATAATGTACTTAGGATTGTAAAAGGCAAGGAAATTCATCATTTCAGAAATACGGAACTGATAAGCACCGTAACTGATAGCATTAAGGGGTGGTGTGATTGTCAAAACCACATAAATAGCTGCGACAATGGCAATATCTGCCATATCACGGATAGTTAGTTTTTTCATATTTTCTCCTTTAGCGATTAACCCGCGTAAAATATGCTTGGTGAAAGAAGCTAAGCACCAAGGGTTGAGCAAGTCAACCTTTCAAGTATAGCACATTTATGTCCTTTATGCTATACTGTTTTTATGAAAATATCCATAAAAAAATTTTTCGACAATGAAATCCTCTCTTACTTATTTTTTGGAGTTGCAACTACTCTTGTTTCGATCATTGTTCGTATCACAATTTTTTACCTTTGCCAACAAGAATTATGGGCGACTGCTTTGGGAAATATAGCTGGAATTCTTTTTGCTTTTTTCACCAATGATACCATTGTTTTTAAACAAAAACGAAAAAATTGGTTCAAGCGTCTGATAAAATTTACGACCGCAAGATTCATTACCTTCCTCTTAGACCTGCTTTTGACCTTTATTTTTGTGACGAGCTTCCCCCATATTATCGGTCAGTTTGTAGGTGATAATCTCAATACTATCAATACAATTGAGACTATTTTTGCACAAGTTACTATCATAGTCCTTAATTACATCTTCAGTAAAGTTTTTGTTTTTAAAAAACAATAAGCATACTTCTTGCATTCTAATGACTATTATACTATAATTAAAACTGTTAAATTTTGAAAGGAAATTATGAAAATGTTAAAAGATCTTAAAGAATTTTTGCTCCGCGGTAATGTTGTAGACCTTGCTGTCGGTGTGATCATCGCTTCTGCTTTTGGTGCTATCATTACTTCATTTGTTAATGATATCATCACTCCACTCCTATTGAACCCAGCCTTGGAAGCTGCGAAAGTACAAAACATCGCTGAGCTTGCATGGAATGGTGTTACATATGGTAAATTCTTGAGTGCTGTTATCAACTTCCTTGTAGTTGGTACTGTTCTATTCTTTGTGATTAAAGCTATGGAAAAAGCTCAAAGCCTTACTAAAAAAGAAGAGGTTGTTGAAGAAGCACCTGCTGGTCCAACTGAGTTGGAAGTTCTTCAAGAAATCAAAGCTCTTCTTGAGAAAAAATAATCATATAGAGGATTCGGTTCAATACTGAATCCTTTTTTATTCTCCTTTTACTGAGCTTAGAAAAAACTTGAGTTCAGCTCTCTTTTTTGATATAATAATTAAAGTTTCCACCCTTAGTGTAATGGATATCACGTAAGATTCCGGTTCTTGAGATGGGGGTTCGATTCCCTCAGGGTGGATAGATTTAAACGAAAAACAGCGAAGTCGCTGTTTTTTCTGTATTAATCTTGTCTTTGAATATAGATCATTGATACCAACGAAAGAAGAATAACTCCGAGTCCGATGATTAAAAAGGAAACTAATTGCACACTTGGTAGAAAGGTCATCAAACCTTTCGCAATCGGCATAAAGAGAATTGCCAGTGTAAAAATGGTACTCAATACTCTTCCCAGATAGTCTCCGTCAACCTTGGTCTGTACCTGAGTGAAAAAGTGAATATTAAAAATTGTCATAAATAATTCACAAACTAGGTTTCCTGAAAAAGTAAGAAAATTAGGCAGTGGTAAGCCCATCATGAAAACTCCTACTCCTGTGAGGATCAATAAGAATAAAAGTGTATTCATGCTCGATTTAAATTTATTTGCTATCAGTGCTCCGATGATTGAGCCAATTGCACCCATGGTTAAGATAGTCGCATAGGCTCCGTCTACACCATAGAGTTTATTTGAAAAAGGGAGCAAAAACTCAAAAGCTGCAAAAAAGAAATTCACACTTGAAGCCACTAACAAGAGAAAGAAAATTTCTTTTTGATGCCTGATATAGTGCAAGCCATCTTTGATATCCGCAAAAATATCTTTCCCAGTAAAACTCTTCTGCTCTTGAACCTTTGGTTCTTTTTTTGGAAGTAAAGCAACTAGGGCAAAAGCAATGAAAAAAGTCAGAGCATCTAGTAAGAGCGTCATGTGAAGACTTGCAAATTGTAAAACAAGGAAAGAAAGCACCGGAGAACTGACTCCTACAACCTGTAAAACTAACTCCAAGCGAGAGTTATAGGTCACTATCTCGTCCTTTGCTACCACCTCTGTGATAATAGCTTTATTGGCAGTGCGAGAAAATGCAAAGGCAATCGCTTGAACAATATTAGCAAAGATCAAAGCTCCAATCATCCAGCTGTCGTTCCTTATAAAAGAAATAGCCAGACAAAGAATTCCACAAACCAAGTCGGTCGTCATCAAAATCTTGCGACGGGAAAAACGATCTGAAATCACTCCACCAAAAGGATTGACTAGAATGGATGTAACGAGTTCAGAAATCTGATAAATCCCTAGAACGGTTTGCCCAATCGTTCCCATCGATGCCAACCAAACACTATTTCCATAATCATAGAGCATATTTCCTAGTTTGTTAATAGCTCCACGACTAATCAACTGTACTGCATATCGATTCATAAAAACTCCTCTCAAATTTTGAAACTATTGTATCAAAACTTGAAGGAATTTCTTATTTTTCCCTTATTTGGGAAATTAATTTTTTACAAATTTATCGTAATGTTCCTGATAGTAGGCTACCTGCTCTGGAAGCTCAAGCAGGTCAAAAATATGCATTGCTTCCTGCATTTGCTTACAACCTTCTTTTTTTTGTCCCTTCTGATAAAGGGCAAAGCCTTTAAGAAAGTGGAAAACATTACGCTCATAGAGTTTGATGCTCTTACCTATGATCTTCTCAATATAAGCTTCAAAGTAGTTGGCATTTTCAAAAGCAAGATGTTCTAAACAATGCTGGTAACAATTAAGAGCTAAAATCAAGACCAGTTTTCGATGGCGTCCAATTTCTTTGTAGAAATCCTCCCTCTCCATCACTTCTCTACCAAGGCGAGTAACATAGTCCACATCATAAAAGCTATAGAGATTGCCAAAGAGGATCAACTCATACATGGTCCATTCATCTGTTTGGAAAAGATAATCTGCCACCTTATCCAGATCACCTTGCTTCATAGTGAAGCTAACATCTCTTTGACAAATCAGACCTTGTAACAAAATCCAGTTCAGTTCAAAATAGAGGGGATTTGTTGAACTCTTAGCTTTTTCAAGTTGTTCTTCTTGAAGTTTTTGAAAACCTGCAATATCATTTGAGTAGTAAAGTGGAATAATCTGAGCCATCAAGCCGACATGCTCATGATGTTGAAAATTTCTAGTCTTATCCATAAAATTCTCAATCGTCACATGAATATTATCTAATATTTCAAAGAAACGAGATGCAGCCAGATCCGACTCCCCCAATTCAAAGCGAGATAATTGGGAGGTTGAACAGGCCTCTCCTGCAGCTTCTTTTAGAGAGTAATTTTTACTGATTCGAAATTCACGAAAGACTTTTCCAAGATGTTCCATCTTACACCTGCTCCGATAATTCTTCCCACTCTAGCATTGCTTCTTCTTGACGATGGCTAATTTTATCCAGTTCTGCTTGTAATTGCATGAGTTCATCTGCATCATTGGTGGTATGCATTTGTTCAGAGATAGCTTGGGCTTGAGTTTCCAGTTCTTCGATTTCTGTCTCAAGACTTTCAATTTGTCTCATTAACTTACGAAGTTCTTTTTGACTTTCCTTTTGAGCTTGGTAGTCAGTAACTGGAGAAACCTCATTTTCTTGGCTATAAGTTGCCGCTTCTTCCTCTTGACTAGCTACTAGCTCTGATTTTTTATCAACATAATAGTCATAATCACCAAGATAAAGTGTTGATCCATTTTCGGACAATTCTAGCACATGAGTCGCTACACGGTTGATAAAGTAGCGGTCGTGGCTGACAAAAAGCAAGGTCCCATCAAAGGCAATCAGGGCATTTTCCAACACTTCCTTGCTATCGATGTCCAAGTGGTTTGTCGGCTCGTCTAGAATCAGGAAGTTGTTGTTTTCCATTGAAAGTTTAGCTAGAAGCAGACGAGCTCGTTCACCACCTGACAGCATCCCAACAGATTTCTTAACATCGTCACCAGAAAAAAGGAAGGCACCTAGGCGATTACGGATTTCAAGTTCAGGAGTCAGCTTGAAATCATTCCAGAGTTCGTCTAAGACTGTATTACTCGGTGTTAGTTTGCTCTGAGTCTGGTCATAGTAACCAACCTCAACATTAGCACCAAAGCGCTTCTCACCCTTGATAAAGGGAATCTGATCCACAATGGATTTAATAAAGGTTGACTTACCAATACCGTTAGGACCAACAATGGCAATAGCATTCATCTTACGAAGATCAAGGTTGATTGGTTCTGATAAGATTTCACCATCATAGCCAATAGCAGCATTTTCAACTGTCAAAACGACATTACCAGATACCCTGTCAGAATGGAAGGTCATATTAGCTGACTTTTTCCCAGCTTCAGGCTTGTCCAAGCGCTCCATTTTCTCCAGTTGCTTGCGTCGAGATTGAGCACGTTTGGTTGTTGATGCTCGAACAAGATTTCGGTTAACAAAGTCTTCTAAGGCAGCAATTTCCTTCTGCTGCTTTTCGTAGTTTTTGGCTTCAGTTGTGAGCTTCTGCTCCTTCTGCTCCACAAAACTTGAGTAGTTTCCTACATATCTATCTAAAGAATGTTTGGTTAAGTCGAGTGTTATGGTCGCAACCTTATCGAGGAAATAACGGTCATGGCTGACGATAATCAAGGCACCACTGTAGTTGACCAAATAGTTTTCTAACCAAGCAATCGTTTCAATATCTAAGTGGTTAGTCGGCTCGTCCAAGACCAAGAGATTAGGCTTTTCAAGGAGCATTTTGGCAAGGGCTAAACGGGTATTTTGACCACCGGAAAGCTCAGCGATTCGCATCTGCCACATGGACTCGTCAAACTTGAATCCATTTAAGATAGAGCGAATAGCGGCTTCGTAGGTAAATCCTCCAGCCTGACGGAAATTTTCTGATAGTCGATCATAGTCAGACATAAGTTTGTCTAATTCTGCACCAGTCTTTTCCCCCATCTCCAACTCCATCTGTCGAAGTTGTCTTTCAGTACGACGCAAGTCATCAAATACATGTAGCATTTCATCGTAAATTGTATTTTCAGACTCAAAGCGACTATCCTGTGCTAGATAAGAGAGGGAAATATCTTTTTTCTTATTGATTTCACCAGTGGTTGGCTCCTCTTCTCCAACCAATATCTTGAGCAAAGTAGACTTCCCAGCACCATTTTTCCCAACGAGGGCAATACGGTCTCTTGCATCCACTTGTAGGTTTATATTATCAAAAAGAACCTCTCCAGCAAAAGAACGTTCAATTTTATTAGCTTGTAAAATAATCATACAGTTAGTATAGCATGTTTCGGTAAGCCGTTCAAGACTTGTGGTTTAGGTACATTTCATAACTTTTTCAGAAACTCATGCTAACGTTTTACTAAAACTTCAAATCGTGGTATAATGTAAGCGATTAGATTATATATTAAAGGAGATTTCCTATGTCTTACCAAGAAAACTACCAAAAATGGGTTGATTTCGCAGAACTTCCAGACTACCTTCGTCATGATTTGGAAAACATGGACGAGAAAACTAAAGAAGACGCATTCTATACCAATCTTGAGTTTGGTACTGCAGGTATGCGTGGATTGATTGGTGCTGGTACTAACCGCATTAACATCTACGTTGTCCGTCAAGCAACTGAAGGTTTGGCTCGTTTGATTGAGTCAAAAGGTGGAAACGAAAAAGAACGTGGTGTAGCCATCGCTTATGATAGCCGTCACTTCTCTCCAGAATTTGCCTTTGAATCTGCAGCAGTTCTTGCTAAACACGGTATTAAATCTTATGTTTTTGAAAGTCTCCGTCCAACGCCAGAGCTTTCATTTGCTGTTCGTCACCTCAACTGCTTCGCAGGTATCATGATTACTGCTAGCCACAATCCTGCTCCATTTAATGGTTACAAGGTTTACGGAGAAGATGGTGGTCAAATGCCTCCACACGATGCGGATGCTTTGACAACTTATATCCGTGCTATCGAAAATCCATTTGCTATTGAAGTTGCTGATGTAGAAGCTGAAAAAGCATCTGGTTTGATTGAAGTTATTGGCGAAGCAGTCGATACCGAATACCTCAAAGAAGTCAAAGATGTGAACATCAACCCAGCTTTGATTGAAGAGTTTGGTAAGGACATGAAGATTGTCTACACTCCTCTTCACGGTACTGGTGAAATGTTGGCGCGTCGTGCTCTTGCACAAGCAGGATTCGACTCAGTTCAAGTTGTTGAAGCTCAAGCTACCCCAGACCCAGACTTCTCAACTGTTAAATCTCCAAACCCAGAAAGCCAAGCAGCCTTTGCACTTGCAGAAGAACTTGGTCGCCAAGTAGGGGCTGATGTTCTTGTCGCAACTGACCCTGACGCTGACCGTGTCGGTGTTGAAGTCCTTCAAAAAGACGGAAGCTACCTTAACCTTTCAGGGAACCAAATCGGTGCCATCATGGCCAAATACATTTTGGAAGCTCACAAAAATGCTGGTACACTTCCAGAAAATGCAGCCCTTTGCAAATCTATCGTATCAACTGACTTGGTAACTAAGATTGCTGAAAGCTACGGCGCAACTATGTTCAACGTCTTGACTGGTTTCAAATTTATCGCTGAAAAAATCCAAGAATTCGAAGAAAAACACAATCACACTTACATGATGGGATTTGAAGAAAGCTTCGGTTACTTGATTAAACCATTCGTGCGTGATAAAGATGCTATCCAAGCTGTTCTTGTCGTTGCTGAACTTGCTGCCTACTACCGCTCTCGTGGTTTGACTCTTGCAGATGGTATCGAGGAAATCTACAAAGAGTACGGCTACTATTCTGAAAAGACAATCTCTGTTACCCTCTCTGGTGTTGACGGTGCTGAGCAAATCAAAGCAATTATGGCGAAATTCCGTGAAAACGGGCCTAAAGAATTTAACGCAACAGAAATCACTGTCGTAGAAGACTTCAAAGCACAAACTTCTACTGCCGCTGATGGCACTGTAACAGCCTTGACTACTCCCCCAAGTGATGTATTGAAATACACTCTTGCAGATGGTTCATGGATTGCAGTTCGTCCTTCAGGTACAGAACCAAAAATCAAGTTCTACATTGCAGTTGTTGGTGAAAGCAACGAAGATTCACAAACTAAGATTGCTAACATCGAAGCTGAAATCAATGCTTTTGTAAAATAAAGCAACTATATAAAGGTCGGGAAAAATCCTGACCTTTATTTTTGAAGATGAAGTAAAAGCTGACTGTAATTTATGTCTTCTTTTAACTCTTTTGACCAAAACTTCAGTTTCGATATCTTTAAAGACACAGGGATATCGGACTAGAAAATCAGACTTAGTTTACTGATTTCTGTCCCACCATCTATTTCCGTATCAAAACTGAGCAATTTTAGCATTTTTATGGCATACTAGTTTTATCAAAAAAAGCGAGGTATTCTCATGGAACAATTTTTAGAAAACATCAAAGATCTTGAAGTGACAACAGTTGCGCGTGCTCAAGAAGCGCTCGACAATCAAGAAACAGCAACTTTCTTTATCGGACGTAAAACTTGTCCTTACTGCCGTAAATTTGCTGGCACATTGGCTGGTGTAGTGGCTGAAACCAAAGCACACATCTACTTCATTAATAGTGAAGAGCCAAGCCAACTTGAAGCTTTACAAGACTTCCGCTCACGCTACGAAATCCCAACTGTACCAGGATTCGTTCATGTTAAAAATGGACAAATCAATGTCCGTTGCGATTCTTCAATGTCAGCTCAAGAAATCAAAGAATTTGCTGGGTTGTAAGATAGTCTATAAAAAAGAAGGCATAGGCCTTCTTTTTTTATATCTCAGTCAATGGTGTTGCGGTGTCTGGTGAAGTATCGTAAACTTGAAAGTCTACTCCTACTCCCAGATCTGCCTGAGCTAACTGATTGACCATGGTCATGTGGGCTAGCTCCTTGATATTATTTTCCTTAGACAAATGGCCTAGGTAAATCTTCTTGGTGCGATTACCTAGTGTGCGAATCATGGCGTCTGCGCCATCTTCATTTGAGAGATGTCCAAGATCAGACAGGATGCGTTGTTTGAGTCGCCATGCGTAGGATCCTGCTCGCAGGATTTCAACATCATGATTTGACTCGATCAGGTAGCCATCTGCATTCTCGACAATGCCAGCCATACGGTCACTAACATAGCCTGTATCCGTCAGCATGACAAAGCTCTTATCGTCCTTCATAAAACGATAAAACTGGGGAGCGACTGCATCATGACTCACACCGAAGCTCTCGATATCGATGTCGCCAAAGGATTTGGTTTTACCCATCTCGAAAATATGCTTTTGCGACGAGTCAACTTTACCGAGATACTTACTATTTTCCATAGCCTGCCAAGTTTTCTCATTGGCATAAAGATCCATGCCGTACTTACGAGCAAGGACGCCCACACCGTGGATATGATCTGAATGCTCATGGGTTATTAAGATAGCATCCAAATCCTCTGGTTTACGATTGATTTCACTCAAGAGGCTTGTAATTTTTTTGCCTGAGAGTCCCGCATCTACTAAAATTTTCTTTTTTGGTGTTTCCAAGTAAAAAGAATTTCCACTGGAACCCGATGCTAAAATACTGTATTTAAAACCGATATCACTCATTCTAGTCTTCTAGTTCATCCTCCCAAATCTCTTCTTTCACGGCATCTTTATCGTATGGAAGTACGATGGTAAAAGTAGAGCCCTTGCCATATTCACTCTTTGCCCAAATAAAGCCCTTATGTTGCTTGATGATTTCCTTAGCAATAGCCAATCCTAGTCCTGTTCCACCTTGGGCACGACTTCTTGCTCTGTCTACTCGATAGAAACGGTCAAAAATCTTCGGCAAATCTTGCTTTGGAATCCCTAGACCTTGGTCGGAGATAGACAAAATCATCTGATCATCTGTAGTTTTCATGCTTACAGTGATTTTTCCACCATCTGGTGAATATTTGATGGCGTTATTTAGAATATTATCAATCACCTGGATCATCTTATCCGTATCAATTTCAATCCAAACAGAGTTAATCGGATAATCTCTCACCAACTCGTACTTCTTCTCCTCATCCTGACTTCTCATCTTATCAAAACGATTGAGAATAAAAGTGATAAAGGCAGTAAAGTTAATCAACTCAACATCCAAGTGACTGGTCTCATTGTCAATCCGTGAGAGGTGCAAGAGGTCCGTCACCATCCGCATCATACGGTTGGTTTCGTCCAGAGAAACCTTGATAAAATCAGGGGCAACTGGTTCTGTTAGAGCTCCTTCGTCCAAGGCCTCAAGATAAGATTTAACACTTGTCAAAGGTGTACGCAACTCATGACTAACGTTCGAAACGAAAAGCCTTCTCTCACGTTCTTCCTTCTCTTGTTCAGTCGTATCATGTAGGACTGCTACTAAACCAGAGATAAAACCAGACTCTCTACGAATCAAGGCAAAACGCACGCGCAAGCTGATATACTCGCCATTCACATTTTGGGAATAAATCATCAATTCAGGACTTTGCGTAATGAGATCTCTCAGCTCATACTCTTCTTCAATTTTGAGTAACTCTAAGATATTTTGATTAAGAGCATCATCCCTTTCAACTCCAAGTTGTCTCTTAGCCATGTCATTAATCATGATAATCTGACCACGACGATTGGTCGCAAGTACTCCGTCTGTCATGTAGGACAAGATACTATGCAACCTTTTACTCTCTTGTTCCAGATTTTCCTGAGTCAAACGGATTACTTCTGACAAATCATTAAGATTGTTAGTGATATTAGTTATCTCTGAGCTACCTTGCATATCCAAAACCTGAGAATAATCACCAGCAATCAAATCCTTAACCTTCTGGTTTAATTGTCTAAGGCGAATATTATCACGACGGCTCTCAAGCAGAAGAAAAGTCACTAGCATAATAAAGCCAATTAGGATGAGGATAAAGATAAAGTCACTCGTCAAAATTGTTTGTTTAATTACTTCAATCATTATTTCTCATATAATATCCCACTCCACGACGAGTTAGGATGTATTCAGGTCTACTTGGTGTATCTTCAATCTTCTCGCGCAAGCGTCTAATGGTTACGTCTACTGTACGGACATCCCCAAAGTAGTCATAACCCCAAACAGTCTCAAGGAGGTGCTCACGGGTGATCACTTGACCAATATGAGAAGCTAAATGATGTAAGAGTTCGAATTCGCGGTGGGTTAGGTCTAACTCTTCACCATATTTCTTAGCGACATAAGCATCTGGGAGGATCTCCAAGTCACCGATTTGCAGACTTTGTAGTTTCGTTTCAGGCTCTTGGTTATCAGCAGAAGCTAGCTCTGTACGGCGAAGTAAGGCCTTAACACGGGCCTGTAGTTCACGATTTGAAAAGGGCTTAGTTACATAGTCATCCGCCCCAAGTTCAAGACCGATAACCTTATCAAACTCGCTGTCTTTAGCTGAAAGCATGATAATTGGAACACTACTTGTCTTACGAATAGTTTTTGCGACCTCAAGTCCATCAATCTCTGGAAGCATCAAATCCAAGATAATAATATCTGGTTGCTCAGCTTCAAATTGTTCAAGAGCTTCACGACCATTGAAAGCAGTTACAACTTCATAACCTTCCTTGGTCATATTAAATTTTATAATATCTGAGATGGGTTTTTCATCATCTACAATTAGTATTTTTTTCATTTAGTCACCTTTTTCCTTATCTCATTATACCAAAAAAATGTAAAGAAGACACGAAAGACCGATACTAGCAGCTTCTTTTCAAGTAGGCTTGCCAGATCTTTTGCTGAGGTTTGGCTAGGGGATAATTATTAAATTCTTCTGGACTTAACCAAAGGACTTCTCTATCAGCGTATTCCTGCGACTCAGCAACTCGCCCTGCAATTATCTGAATATGCCATTTTCGATGGCTAAAAATGTGCTTAACCTCTTCAAAACGTAGATCTTGCCAATCAACTTCAAAATCATAGTCCTGTTCAAAACTCTCCTGTGGAGATGGTCCCAGTTCTAGAATTGGCTCCTCTACTTGACTAAAAAGGTCCAGGTCCTGAGTCTGGTCTGAGAATTCATCAACTTCAATCAAGGGAAAATGCCAAAATCCAGCCAAGAGTTTTTCACTCTCATTCTTCTCTAATAGAAACTGCCCCTGACTATTTTGCACTACAAGAGCCTTTAGATAAATAGGGATTGGCTTTTTCTTTGGAGCCTTAATGGGATAGCGATCCATGGTCCCATGTTGGTAAGCAGCACTGAACTCTTTAACAGGACTCTCCTCCGGTCTTGGATTAACAGGAGCCTCAATATCTGAACCTAAATCCATCAAAGCCTGATTGAAATCACCTGGACGATCAGGATCTATTAGAACTTCCATCATCGCTTGAAATATTTTTCGATTGCTAGGATTTCCAATATCATGATTGACTTCAAACAAACGTGCCAAAACACGCATAACATTGCCATCTACTGCAGGCTGTGGAAGGTTAAAGGCAATACTAGAAATTGCACCAGCTGTATAAGGACCAATCCCTTTTAAACTCGAAATACCTGCATAAGTTGACGGAAACTTGCCTTCAAATTCACTCATAATCTGTTGAGCGGCTGTTTGCATATTGCGGACACGAGAATAATAGCCAAGTCCTTCCCAAGCTTTTAATAAGCGTTCCTCAGCTGCATTTGCTAAGCTTTCAACAGTTGGAAACCATTCTAAAAATCGTTCATAATAGGGAATGACGGTATCAACTCGAGTCTGCTGCAACATAATTTCAGATACCCAGATATGATAAGGATTCTTGCTTCGTCTCCAGGGTAAATCACGCTTGTTTTCGTCATACCAGGCTAATAATTTTTGACGGAAAGAGAAAATCTTGTCCTCTTCCCACATGGTCACACCATATTTCTCCAAATCTAACATATTTCTAGTATAGCATAACCTTTTAGGATACTCAAAAAATCAAGATAGGGCTTGTTAAAACACTCTCTTAAACTCTGTTAGATTAATAGCAATTTAACCTTTCCAAACCAGCTGATTCTATCATTTTCCCTTCTTTTTTGATATAATAAATTCAGAATGATTCTTCAAAGGAGGCATCTATGCGTTTTAATCAATTCAGTTACTATCCTGTAAGCCAGCAAGAAGCTTTACAGGAATTATCCAACCTTGGGTTCAAGCTTGATCAATCAAATTCTGATAAAGAACAGTTTGAAGCTTTTGTTAGAACTTATTTTTTCAATTACAAAAATACGGATTATCCCCTTTCAACTTTAGCGGTTGACAAAGAAACTGATCTACTCACTTTCTTCAATTCTGATCGTGAATTAACTTCAGAAATTTTCTATACTGTTGCCTTTCAGTTGCTTGGTTTCAACTACTTAATAGACTTTGAAGATGGTCTAGCTTTTCATAAAGAAACGGCATTCCCTATTGTATACGGAGTTTTGATTGACAATCTCTATCAACTCCTTAACACGCGCACTAAAAAGGGAAATACCTTGATTGATCAGCTAGTTAGTGATGGTCTTATCCCTGAGGACAATGATTACCACTACTTCAATGGAAAGAGTTTGGCTACTTTCTCAACTAACAATGTTATTCGTGAAGTTGTTTATGTAGAAACTCGTATTGATTCTGATAATGATGGTCTACCTGATTTAGTCAAGGTTAGCATCATCCGTCCGACTTACAATGGCAAAATTCCAGCAGTTATGACGGCAAGTCCTTACCATCAAGGAACCAATGATAAAGCAAGCGATAAAGCTCTTTACAAAATGGAAGCTGAGCTAGAAGTCAAGGAACCACATGAAATTTCTCTAGCAAATCCAACATTAGACTTGGTTGAGCCAGTTGGCCAAGCAGACCTCGTTTCAGAAGCTGAAGAAAAACTGACTCATATCAATAGCAGCTACACACTTAACGACTACTTCCTTCCAAGAGGATTTGCAAATATCTACGTATCTGGTCTTGGTACAAAGGATTCTCAAGGTCAGATGACTAATGGTGACTATCGACAAGTTGAAGCCTATAAAAATATCATTGATTGGCTCAATGGCCGTTGTCGCGCCTTTACAGACCATAGTCGTAAACGTCAAGTCAAGGCTGACTGGTCCAATGGTAAAGTCGCCACTACTGGTCTTTCTTATCTAGGAACAATGTCAAATGGTCTTGCTACTACAGGAGTTGATGGTTTAGAGGTCATCATTGCTGAAGCCGGTATTTCTTCTTGGTACAACTATTACCGAGAAAATGGTCTGGTAACAAGCCCTGGTGGCTATCCAGGAGAGGACTTCGATTCATTAGATGAATTAACTTATTCTCGTAATCTCTTAGCTGGTGACTATATTCGTGGAAACGAGGCTCATAAAGATTCTATAGAAGAACTGAAGAAAAATCTAGACCGTAAAACTGGGGATTATAACCAATTTTGGCATGACAGAAACTACCTTCTTAATGCTCACAAAGTTAAGGCTGATGTTGTCTTTACCCACGGTTCGCAAGACTGGAATGTAAAACCACTTCATGTCTATCAAATGTTCAATGCTCTTCCAAGCAATATTAAGAAACATCTCTTTTACCATAACGGCGCCCATGTTTATATGAACAATTGGCAATCTATTGATTTCCGTGAATCCATGAATGCTCTTTTGACGCAGAAATTATTGGACCAAGAAACTGACTACCAACTTCCAAGAGTCGTTTGGCAAGACAATACTGCTCCTCAAACCTGGCTGTCACTTGAAGATTTTGGAAATCAAACTGACCCTAAAACTTTCTCTTTAGGTACTGAAGAAGCTGTCATTGAAAATCATTACCAAGATTCTGACTTCGAACGATTTGGAAAGACTTACCAAACCTTTAACAATGAACTTTATCAAGGTAAGGTGAATCAGATTACCATTGATCTTCCAGTGACTGAAGATCTTCATATCAATGGTCGTGTTAAACTAAACCTTCGTCTCAAGTCAAGTACAAACAAAGGCTTACTTTCTGCTCAACTTCTCGAACTTGGTCAAAAGAAATACCTACAACCATATCCAGGAGTTTTGGCTGCTCGTACGATTGATAATGGTCGTTACCACATGCTGGAAAACCTTTGCGAACTACCATTTAGTCCAAATGCACAGCGTGTTATCACCAAAGGCTATCTCAATCTTCAAAATCGTCATGATTTATTGAAAATTGAAGAAGTTAAACCATATGAATGGTTGGAATTCCAATTTGAACTCCAACCAACTATTTACAAACTAAAAGAAGGAGATACAGTACGTCTCGTTCTTTACACAACAGACTTTGAGATTACTGTACGTGACAATACAGACTATCACTTGACTGTAGACCTTGCACAGTCAAGTCTTGAGATACCTTTTCAAAGGGAGGTAACTGTAGATGAACAAAGCCGAGCAAAGACACCAGCTCATCCGAGCCCTAATCACTAAACAAAAAATTCATACCCAAACTGAATTACAAGAACTACTGATTGAAAACGGAGTACAGGTCACACAAGCAACACTTTCAAGAGACATCAATCTGATGAATCTTTCTAAGATTCGTGAAGGTGAACACTCCTATTATTCAATCAACACTGGCTCTACATCCAAGTGGGAAAAACGGCTAGAAGTGTATATGGAGGAAGCCCTCTACATGATGCAACCTGTCCAACACCAGGTTGTCATCAAAACCTATCCAGGATTAGCACAGTCCTTCGGATCCATCTTGGATGCCCTAAACTTCCCTGAAATTGTAGCTACTATCTGTGGAAATGATGTCTGTTTGGTTATCTGCGAGGATAAGGAACAAGCTCAATCTTGCTTTGAGCGCCTCAAACAGTTTGCACCACCTCTATTTTTTGATCGCTAACAAAATCCCGTGATGACTATCATCACGGGTTTATTTTATGATTTGTTGTTTTCAGCTTGTTTTTTAGTTCTTGCTAGTCTCAAAGCACGATTTGGATTGAGGCGATTAAAGAGTTCTTCTAACTTTTTCTCATTCCAGACGTCTGCTGCAGAAACAAAATTTCCATCAGCATCTCGGAAAGATATCGGTTTATCTCCCATAGCTATCTCCTAGTCTACAAACTCAAACTCAAATTTGCCGATACGAACTAGATCTCCATCCTTGGCACCACGGGCACGGAGAGCTTCATCAACTCCCATACCACGCAACTGACGAGCAAACTTCATGACAGACTCATCACGATCAAAGTTAGTCATGTTAAAGAGTTTAATGAGTTTTTCACCTGAAAGTACCCAAGTTGCATCGTCATCACGACTAATTTCAAATGGTTTTTCTTCTTCGTCAAAGCCATAATAAACTTCTTCTTCCATTTCTGACTCATCATAAAGAAGGAATTCTGGCGTCTTATCAAGAAGCTCTGCTGTTGCATCTAGTAAAGGTGCAAGACCTTGCTTAGTCAAACCAGAGATTGGGAAGATGGCTGGAAGATCCTCGAACTCATCATAGTTAGCTGCCAATTTTTTCTTGAATTCTTCAAGGTTTTCTTGACTCTCTGGCATATCCATCTTATTAGCAACAATAATTTGCGGACGCTCCATCAGACGAAGGTTGTAAGATTCCAACTCTTTGTTAATAGCTAGATAATCTTCGTAAGGATCGCGACCTTCACTGGCTGACATATCAATGATGTGAAGGATAACGCGAGTACGCTCAATATGGCGAAGGAATTGAGTTCCCAAGCCCACACCTTGACTAGCGCCTTCGATCAAACCAGGGAGGTCTGCCACTGCAAAGGACTCACCTGACTGGGTACGGACCATACCAAGATTAGGAACGATTGTTGTAAAGTGGTAGGCACCAATTTTAGGTTTTGCAGAGGTAATCACACTGAGTAGAGTTGATTTACCAACTGAAGGGAAGCCAATCAAACCAACATCCGCAAGGATTTTAAGCTCTAACTGTAACTCACGCTCCTGACCAGGTTCTCCATTTTCAGAAATCTCTGGAGCAGGATTTTTTGGTGTCGCAAAACGGATATTTCCACGACCACCTCGACCACCGTGAGCAACGATAAACTCTTGACCGTGCTCAATCAAGTCAGTAATAACTTTTCCAGTTTCTGCATCACGAACAGTTGTTCCTTGCGGTACTCGAACAATCAAGTCTTCTGCACCGCGTCCGTGCATTCCTTTGGTCATCCCTTTTTCACCCGATTGGGCTTTAAAATGACGATTGTAACGGAAGTCCATCAGGGTACGTAAACCTTCATCTACAACGAAAACAACGTTACCACCACGGCCACCGTCACCACCCCATGGTCCTCCATTAGGGACATATTTTTCTCGGCGAAAAGCAACCATGCCATCGCCACCATTTCCAGCCTTGACCTTAATCTTGGCTGTATCTAAAAACATACTCATATTCTTTTCTCACTTTAAAAAGGGCTGGGAAATCCCAGTCACCAACTATTACTACTTGCTAGAAATTCTAGTTTCCTAGAATCTGCTAAATACACCAATGGCTGTAGCAAAAATACCTGCTAAGGTTACAAACAACATAATCAAGACGACGAATAGTGTCAATTTCTCAAAAAATGTTTTTTTACGTTTTCCATTATCACCAAATGCCATTATTTTCTCCTTTTCTATAATTCCCTATTTTTAATATTCTTCCGAGACTGGAGCAATTGCCCACAAGATCAAGTAAGCAATCAGTCCACTACCATAACAAAAAGCTAGAACTCCCCAGATTACACGTACGATTGTCGGATCAATATCAAAATAATTTGCTAAACCAGCGCATACTCCACCTATTTTTTGATCTCGACTACTTCTCATAAATTTCTTTTTCATTTCTTCATTTCCTTTCTTCGAAGATCTTAGTCATTCCAATAATCTCTCAAGTCATTCAACTGTTTCTTGGATGCTTTTAACATTCGTTTAGAACTTTTTACTGGAACTGAAACTGCCTGCTGTGGCAAGTAAAATACTGTCTTTAAAATCCGTTGTGTCATCGGTTCATCACGAGTTAATTCTTTTTCAAAATTGTTTGAGATGATAGCATCCAAATAAAACTCATGGACTCTCTTAGCAAAATTCTCAGCTGAAATTTCATACAATTTATCAGCCAAAAGTTTTTCATCCATCTTTGGAGTTGCAATTAAAGCTTCTAAAATAGCCCCTGCTAAATCTCTCTCTTCATAATAAAGAGTTCCAAACATCTTATCGCTAATCAAATTATCTAGATAAGGATTTCCATGAGCTATTACCGGAGTCTTACTTGCAAGACTTTCAAGATAGGTCAAGCCTTGCGTCTCACTAGTTGAAGCTGAAATGAAGAAATCAGCCGCCTTATAGTAAAGTGCTGTCTCGCTTGGAGCGATCATACCTGTAAAGATAACAGAATCCTGAATCTGCAAATCTTCTGCTTGCTCCTTGAGGTTTTCCAGATAAGGTCCATCTCCAGCAACGACTAATTTAACATTTTGCTCTTCTTTTAGAACATCTGGAAGTGCTACCAAAACAGCTTGAATGTTCTTTTCGTAAGACACCCGGGAAAGACTAAGAAGCATCTTTTCGTCTTTCTTAATACCTAGTTTATCTCGTAGATCACTGATGTGCTCTGGTCCAATTTCAGGACGTTCAAACTTGGCAAGCTCAATACCTGTAGGAATGACACGCTTTTCAACTTTGACCTTATAATCAGATAATAAATCACGCACAATCTCACTCGGACAAATCACACCA
Source organism: Streptococcus sp. oral taxon 431 (assembly GCF_001553685.1). Lineage (NCBI taxonomy): Bacteria > Bacillati > Bacillota > Bacilli > Lactobacillales > Streptococcaceae > Streptococcus > Streptococcus sp. oral taxon 431. The sequence continues at coordinate 1,039,943 of NZ_CP014264.1, read as the reverse complement.
TCCACATCATGAAGAAATCCCCTTACAAGATACTTGACCATGCTCGGACGAATCAACAAACCCTTAGCAATATAGTGAACATAATCCTCGTACTGGGTATGATAGGTATGAATGACTGGGATTTTCAATTCACGCGCTATCCAAATCCCTAATAAACCAAGAGAAAACTCAGTCTGCGTATGAATAATATCCAGCTTGTATTGCTTGGCAATCTCAAGAGCTTTTGTAAATCCACGATAGGCGAAACGTCGATCCTTAAAGGCAAAGAAAGGAACACTAGGGATACGGATAATCTGCCAGTCTTCATAACGATTAACATCCTTGTCTGTTGTTGTAAAGATAAAGACGGCATGTCCTTGCTTTTCAAGTTCTGTTTTTAAAGTTCGAATACTGGTCGCAACACCCGAGACCTGCGGGAAATAAGTATCTGTAAATAAACCAATTCGCATATACTACCTCATTTTTTTCCTAAAGCTGCTTGCTCCCGATAGAATTTTAGCCAGATTTCAAGAAGATGCTCTTCTGAATAATCTCTTGAAATGGCCTTAGCCTTTTCTTTCAACTCTTTCAACGCTTCTGGATGCTCTCGATATTCCAAGATAGCTTCTTTCATCTCTTCTACATCACTTGTTGGTCTGTAATTTCCTTCAAGAATGACCTTGTAAAGATCTAGATCACGAAGCATAATGGGTGCTTCACAACTCGCAGCTTCTAGAATAGTCATTGGAAAGAGCTCGTTATAGCTAGGAAGTAAGAACAAATCAGCTAAAGCATAGAGTTCTCTCATCCGTTCTGGATCAACAATCCCTGGGAAAATTAGATTGTCAGGAGGATTATCCATAATCTTTTTATAGCGTTCATAACCATCGGTTATTCCCCCAAAAGAGAAGCCACCAGCCCAAATAAAAGTGATATCCGGTAATTCCTCAGCTAGAGTGATAAAGTCATCTATTCCTTTACGCTTCTGAACCTGACCTGCACCAACGACTACAAACTGATTCTCATCAATTCCCATATCTTTACGAAGTTGTTCAACTTGCTCTATAGGAAGCGGATGCCATTTTTCTTTGTTGACAAAGTTAGGAATATAGGTCACTTTTTCACGTGGAATTCCAGCAGCCACCAAATCCTCAATGAAGGTAGGATTGACCACAACCAGATGCTCCATACGGTCATAAAAAGAAAATACATAGCGTTTGACAATCCCCTTTAAGAAGAATGGAATCTTCAAACTACCTTCCAAGGTATCTGGTAAGAAGTGAACATAGCCAATCTTACGACCAGAACGTTTTTTCTGAAAGGTCGAGAGATAATAAGGAAAATCAATCGTATGAAAATGAGTAACGTCCGCCTCAATCGGTAGATTTTCCGTTACGATCAGTTGGTCTTTCGCATCTCGTTTCAAAAGCTGCACCAGTTCACGGTAAGCACCAGACACACCTTGGCCAGCTACCTTTTCACTTGAACTTAGCATATTGATGCGTAATTTCTTTTTTTCCATAGTAACCATTATACCATTTTCTTCAAATAAAATCAGCAAATAAAAAGAGAGATAGCATAAAAGCTGGGAATTTCCTGGCGTCTACACTATTTCTCTTTTTATCATTTACTTACTTGATACCTAATGCAATGCGAGCATAGCGGCTCATTTTTTCAACCGTCCAAGCTGGATACCAAACTAATTTGACTTCAACATTAGTAACCTCTGGAACGTCCGTCATAGCATCATAGATTTGGTCGGTTAAAAGATCCGCCAAGGGACAACCCATGGTTGTTAAGGTCATATCAATTTCAGTCTCACCTGTATCGCCATCAAAACGAATCTCGTAGATCAAGCCTAGATTGACGATATCAATCCCCAACTCTGGGTCAATCACTTCTTCTAGTGCTGTCAAAATACGTGTTTTGATATTTTCAATCTGTTCTTCTGTGTAAGCCATCTTCACTCTCCCTTAACTTAATCTTCAATGAAATCACGAAGTGGTTTGCTTCGACTTGGCTGGCGAAGTTTTCTCAAAGCTTTGGCCTCAATCTGACGGATACGTTCACGCGTTACGTTAAAGACTTTACCAACATCCTCCAAGGTACGCATTTTCCCATCATCAAGACCAAAACGGAGACGCAAGACATTCTCTTCACGGTCAGTCAATGTGTCTAATACTTCATCCAACTGCTCACGCAAAACAATACGAGTTGTATAGTCCACTGGATTTTCAATCACTTCATCCTCGATAAAATCACCAAGGTGGCTGTCATCCTCTTCACCAATTGGTGTTTCAAGAGAAACCGGCTCTTGGGCAATCTTGAGGATTTCACGAACCTTGTCAGGTGTCATATCCATGCGTTCAGCGATTTGTTCAGGAGTTGGATCTTGTCCCAACTCTTGAAGAAGATTACGTTGTTCACGAACAAGCTTGTTAATTGTTTCCACCATGTGAACTGGGATACGGATGGTACGAGCTTGGTCAGCAATGGCACGAGTAATAGCCTGACGAATCCACCAAGTCGCATAAGTTGAGAATTTGAACCCTTTAGAGTAGTCAAATTTATCAACGGCCTTCATCAAGCCCATGTTTCCTTCTTGGATCAAGTCAAGGAACTGCATTCCACGCCCAACATAACGTTTAGCGATAGAAACAACCAGACGAAGGTTAGCTTCTGCAAGGCGTTGTTTCGCTTCGATATCACCTGCTTCAACAGCAAGGGCCAACTCTTTTTCCTCTTCATTTGTAAGCAGAGGCACAACCCCGATTTCTTTCAAATACATACGGACAGGGTCATTGACCTTAGCAGAGGTTGAACCAATCAAATCTTCATCAGTCAACTCTGGTTCTTCCTCAGTGCTCAAAACACGCGCACTTGGATTTCCTTCGTTGTCCGTAATTGAGATACCAGCATCTTGAATACGTTGCAAAAGATTCTCAATACCTTCCACATCTAAAGTGAAGGGAATTACGAGGGCGTTATTGATTTCATCATCGGTTGCTGTACCAGTTTTTTTATGATTGCGAATAAATTCCGCTACTTGGACGTCAAAGGTTGTTACTTCTTTTTGTTTTGTTGCCATTCTTACTCCATTCTTCTTTTTTGGGCAATTAAGCGTTCTAGCTCTTCTAATGCGGTGTCTGTATCACCGACATGGCTAGCTTCCTGAACTTTCTTTTTAATTTGCAGATTTTCCTGATTCAAAAGAGCTCTTTTTCTAGACTCTTCCACTTCGGCTAACTCGTGAGGGGACATCTCAGGTGGCAAATCTAAGGCTAGGACTTGATACCAAGCACTCTCCACTTCTCTGGTCTGATGAGCCAAATCCTCAGATGAGATACTTCCATTATCAATCAAGAGTCCATACAAGGTTTGAAACTCTGGAGTTTCAAAGATAAAATCCTCTCTTAAGCGATAGTCATTAAGCACCAAGGGATGTTCAATCATTCTGTAGAGAATATGGGCTTCCGCTCTCATCACTGCTGTCAGCTGCTTGGTAACAGACATAGTGACAGGACTCGGACTATAGGTCTCCTTGACCTTCTCCTTTCTCTGTCTGACACGACTTTCATTGACAATATGTTCTACTTGCTGATAGTCAAAAGATGGCAAGTGATCCGTCAAAATGTGAATGTAGGAATTCTGAGCTGTGATAGAGGGTTCCTTGGCGATTAAGGGAGCAATTTTCTCTATAAATTCAATCTGGGCTTGTAGATTTTCACTATTTTCAGGTCTGAAATGATGTATGTAAAACTCAACAGGACTAATGCGTGTATTGGTTAAGAGATAAGCCAAGTCTTGAGGAGAGTTTTTCTGCAAATATTCATCCGGATCCATTGCGTCAGGAATCTGGACGACTTGGACAGGTAAATCTTTAAGCTCATCCAAGGCTTTCGCTGTGGCAGCTTGCCCAGCCTTATCTCCGTCATAAGTGACAATAACCTTTTTAGTAAAACGTTTCAGATGCTCCACATGTTCACTCGTCAGAGCGGTTCCCATAGAAGCAACTGCATTTTCAATACCAGCACGATAAGCCGCAATGACATCCATAAACCCTTCCATCAGGTAGATTTCAGGAGCCTTGCCCGAGCCTTTTTTTACCCTCTCCAAATGATATAATTCGTAACTCTTGTTAAAAATTGCCGTCGCTCGACTATTTTTATACTTTCCAGTTTGAGAATCGGCCTCCTGCCATACACGACCAGAAAAGGCAATCACCTTTCCTTGATCATTTGAGAGTGGGAACATAATGCGATTATGAAAGGTATCAAAAAATTGATTACTCTCAGATAGGTAAAACAAACCTGAATCCAGCAAGTCATTTTCGCTATAATCATCAGCTAAACGTTGATAGAGATAAGAGCGTTCTGCTGGAGCCAAACCAATCATAAAATGCTTGAGAACATCATCTGTTAAGCCACGTTTATAGAGGTAGTTCCTAGCCTCCTCACCCATCTTAGTTGTCATGAGGATGGCATGATAAAACCGAGCAGCCTTGTCATGCATATCGTAGAGATTTTGATGGGGCGACCTAGGCTGTATAGAACTATGAACAGGCGCTGCCATCTGAATCCCAAGTCTCTCAGCTAATATCCTCACCGCATCCGCAAAGGTTACTTGTTGATACTCCTCGATGAACTTAAAGACGTCTCCAGAACGACCACAGCCAAAACAGTGGTAAAATTGCTTATCTTCAACCACGTTAAAGGAAGGGGTCTTTTCACCATGAAAAGGACAGAGCCCTAAAAAGTTCCGTCCAGATTTTTGTAAAGAAATCACTTCTCCTATGATTTCGACAATATTGGTATTGTTTTTGATCTCTTCGATGAGTCTCTTGTCAACCATAGACAATACCTCCATTTTATCACAGTTTACTCTAACTAGTATAGCTTATTTCTGAAAAAAAGTAAACCATTTCATACACTTTACATGAGACTATTTCATAAATTTCCAGCTGTCATGAAAAAGTGAATCTTTTGAGCAAATCATTCTAATATTTGAAAGAAAAATAGAAGAAATAAAATCCTATTTCACTTGATCTTCGAGGTTATTTTTCAATATTCTGCTAATATACTGACTATCTTTTCTACTGATGCAAGCCGTTGCAAAAGTCATTGGTGCTATATAAACTTCTCCTCTATATGATGGATCGGTCAAGACAGGCATAGAATAGTAGGCGTTCTTTTTATTTTTAAGATCAATATACCATTTACCTCCTAGGTGTTTGCGAAAGGTTTCGCCGATATAAACGGTCAAATAATCCAACATCTTGCGGTCTGCTATCAAAGCATGGTGGTCTTCGTAGTGAGCTAAGATCCAAGCCTCCAAATCATCTAAAGACTGCATGCTATAGTCTAAATGAAGGCCTTGTTCCTCAGCAAACTCCCTAGTAAAATAGTCCATCTTAAATCCAATCTGAAAAATCCATTCCTGAAAATCTTCTTGTGTGTATGCCATGTTTTTATCTCCTTACTCCTCTATCAAAGTTTAAGATTCTTAGATTGATTATATTATAAAGTAAAACTGGCAAAAAAGGAAATATAAATAAAGTTTAAATGCCACTAAAAAAACCTAGAAGTAGAAATCTTACTTCTAAGTCTTTAACGATTGATGTTTTAATAATTATCTACTCAAACAACTGATAGTAATCTGAAATCTTCATCTTAGCTTTTTCATCCTTATTCAAATCTTGGATGATTCGTCCTTCTTTCATAACAATGAGGCGATTTCCATACTTGAGAGCATCTTCCATATGGTGGGTAATCATCAGAGCAGTAAGATGGTCCTTACTGACAAAGTCATCTGTCAACTCCATCAAGGCTACACTTGTTTTAGGGTCAAGCGCTGCTGTATGTTCATCCAACAAAAGGAGTTCTGGACGCTTCAAGGTCGCCATCAAGAGACTCAAGGCTTGCCTTTGTCCACCTGATAAGAATTCAATCGGGGTGTCCAAGTGTTTCTCTAATCCATTTCCAACCTTCTCAATAGTTGCTTGAAATTCTTCCTTGTAAGCTGAGAGTCTTCTTGGAAAAAGACCACGTTTTTCTCCACGAAACTTTGCAATCAAGAGGTTTTCTGCAACGGTCATACGAGGGGCAGTTCCCATCTTGGGATCTTGGAAGACACGAGAGAGGTACTTGGCACGCTTTTCAGGGCTAAAATGAGTCACATCCTCCCCCATGATGCGAATACTCCCGCTAGTCAAGGGCAGAGTTCCTGCAATGCTATTAAAGAGGGTTGACTTGCCTGCACCATTTCCACCCAAAATTGTGATGAAGTCATGTTCATAGATATCAAGTGAAACATCGTTTAAAATAATCTTTTCCTCATCGAAGCCATTTGTCACAATTTTTGTGGCATTTCTTAATTCTACAATTGCTGTCATTTGCTTAACTTGACTCCTTTCAAATATTTATCCTTAAGAGTTGGAATGACTAGACATGTTGCTAGGATAAGGGCACTGTATAGACGGAGATAGCTAGTGTTAAAGCCGAGAGCAATGACTCCCCATACCAAGAATTGATAGCTGATGGAACCAACTACAATTGTAACCAAACGTTCTGCTAGGGTAAGACTCTTGAACAGAACTTCACCTATAATCAAACTTGCAAGACCAACAACGATAATACCGATACCACGAGAAACATCCGCGTAACCTTCTTGTTGGGCAATTAAGGCACCAGCAAGTGCGATTACACCATTTGACAAGACCAAGCCCATAAGCTCCATACGGCCTGTATTGATACCAAAACTACGAGCCATATCTGGATTATCCCCTGTAGCGATATAGGCCTGTCCAAGTTTCGTATCTAGGAAGAAAAGCATGAGAAGGATAACCAAAGTCACAAAGATTAAACCTGTCAGTAATTGATTAACCTCTGATGAAAATGGAAGAACATCTTGGATTTGCTTGGTGTTTAAAAGTCCAAGGTTAGCCCGTCCCATAATCATAAGCATGATAGAATGACAGGAAGTCATGACCAGAATTCCAGACAAGAGTGTTGGAATCTTTCCTTTAGTGTAAAGAAGACCAGTCGCTAAACCAGCAAGACAGCCTGCTCCAACAGCTACTAAGGTAGCAAGAAAAGGATTAACGCCTTGAGTAATCAGTGTTACTGCAACTGCTCCTCCTAGTGGGAAGGAGCCCTCAGTTGTCATATCTGGAAAGTTCAGGATTCGAAAGGTCATAAAAATTCCCAAGCCCAGGATAGCCCAGACTAATCCCTGTGAAATAATAGATATTAGCATATTTGTTTCGTTTCCTTTATTCTAAAAATTGGAGGAGATGTCTCCAACTCCTCCTACATTCTTATTCAATTACTTGACCAGCTTCTTTGAGAACTGATTCAGGAATTGTGATTCCAAGTTCTTGAGCGACTTTTTTGTTGATAACTGATTTACCAGTTGAGAAGACATTAACTGGTGTATCTGCAGGTTTTTCACCCTTCAAGACTTTGGCAATCATCTTACCGGTAGCAACACCAAGATCGTGTTGGTCCACAACGACTGATGCCAAACCACCTGCTTCTACCATGGCAGTCGCACTTGGGTAGATTGGTTTTTTAGCTGTTTGATTACTTGATACTACAGTTGAGAACGCAGATGCGATTGTGTTGTCAATTGGAACCCAGATTGCATCTACTTTACCAGTCATAACATTAACTGTTGAAGCAATTTCGTTAGTTGATGGAACTGCAAAAGTTTCGACTTTCAAACCAGCTTTTTCAGCGTAAGCTTTGAACTCTTCAACTTGTGATTTAGAGTTGTCTTCACTACTTGAGTAGAGAGCTCCGATTGTTTTAACATCCGGAGTTAAGGCTTTAATTAATTCAACCTGTTGTTGAGCAGGGTTGTGGTCAGAAACCCCTGTGATGTTTCCACCTGGTTTTTCCAAGTTCTGTACAAGGTTAGCTCCAACTGGATCTGTAATAGCTGCCATGATAACAGGAAGGTCTTTTGTTGCACTTGCTAGACCTTGAGCTGCAGGTGTCGCAATTCCGACAACAACATCATTTCCGTTTGCGACTAATTGCTTACTCATTGTAGCAACCTTACTTTGGTCACCTTCTGAGTTCATAAAATCAATTTTAACTTGGTCACCTTTATAGCCTTCTTCAGCAAGTCCATCTTGGATACCTTGGTATATCAAGTCAAGCGATGGGTGACTGACGAACTGTAGAACACCAACCTTAGCTGTTTTGTTAGCTGTCTCAGTTTTAGTTTCTTGTTTCGTTAAGTTAGAGTAGACCAAGCTTCCTCCAACTACAAGTGCTAATGCTACGATAATACCGAGTAGACGTTTGTTTTTCATAATTTTCTCCTTATTTCTTCTTAACTTATTATTTTTTTACTCAATCACTTATTCAAGCGACGCCATCGTTTGATTTCCATCATTTTTTCCTCCCCATAGAAAAAGTCCTCACACAAAAAACTTGTGTGAGGACGTCGATGCGCGGTGCCACCTCAATTATAGGAACTAGTCCTATCGCTCTTACTCGCTAAAACGAGTTGCACTGTAAGGTGTGCTCACCGAATTCTTATGATTTCAAATTCTTAATAACATTCAGCCCAATTTTCATCACTTCCACCTATCTGTTTTCACCAACCACAGACTCTCTAAAAAATTTCAATGATTACTTTCTGAATGGTTAAATTATATCATTTTACTAAAACTTGTCAAGGGTTTTCATAAAATATTTTTAAAAAAGTGTAAAATTAGAGAGAGAGTAAGTTAATCATATGCCTATGGGGATTGGCTTAACAATGTAACATTACAAAAATCTATATAATTTTGCAAATTATTTCAACCAAATATGAAACATATCTTCATCAACAATTTTTTCAAGAATGATAGTATTTTCATTTATATCATATGCAATTAATTTATTACCAGCTAAAACTAATAAAATATTATCATCGAGAAGCTTAATATCTTTTATGTAGTCTGTTTCAGCTGAAAATCCAAATCGAGATAGATTGACAAAGCTTGATTTATGACTAGTTACATCAAATAGACTGAAAGCAATTTTTCCTGAATCATTACTCTCATGCTCAATTGCTAACAAATTTTCTCCTAATTCAATAATGTTAACTGGACCAATTTCATCTAAATCAAAAAATTCCTTAAGTCCTGATTCCATATCATAGTGAAAAACTTTCCCCCAAAGTACTTTTTCCTTGGTCGAGTTAATTCGATATCCACCGGAAACTGAATAGAGTTGTTTACCCTTCACAATGCTATCGTCAAAAAAATAAGTCAAGTTAGGATCATCATAGAGAATTTCTTTATTTTCAAACTGTAATTTTTTGTTTTTTAGTGAAAAATGATGTAAGTAGGTTGGGTAATTATCATTACTGTTAACATCTACTCCCAAAAAGTAGATATTATCACCATCGTTTGAAAAATCTGTAGCAAAAACAGAATTTTTGAAAATATATTTATCTACTTCCTTTAAATTTGTATCAAAAACTGCAATAAAACTATCATATGTATTTGCTTCAGAAGTAAAATAGTAATCTGGATTTACGCCAGCTGTTGAAAAAGCATAATCGGTGGTCTTATTATAGTGAATTTTTCCAGTTTCAAAATCAACTGATATTATTCTACCTACTACACCTAAGGGTGGACCTTCTTCAGAAAATAGCAAATAACGATTGGAAATTTCTGCACGCTTAACAACTTGATTAATCTGGCCCTTTACTATATCTATTTTTTCATCAGAAACTTTCTCAAATGAATTATCTTTAAAATTATACCCCTCCACACTGTGGTATCCCAATAAATAAAAATCAACATTTGACTGTATAGAAAATTGTTTTGATGACGAAGCAGAATATCTTTGGATGAAAAATAACACTCCCAATAAAATAATAATGGCTACAACAATAACATGACCAACTTTTTGTTTCCTATTCATACTCATTTATTCCTATTCATAACTCTAGTCATCAGCCTAATAGTTATTAAACAACCTATCATAACTATTCTCCTAATCTAATTAGATTCATCTTCATACTTACAATTGTAAGCCTTTTCCTCTATATATAGAATAGCATTATATTTAGGTCTTGTAAACGAATTTAATGCTCTATTTCGTTTTATATATATTTAGTTGACTAAAAGAAAGCCAAAAAAATTTTTCGAACATCAATAATTTAAGCTAGGAGAATGGTCATTAGGAGATAGATAAAGTTCTAGTTATAAGGTGAAATAAAACTGTTTGCCTCTCTTGGCTGATCGAAAGAGTAGACATTAAATCATCCCTATGCCTCTTGGGAAAGGGGAACTAATGATAATCACAACTGGCTGATTCGTATAGGATTCCCTAAAAGAAAAAAGAAAACGACTCCTAAAGAAGTCGCCTTCATTGTTAATCGGATGAATAACTATCCTAAAATACACTTGGGCTACAAGTTACGTTGGAAATTGCTATTTGCTATCCAACTTGAACTTGAGACTTGGCCAATCCCTACGTTTTTGGAAAATCTTGCTTGTATCAACCTGAATTACGTAATCCTGTAGCAATTCCGTTGATAGTTGTATGGATTAATCTTTCTTCATCTGAAGATAACTCACCACGACGTTGACGCTTAATCAATTCTAACTGAATATAGTTAAGAATATTGAAATAAGGCATACGGTAGTTGAGACTGTCTTTCAAATAGGTATTTTCTGCCAAGAGCTCCTCATGGCCTTCAATAGCCAAGATAACATCCTTAGTCAACTGCCATTCATCTAAAATCGTATAGTAAATTGCTTGTACTTCTTCACTTTCACAAAGTTTAGCGTATTCAAAGGCAATGTTCATATTTGATTTTGACAAGACCATATCGACGTTGGATAGGAGTGATTGGAAGAATGGCCAGTTTTGATACATATCACGAAGATATTCAATATTTTTAGGATCTTGGTCGATAAATTCCTTGAAGCTTGAACCAACACCATACCAACCTGGGAACATGACACGACTTTGGGACCATGAGAATACCCAAGGAATAGCGCGCAGACCACCGATTTCAGTGATGGTTTTACGAGCGGCTGGTCGAGAACCAATATTGAAACTTGAGATCGCCTTGATTGGACTAGATTCAAAGAAATAATCATAGAAATGTTCATTTCCGAATACTAGTTCACGGTAAATATCATAGCTACGACCTACAACCTGATCCATAATTGCTTCATAGCGATTTGAGGTATTGGTGTCACTCTTCTTTTGAGTAATCATACGGTTGATTGCTGCTGAAACTAACATTTCAAGGTTATAGTAGGCTGCATCCTTGTTTCCGTATTTATTTCCAATCACTTCCCCTTGCTCGGTCAAACGGATACGATCCTTGATAGACTTAAGTGGCTGTGAGGCAATAGCGTCATAAGTAGGGCCACCACCACGACCGACTGTACCACCACGACCGTGGAAGAAGGTTACCTTAACACCAAACTCATCACCGATGGCTGTCAATTGTTGTTGTGCCTTATAGAGTGTCCAACAAGAGGAAAGATAACCACCATCCTTGTTACTATCAGAGTAGCCAAGCATGATTTCTTGGTAATTGTTTTTAGAAGCAACCCATTTCTTAGCAAGTGGTAAAGAGAAATACTTTCTCATAGTTTCTTCAGAATGATCCAAGTCTTCGATCGTTTCAAAGAGTGGTACAATCTGAACACGCGCTTTTTCAGCATCCACCAGACCGACTTCTTTGAGCATAATTGCCAATTCAAGCATATCTGATACGCTGGTTGCGTGGGAAATAATGGTTTGACGAATAACGTCTTCTCCCAAACGGTCTTTTAATTCACGAGCTGTTTGGAAAATAGCTAACTCTTTTTCGAGTAGTTCAGACTTCTCAGCATGGGTTGCGGACAAGATCCGAGGATCTTCTAATAGCTCATGTAAGAGCAAGTCACATTTTTCATCTTCTGATAGATCACTATAATGATCATTAATTCCGGCAGATGCTAACAATTCTGCAACACAGGCTTCATGGACACTAGAATCTTGACGCATGTCGATAGAAGCCAAGAAGAAACCAAAGACTTCTACAGCTTCTAAGAGCTCGGCGAACTCACCAGTAAGCAAGGCCTCTGCCTTATTTTCAAGCAATGAATCCTTAATAATAGCGAGGTCTTGTTTAAATTCTTCGACTGTTTCATAGTAAGGAGGACGATCCTCAGCCAATTCTTGAATTGCTCCTGAAAGGCGATTACCAATGTAATCTGTAATCACTCCTTGTTGATGCCCTTGAGTACCAAAAAGACGTTCAACAGGATGCCGTTCATCAGCTGACGAGCCAACCACAGACCATTCTTTTAAATTCAAGAGAGTTTGAATCAATTTTGACTGAATCAAGTGAAAGGCACGACGATAAGGTTCTTTTTCACGAAAGACAGATGTATCTCCAGAACGAGCTGCCATTTCTTCAACAGCTTGGCTTGTTTTTGACAAATTAGTCGATAGAGAGAAGGTGCGATAGAGACTTGAAATCTTGCTGATATAGTAGTTCAAGACTACTTCACTTTGAATGGTAGCGGAACGCATAAGCGTCTCAGCTGTCACGAATGGATTCCCATCACGGTCTCCACCAATCCACATTCCCATGGTGATAGGTTTTGCTTGTTTTAGGTCAATTCCCTGCTCTTTTGCAAGACGCTTATACTCTAACATTAGATTTGGTACAGCTTGTAGGAAAGAACTATTGTAATATTCCATCACGTTTGTGATTTCATTCGTTACTTTCAGTTTCTTCTCACGAATCATATCCGTCTGCATGATAATCTCAATGTAGCGACGAAGATCATTGTGCCATTTTTCTTTGTTAATAAGGCCCATTCTCACGTCACGATATTTACGTAAAAGGGTATGGATATGATTGGTCAAGTCCAACATACTCTTACGTTGTACCTGAGTAGGATGGGCTGTCAAAACAGGAACCACGTTCAGGTGCTCGAGAATCTCTCTAGCATTTTCTTTTTCAGCCACCATTTTGATCGTTGTTGACAATTTACCGAGATAATCTTGATCAACATTATTTAGGTGGTTAATCTCATAAGCCAAGTCTACGTCTTCGGAAATGTTAATTAAGAGTGGTAAGATAGAGAAATATCTAGAAATGTAGACCATCTCATCATTTGAAAGACCTGTTACTACTTTATCTAGCCCTTGATAGTCAAGTTTTGAAGAAAGTTCCTTCAAGTGCATGATCTTATCAAAGGTTTCGGCAGGAAGCATATTTTTCGTGATATCTTCCAGCATATCCGTCAAGATTTGAACTTCCTCTTGTACGACCGTTTTGTTACTATAATTTTCTAACTTTTGAAGAGACATTTTTTTCTCCTTGTTATCTATGTCTTAAAGCTGTGCGTCGTATTCGCTATAAAGTCGCGCACGCTTTTCACTGGCATCAATATTTAATACAAATGCTATGGCTACAGAAAGAACCAAGAGACTATTCCCCCCTTGCGAAAGGAAAGGGAAGGTTACTCCTGTTGAAGGAATCAAGCCTGATATACCTCCAATGTTAACAAATACCTGTATCAGGATCATGCCCCCAATACCTATTGCTACCATTGAGTTGAAAGGATCCCTTGCGCGAATTCCTACCAAAATGATTCGTAGAATTAAGAAGAATAGGAGAGCGAGAATAAGACTTGCTCCTACAAATCCAAACTCTTCGATGACAATCGAAAAGACAAAGTCTGTATGGGCTTCTGGTAGATAACCACGTTTTTCAATAGAATTTCCTAATCCCAGACCAAACCATCCTCCATTAACCATGGCATAGTAGGAATTGGCCAACTGGTGTCCAGCTCCAGCCAGGTCATTAAAGGGGTTGAAAAAAGCACTGAACCGCTTGGCAACATAACCAAATACAGGAATTTTAGAGAATTTCTCAACACCGATTATCCGAATGGCTGTTAAGGAAATCATAGAGACACCAGCTAGTAAGCTCAGAATAGTAGTGAACCATCGATAAGCTATTCCACTGATAGTATACATGAGCAAGGATACTAAAATCAAGATAGTAGCATTTCCTAGGTCTGGGAAAATCGCCAAACTACCAATCATAACCAGTAGAACAAAACGCCAATCATTAAATGCTCGAGGAATCCACTGATTAAGGGTTAAAACTTGGAAGTCGTAAACAGCTATCTCATCCTGTTGTTTTGAAAAACGCTGTGCTAGATACCAGACAATGATAATTTTTAAATACTCTGCTGGTTGAATCGTTATTGGACCAACCTTGATCCAGCCATAGGCCCCATTGACAGGAATCCCAATTAAACGAGCTAGAGCTAGCAGTATCAGCTCAACAAACATGACGATGAAGATTAATCGCTCATTTCGCAGAAATCCTAATTTCAATTTATAAATCAAGGCAATTAAAAACAAACTGGCTATCCAGAAAATTCCTTGATTTCGAACCAGTTGCAAGGTGCTTTTGCCCTCTTGGATAAGAGTTGCACTAGTTGTCGAATAAACTACTATCAATCCTAGAACGGATAACAGTAAATAAGGAATCAAAATGGAATAATTCAGCAGGTGCCTTTTACTTATTTTCATATGTCACCTATCTATCGGAAAAATTATCTTATTTTCCCATATTATTTCTAGTTTTATAAGCTATTATACCATTTTTTAGCCTAGAAAAAAACTCTTACAGTATAAACATTCGAATTTTACCCAAGACAGGGTCATGATTAAAAATTCTTGTGAGACATCTTTACTCAATCTACAAATAGTTGAAAGTTACTTGAATTCGTTAAACTTTAATGTTCTTATTTCAGAAAATCAAAAACTACCTCCCAGATAAAGGGGCTCTATAATATTTGTAGTGGGTAAATCCCCTATAGATATTATGGAGCCTATTTTGTGTAGAAAAAAAGTCCCATAAGATCTATAATGAAAAGCGACTAAACAACTCATTAGAAAGAATCATATGGAACAATTACATTTTATCACAAAACTGCTTGATATCAAAGACACAAATATCAAGATTCTAGATATCATCAATATGGATACACACAAGGAAATTGTCGCTAAACTGGACTATGACGCCCCGTCTTGCCCTGAGTGCGGATGTCAAATGAAGAAATATGATTTTCAAAAACCGTCGAAAATTCCTTACCTCGAAACGACTGGTATGCCTACTAGAATCCTCCTTAGAAAACGCCGTTTCAAGTGCTATCATTGCTCGAAAATGATAGTCGCTGAAACCTCTATCGTTAAGAAGAATCATCAAATTCCTCGTATTATCAACCAAAAGATTGCTCAAAAGTTGATTGAAAAGACTTCTATGACTGATATTGCACATCAGCTATCCATTTCAACTTCAACTGTCATTCGTAAACTCAATAACTTTCACTTTAAGCATGATTTTTCTCGTCTTCCAGAGATTATGTCTTGGGACGAGTATTCTTTTACCAAGGGAAAGATGAGTTTTATCGCACAAGATTTTGATCAGCTCAATATCATTACTGTTCTTGAGGGAAGAACACAAGCTATCATCCGCAATCACTTTCTTCGCTACGATAGAGCGATCCGATGTCGAGTGAAAATCATTACTATGGATATGTTTAGTCCGTACTATAACTTGGCTAAACAGCTTTTTCCATGTGCTAAAATCGTTCTAGATCGTTTTCACATTGTTCAACATCTTAGCCGAGCTATAAGTCGGGTTCGTGTCCAAATCATGAATCAATTTGAGCGAAAATCTCATGAATACAAGGCTATCAAGCGCTATTGGAAACTCATCCAACAAGATAGCCGTAAACTGAGTGATAAACGTTTTTATCGCCCTACTTTTCGCATGCACTTAACTAATAAAGAGATTCTAGACAAGCTTTTGAGCTATTCCGAAGAGTTGAAACACCACTATAATCTCTATCAGCTCTTGCTTTTTCACTTTCAGAATAAAGAGCTCGAGAAATTTTTCGGACTTATTGAAGACAATCTAAAAAAGGTTCATCCTCTTTTTCAGACTGTCTTTAAGACATTTCTCAAGGACAAAGAGAAAATTGTCAACGCCCTTCAATTGCCCTATTCCAACGCTAAATTGGAAGCGACTAATAATCTCATTAAACTCATCAAACGAAATGCTTTTGGTTTTAGGAACTTTAACAACTTTAAGAAACGAATTTTCATCGCTCTGAATATAAAAATGGAGAGGACAACGATTGTCCTCTCCAGATGTTAGCTTTTATTCAACCCACTACAGTTGACAAAGAGCCGATAAAGGAAGGTAGTTCATTGCTATCTTAGTTTGAGGCGCTACTACTGCTGTCAGAAGTTGTTTCGCCTTTGATATATTGTGTAAAGATATTTTGGAAGGCTTGATCTTTAACTTTAATATTGGCATCCTGTAATTCTTTACTAATGACACCTTGAACAAAGGTTGCATCATTTTGTTTTTGAGTCAAAATGATTGTTTTAAGTTTTTCTTTGTAGTCATCCAAGTTTGAAGATTTTTCTGACTTCTTAGTTAGTTTCACAATGTAGAAACTACTTGTATAAGCTTGAGTTCCTGGAGCAGTGATAACATCTGAAATTCCGTTAACATCAAGCGCAAAAGCAGCTTTTTTAACCACGTCTGGCAATTCTGTTGATGCAGAATCAAAGGTAATTTCTCCACCATTTTCTTTAGTCTTTTCATCTGTAGAATTGTCTTTTGCAAGTTGTGCAAAGTCAGCTCCAGATTCTTTTGCTTTGGCAAGAACTTCCTTAGCCTTATCTTCACTGTCAAATTTAATAATTTGAGCCGTTACTTCTGGAGTATACTCTTCAAATGCTTTTTTATAGTTTTCATCTGTTAATTCAGCTTCAGCGGCTTTCTTAACAGCATACTCAACTAATTTACTTGTACGAATTTGAGCTTTACGGCTTTCTGCAGTCATACCTGAACGGGCGAGAATCGTTTGATAGCTATCACCGTATTTCTTTTGTTCTTCTGCAACAGCATCCTCTACTTCTTTATCGCTAACTTCTGAACCATATTGTTTTTCAAAAACTTTTTGAATGGTCATATTCAGCAAGACTTGTTGTGCAGTCGCATTGTTTTTAACTTCTTCAAAGAATTGATGCTCAGTAATAACATCGCCCTTCATGCTAATCAAGTCAGTTCCTTCAGAACTGTTTGAACAAGCAGCCAAAGTGGCTACTGACAACAATGTGATGGCTCCTGCCATTAGTTTTTTCTTCATGTTTACTCCTTTTGTTCACTAAATAAAGGTTTACCTTACCTATTTTACCAAATTGTCTTAAAAATATCTGAAATCAATCAATATCAGGCAGTTCTACTTCTGCTTGATTTTTTCTCAGCATGAGAATTCCGTCTCCAAGAGGAACTAAAGTAGCGGTTAATCCTGAATTGTCCAAAGTCGCATCAAAGAGTCGTTGCAAGCCACGATAAATCGTTCTTTGTCCTCGACGGACTTCCATGATATCCCTAGCAATATCTCCTCCTTGGAAAATATCATCTAAGACAACCACTCCACCTACTTCTAGGTGTTTGAGGATTTCTGGTAGAAAGATGATGTATTTGGACTTAGCAGAATCCATAAACACAAAATCATAGGTCTCTGTCAACGTTGACAAGACATCTACCGCATCACCTTCTAAGAGAGTGATTTGTTTGCGTTGATCAAATTTTGCAAAATTTTCCTTGGCAAAACCAATCATCTCAGGATTTCGGTCAATAGTGGTGATTTTTGACTTGGGTGAATGCTCTGCCATCAAAAGTGCTGAAAATCCAATCGCCGTACCAATCTCTAAAATATTTTTTGGTTGAATGGTTTCCATAAGGAAACGAAAGTAGGCGACGGTTTCATGAGGAATGATGGGAATATTTTCCTTGCGAGCAAAGTTTTCTAGTTCTTTTAGGGAACCTGTCACCTGCTTTTGTCTGTGGCGCATGAACTCGACAATCTCATGCTTGACAACAGGACGTCGCATGTTATGATTGGCATTTTTACTATAAGACTTTACCATCTGCCTTATGCCAATCCTAATTTTTCAACAAGGGCTTCAAACTCATCCAAACGGCGTTCAAAGACTGCAAAGGCATCGTTGAGGTAATCTTCTTTTTCCATATCAACACCCGCTTTACGCATGATATTGAGTGGATAGTCTGACTTCCCTGCTTTGAGGTAGTCAATATAGCGATCACGATCCTCTTGGCTACCATGAACAATCTTTTCAGCCAAAGCTGAAGCTGCTGCAAAGCCTGTTGAATATTGATAGACATAGTAGTTATAGTAGAAATGAGGAATTCGAGCCCACTCATACTGGATTTGAGGATCGTCTTCCTTGCTCAAACCATAATATTCTTGGTTCAAGTCAGCATAGAGATTGTTTAGGAACTCACTTGTCAAGACTTCACCATTTTGGTCAGCTTGGTGAATAGCATGTTCAAATTCAGCAAATTGAGTTTGGCGGAAGACTGTTCCACGGAAACCATCTAGGAAGTTGTTGAGAATTGCAAAGCGTGTTGCATCGTCTTGAACTTCTTGCAATAATTTTTCTGTCAGGATGTTTTCATTAGTAGTTGAAGCAATTTCTGCCAAGAAGATTGAGTAATCTCCGTATACATAAGGCTGAGTTTCACGCGTATAGCTAGAATGCATACTATGACCTGTCTCATGTACAAGAGTGAAAAGATTATCCAGGTTATCTTGCCAGTTAAGGAGCATGAAGGCGTTGGTATCATAAGAACCGCCAGAATATGCACCTGAACGCTTGCCTTGATTTTCATACACATCAATCCAGCGTTCGCTGAAGGCACTTTTAACACGGTTCAAGTAATCCTCACCAAGAACTGCCAAAGCATCTTCTGCTTTCTTCAAGGCTTCTTCATAAGTGAAGCTGTATTCCACTGAAGACAATGGTGTATAGACATCGTACATTTTGAGGTCTGGAATACCAAGGATTTTTGAGCGAAGAGCCAGATAACGATGCAATAACGGCAAGTGTTTACGAACAGCAGATACTAAGTTGTCATAGACACTTTCTGGCACAAAGTTTGCCGCAAGAGCAGCTTCACGCGCACTCTTGTAGTTTCGAACCTTAGCACGATAGTTTTGCACTTTAACATTGGTCTGCAAGGTTTTAGCGTAAGTGTGCTGGTATTGCTCATAAGTAGCATAGAGGGCTTCATAAGCTCCACGACGAACCTCACGATTCTTAGACTCTACCAAGCGCATATAAACGCCGTGTGATAATTGAACTTCATTTCCATCTTCATCTTGAACATATGGAAAGACGATATCTGCATTATCTAAAATAGCAAAGGTTTCACTAGCAGCACCGAAGATTTCACCAGCACCTGCAAGCAGCTCTTCTTCACGTTGTGAAAGGACATGGTCCTTATTTTGCAAGAGTTTATCAAAGAAGTGTTTATAAGGCTGGAGTTTTGGTTCTTCTGCTAGAAAGTTTTGATACTGGTCTTCTGTGATTGCCATAAATTCAGGCTCATAGAAAGAGAAGACTTGATCAAGTTGACTATAAAGAGTCATGGCTTTTGCATAGTATTCTTGATATTTAGCAACTCGTGTATCCTGGTCGTTTTTCATATGTGCATAGACATAGAGTTTTTCAAGACGACGACTCAAGTCCAGATAACGCTCTGTAATATCAAGAAGGCTTTCTGCACTGTCCAAGAGATGACCCTCAAGACTAGCTGCTTGTTTTGTATCTTCTGTTAAAAGGGCGAGTTCTTCTTCCCATTTTTGGTCTGTTTCAAAGATCGTTGATAGATCCCATGTATCTTTTTCATTGATTTCATTTCGTTGTAATACCATAAGTTTCCTCCATCCTTTCTATTTTACCATATTTTTCGAGAAATAATGCTGATAAAAGGCAGGTGGATAGAGCTTTTGTTGCTGATTATGTGGATTCAGTTCATAATAAGCCTGAAAGTTGCGGTAATAATCATATAGATTTTGACTTATCTGACAAAAATGACCATGTTCTATCGGCCTTACTTGGGGATACCAGTCCTGAGTCTTCCAATTTAATAGGTTTTCTCCTCTCAAGTAAGCTTGAGCTTGTTGTTTCATCCAATAGGGGTTTTGATAATAGAGCTGTTTTTGAATGTAATGACAAATATCTATGTCTTGCTCAACTGAAAAAGTGATAAGAGTTTGTTTCTGATAAGGACTACGTAAAATTTCTAGGAGATTTCCTTTGCCATAAGAAAATTCCTTGACCTGATAATGGAGTTTCCCTTTCAAATCTTGGTGAAGGAGGTACTTAAGTCTTAAAACTTGTTTTTTATGGTCTAACTCCCAAATATGAAAGCCCATATTATTACTGAAGTAAAGAAAATCTCTCTGAAGTTTAGTTAGACGCTCTCTTAACCAGAGCTTTTTTCCTAGTAGCCAAAGAACTTGAATTCCCAAACTTCGATAACCATTGCTTCTGTTCCTCAAAAGGTCACATGAAATGGGACTGCATTGAATTTCTAGAGCTAGTTGTTTATTGATAAAGATATCTGCAATTTGCTTAAGTTCAGGAATCGGATATTCCATTTCTACTTCAGCATCTTTCTTAGCCCAATTAAAAAGTGCCACCTTATTCTCTAAATGTTCTGGTCCTTCGTTCTCATGATAAAAATCACAACTTTTTAAACTTTCATGAGCGAAATGTGCACGCACGTTTTTTCCTTTCCTCAAGCGAACACTCGTTCCACAAGCCGGACAATAATAAACTTGCTTCTTTACTTCATCCTCTAAAGCGCTGATTAAATCCCCATTTTCATCTCTAGCTAAAAACATATATCCCCCCTTTTCTACTTTATTCGAAAAGGATAAGAAAAAGGCTGAGAAAACCAGCCTTTCCATTATATTTTTAGAATAATCCTTTAATCCAGCTCATATTTTATGCTTTTTGATATGTTTTTGTAACATGGGAATCAGATTTGAAATTTGATCTTGTTTAATCACCAACACACCGTACTCTTGACAGCGATGGTTATATACGGGATTGATTTTTCCAGAGCAAACAATTAATTTCAAACAAGTTTCACCAGCAAAATGATTGGCATATACCTCTAGTTCATTAATAGCTTCTACAGACAAGTCTGTCATTTTACAAGATATAAAAATAATGGATTGACCTTTACGGAGGACAACATCAATTTCATTTTGTACATTATCAATTTCAGGAAAAATACCATTCCAGTCAATTTCTGCCCCTATCATACATTCATCAAAATACTCTGACTCTATCGCTAAAAGATAGAGATATAATTCTAAAATATGACCTTTAGTGCGACAGAGCAATTGTGCCTCAGAGCTAGAAAAAGTGTAACGAATATGTTCGGAACTTTCCTCATCAATATGAATCAAGTTAGCTTCTGTTAGTAGAGGAATCATTGATTCTGGATAAGAGTACCTTTTTCCGTTACTTTCCAAAACTTTTACTGTTTCAGCATGAAATTCAATTGTTTTAGCTAATGCAAAGAATTGAGTAATCTGATACCATTGCTCTGGGTTTAAAATTGCATAGTTGGCTAGTTTTTTGATGGTAATCATTTGTTTCGGACTATATTTAGGTTGTTTCGATTTGATGAGTTTACCACCCCGTAAGGCCATCAACTGTTCAATGGTCAGATCAGGAATTACCAACTCTTCCTTTTCCACCTTCCCCATCTTCCATTTGAATTGTTTTCCTTGCTCAATATCAATTGCAACAATCGGTAATTGCTTTTCCAAACCATACTGATAAAGGAAAATAGCTAATATCGAATCTCCTCCAAAAACATCTAAAGTCACTGAATCATAATTAGTCAAGAAAAGATTCAAATCATCCGTAATCTTATCTAGACTTATTTGCCGAAAATGCACTTGTTTTACATGGGAAACTTGATCCAGCAAAAAATGCTTCAAGGACAACCTTTCTTCTTCTGTAATTTTTTTCAAGGAGAGAAATAGAACCTCGTCACAATCACAAATAAAAGTCTGATAAACATTTTTCTCGATAGTGTGATGATCAAAAAGTTCGACTAAAAGACTTGGCATGTCGCTACCTCCCTATTAAAGACTTATTAGTAGTATGGAAAATTTAAAATTTCTTATTGTAAACTTCATAGAAATATGGGTTAAGAGATTGTCTTTAGCATTTTCTACACATCTAGTATAGCATAATTCAGTTGATTGGTCCTCAAGTCATTATATAAAAAAAACGAATAGAAATTGATAGCTTTTCTATTCGTTTTAAGATTTTATTTTATCTTTTTAGCCAACATTGTTGCAAAGCGTAGTTGGATTCGATTGCCATTTTCATCACGACGGTGCAAATGACCAGGATTTTCATTGTACTTGATCAATTCCCAGTCCTGGTAGTAATTTGCTAATTCCCCCTCTTTAAAGGTAAAGGGAAAATTAACTGAACATGGATAATCTTCCGTATCCATGGCACAAACAATCAAATTGTAGCCACCAATAGAGGTTTGTTCCTGCATGTTTCGGATAATAGCAGGAATACGTTCTGCTTGTAAAAACA
Source organism: Streptococcus sp. oral taxon 431 (assembly GCF_001553685.1). NCBI lineage: Bacteria > Bacillati > Bacillota > Bacilli > Lactobacillales > Streptococcaceae > Streptococcus > Streptococcus sp. oral taxon 431. The sequence goes on along the minus strand of NZ_CP014264.1, from coordinate 1,017,465 downwards.
TGAGCACAACCGATGAAACGATAAAATCGTAAGTTTGGCCTATGCTAGCTGAATTGATATCGTAGAGACCTACAGGCATTTCTAAGTCTTCTTGCTCCACGATGCTTTGTAACATTTCAAGGGACAGCTCATTTTGGTCCACTGCTGTGACATCAAATCCATGTTGAGCGAGAAAGAGTGCATTTCTTCCTTGACCACAACCCAAATCTAGTGCCTTACACGGTTTTACCGTCTGCATAGCTTCTAAGACTTCCGAATGGACTGGATTAGTACTGTATTTCTTAGGGAAATAATCCTCAGGTTTACAATAAAATTCCAAGTACCATTCTACATCATCTGTAGCAGCTTCTACACGGTGCCAGGCTTGAGGCTGAGCCATGGGATTATTGGCACCCGCTTCAAAGAGGTGCTCAGCTATAATTTCTCCCTCTTCAGTTAATTCAATAAATTTAAGGGTTCCTTTTAATACAGTGATTTTGCCCCAGGTTCCAACCTTAGTATTGTGTTTTCTTTGAACAGCTTCTGGCATGGTGTCTTTATTCCAGACAGGCATGCGTTTGTAGGCAACTAGTTTTTCCATATTCTTCACTCTTTCTATCGGTGGTTAACAGCTTTCATAACACGCGCAATATCGCGATCTTGCTCGCGCCGTTTGATAGACTCACGTTTATCGTAATCGTGCTTCCCTTTAGCAAGTCCTAAAAGTAACTTGGCATAGCCATCTTTGATATAAACTTTAAGAGGAACCAAGGTCATCCCTGTCCCTTTGGTTTCTTGCTCTAATTTCTGGATTTGTTTTTTATGAAGGAGAAGTTTACGACGGCGTTCTGGCTCCTGGTTCCAGATATTGCCCTCTTCATAAGGAGCGATATGGACATTGCTCAGCCAAACTTCCCCATTCTTAACCTGGGCAAACCCATCTTTCAGATTGATGCGGGCTGCTCGAACACTCTTGATTTCAGTTCCTGTCAGGACCATTCCTGCTTCTAGCGTATCAACGATTGTATAGTCGTGGTGCGCCTTTTTATTTTGCGCGACGACCTTTCCCTCGCCCTTTGCCATGCTTAGCTCCTTTCTTTGCTACTTCCTTATAAAAAGGTTTCTTGCTCTTTTTCTTTTTATCTTTTGGAGAATGCTTGCGCTTATCACTTGAGCGACTAGCTTTTCTCTTGTCTTCTTTCTTATCTGAACGACGACTTCTATCCTTACGACCAGACTGTTTCAAACCTTTCTCAATGACATCAAATTCGCTTGGAATAAAGGAGAAATCAATCTCACCAGTCATCTTATCTGCTCTTTCGACACGAATACGGATCTGCTGTCCCACTCGGAAAGTAATTCCTGATTTCTCCCCACGAAGGGTTAAATCACGTTCATTGAAATGGTAGAACTCAGGTAGATTGGTAATGTGAATCAAGCCTTCAACTGTATTTGGCAATTCAACAAAAAGACCAAATTTAACAATACTTGAAACAACTGCATCGTACTCTTCACCAACATACTCTTCCATGTATTCAGCTTTTTTCATAGCTTCGACTTCACGCTCTGCCTCGATGGCACAGCGCTCACGGTTTGAAGATTGAGTCGCAATCTCTGGAATGACCTGTTCAAAATGCTCCGCCACTTCCTTAGAACGTCCATAGTCACGAATCATACGGTGAACAAGAAGGTCAGGATAACGGCGAATCGGACTAGTAAAGTGAGTGTAATAGTCCGCGGCTAGGCCATAGTGACCATGATTATGCTCAGAATAACGAGCTTGTTGCATCGAACGGAGAAGCATCATGGACAATACATCTGCATAAGGCTCTCCTTCAACAGCACGCATGATATCTTGGAGAGCTTCCTGGCTTATCTCACTGGCAGTACCATAAATACGTAATCCAAAACTTGAAGCGTAATCAATAAACTTCTGAACTTTTTCAGCTTTAGGTTCCTCATGAATACGATAGATAAAAGGTAAATCAAGCTTGCTAAAGTGTTCCGCAACTGTTTCATTGGCAATCAGCATAAAGGACTCAATCATACGTTCAGCAACACCACGCTGACGAAGAACAATATCAACTGGCTTCCCTTTTTTATCTACTAAAATCTTAGCTTCATTGGTATCAAAATTTAAAGCTCCACGTTTAATCCGCATACCTTCCAAGATTTCATGAAGCTTAGCCATAAGTTCGATGCTTGGGACAATTTTCTTGAACTCTTTCCTCTTCTCCTCATCACCTGCTAGGATGTCATTGACATCACTATAGGTCATACGGAAACTTGTTTTGATAACGGTCTGCGTAATCGTATAATTCACAACACGACCCTGCTTATTAATTTCCATAATCGCAGACTGAGTCAAGCGGTCTACTTGAGGATTAAGGGAACAGATACCATTTGAAAGGCGTTCTGGTAGCATTGGAACTACACGGTCTGTCACATATACAGAGGTCGCACGATTGAGAGCTTCCTTATCAAGGGCAGATCCCTCAGTTACGTAGTAAGAAACATCTGCGATGTGAACACCTAGTTCGATATTTCCATTTTTCAATGGTTTTATATGAACAGCGTCATCCAAATCTTTTGCATCCGCTCCATCAATGGTAAAGGTAATTTCATCTCTTAAGTCCAGACGATCTTCCAGATCCTTCTCTGATGGAGCATCTGGCACATTTTCTGCTTCTTTAAGAACAGCCTCTGGAAACTCAGATACAATGTCCATTGACTCCAAGACCTCGAGGACATCAATCCCTGCATCTGTAGAATGTCCAACAACATCTAGGACACTAGCGACAAAGAAATCGTGTTTCTTACTTGGGTACTTATCAATAAAGACCTTGAGAACTTCTGTACCTTCTAATTGAATAGCTGGCTTTTTAACGTAGATTGGTTGACTAATCTTTTGATTTTTTGAACGGATGTAACCTGCATACTTGGGTTTTTCCTCATCAAGAACGATTTGCCCAACAACTGTCGTTAGACTGTGCTCTAGGATGTCGATAATCTTTGCTTCTGCAGCAGTTCCTTTGTTACGGTCAGCAACTTTCTTAATGACAACTTCAACAGTATCGCCATCAATGGCATAGTTAACATCACTTTTCCCAACAAAAAGATCGTCTTCTTCGCCTTCAAGACTTACAAAACCGAACCCATTTTTATGCGCATGGAAAATTCCTTTCAGGGTAATCTCATGTTTTTTCTTCTGTTCTAGGGTTAAACTACCATCTTCTTCAAAGCGAATCTGGTGCTTACGTTCCATCAAGGAAAGAGTTTTGATTAACTCACGGAAGTCCTTTGAACCATCCTTTCCGAGAGCTTGAGCCAAGTCATTGACTGTGACTCGTCCCTTTTCTTGTATATATTCTTTTATTCTATCTTTCATGTTTTCTTTCTAGATTTTTTAAATTCCTTTTGCTGTAAAACCTTCTCAAACATCATTTAATACTCAATAAAAATCAAAGAGCAAACTAGAAAGCTAGGCGCAGGTTGCTCAAAACACCGTTTTGAGGTTGCAGATGAAAGCTGACGTGGTTTGAAGAGATTTCTGAAGAGTATAAAAATAAAAATAGGCAAAGACCTAGTCCCGCCCATTATTTTCTTATCTACTTGATAATACCGTCAATGCTAAGGCAATGGCTAGCCAGAAAAAGACTAAAATTCCTGTCAAACGTTGCATCACAGCTTCAAAACCGCGCGCTTTGCTACGCTCAAACAAATCACCTGCACTGGCATCAAATACATTGCTAGATTGGTTTTTAGTTGGTTGCATGAAAATTGCAATCACAATCACAACAGATAATACTAATAGAATGGTTAATAATAGGTTATACATATCAAACTCCTTAAAATCCCTATTATTCTACCATAATTTCTACTTAGATTCAAGATGTAGAGTCACTTTTCTTTCTTTTGGGCAATACTTTAAGACCTCAATCTTGTCTGGATGGGTTTTGGAGTTCTTACTGGTTAGATAATTGATGCTGCCACAAGAGGAGCATTTGAGATTGATTTTTACTCGCACTAGATTTCCTTCACTTTTAATAATGTTTTAAATTGGATAAGGTTAAATAAACAACTGATAGCTACACAAAGAGCTGTTGCATAAAATACTGAGTGATAGCCAAATTGTCCCGCTACTGCTGATCCTGCTAAGGGACCTATCACTCCTCCTAGATAAAAAAAGACTTGATTAAAGGCAAATACCCTTGAAATGCCAACTTTAGGGGTCATTTTGCTTAGAAGAGCATTGACACCAGGTATCAGAGCTCCCGTCCCCAGACCAAATAGAAAACGATAGAAGCCTAATTGGAATGGGCTAGTCGCATTTGCACATAATAGATATATGAAAACTGAATATACCTGAGCTACGACAAGTAGTCGATGATTGCCCACTTTATCACCTAATTTACCCATGATGCCTGCGCTCATCATACTTGAAAATCCCATGCTGGATACAATCAAACCAGAGACAAAGAGAAGATTCTCTTTCTGTCCCAAATCTCGTACATAGAGGGCAAGGATGGGACCAATAGATTGGGCAGCAAATTGAATCACAAAGCTAGTTAGAAATAGATTTATCAGGAGAAAAGGGTATTTAACAGAAGTAAAGAGCGCTTTTGTAGGCAGTGCTTTTTCTTTTGGCAATGGTTGAAAGTTTTCTTTGATAAAAAGAATGGTTAAGATAGCTGCCAAGAACAGGAAACTACCAACCAATAAAAAGACATTTCGAATTCCAAAAATTTCAGCAATGAAGCCGCCTACAAACGGACCGGTCAAAGTTCCAGCGACAACACCAGTTGATAAAGTCCCTAGAGCGTATCCCGACCTATCTTTGGGAACTTGACTTGCAATTAAAGCTGTCGCATTAGGTACAAATCCTGTAAAAACTCCATTAAGAAACCGTAAGAACAAGAGCCAGAAAACATTTGGAACAAAGGCCAGACCACCCATAGTGATGGTCATGGCTAGACCTGCTCGTATCATCATAGGTTTTCGACCATACTTGTCTGCCAATATTCCCCAAATTGGTGATACAAAGGCTGCAGAAATGGCTGAGACTGATATAGCTAAACCTGAATAAAAGGCAACTTGATCCCCTTTAACTCCTAACTGTTCCACAAAAATAGGCATGAAAGGAACAACAAGAGAAATGCTGGCTCCCGTTAAAAAGCAACCAAACCAAGCAATACGAAGATTATCCTTCCAACTAATCTCTTGCATGGGCATCGCCTCCTTCAAGTAAGGTCACTACTTGACTCAAAAGCTGCTCTCGACTGCCATTATTGTCTAATATATAAGTAGCAAATTTCTTCTTTTCTTCTAAGAGCCACTGTGAAGCTAAACGAGTTTTAGCTGACTCTTGGGATAACTGATCACGGTTCATTAATCGCTCCAATTGAACATCACGATTTACATAAACTAGCCAAGTTTCATCGAACCATGAAGCATAGTCCTGTTCAAAAAGCAATGGAATATCCATGAAAAATATGTCCTCAGTCTGAGCGAACTTGTCTCTCAAAGAGCCCAATTCTTCACGGATGATTTGTCCTTGAGTCTGTTTAGACCATTCTCTCTCCTCATAGTTAGAAAAGATAAGACTGGCAAGTAATGGACGATTCAGTTCCCCATCTTCTAGAAGGACTTTTTCACCGAAATGCTCTACTAAAATCTGATAAAGGCGACCACCAGGTTTTTGAAGTTGGTGAACAAGAGCATCCGCATCTACCACTTCAAACCCTTTTTGTCTTAGAAAATTTGTGACAGTGGACTTACCTGACGCAATACCACCAGTGATTCCGATTATTTTTCCCATCACTTTCTCCTTTGACATTTTGGACAAAAATGGGTTCCACGACCACCGAGTTGAATTTTTTCGATGATGGATCCACAACGAGAACATGCCTCTCCAGTCTTATCATAGACCTGATGAAAGTCCTGCATGGTCCCATCCTCGCCAAAAGCATTGGTATAGGTACGAATGGTTGAACCGCCTTTTTCAACCGCCTGCCCCAATACTTCAATGGTCTGTTCATGAATAGCTGTCGCTTCAGCTCTTGTCAAACTCTGAGAAGGACTAGCTGGATGAACCTTTGCCCTCCAGAGAACTTCATCCACGTAGATATTCCCCAATCCAGCAACCAAAGTCTGGTCGAGAAGATGCGATTTGATCGGTTTTTTAGATTTCTTCAAGAAACCTCTAAAAATCTCTAAGTCAAAATCCTGTTCAGTAGGTTCTGGTCCAAGCTTTTTAGATACAAAGTAAGCATCTAAGAGTTCAGGAGCAAGTAACTCCATAGTTCCAAACTTACGGACATCCTCATAGACTAAAGTACCACCATCTTCAAAGTGGATAAAAACATGGGCATGCTTGCGTTCAGGGACTTGGTCTGGGTAATAAAAATACTTGCCTTCCATTTGCAGATGCGAAATCAAGACCTTATCTGTTAGATAAAAAAGTAAATATTTCCCACGGCGCCCCATCGATTGAAGCTCTTGACCATGTAATTCTTTCTGAAACTGATCCAAATCTGTCTTAATCATCTTAGGATAACGAATATCAAGACTAGCAATCTTCTTCCCTAAAATCAGTTTTTCAAGACCTCGTCGAACCGTTTCGACTTCAGGTAATTCAGGCATAACTCCTCCTTCTCTAAAAACAAGAAGCAGGCTAGTGCCCACCTCTTCTTAATATTCTTTTTCGTTGTAACCAAAATCAGCAAGATCTAATTTCTTATCGCGCCAATTTTTCTTGACTTTGACCCATGTTTCTAGGAAGACCTTGTCCCCTAGCATGAGTTCGATATCTTTACGAGCCATGGTACCAATTTTCTTGAGCATAGCACCACCTTTACCAATGATAATCCCTTTTTGGCTATCACGCTCAACCATAATAGTTGCTCGGATATGAACTTTATCGGTTTCCTCATCTCGTTTCATAGAATCAACCACTACTGCAACTGAGTGTGGGATTTCTTCACGAGTTAGGTGCAAGACCTTTTCACGAATCATCTCAGAAACCAAGAATCGTTCTGGATGGTCAGTAATTTGATCCGCAGGGAAATATTGGAAACCTTCCTCAAGATTTTCACTTAGAATATCGACTAGACGAGAAACATTATTTCCCTGAAGGGCTGAAATAGGAACAATTTCCTTGAAATCCATCTGATTACGGAAATCATCAATTTGAGCCAAGAGTTGATCTGGGTGAACCTTGTCAATCTTATTGACCACCAAAATTACAGGAACCTTAGCAGCCTTGAGTCGTTCGATAATCATATCGTCGCCCTTCCCACGTGGTTCATCAGCAGGAACCATAAAAAGAACAGTATCTACTTCACGAAGAGTGCTGTAGGCTGATTCCACCATGAAATCTCCGAGTGCTGTCTTAGGCTTGTGAATTCCAGGAGTATCGATAAAGACGATTTGTTCCTTATCAGTGGTGTAAATCCCCATGATTTTATTGCGCGTTGTCTGCGCCTTGTCACTCATGATAGCAATCTTTTGCCCCATGACGTGATTCAAAAAAGTTGACTTCCCAACATTGGGACGTCCTAAAATGGCTACAAAGCCTGATTTAAATGTCATAATTTCCTCTTACTGTTTAAAATAATAAGTCCCAAATCCGCGGGAGAAAGATAAGCGCACCTGTCAAAGCGGCAAAAAGTGAGACTACAAGCACGGCACCAGCTGCCATGTCCTTAGCTTTCTTTGCCAACATAGAAAAGTGATAGTGACTAGCCAAATCTACTACATTTTCAATAGCTGAATTAATAATCTCAAAAGCTACTACCATGAAAATGCTCAAAAGCAGAAATAACCATTCGATTCGTGACACCTGAAAAACAAAACCTGCAAGGACAACTATTAGAGCTGTCACTGCATGCTTTCTCATATTACGTTCTTCCTTAATCGCAGTAAAAATCCCTGTAATGGCAAATTCTAAACTGGATATTAGGTCACGATTTTTCCATTTTCGTTTATTGTCTTGTGAGTCCATAGGCTGTCAAAATTTCTTCTTGTAAACCGAACATCTCCGCTTCTTCCTCGGGAGTGTAGTGATCATAGCCGTTAATGTGTAAAAAGCCGTGCACTGCCAAGAAGCCCATTTCACGCTCAAAACTATGACCGTACTCCTCAGCTTGCTCATGAGCCTTATCAATGGAAATGAAAAGCTCACCGATATAAGCATCAAATTCTGACATCATATCTGCCAAGTCGGGATCATTTTCCAGATCTTCCTCATCAAAGGCAATCTCTAACTCCGGCTTATATTCAAGACTGATGACATCTGTTGGACGATCGGTATCACGAAACTCTAGATTGAGTTCATGGCTTCGTTCGTTGGTCACAAATGTGACCGCCATTTCCTTGTCTTCTTTTCCAATTTTTTTTGCAGCAAATTCTAAAATTTCCTGTGTTTGTTCTAGTATTTCTTTTGAAACTTGTCCAGTTTCATCTACCATTTCAATATACATGTGCTTCTCGATTCTCTTTAATTGGCTTTATTATATCACATTTCTATGATTTTATTCTACCTTTTTGATATAATACTATGGAATACATTCACGAGGAGAGAACCATGTCATTTGATGGATTTTTTTTACACCACATGGTTGAGGAATTGCGATCTGAACTACTAAATGGTCGCATCCAAAAGATTAATCAACCCTTTGAACAAGAACTGGTCTTGCAAATCCGTAGCAATCGTAAAAGTCATCGTTTGCTCCTTTCTGCGCATCCAGTTTTTGGGCGCATCCAGTTAACAGAGTCAACCTTTGAGAATCCTGCTCAGCCATCTACTTTTATTATGGTATTAAGAAAGTACCTTCAAGGAGCAGTTATTGAGTCAATCGAGCAGATCGAAAATGATCGTATCGTGGAAATCACGGTTTCCAATAAAAACGAGATTGGGGACCATATCCAGGCCACACTCATCATCGAGATTATGGGCAAACACAGTAATATTCTACTTGTAGATAAGTCTAGTCACAAAATCCTTGAAGTTATCAAGCATATCGGTTTCTCTCAAAATAGCTACCGTACCTTATTACCTGGCGCTACTTATATTGCTCCTCCAAGTACAGAGGCTCTCAATCCTTTTACCATCAAGGATGAAAAATTGTTTGAAATCCTACAAACTCAAGAATTGACAGCTAAAAACCTTCAAAACCTCTTTCAAGGTTTGGGAAGAGATACAGCAACCGAGTTAGAAAAACAACTGCTTAATGATAAACTAGCCACTTTCCGGAACTTCTTTGGACAAGAAACCAAACCTTGCTTAACAGATAAATCCTTTTCTTGTGTGCCTTTTTCAACTAAAATTGAGGGACATTTTTCAAGCTTATCTCAACTTCTTGATGTCTATTACAAGGATAAAGCCGAACGTGACCGTGTGAAACAACAGGCTAGCGAACTCATTCGACGTGTTGAAAACGAACTACAAAAAAATCGGCAAAAACTAAAGAAACAAGAAAAAGAACTTCTGGCTACCGAAAACGCAGAAGAATTTCGGCAAAAAGGTGAGTTACTAACCACTTTCCTTCATCAAGTTCCCAATGACCAAGATCAGGTCATTTTGGAAAACTACTACACCAACCAGCCTATCACGATTGCACTTGATAAGGCACTAACGCCAAACCAAAATGCTCAACGCTACTTCAAACGCTATCAGAAATTAAAAGAGGCTGTTAAATACTTGACTGACCTGATTGAAGAAACTAAGGCAACCATTCTCTATCTGGAAAGTGTAGAGACAGTTCTCAATCAAGCCGGACTCGATGAAATTGCTGAAATTCGTGAAGAATTGATCCAAACAGGATTTATCCGCAGAAGACAAAGGGAAAAAATCCAGAAACGACAGAAACCTGAGCAGTATCTAGCTAGTGATGGAAAAACAATCATCTATGTGGGGCGCAATAACTTACAAAACGAGGAATTGACCTTTAAAATGGCCCGTAAAGAAGAACTCTGGTTTCACGCTAAGGATATTCCTGGAAGTCACGTTGTTATTTCAGGCAATCTCAATCCTACTGATGAGGTTAAAACAGACGCTGCAGAACTTGCAGCCTACTTCTCTAAGGGACGTCTCTCCAACCTCGTTCAGGTGGATATGATTGAAGTTAAAAAACTCAACAAACCAACTGGTGGAAAACCTGGTTTTGTCACCTATACTGGGCAAAAGACCCTCCGTGTTACACCCGACCCTGAAAAAATTCAGTCCATGAAAATCAAATAAGTCTTGTATACTGGTGGACTGTTACTGCTATAGACTCAATTAAAAATGGGAGGTGCGTTCAATGCTACGGCATATTAAATCTATTTTAACCATTATATTCGGAGCTGCCATTTATGCCTTCGGACTCACGTATTTTGTTGTGCCCCACCACTTATTCGAGGGTGGAGCAACGGGAATCACCTTGATTACCTATTATCTCTTTAACATCCCTATCTCCGTGATGAACCTCATCATCAATATCCCATTATTCATTTTAGCCTGGAAAATATTTGGTGCAAAGACCCTATACAGCAGCCTGCTTGGTACTATTTCCTTATCCATTTGGCTAGCAATCTTTGAAAAGATTCCTCTCAGCTTTAATCTTGAGGGAGATCTAGTTATCGTTGCCTTGGTTGCGGGTGTTCTTTTGGGACTTGGTCTAGGCGTTATCTTCAATGCTGGTGGTACGACTGGTGGAACAGATATCGTGGCTCGAATCCTAAACAAGTACACCAATATCTCCGTTGGAAAATTACTCTTTGCACTAGACTTTCTTATCCTAATGCTTATTTTAATTATCTTCCAAGACCTTCGTCTCGTAACCTATACACTTTTATTTGACTTCATTGTCTCTAGAGTTATTGACTTGATTGGTGAAGGCGGATATGCTGGCAAAGGTTTTATGATTATCACTCAAAAGCCTATGGAAGTGGCAGATAAAATCAATGAAGAGTTAGGTCGAGGTGTCACCTTCATATCAGGGCAAGGTTACTACAGTCAAAAAGATTTAAAAATTATCTACTGTATCGTAGCAAGAAATGAAATGATTAAGATGAAAGAACTGATTCATACGATCGATCCTAGAGCCTTTATTACCATCACTGAAGCTCACGAAATTCTAGGAGAAGGCTTCACCTTTGTAAAAGAAGAAAATTCCTAACACATAGACAACAAAAATAGTAACTTCGAATTTGAAGTTACTATTTTTTGATGATAAAAACGGAAGAAACAAATCTTCCGTTTTACAAATTATTATTTTTCAGCTGTAAGTGCAGCCATTGTGATGTAGTTGTATGGTTTGTTGAAGTGTGGCAAGAAGAATAGGTCTGTCAATGCCAATTTTTCAATTGTAACATGTTCTTGGATAGCCAATGAGAACATGTGAATTCCCATGCTGATTGCTGAATCACGAGATACCATTTGAGCACCAAGGATTTCACGGCTGTCTTTATCAAAGACAATCTTGATTGCTACTTCATAGTTGTCATGTTTCATAAATTCTGGTTTTTGAAGATCGTTGAAGCCTGTTTCAACAGCATTGTAGCCTGCAGCTTTAGCTTTTTCAAGAGTCAAACCAGTTGAAACCATGTGAAGACCGTAGATTGAGATACCATTTGATCCTTGAACACCGATTCCTTCAAGTTCATGTCCACAAGCATTGTAAGCACCTACGATACCAGTACGTACAGCATTTGATGCAAGAGCGATGTAGCTAGTGTCTTTACGAGCGTTGTCATAAACAGTCGCACAGTCACCCACAGCGAATACTCCTGGAAGTGATGTTTCTTGTTTCTTGTCTACAAGGAAGGCACCGTTGCGGAAAAGTTCAATCTTGCCATCAGCAAGAGCTGTGTTAGGACGGAAACCAACTGCAAGAACAACCATGTCAACATCGAATGTTTCTTTGTCAGTGATCAAGCGTTCAACTTTACCGTCACCTTCGATAGCTTTAACAGTTTGTCCAAGTGCCAGGCGGATGTTGTGGTCTTCCAAGTTTTTAGCCATCAATTGAGTGAAGTCTTTGTCGTAGTATCCGTTTAAGACTGTGTCTACGATGTCAACAAGGACAACTTCTTTTCCAAGACGTTCGAATGCTTCAGCAAGCTCAACACCGATGTATCCACCACCGACAACAGCGATACGCTCAAGGTGTTTGCTCTTGTCAGCAAGTTTATTGATAACTTCTTCTGCGTTTTGGTACAATTTAACGAATTGTACATTTTCAAGAGTTGTTTTGAATTCGCGGTTACCTTTAACAATTTCAACACCTTCGATTGGTGGTAAAATTGGAGTTGAACCAGTCGCAAAGATCAATTTTTCGTATGATTCTTTGTGTTCTTTTCCATCAACTTCAGCAGTAACAACTTTATTATCATAGTCAATTGAAAGAACTGGTGAGTTCATATAAACTTTAGCACCTTTTGCTTCCAATTTTTCTTTATCTGAGTAGAAGAGACCTTCTGGACCATCGATTTGCTCACCAATCCAAAGAGCCATTCCACATCCTAGGAACGAAATGTTTGAGTTTTGGTCAAAGACAACGATTTCATTTTCACTTCCAAAATTGTCCAACATAGTGTTGATACAAGCAGTTCCAGCGTGGTTAGCACCCACGACTACAATTTTACTCATAAGATAATTCCTACCTTTAATTTTTTATTTACCTTTCTAGTATATCATTATCTGTGAGCGTTTACAAGTTTTTTGACTAGTTTACTGTTTTTTTGAAATTTTTTTGAAATATATATCAATTTATTTTCAATCTTTTCAAAGTTTTTTGCACATTTTTTATTTATTCAAGCATATTTCTTGACTTTTTGTAAAAAATAATTTGTGAAAACGCTGACTTTATGATATTCTATTTATATGGAAATGAAATATAAATCTTCAGATTGCTTTCATATCTGGATTTACAACTATTTCCAATTGATTTGAAGGGAGTTGATTTTTTGCCTCTCAGTTCATTATCTGAACGGTTAATGGGAACTACGATTACTATTTCCTTGGTACATGAACAAGCGGATAATCTTCTCCGTCAAGCTTTTGATTTGCTCAAGGAACTTGAATTTCGATTTAATGCGAATAGTACCGAATCGGAATTGATGGAAATTAACTATCAGGCGGGAATTGCCCCAGTTAAGGTCCATCCTGATTTGTTTGAACTGATTTCTTTAGGATTAGAACACAGTCTAGCTCCTGGAAGTCATCTCAACATTAGTATTGGTCCCTTGGTACAAACCTGGCGTATCGGTTTTGCCGATGCCAAAGTTGCTAGTCCTGAAGAAATTTCTTCGGTTTTACCATTGATAGATCCCCGTTTTATCAAGCTTGATTCAATTGATTCTACTGTTTTTTTAGAAAAAAAAGGGATGAAAATTGACTTAGGTTGTTTAGCAAAGGGCTATAGCGCAGATAAGGTTGCTACTTTCTTAAAAGAAAATGGTGTCACTTCTGCTCTTATCAATCTTGGAGGAAACATCCTCACAATTGGAAACAACCAATCAAAAGATGATCGACCGTGGCAAATCGGTATTCAAGATCCTAATCACCCACGCGGTAATCACCTGATGACCTTGTCTATTACTGGTAAGTCAGTTGTTACATCTGGAATTTATGAACGGCATCTTAAAATTGATGGAAAGGATTATCATCACATTTTCGATAGTGAAACTGGCTATCCTATTGAAACGGATTTGGCTAGTTTAACGATTATATCTGACCGCTCAGTTGATGGTGAGATATGGACCACACGATTGTTTGGTGAGCGCAGCGCTTCTATCATGTGGCAAATCGAAAATATCGATGGAATCGAAGCCATCCTTATTGATAAAGATGGACATATCGCTTGTTCATCCGGTATCCAAAGATAATTAATAAATAATGCAAAAAGAGAAAGGAAAGCTCATGCTAAAACTTATTGCTATTGTAGGAACTAACTCTAAACGTTCCACAAACCGCCAACTGCTTAAATATATGCAAAAACACTTTGCTGATAAAGCAGAAATCGAATTGGTAGAAATTAAAGACCTACCAGTCTTCAACAAACCTGCAGATAAACTTATTCCTGCAGAAGCCTTAGAAATTGTTGCAAAAATCGAAGCAGCTGATGGTGTAATTATCGGCACTCCTGAATATGATCACTCAATTCCTGCTGTTCTTATGAGCGCTCTTGCTTGGATTTCTTATGGAGTATTTCCACTTCTTAACAAACCAGTGATGATCACAGGTGCTTCATACGGTACACTCGGTTCTTCACGTGCTCAATTGCAACTCCGTCAAATCCTAAATGCGCCTGAAATTAAAGCAAATGTTCTCCCAGATGAGTTCTTGCTCTCTCATTCTCTTCAAGCATTCGATAAGAATGGTGACTTGGTAGATCTTGATGTTATCAAGAAATTGGATGCCATCTTTGATGACTTCCGTATCTTTGTCAAGATTACAGAAAAATTGCGTAATGCACAAGAACTTCTTCGTAAAGATGCAGAAGAATTTGACTGGGAAAATTTGTAAGATAGGAGATCGAAAGAATGAAATTTGTTGGACTTGTTGGATCAAACTACGACCAATCATATAACCGCAAACTCTTGGAATTCATCCGTCGTAATTTCAAACTGAAATTTGAATTAGAAGTTCTTGAAATCGATGAAGTTCCAATGTTTAACCAAGACGAAAAATGGGACGAAAGTTTCCAATTGCGCCTTCTTTACAATAAAATTACTCGTGCTGATGGTGTGATTATTGCTACTCCTGAGCACAACCATACAATTTCTGCTTCACTCAAGTCAGTTCTTGAATGGCTTTCATATGAAGTACATCCATTTGAAAACAAACCAGTGATGATCGTGGGTGCTTCTTACTACGACCAAGGAACTTCTCGTGCGCAAGTTCACCTTCGTAAGATTCTTGATGCTCCAGGTGTAAATGCCTATACTCTTCCAGGTAATGAATTCCTTCTTGGAAAAGCTAAAGAAGCTTTTGATGCTGATGGAAACATCATCAACGAAGGAACTGTTAAATTCCTTGAAACTTGCTTAGATAACTTTGTCAAATACGTAGGAGTCGTTTCTAAATTGAAAAAACCAAAACCAATTGAACCAGAAGACTTGGATTGTGGAAAACCAATCGCTACAACTATTACAGAAGTTGATCCTGACGATCCAAACTGGGTAGAAAAAGTCGCTGAAATTACAGGTGCTGTTTCAGGTGATACATATGTTAAACTTGACCATGGTATCTTGACTGTTAACCAAATTGATATGTTCTTGAAAGCTATGCCTTTTGAATTGACATATGCTGACGATAACAACCAATTCCTCTACTACAACAACGCTCACCAAGATCCTGATACAATGTTTGCAAAACGTGTACCATCTCAATCTGGTAGCCGTATGTCAACCGTTCACGGTTCACTTCCACCAGCACGTATGAAAAATGTTGAGTGGGTTATTGGAACTCTTAGAAACGGTAACCAAGAATACGTACGTACCATTGTTCCAGGTTCACCTGCTGGTGTTATCAATACTCACAACTACCAAGCAATGTACTATCCTGATGGTTCATATGCTGGTATCAATGAAATTGTCTTTAACTTCCAACCATGGCTTGACTGGTACTTGAAAGAAACAGGTCAACGCTTGGTAGGAGGAAGCGGTCCGTTTGCTTCTGCTGGAGGTCACGGAGATGCCGATGCTACTTCTGGTGCTTCTGACTCAGCTGACGGAGGCCATGGAGATGCAGACGCTACTTCTGGTGCAAGTAACTAATACTCAATGAAAATCAAAGAGCAAACTAGGAAGCTAGCCGCAGGCTGTACTTGAGTACGGCAAGGTGAAGCTGACGTGGTTTGAATTTGATTTTCGATGAGTATAAAATTTAATACTAAAGGAACCTCTTTAGGTTCCTTTTTTTAAAACAAATACTCGGTTAGCATACGCTAACCGAGTATTTAATTTATTCAACTTATGAATTTGGATCGTCAAGACTACGGCCATGCAAACCTTTTTCACGTTGTACCTGACGAAGTTTTTCAGGAGTCACATCATTTCCATCTTCATCTACGATTTTGATTCCTTCAATGTGATGACGAACTGAACGACGATAGCCTTCGATATATTCCTCACGAAGTTTAGCTTGTTCTACTTTTTCTTCTGCAGTCAAGCCTTCTGTTTTTTTCTTTTTCGCAAGCTCATTAATACGAGCGATTTTTTCTGGTGTCATATTTGGATCTCCAATCTACTTTTTAATTTCTATTTTGTATTAAGAAGATTAAAAGCAGCGACTGTTTTCGCTTTATTCACAAGTTCAGTTAGAATAGCTAGACGATTATTCTTAACATCAACATCCTCTGCCATAACCATAGTATTGTCAAAGAAAGCATCAATAACAGGACTAAGGGCAAATAGTTGCGTCAATTTATCGTTAGCTGAACCTTTCAATTCAAGACTTTCGACAGCTTGAACTAGTTCTTTTTCTTGTTCATTTTCAAAGAGGCTAGTATCAACTTTGACGGAGCCTTCTGCTTTTTCCGCTAGGTTAAAGGCACGAGATAATGATTCAACTGATGATTTGTAGTTTTCAGTTTTTGCAGCTTCAGTTAAGGCTTCTGCTGCTTCAATCATATCTGCAACAACAAAGTTTGAACTTGCAAGAACAGCTTCCTTAATATCTTTTGCAGTAGAACCCATCATCTTATCAACACGAGCTTTGATGAAGTTAAGCACTTCTTCTTGATTATCGTAAGTTAGGCTATCAAATGATAAGGCATAAAGGCTAGCAATCAATTCGTCCATTGGAATATTCCATCCAAAGTCTTCCAAGATACGGACAATCCCTTGTGTTGCACGACGAAGAGCATAAGGGTCATTTGAACCAGATGGAATCAAGCCAACAGAGAAGAAGGACAAAAGAGTATCCAATTTATCGGCTAGTGCAAGTATTGCTCCAACTTTAGATTCAGGAAGAGCACCGTCTGCTGAATCAGGAAGATAATGCTCACGAATAGCTTGCGCCACTGCAGCATTTTCACCTGCAAGAAGAGCATATTTCTCACCCATGATCCCTTGAAGCTCATCAAATTCACCAACCATACCAGTCAAGAGGTCAAACTTATAAATAGCTACAGCACGAGCAAGGTCAATAGTTTCATCAACTGATAGACCAGCTTTTTCAGCTAGCAGGATAGCAATTTGTCCTGTACGAATCATGTGTTCACGTAATGAACCAATCTTTTCATGGAAGGTTACGTGTGATAATTTAGCTACAAGATCTTCAATCTTCAATTTTTGGTCTTCACGCCAGAAAAATTCACCATCTTCAAGACGCGCAACTAAGACTTTCTCATTTCCTCGGATGACATTATCCAAATACTCTGCATTTCCGTTACGAACAGAAATAAAGTTTGGTTTTAGATTTCCATCAAGGTCACGAACTACAAAGTAGCGTTGATGAGTCTCCATTGAAGTGACCAAAACCTCTTCTGGAACCTCTAGGTACTTAGGATCAAAATTCCCCATGAAAGCAGTTGGGTATTCAACCAAATTCAGAACTTCATTCAAGAGTCCTTCATCAATTTGTACCAGAACACCTTCTTCAGCTTCAATAGTCTTAATCTGCTCACGAATCATATTTTCGCGTTCAGTGCTATCAGCAATAACATAAACTTTGCGCAGGTCTTCTTCATAGCTATCAGCATGCTGAATTTCTACTTCGTGACCAAGGAAACGATGTCCACGGCTAACTCTTCCTGAATGAATATCTAAGAAATCCATATCGAGTGCCACATCATTCAAAAGAACTGTCAACGTATGGACTGGACGGATATATTCAAAGGTATTGTTTGCCCAGTGCATACTTACTGGGAAGCTTAAACTAGCCAAAACTTCTGGAATTCCAGCCAAAACTTCCTCAGCTGGTTTTCCAGCTTCATGCTTAGTTACGTAGACATATTCTTCACCTTTGATTTCACGAAATTCTATATCATCTACAGTCAAGCCTTTACCACGGACAAAGCCTTGCGCTGCTTTAGAGAAATTTCCTTCTGCATCCAAGGCAATTTTTTTAGAAGGTCCTTTAAAATCTTCAGTCAAATCCGTTTGTTGGTCTGCTAAACCAAGTACGCGAACAGCCAAACGACGTGGAGTTGAGAAGGTTTGAATTCCTTCGTATGAAAGACGGTTATTATCCAAGAAGGCTGCCATTTTTTCGCCTAGTTGTTTTTCACTTGGTGTGACAACGTAGGCAGGTAACTCTTCGAGTCCTAGTTCTACTAATAAGTTTTTTGTCATGTTTTTTCTCCGAAAAATATCTTTTTTTCCAGTTCGCCTTATGTGATTGGCACGCAAGCAACCGACTTCGTCGTTTCATTGCTAAAATTGGAGCCTAAAGTCTCCAATTTTGCCTGGTATCGTTAGTTTCTCTAACGATACCTTTATCACTGCGGCAACTGTTTTTGTAGGATTGCTCTATCAGACAATCCCATCTAATACGCTCTCTTTATTCTTCCTCTTCTGCTAGGAGTTTGGCGCGTGTTGCCTCGTCGAGAAGTGGGTAGCCAAGTTTCTTACGTTCGGCGACGAAAGTTTTAGCTACAACACGGGCCAAGTTTCGAATACGGGCAATGTAACCGGCACGTTCTGTAACAGATACGGCTCCACGAGCATCAAGCAAGTTGAAGGTATGTGAACATTTCAAAACATAGTCGTAGGCTGGGTGCACAAGACCTAGTTCTAATGCACGTCCAGCTTCTTTTTCAAATTTTTCAAAGTTTTCAAGAAGCATGTCTTGGTCTGAAACTTCAAAGCTGTATTTTGAATGCTCGTATTCAGGTTGAAGGAAGATTTCTCCGTATTTAACACCTGGAGCCCACTCGATATCGTAAACTGAGTCTACCTCTTGAATGTAAGAAGCTAAACGTTCCAAACCATAAGTAACCTCAGCTGTAACAGGACCAGTTGCCAAGCCACCGACTTGTTGGAAGTAAGTGAATTGAGTAATTTCCATACCGTCAAGCCAAACTTCCCATCCAAGACCAGCTGAACCAGTTGATGGGTTTTCCCAGTTATCTTCAACGAAACGAATATCGTGTTCCAAAGGATTGATTCCCAATTTCTCCAAAGACTCAAGGTAAAGCTCCTGAATATTTGCTGGAGAAGGTTTCATAACCACTTGGAATTGATGGTGTTGGTAAAGACGGTTTGGATTTTCCCCGTAACGACCGTCTGCTGGACGACGTGATGGCTCTACATAAGCTGCATTCCATGGCTCAGGACCAATAGCACGAAGGAAAGTGTAAGGACTCATGGTTCCCGCACCTTTTTCGTTATCATAAGCCTGCATGAGCATACAACCCTGGTCATTCCAGTATTGTTGCAAAGTAAGGATGATTTCCTGGAAAGTCAATTTTTTAGACATTGTTTACTCCTTTAATTTATATTATCTTCTTAGATTTATTTATCAAGCAACCAAGAAAAGGCTGGGTCCTGAAAAATATGACGTTTAGGAACAGTTTGTAAATTCTGATCGCATTCATCTATTGTACCTAATTTCAAAGCACAGACTTCTGGTATATTTTCTTGAACAGTAAAAATTTGACTATGACAGTTCTGGCAGTAATAACGCTGTTTTCCTGGAGAAGAACTATAGGAAACAAGCTTTTCTTTTCCATGCAATACTAGCTTTTCACTGCTAACTTTAGCATTAACTGTATAGGCAGACGCAGTTGCTTTCCGACAAAATGAGCAATGACAAAAAACTAATTCCGATAATTCCTCATCTAGAGTGTAGGTCACTGCTTTACATAAACAAGATCCTTTAAGCATTATGCTCCTTTCTACTTAGGCATTAGACGAATTCAAAAAGAACCGAATTTCAACACCCAAGCCTTGCGACTAGGGGCGTCAGAAACGCGGTTCCACCCTAATTTATTACTTCATTATTTTTTAAAATTTACCAAAAGCGCCACACTCATCTCTCAACCACCTGACTCTCACTATCTCAGGCTCGCTTGGGATTTACTGATAAGATATTCTTTCTTGTCGTCTATTATATCAAAAAGGAATAAAAAAGTAAAATTATTTTATCACTAGTCCTATATATTTCTTAGCCAAAATTTAACAGCCCCAATTTGTGCCCCTTTTTGAACAAAAAGAAAAACCGCTACTCCTAAGAATAACGGTTTAATCATGTTTTTAAGCTACAAATGTAGTTGCTCTATTATTTAAGAGTAACAATTTGCAAATCCTATTTTCTCCCAGTATTAGTGGGTTAATTCCTCAATTTTCAACTCTGGCAGGAATTTGGTAGGTAAATTGATAATCCAAGATTATCTAAACTGTTTGTAATCTCTTCTGAAATTGTTGAATCACCTGAATAATACCAATGACTATATGTATTCAACGTAGTTGACTTATCAGCGTGTCCTAATCGATATGAAACATATAAAGTATCCTTATGTAACACATTTATAAGATAAGATGCATGACTATGTCTTAATCCTTTCCCCGTAATTTCTGGTACACCAGTAATCTTAGCATGCCTTTTTATTATCCTAGAAATTGTAGACTTACACAAGGGGGCACCAAAACGTGATATTACATAATCTTTTTCATCATTCTTGATTTGAACTTCTCGCCATTTTCTAAGTATTGTAATCGTAAAATCATCTAAATCAATTTTACGATTCCCTGCTACTGTCTTTGTTTGTTGTTTAGCATACCATACACCGTTTTTGTCTTTCTCAATTGTCGAATGAACATGAATCCATTTACGTTCAAAATCAATATCTTCCCATTTAAGAGCAATACCCTCACTAACTCTTAAACCAGTCATAAAATATAACCAGATCGTCATGTAATTATGGAGTCCCTCATACTCACTAATATCAAAAGAGTTTATTACCTTCTTAAATTCATCAAATGTCCAAAATTTTGTATCAGGGTGTTTTCCTCTAGGATTATCTAATCCTTTAAAAGGAACTCTATCAATATAACCCAATCTTTCTGCATAGCCCAGACATGCTTTAAATCTAGACCACATATTTTTAGCATAGTTACTAGAATACTTGTCTATAATAGCTAAGCGAAATCTTTCACAGTCAATAGTACTAATATCTGATAATTTTTTACTACCAAATTGCTTAATAAATAATTGATGATGTGGTAAAGCGGTCTGATAAGTTACAAATTGAACTTTTTGTTGATAATATTTTAAATAAATCTCTTCCATAAACTCTCTAAAAGTTAGAAAACTATTATTAGTAGTAGAGTTCACAAATTCATGTTTTAAACGAAGTATCTCTTCATATGCTTCCTTAAAAGAATTAAACGGTAGTCCTTGTTGATTTTTCCTTCCTTTCTTTTGGATTCTTTTCCCAGTTATTGGATCAACTCCTAATTCAATTTGAAAATAAATTTTTCCTTTTGAATCTTTGTATACACCTTTATATTTCTTTGTCTTTGATATAACCATTTTTCTCACCTTCTATATCTGAAAAAGAAATACCAATTAAATTTTCTACAATATTTTTAGGAGCAATGCCTAACCTTTTATTATCGAAAGGTGAACATCCTAATTGTACCGCATTCTTATCATTTTTTCTAGCTTCTTCAAACTTTTTTACAGCAATCTTTTTTGCTTGTCTAATAATATTTCTTGATGTGTGCTCTGGAAAACCAATCGCAACTAAATCTTTATAGTTTACTGTTTCCATGATTTTACTACTTCCTTTCTTAGATTTTTTCACATCCATGGCATGACTGATGAAGTCATCATAAGAATTTCACTTGCTGCTCTTTTACGGTGGCAGTCTGAACGGTCAGAAGTATCATTGTATATCATTCGTATCATGGCATATAAAGTATCGCTCTATTTTATTGATGGTTTAAAAATCGCTCTTATATCAATTTGTCAGCCAGTTTAGTACTAACATTTGTACTATTTTTAATTTTTTTGTGTAACATCTCTGAAAGTAAACGATATTCGTCATTTGTTATTAATTTTAGACTTAAAAGTCTATTTAACATACTACAAAATAAACAATAATCAATTATTGCCTCCATAAAATTTCTCCTAGTTAAAATCAAACTATAGTTTTACGACATTGGCAGGTGTGCTGACGCACAACATAGAAATCTCATCTCTCCTCTATTAACGATTGAGAAGCAACAACGTTTAGAAGTATCATTGTCCCTAGAATGTGTCTTGGCATAGAGTGTCGGTCTATTGTCTCATCAAGATTTATCGCTCGCTTACGGTCTTGGCGTCTTGTGAGATTGCTCGGCAAACTAGGAAAGTCCCACCGTGGTCTATTCAATTTTCAATGAACAATAGGCATTTTTGTCTCTTACTCTTTAAGTGAAAAATATGCCTTACTGTTCAAAAAATTTTCTAAGTTTTTTCAAAATCTTGTCTCTCAGGTAGGCCAGACTACTTGGAGGAATATGTTTTTTCTCTGCTAACGCTCTAATGGATAGCTCTTTAAAATATAAATCCGAAATTAGGGCATACTCTTCATCATTTAACTTTGACAAAGCTAATTCAAGAAGTTTCAACAGCTCCCTAGTCTCAACAATTTTCTCAATATCTATGGACTTGTCTGCTAGTTTATCAAGGATGTCATATTCATAATCTCCAAAACTTGAAAACGGCAATACATTATATTTTGCATCTAAACGTTTCAAATAATTCTCACGATTTGTTAACTGCCAATAAGCCTTATAGACTTCCTCTGATACTTCAACTTTCTTACCATTTACTAAAATGTAATAATCTTTTTCCATCTTGTTGCTCCGAATAAAATGACTTCAATAGCCTTCACTGTATTAGTGAATTTTTATAGGGAGTGAACAAAGTAAGTAAGGTAAAAAGTTTCACATATTTGATTTATTAAAAATATTCGAACCTAAAAGACCTTGCCAGTCTGTATGTATCTGACAAGGTCTGTTTCGGTCTCTTTAAATCTATATAAATTTTTCTAAAAAACTGGGAGTTTCAATTTCTTGACTGAATTTGTTAACTATATCTCTAGTAAATAAACCGAGAAACTCCAGACTCTCATTCGGATTTATTTCAAACAATGAATAATCAGCTTTTTCAAGGTACTCATGAAGTTCTTGATAATTTTTTATATAACTATATCCCTGAGGTGCAGAAAAATTAGGAGACATCTTTTTAGCTTCCTCTAGTAGAACTGGGCTATCTAAAAGCGATAATGAATGAATAGCGGAAAAATACTTGGCTCCTTCTCGATAATGATTGTTTAAATTCAAACAATAGTCATTATTTAAATCAGAATCATTTAAGAACGACTTAATCTCATTTCGTTTCCCCATAACCATTTTTCCTACAATCATTTTAGCAGGTGCAGATAAATAAAGGTAAGCAACCGTTTGTTGTTCAGGAATTCTTGAACGATATTCAAAATGTTTCTTTTGGGTTAATAAGGCTCTAAAGAACTCCGGTTTAAAACTCAGAATAATTTTCTTCAATTAAAACTCCTCCTTCATTACCTCTAGCAAATAATTTACAGTGTAATCTCTAAAGAAATACTTTGGATCACTTGCCCAAGGTGAAAAGACATTCCATAACTTTTTAATCGCATCATCTCCTAGCTCATCTTTAATCAGTGAGATATTAACAATATACTCATCATACATACCACGATATGCTGAATCTCCTCCAACATATTTACGTTTTGAAAGTTTTGAACCTGAACGATCTAAAATTTGTGGTGTATATATAAGTGTCGGAATCTGGTTATACCCCATTTCCTTCAATCCTTCATAATAGACACGCAGAGGCCATACGCCACCCCAATCAGAGCCTTCAAATACAATACTCAGTGTATTATTTTTGGCATCATTCTCAATGATAGAGATCCCTTTCATAAGATTTCTCATTGGTACATTGGGATTGACTTCCACTTCATTTGTTTCATCAAATGTCAATTCACAGAAACCATGTTCTGGACATTCTGTGCTAAATTCTAACTTATCCTTATAAACTGTGATTTTAGTATCTTTAGTATTTGTGCTGTACAAACCACACTGGGGACACGCTAGTCTAGTACGAAGTTTATTTTCTTTTGGTGTAATAATTTTGGCAATCCTATCATGATTATTATACATATCAATCAGCGCCCGACGTGCATGACGTTCCTTTTGAAACTCATTGAATGTTCTGATTTTATAATCAACACCAGAGAGTTCACTTAATTCTGACAACAATTCTTCAAAAAACACACGATAGAATTCATAATCACTTAACTTACTATCCTTACTATACGTATGGTTTAAGGGCTTGAAATATACACTTTCCTCATGAACTACTTTTTCTCCTTTAGCATGTTCTAAGAGATCCAATGTTACTTCAACTTCTACCCTATATTTTTTTCTTAAAATATCTGCATATGCAAATCCAAATATAAAGTTAATTAAAGTACCAAAATGAGGGTAACTATTTGGTTGCGCACACAAAAGTATATTGACCTTATTAACTCCATCCATCTTTAAGTCAACAATCTGTGTAGTATCATTTAAAATATAGTTCATTCCTAAAAGTGGAAAATACGTAGCATCCATCATTATCCCCTTATTCTGTTTCAAATTTAAATTCATTTAGTATTTTATCTTTTAAAGAAAGGACATCATCAATATTTTCTGCAGTATATACAGATTGAAATACTTTAGTGGCACAGTGTTTCCCAAGCCCTAAAGAGTCCCCGGCTTTAATATATACATCAGCTGATTTTACTCCATCCAATTTTAAAATTTCATCAACATCAGACACAAATGTCACTTTACCCTTTTTAGGATAAACTATAGTCCATCCTCCCTGGTTGACTTGACTAATTATTTCATTAGGAATTAGTTCCTCATGATTTGATTGGAGGTTATACTCAACTTCAAAAAGATTTGTTCCAAATAACGATTCAATGACTGGGACAACTCCCGCCCCTCCCGGCCTGACCCCAATCTCACAAAAATAGATACCATTGACTGAATTTATAAGCTCTAAGTGGAGTGTCACTTTGTCCATCCCATAGCACGCTATAACTTCATGAGCCGCATCTATAAGTTTATCTCTAAGTTGACTATCACTAACTGACACTGCAGATAAAGATTTATTTGATTTAAACTCAAATTGATTTTCTTGATACATCATCAAGTTATTAATTATTGGGGTCTTATTAATAACAAATGTATCATAGTGAAACACTTGACCTTCTATAAATTCCTGAATTATATAGCTTTTATCTTTACGTATATTTTCTGTAAGTTCTTTCACCTCTAAATCAGACAAATCACTTGTAAAAATTGCCATATCTTTGGAGCCCATACCATCCTTTCTTTTCGCTATAACTTTTTTAAATTTTTTTAGCAGTCTCACAACCTGACTATAATCTATATAGTCCTCTGTATATGGAATTTTAACAGAGTTTATACCACTATTTTCAAGCACATCAATCATGAGCTTCTTATCTCTAAAAGTGATAACATCCTCTGGCTTTTTTCCATCAATTTTGAAATGTTGCCGTAAATATGCGGCACTTAATAAGCAGTATTCTTCAAAAGCAAAAATATGCTCAATAGTGGCTTTTGAACCGATACAACTGATTAATTCTTCTAGTTTTTTTATTTTTACATTGGTTGAAATAGTGACTTCAGTTTCAACTGTAAGTAAATTTTCCAAGTAGTCCTCTGTGTATTCTAGACTCCCTACAGGTGTTATAATATGTATTTGATCTACATTCTGGGCTTCTTTTATGATAAAATCTAAAAAATTATTTAAACCCAATAAAATAAATATTGATGTTTTCATTAAGCTTCCTTTCTAATTTTAACATTACCAAAACTTTGTTCCATAAATCCAATCATAATTTGGATAACCATAAATAGTTCCATCGTCGCTTATATTTTTAGGAATTTCGCGCTCCTTACCATAAAGATTTATTACGTACTCTTTAGGAAGAATATGACCTTCAAATTCAGATGAAGTGTTTTCAACCCTATCAACAATTAATGTTGCTGAAGTTAATCCTGGTGCTTCAGGCAAGTGATAACTGTGCATACCCGTAACCATATCACGAATTACAAAACCACTTTTGATTAAAAAATCTTGAATATTTCTCATAGCTTCAACAGTCCATAAAACATTCTCATCATAGGGTATAACCAAACATCCAGACGACTCTTGTTTACATAACTCCATACATCTATGTAACCAAGCAATCGTACTTAACCCTTTATTTTTAGAACCATAAGGTGGATTTATATAGAAAAAGTCAAATTTTTGTTTTAGATCTGGATCAACTTTATCAATGACATTATAAATGGAAGCTTTCACTGGAACTGAAAACTCGAAATCTTTAGAAAATTTATCAATGTTATTGACCATTCTCTCATCAAAGTCAAGAACAGTGAGGCTCTTAGGTTTAGAGGTAAGTCCTTGTGTTGCAAACAACCCAAACATCATGCTCATTCCATCACCATCACCAAGAAATAGCACATCTTTATCACTTAAAAAACTATGCATTAGCATTGTTTGTTGTATCATATCACCACCATGCATAAAAATCTGGTCAAAGGTTCTGTTAGCTGATGGCCTTCTATATGTTACTTGGTCTGCCAAGTTAACCATTTGTTGTGAAATTGAAGAATTTAAGTTAGCAAATAAATTTTTCAAAACATTTCTCCTATTTTATTTTTTATTTTGTAAAAACTGCGAAGGGGGCTATTACTTCTGCAAGCAGTGTAATTTTTACCGTCTTATGATTAGTGGTGTAACTATCTGTTTTAACTGCACACGCTTTATCCACTCGATAACGGATATAATCACTCAAAATCGTTCCACATTTATTTCCGATTCCAACAGAATATGTATCCAAAGATAAATCAAAATTGCAAACTGTTAAATTTTTGATGCACAAAGCAAATTTTGAACCCAATACATTAATTTTTTCATCTATGGGAGACCAATCTACATTATCAATCGAGAAGTAATGACTCTTATCGGGAGTATTATTCAACTTCGATTCTGTTAAAGACATAACTAGATAAAGCTTTTCTCCTTTTTTATAGACATTCTCTGCAAAAGGTTGAACTTGAGTTAAAGGGTGACAAAAGTTTCCCCCATATCCCCAAAAAGTATATCCAACTTTTGCTATCTCATCTTGTTTACGCCTCACTATACTATCAACTGTTTCACCGGCATGTACACCGTACTTCATGTATATAATGTTATCCATTTAACTATTACTCTCTTTCATACTCAATACAGATCTCACTAAAATATTTTCTAGCTGCCTCTTCTATATCAGTTCCCGACAACATAATATAGCCCCATTTTCTATCAAATGAATTTTGTATAGGGTTGACATCTAATGTTGTAAAATCAAGCCTATCTTTTACATAAATATCATCTGAAAAAGTATGAGAATACTTTGTAACAGATGATATTTTACCAACCTCAGGGATATAATAAAATATTCCAGACCTCCCTTTATTTGTTACTAAAGGCAGCTGTTCACCATCTAACGCTTTAAAAAATAAATAGTATGGATTATAACCTGATACATTTTCGACTAAATCTGGTATGCAATCTCCCCCAGCTCTTAGATGAGATTCCACGACATATACCTCATTAGTTCCCTTCTCAATTATCATTTCTGTGTGTCCCAATGTAGTATTGACGTTAAGATGATTAAAGATTTTCCTAACATTATTATAAATATCATTGACAAGGTAAGATTCTAAATTTGCACAGAAGACATGACCACTCTCAACAAATTGTGAGTGAGGTGTCCCTTTCGGAATCTTATACTTATCTGTTATCCCAAATATCTGTGTAACTCCATCATAAGTTAATGTCTCAACGCTTACTTCTTTACCATCAATAAATTTTTCCATAATCAACCATCCATTGGATAACGACTCATTAAGTTGTTTTGGAAAAATATCTTCGAATCTATCTTCAGGTGATATCAAAAGGATATCTTGACTTCCTTGACCTGCAACTGGTTTTATAATTGATTTTCCATTGACCTTTAAAAATTGTCTCACGTCGTCAACAGTTTTGGGAACGATATTAGGCACTAGTTTTAAATTGATTGACTTTAAAAAATCTCTCATTTTCTTTTTATCTATAAGTATATCTACCGATTCTTTGGTTACAAACCGATTTTCAGATAAAAGCTTTTCAGAATAGACAGCTGATTTTAAGACTCCGTCCCTAGTATCAGTAAACGAAACAATACCAGCTACAATGTTAGTAGATACAATTCTATCAATTAACCCATCTAATTCTGATAAATTATTTATGATCACAGTTTCATCTGCAAAATTACATGCTTTAATAAATGTACTGTGTAACATATTGGATTGAAGTATATTGATAACATAAAATCCTTGTTCTTTAGCAGCCTTTACAACTGCTTTATGTCCAAAAAGTACTATAATTTTCTTCATGTTTGTTTCACCTCCAATTAAGTTATGTGCGTCTCTAAAATATTTATGTCATTTTCCACATAAATTTTGCTCTGCTTGCTAAACAATTCATAATAAGCACCTTTTTTAGTCATTAACTCATCATGACTACCAGTCTCAATGATTTTGCCACCTTTTAGAAAATAGATAGTGTCTGCAATCTGGCAATTAGCAAGTCGATGAGAAATAAATACCTTTGTCTCAATATCATGCAACTTGGAGACTGTTTCAAATATGGTATGCTCATTTTCAATGTCTAATGAAGCAGTTGGTTCATCTAAAATAAGTAGTTGAGAATCTTGATATAATCCTCGTGCAATTGTTAAGCGTTGGAATTGACCACCAGATAAGCTAATACCGTCAGCATTCACAGTGGGATTTAGTTTTTTCCCTAAAAAATTTTCATCCTGCAACAATATTGACTCTAAATTCACTGATTGAATAACGGACTCAATTTTGCTTCTCTCCTTCTCCTTATCAATAATAATGTTATCTATTATACTTTCTGGAAATTGGATTGACTCTTGTTGAACAAACGCATAATTATGATTTACTCCGTTAGAAACAGATCCAGTTTGTGGTTCTAGAATCCCGGCAATAATACCAATTAAGGTTGTTTTTCCACTTCCATTTTCACCTACTAAAGCTACTGTTTCTCCTTTTTTAATCTTCATTGTAAGGTTATCAATGACTTTATTACTTCCTGTATAGGCGTAAGAAATATTATTCATCTCAATAGCGTACTCACTGGTGTCATCAAAATTACTTGGTACACATTTTAATTTATCTAGGCTATAATAAGACGAAAGTTGGGTGCAGACGGTCAATAATTGTAAGTAAGCTGCAAAAGAGTTTTCAATCATGCCAACAAAAGTAAATAGTGCGGTAATAGCGAGGCTAAGTTCAGAAAATGCTTGATTTTTTGATAAAGTGATTAACATGATTGAACCGATAACTAGACTAGCCACACCTAAAAATGAACTGACACCATCAAAAAAGGCAACTCTAAACATCCCTTTTCGGAGTGTCTTATTTGTCTTTGCTGTATACTTATGAAACCGTGAATTTACTAAAATAGATAGATCATAAACTTTATTATCACTTAAAAATAGTTCATTCTTTGCTAGTTGTTCAAAATAGTTAAGTCCCTTATTGATGTTTAATAACTTATTTGTTCTCATCAATAGTATTTTCTTTTTTAACTCGTTTATGCCAATAGATAGCCCGACTATCACTACGCATGTTAGTGCCACAAATGGATTGATCTTACTAATGATAGCAGCGCTAAAAAGCAATGTTACAGATGTGTAGACTAGTGTAGTAATAATTTCATAATATCGAATGAAAAGAGACTGGTTATCGATAGCAAATAAGGTATTTGATAACTTTGTTCTAATCTCTGATGATTGTAATTCTGAGTAAGTATGGCTCAACATTTTTGATACAATCTTAGTCTTCTTTGACTCAGATAACACCTGATAGAACATTTCAGCCTTTTTAGTTGCGAAATCTGATATTAAACGACAAATTAAATAGAACAGTATAATAACTAAGATAAAAAGCAAATTAAATTGATCACTGTAGGCCGTAAGGAGATAGACTAATACCGTAGGAAAAAGGTTAAAAAGTGTATTTGTCATCACTAACAGAGTCACATAGAGAATAAATACTGGTATGAATTTTCTTTTGATACAATCCATAGATTATTCCTCCCCATATCCCTTATTCTGTAGTTTGTATAAGTTAGCGTAATATCCATTATTTTCTAAAAGTTCGTGGTGCTTGCCTGTTTCAACAAGTTCACCATTATCTAATACTAAAATATCATCAGAAAATTTAGTAGCCAACAACCGATGTGTTACTATAATAGACATCTTTTCTGAAGTTATTTTCAAAAACTCCCTAATTGTTTTTACTTCATTATTAATATCCATGGCTGAAGTGGCTTCATCTAAGATATATAAACTTGAATCTTTCATCATAGAACGAAGTAATAACAGCATTTGGACCTGTCCGCCAGAAAGTTGTACTCCTTCTTCTGAAAAATATTTGGTATAGTGACTATCAATTCCTTGTGGTAGATTTCTAATCATATCCTGTATTTCTAATTCTTTTATCAAGGTATCTAATCGTTTGATTTGTGAGCAATCAAATTTCGATAATACATTTTCTCGAAATGTAAAGGCAAGAAAATCAGTTTTTTGAAAAACAGTTGCAAGTTGCTGGTGATAACTTTTCAAATCGATTTTGTTTAAATCAATCCCATTCACTAAAATCTGTCCGACAGTTGGCCTTATAAAACCACATAATAATTTAATTAGAGTTGTTTTACCAGAACCACTCTCGCCAACAATTGCTACTCGATTGGGAGATTCAAAACAATATTTTATATCCTTCAAAACATACTGGTCACTATTGGGATATTTATAAGAAACATCTACAAACTCTACCTTGTTAATTTCTCCAATACTTACTTTTTGAACTTCATTTTGATAAGTAGTAGTCAAGCATAAAAAGTCTTCATATAAGTCATATAGACGAATATCTGTTTTTATTTTTTCTCCATTTTTCAATAGTTTGCTTATATTATCCTGAACCACTTTAATCATTGATAGATAAAAGATTCCGTCTGTAACTCTCAGATATCCACTATGAACACCTAGTAAAATCAAAATGATTCCTGTTAGATAAGGAAGAGCAGATAACACACTAATATACAATAAATTCAAACCATACTGATTAATTTTATTCGTACTCAATTCATAGAACTGTAAAAGTCTGTCAGACAACTTTTTCTGTACAAAATTTTCATAGCTCGATGATTTAATTTCACGTAGCATTTTGCTATCCGTTAAAACACTGGAATAAAATCCTGTATAATTCTTTTGACTTTGTGCTAATACATCAATCGCTTGATTTAATTCAGGAATTTTACCATTAAAATAGTGAACCAACAAAGCTAGTAAAGTCATGACAATCATAAATACCCTAGTCAAATTATCGTTCATGATTGCGATTAAAACTAATGAAGAAATAATTGCGAGAGAGGATGGGACTAACTTCATCAATCGCTGATATCCTTTCCAACTTTGAGCAGAAAATAGTTCCCCATTCCTATTTGTTGTTAAATCTATCTCTGAGATTGTACTTTCAATTGGTAGATCTATTGTTTTTTCAAAATAAGAAGTTACCAAATAGGATAATCGAAATTCTGCTAACTCTGTTTCAAAAATTTGTGATAGTGGGGGACCCAAGAAGCTCAGAAGGAGATAGAATACAGAACTTACAATCGTTAGTTGAAGATTACTTACTCCTTCAATATAATTTAAAAACCCCTTTAAAAACATAACACTAGATACTGGTAAAATTGCATATATCAGTGTAAAAATAACTGTCAGTGAAATGAGTTTTCGATTTGAATAATGTCTGTAGATACTTCCTATTTTTTTCATAAGTAACCTTCCTTCAGTAATTTTTTCTGTACGTTTAGGAGTGGGAGAGTAGATTAGTATCTACTCTCCCTTATGTACATAAGGACTCATCCATCCTTATTGCTTTTAGGATTAACCACCTACAATGATTAATATGTCACATATAATAAACAGTAAAATTTTTATGAGCCTCTTCATAAACTTTTTCCTTTCCTTTATTTTAGACTTATTGTAAACTAATATTAGAAAAACCAATTTTTTGTTGTGAAAGTGGGATGATTTATGGACGATTTCGGGAAAACACTACGCTTTATCAGGACGAGTAAGCAAGTTAGTATAAATAAATTAGCCGATGATGTTATATCAAAATCACAACTTTCAAGATTTGAAAGAGGTGAGTCTGAAATATCTTGTTCTAAGTTGAATTATCTTTTAAATAAGTTAAATACTTCCTTCGATGAATTTTTAATTATTAATAGAGGTTTTTCTGATTATGATTTTAAAATCATGATAAATGAAGTAAGAGATTCTACTGCTTCAAATGATATTCAGAATATAATAAAAATTTTAGAGAGTTATCAAAACAAAGACAAAAGCACTTTAAAAAACTTTGAAATCACTCTTTTAAAATCTATTCTTAATAATTACTCTAAAGATATATATCCCTCCAAAAGTGAATTAGAAGAGCTCGTTGATTATCTATTTAAAGTCGAACATTGGGGCTACTATGAAATTTCTCTATTTGGCAACTGTTTTAGACAATTAACTTATCAAACTATCTTTTTATTAACAAAGGAATTATTAAACAAGATTAGATACTACATTCGAGCAGAGAGTAATAAAAGATTGGTTATTCAACTTACTATTAATTGTCTAATTGTTAGTATTGACAAGGGTCACTTCAAAAATGCGAGGTATCTTTTAAAAGAAGTCGAATATCTTTTAAATAATGAAACCAGTTTTTATGAGAAAACCGTATTCATCTATGCTTCTGGCTATTTACTTTATAAAGAAGGCAACTTAGACGGTAAAGATAAAATGCTAGATGCTTTAAAAGTTCTTAAAATTTTAAGTGAAGATAAATTCTATAAAAATTATATTGAGCACTACAATAAAATAGTGAATTAATTATCTATAATATAAATTAGCTTACCGCTATCTACTGTTTAGTAGCAAGCACAGTAAGTGTGTACACACTTACGACAAATTGATGAAGCAGCCCCTTGTGGAACTGCTTCTTTTTTATCAATTTAAACTTGTTAGGGAATCCCCTAAGACCCCGAAATACACTGCAAGGAGAAAGTAACTATGGCAAACAGAACAAGAAATATTCAGCTCAAAATATGCCTTAACGAAGAAGAAAAACAAATTTTTGAGAAAAAAATAAAACTTACCAAATGTAAAACCATGAGTCATTTTATACGTAAATTTGTCTTGGAAGGAGATATTTTTGTGGTAGACTTACAAGGACTCCTCTATGATGCAACTAACAACATCAATCAAATTGCAAAACGTGTCAATACTACTGCTGTTATCTATAAAGATGACATACAAACAATGAAGGAAAAAATAGACTCCCTCTCAAAAGAAATCTGGCAAATACACTCTCTTTTACTCTCAAGAACACATAAGGCAGGAGAGAAGCAAAATGGCAGTCACTAAGATTCACCCTATTAAATCAACGTTAAATCTTGCTATCGACTACATCACAAATAACGAAAAGACAGACCAAGAAATTCTTATTAGCACGCATAAGTGTCACGTTACAACAGCGCATACTCAATTTTTAAAAAGACGAGAACAAGAACAAGTTCATGGAACTGTTCTAGCAAGACACCTCATACAATCTTTTTTGCCTGGAGAAATCTCCCCAGAATTGGCTCACGAAATTGGACTGGAACTCTGTAAAAGAGTCTTAAAAGATGAATACGAATTTGTACTAAGTACTCATATTTATAAAGGGCATATCCATAATCATATCATCTTCAATAACGTCAATATGGTGACAGGAAAATGTTATCAATCCAATAAGAAAACCTATCATCAAATCCGCTATCAAAGCGATCTAATCTGTAAGGAAAAAGGGCTATCTATTATAGATGAGTACTACGAAACCTTTAAGAAAAAATACAAACCAAATGGTAAATCATGGTATGAAGATAATCAACGAAAGCAAGGAACATCTTGGAAAAGTAAACTGCAATTTGATATTGATAGAGTAATTAGACAATCAAAAAATTGGGATGATTTTCTGTCTAAAATGGAAAAAATAGACTATGAAATCAAGCATGGGAAACATATTGCCTTCAGACATAAGTATAAGGAACGATTCACCAGAGGAAAAACAATTGGAGAAGATTACTCAGAAAAAAGACTCAAGGAACGAATCACAGAATTACTGTCGAGAAAACGAAAACTGTATAAGGAACAAGTAGGAAATATCATTAATCTAGTCAAAAACTCTATTTATCACCTGTTTTAGATGGCTTTAACAGCGAAATTATCGCCTATAATCTTTCAACTTCACCAAATTTAGAACAGGTGAAAACTATGTTAAACCAGGCCTTCAGTGAGAATCATTACACAAATACGATTCTCCATAGCGATCAAGGCTTGCAATACCAACACGATTTTTATCATCGGTTTCTAGAGAGTAAGGGAATTCAGCCATCTATGTCACGCAAGGGAAACAGCCCAGACAACGGTATGATGGAGTCCTTCTTTGGAATTTTAAAATCCGAAATGTTTTATGGTTATGAAAAGCACTTTAGGTCTTTAGAAGACCTTGAACAAACTATTGTGGACTACATTGATTACTACAACAACAAACGAATCAAAGTCAAACTAAAAGGACTTAGCCCTGTGCAATACAGAACTAAATCCTTTCAATAATTATTTGTCCAACTTTTGGGGGTCAGTACAAATCGAAAGACTATTTTTGTTAATTCACGCACTTCAAGATTGGGAAACTGTGAACCGCTGGCTTCATTGAGAAACTATGCAACCAAGTTAGTTGGGGGTTGAGCCCATTTTCTTCTCTGACTTTGCGTTTAGAAATGTATTTTCTGCCATGAGAAATCTGACGAATTAAGTCACGACCTCGTATAAACTTTTTGAATTGGGCATTTTCTTTGTGGTGAATAAAGAAATCGAAACTTTTTTATAAGCATCCATATTATTCTTCTCCTTTCTTTACAACTACTGAGATGTTAAGAACATCTCTCTTACTAAGAAGCAGCTAAGTGTCCATCTGTTACTGTTGATCCAATCTCGGTTAAAACAGTGGCTGCACTTGCTTCGCTCACACCAGTAATTGTTTGAAGGTATCTTTTTTCTTCAGGGAAACTCCTTTTCGATATAAGCCTGAATCTCACAGGTCAATTTTTAAATGAGATCCTGATACATCCGTTATTCTTCTAAGCTCTGTTCCAAGAGAAAGCGATCGTCTAGTGATAACTTCACATTCATAGCTTCAGCTAATTCTCCAGGACTTTCTTTGACATGCTTATGAATGTAAGGAATCACGTTATCACAGTCTATGACTTCCCCGTTAATAAAGAGAGTCGAGAGATACTGTCCTGTCTTGGAGAAGATGTCAGAAAGATAACTAGTCAATTTAGTGTTGGCCCTTTGTAAGAGATTATGATTTTCGTTTTTGACTTGTGTCTGATGTTGCTTATAAGAAACCAGTTAACGAATGAGTAAATGTAATTGAATAACCTTAGATCTAGAAATGTAGTATTTTCTATAGTTATAGAATCTTCTATTCTATAGTAATATCAGTTTGTAATTTCTGATTTGCTTCTCCATCCATATTCAAAATTCTTACAAATGTTTTTAATCTTCTCACTAAATCCTCATACTCATCAAGATAATGACCGAGTTCCTCTTGTAGCTTTCTTATTTCTTCATTCACATACTCTAACGACGCTGATTCTGTCAAGTTCAATTTTGAAAAGTCATATCTTGCAAGCTTTCGACTGCTTATATCTTCACTCTTCAAATTGATAAGTACTTCCGCCATCTTATTTAAGTTGGCGATTTTTTCATTAATTTGATTTAGTTTTATATCTGTCTCTGCTATTTCTTTTACTAACTCATCTTTAATGTCTTGGTATTTCTTATCTGCTTCAGTTAATTCAATGAAGAGGTTAATCTCGGTAATCTTTTCCTGTAGACTCTTAACTGTAGATCTTCTGTATGGTATTACTCGACTATCGTTGGTTAGCTGTCTTATCAATGTTCGTCCTTCGACATACTGATTCTTATCCGAATGTTCTTTGTTATATACAAAGTATGAGGTTGTCTCACGTATAAAAATTTTATATTTTGTTTGATTCTCTTCTTCTAGAATATCTAATTGATAATTGGGAATGAAAATGAGACCACTCTGCTTAATACCAAAAGACACTTTGATATAAATGCCCTCATCAACTAGCTTCTCTATTTGGTTCTCTGCAAGTTCCACTTCAAATTCACGAACGGTATCTCGTTTTTCCTTAAATGTCTCAAAGGCTTCCTCAATCTCTTCAGTGGATACTTTATCCTTATCTCGTTCTTCTCGGAAAGCATGGTACTGTTCCTGTAAATTCTCTAATCCTTCTGAAACACCGACTTCCTTATTTTTAAAATAATCTTGAAAAAATTTGACATCATATAATTTCTTATCACTTATTTTTTGATGACCCAAACTTATCTTTTGATTATCTTCTTCCAGGATAAAAGTTACATTTTTTTGTTTTAAGCCAATGGTTAAATTCAATTCTTTTGCTTTTGTTATTAACTCTTCTAAAGAATTGACACGGTTCAACAAAAATTCTAAACGACTTTCAATCTCTTGCTTAGCAAAATGCATTCTAAAAAATTCGTCATCATATAGATCTCGTTTGCTGAGTTGGCGTCCTCGAATTGGTTTTGTCATTGCACGATCCGTCATCAAAAAACGGCTATGCTTCTGACTAAAATCAATCTGAACATGCAACTGCTTTGCTTTCTCTAAAAAATCATCAAACGATTTAGATTGCTGCATCAAAAAATAGAGACGTTGTTTCAATTCAAACTTATGACTAGATTCCCTATATTTTTTATAATCACGATAGGAATAACACTTCTCAATAATTTTTGCACCAGCTATTTTTGAAATACGGTCAGAAATCATACGAAAATTTCTTTCTATAACATAGTTCCATATCAATTTTTTATCTGAATTACGATCTATAGCATTGATTAGGATGTGATTATGAATATGATCTTTGTCTGTGTGAGTTGCCACGATGAAACGAAAACATCCTCCTGTTAATTCCATCATGGTCTCATAACCAATACGATTAATTTCTTCAGGTGTCAGATTATCTTCAGGAGAAAATGATTGGATGAGATGATGGGCATGAATAGTTTGTTGGTGTTTTTCTTGTCGGTCGTTTCTGGATTCGTACAACTTGTCATTATTGGTGAAGTTGACATTGTACATTTCTACCATTTCTGCATGACTAGGGAAGTCCAAGTAATTGCTCATGCCAAAATCAGATACCAATTTCAAATCATCTGTTTTATCGGGATTGAGAATATACTTAATCAAACGCCTACGATATTTTTTACCGTGCGTCGCAAAGTGTTTAGTAACTACCATGAAACTCCTTCAGTCTTTTCACCTCCACTTGAAATTCTTTGTCCACTTCCTTAATTAACTCTCCGACTCCTTTACTCAATTCTTGTAATTGGTCCTGAGAAATCAGATGGCTTTGATTAATCGCACGCGCAATTTGATTGATGTTATTTCCAATCCGTCTCAATTCAAAAACTAACTGGTCATAAGTATCAGTGTTAATCGTGACAAATGACATATTGGGATTAAGCAAAACTTTTCTGGCATAGACTGAGAAATTTTGACAATTGCTCTTAGCAATCCGTTCATTCAATTGGTGTAATTCTGGATCAGTTAGAAATACTTTTTTGAGATTGGTACGATAGCGATAAACCATTACATCCTCCTAACCCATATATTTTTCACGGAACTCACGACTGAGTGGCTGCACTTGATTCACTTCTGCAATCAATTCTTGAACGCAAGTCAATAAGATTGAGACGTGTTCTTGAGTCACTTGATGATTTTCTCTTGCGACAACCAGAACTTCATACACATCTCGACTAATCTGTTCAAACTTTTGACACTGCCAAAGGGAGAACCAACTTTCAAAAATTCTATCCTGATAATTCTTTTTCAATAAATTTTGACGAAGAAATTCTGAGAAACTATCCACTTTTTGTTCCCTCATCATTTCTTTTATCTGTTTTTCTTCTTGTCTCGTAATTCTAAATTGCTTTCGGATTGACTTAATTTCTTGTCCCATTCTGATATCCCTTCAATATTCTACTTGTCTGACAGTGTAAGTCTACCTCACATTGTCAGTACGCTTCCTAAAGACCTCACTTGGTTCTTGTTCGGTCTTTGCGAGCTCAGATATTGTGTCCACAATATCCCAAAAATCATATCGCCAACCGATCAAAAACTTCTAGTTTTGACAGCTAACGATAAGATAACTTGGTGGCTTCGCCCCCAAACCCCCAGTAGAAAAATCTTAGTTGGATTTTTTAAAGTTGAAAAAAGTATATCAGAGGAAATTTGGAAAAGGTATCACAGCATGAAGATGAGAGTAAGAAAAAAGAGAGACAGAACTGGCTCTCTAGTGCTTTTTACATTTAAAGTATAAAATAGGTAACCTTAAAATATCCCAATAGTTTTTATAGATGAAAAAAATAATTTTAGGTTCTGTTCTATTTTCACCTACTAAATAAGGAAATTTAACCACATGACACCCGCATGTCTTGCCATTTAATAAATTTTCGATTAAATCTTGCTTTCTGATTTGATATGAAAATTTTTTATAATGATACCTTATCAGTTTTATTGTATCCTTTGATTCATGGAGATTCACCACACAACAATCATAAATAACAATACAAATTAGAAAATAAAGAGCTACTAAAATCGAAAGAACCATTGCTATATGAAATGAATTGTTATTATTAATTTGAAGTAATAACATATCAACAAATCCACCAAATATTACAATGATTAATGGGAAAAAATAAAAATTGGTTAGCAAAAATGTTAAACCAAATATAATAAATCCTATTATACCAGGTAGGATTAAGGATTTTACCGTTTGCATTTCCTTTTCTAGTTTCCTGTATTGATTTGATAAAAATAAATATGATTTCTTTTTCGTAGAATCTTTACTATCCGAAACCAAATCAAAAACATCATCTTGTTCTAATATTAAGAATGTTTTACCTTCAGCTTTATTCACTGTAACACTTTCTTTGTTATTCCTATAAATTTTTACTTTCTCAACTGATGACTCAAATAGCTTTGTTCCTTTTTTCAACTTTATTCTCTGATTATCTATAGGTAAACTATAAATATTATCTTCAATACTGTATAGTGACTGTGGGATTTTGTTTTCAGAAGTCATAACTATATCAAAGTCAGTTTCAGTATCAATCGAATAAACTTTACCATCACTGATATTTTTTAAATAGAACCTTTCGAGAGATTGAAACGGGAACTGTTTTACCTCGTTATCAAAATGATTAATAAAAATAATAAAAATAGAAAGAATTCCTAATAAAATATACACTCCTATTAGAACTGACTTAATAAATGGGAACAAATAAGATTGACTATATTTCCAAAGTTTACCTCTATTCAGTTTTTTGTGAATTGTAAGATATTTTTTGTAAAAAACATAAATTATCTCATCATTCTTGATGTTAGATAAAAATTTTTTTCTTGAATAAATAAAGGAATTCATACTGACTGTTACAGTACATAAGATAAAGAAAAAAACTAAAGTTGGATTAACCAATGACAAAACTGTCAATAAATCTGTTTGAAAATATATTCTTAATAAATAGATACTAAATATCCATAATAAAATGGTAAAGACAATTATTAAGGCAATATTTTTTAAAAATATTTTTTTACGTTTTTCAACTTCTCCATTATCAGAATAGTATATTCCTGCTATAGTAATCGTAGAAACAATCATAGAAATTACTGTTGCTAAATCCTTAATAACATCCATAGTAAAGGCCCTCTATAATTTGGATTCCAATTGAATTCCAAATATCCCTCTCTATTCTTTTTTTAATATGAATCTACTATGATGTTATGAATTGGAAATTTTTTACTTCTATCATATTGTACATAGCAGATAAAATTATCATTTTCTGGAAACAGTTCTCTCTTTCTTCTTAATTCGTTGTGAGAAGCAGTTAAATAAACAATATCAGCAGACATATTAGTTTGCTTACTGGACTTTTTTCCTCTTGTCAGTGAGCGAAGGTTCCTTGCTAAAGCCTGTTTAAATTGACTATCGGTATAATCTTGAATTTCCATCAGGCTACCATCCGTTTTTCAGATATCTCTAACATACGTTCAATTCCATCCAAATAGCCGCTATACCTCTCTATTTCATCAAAAGTTTCTACTAAATAGATATTCGTATGAATCAAGTCAGATAGATCATCACTCATTAAAATCCAAGGATTAGATTCATCATCAATGCTAATTCCCTGACTATCTTGATAACGATAGAGTCGAGATAATAGATTAGCACCTCTTTCTTTCACAATTTCAATTTTTAAAGTCAGTTCATAATCTTCAACAGGATTGAGCATTTTGTCTTCTCCTACAATATCTACATAAGATACATTAAACTTTTGACAAATGATATCTATTAGTTCCGTAGAGACTGAACTAATTCTATTTTCATAACAACTTAAGCTATTTCGAGATATTCCTATAATTCGGGCAAATTCGGGTGGTGTTAAGTCATGTGTTTTACGTAAGGATTTTATGTTTTTTCCAATCATGGCAAACTCCCTTCATTTGATAATACCATTATAACATAAAAAACATAACTCACCAATTTTGGTGAGTTGTGTCTTGTTTTTCTATACTAAACTTTACTTCTAAAAAAGCCACCTAAAAGGGAGCACAACACTCAACAGTATAGAGATAATACTCTTCGAAAATCAAATTCAAACCGCGTCAGCTTCGCCTTGCCGTACCTAAGTACAGTCTGCGACTAGCTTCCTAGTTTGCTCTTTGATTTTCGTTTAGTATAAGTACATCTCTTTAATGAAATGTCGTTATTTTTATCTATCTTCCAGAAAATCGGGGTGAGTTAAATTACTATTATTGAGAAATGATTTAAATTGTTCTGGATCATTTCAATGTAAGGCGCCTAATATTATTCTAGCATCATGCTTAAACTCGCATGTATTAATGGGATTGCGAGTTCTATCAAACCTATCTTCTCCATGAGAGTACTCATTATTTATACGTTGCATAAATGGAGCATTCTCATCTCCGAAATAATTAATAATTTTATCGTCATTCTTTGTTTTATAGTCAGGATATTTAAAGTATAAAAGAGTTTCAATAAATTTTCTACCGTTGTTTGGAAAATTATAAAAAACAGAAAAATTATTTTCGTGTTCATCTTCTGTTGCCACTCTATATATTTGTTCAAACAGGAATACAAATTCTGTGACTTTATTTGATAAATGCGTAGGCAATTTTTTTATATAACTTTTTGACGGGATATTTTCAGCTTCTTTTATCTTTTCTATTAAGTAATAATCTTTTTTATTAGAAAATCTATTTGTATATTTCAAGAAATCTAGATTATGAGTGGACAAGAAGTATTGTAAAAATTCTTTCTTTTCTAGAAGACAAAAAATTAGGTTGTAGATATAAAAAATGTTATTTTCATCCAGACTAGAGACAGGGTCATCAATAAATAAGATTGTTTTTGACTTTTCTTCTGTCGACAAACTTTCTAATCTTGTAATATAATAAGCAAAGGCTATTAATGATTTTTCTCCTTCACTTAGATTATATGCTCTTTCTTCATTACGAGAAACTTCGAAATATATACCTTCCTCATCATCGACTGATTTTAGGGACATCTCTGAATGTGCTAAAGAATTTTGAAGTATCATATTTATACGTTTTGCTGCTTCAGATTCTGACTTTAAACTACCTTCAAGTTCAATAATATCTTGCTCAAATTTTTCTTTTTCTTCCTTTAATTTTTTCTGTTCTTTGGAATTCTCATTTATATATTCTTCAAGTTGGTCAACTTCTTGAGATAGTTTAGTGAACTCAGATACAGGGAACTCTTTTACGATATAATATCTTCGAAGAAAATCTATGCTTTTAGTTTTCCTATCCTCAAATTGTTCTATCTGTTTAATAGTACCATCATATAGTGAGTTAATCTCAACTTGAATTTCGGAAAAATCAATCCAATTTAAATCATTAATTTCAATTTTAGAAAAAATGTCTCGTTGTTTTTCTGAAATTTTTGATTCTAGTATTTCTAGAACTCTTTTTCTATTATTAATATTATTTTCAATCTCTTTGTTTATATTTTGAATATCAGATACAGATTCTTTAAAATAATCTTCCTTATTAATATTTGGAATAGCATCTAATTTTTGGATTTCTGATTTTATCCTATTATTTTGCAGCACTAATTCGTTTTCCAGAGAGCTTAACTCATCAGAAAAAGCCAACTTTAGATTTTTAATAAGCTCACCATCAATGCCGTTACCACAAAATACACATTTTTCTGGATTATCTCCATGGATATCAACACCATGCTTAATCCAATTTATTTTATCTGGACTATCTTTATATTCATCTAGAATATTACTTACTGAGACAACTTTAGATAAAAGCTTCTTCGTATTTTCTAAAAATAATGTGAAATTAAAATTTTTATCAAAACTAACTAAATCAATTTTTTGTGGTTTATTTATGTTTTTTTCGAGAATTCGTATTTTGGCTTGTTCAACATTCTTTTCTAACTCAGCTACAGCCTTCTCATCATCTTGTAATGGTAAAATAGGAAAATGAGCTGAATATTTTTTAAACTCTTCCTTTATATCTCGTATATCATATTTATTACCAACTACGACCGAGGGATTCTTTAAATTCTTGATTTTTGATGCAGTTGTTCTCAGTTTTGAATTCAAAACATTTTCACTACTCTTAAGCTTTTTTTGTTTTTTAGTTATATCCGATTCAACCTGTGACAATTTTTCATTTCTGGGTTTAAGTTCGTTTAATCGTATATCTTCAATTTTCTTCAAGGTTTCATTAGTATCACTACCTATCGAAATTTGGAAACTATTTAATTTATTGTCATTGTGAAGATAAATATTATCGTCAATAAATTGCTGATTGAAAACTTTACAATCTATTGGTAAGTCGCTACCTATTTCGTTTGACTTAATAATCCTATGATTAGCTAGTTTGACTTCAAAATCTATATTTTCATACTTTTCTGGAAGTTGCTTAAGTTCAATACTTTGAAAAATTTTCGAATAAGTACTTTTTCCTGAATAGTTTCTACCGTAAAAAATATTAATTCTTCCATCATTAAAATCATTACCGATACCTGATTGACTATGCTGTTTGTAATCTTTATAGCAACCAAAATCTTTGATATCAATTTTTTTAATCTCTAAATCTGACATAGTTTATACCTCTTTTTCATTATATCATATAGACATAGCATAAAACAGGATGCGTACTCAAATTACTTTATAAATGAGAATCATTCCAATCGATCTTTGAATTGTGTCGATGAAGCAACTTCTTTCAACTCTGTAAAATGAGATTTTTAAGCCTAATCTATCACATTAAATACTGAAAACTTCGTCTAGATTTGTCAGTCTAACTCATTCCGACAGGAGTTTCATTTCTAACTTGACAGAAAATGATTCACAAGCCGATTGACACGAAACGCAACTGAATTATTCAGATAGACATTTATTACGATTTCATCGGGAAAAAAACAAAATAATGAAAAAGCGAGTCAGTCCGTCTGACTCGCTACTATTAACCCTGATAACTGAACTGCTAGCTATCAACTTGGCTAAGAATAATTTCTTTCTTTTGAGGTCGCTTATTTCAAAATCCTATACAATAAAATACTCTTGTTTAATTTTTGTAAGCAGATTGTTAGCAACCGAAGTTACACCAACATGCATCAGTTCAGGATCAGAATAATCTAGATTACGAGCATAGCCTTCTGCAACAGTCTGAGCAATACGCTCATCCAATTTATAATTAGAGGCTTTTAATAGTGCTTGAAATAATTCTGAACTATATAGTTTAATATTATTTTCCAATGATACTACTGCCATTTTTGTAACTCCTCTCCTGTCTTTGATTGATAAACC
Organism: Streptococcus sp. oral taxon 431; assembly: GCF_001553685.1. Classification (NCBI taxonomy): domain Bacteria; kingdom Bacillati; phylum Bacillota; class Bacilli; order Lactobacillales; family Streptococcaceae; genus Streptococcus; species Streptococcus sp. oral taxon 431. The sequence goes on along the minus strand of NZ_CP014264.1, from coordinate 973,318 downwards.
TTCTCTATTTTCATTATATCACAAAAAGATTGGTTGTGAATGGATAATTGTTTAAAAGAATAGGGTTTTCTAAACTCAGAAAGCATTTCTTCTTTTGTAATTTCATTCTGACGAAAACGAGCTAAAGCTTGGGTTGGATTGTCATCAGTCTGAACACCATAGATAAAATCAAAATGGTGTTGTAATTCATCTGGATTTTCCCGATTTTGAAAGACAAATTCCGCAAAATCTAAATCTGACTCTGATTTTTTATGTTTTGCAAAATAGTGACAATGATAGTCTGGGTTCTTAAAAATTTCTACAAAATTTGAAATACGAAATTCTAATATAATTCCGAATTCTTCTTCTGACTCAAAAATATCTTTATTCGCCATAATGTTATTTAGAACTTCAACTTGTTTATTGATAAATTTTCTAGCTTGTTCAAAGTCAGGCGTAATATAGAAACCAGGTCCAAAATCTAGCTCACTCCCTAAGTTAAATTGAACATTGATACCTTTTTTTAACGATTCTAAATGTCGGAACAATGTCGCATGGAACCACTGAGTCTGACCTAGTTGCTTTTCCTGCTTGGTAGTCAACTCCAAAATATTTACTTCCTTCTCTAGTCTATACTAAAAGTATAACACAAGACTTTATGCAAGTAAAAGAAAATTTTATAAAACCATTTATTTCATTCCATCTTTCCTAAATCTCTCTAAATTCTTCTCCAATTGTTCCTTATGAAGTTGATTCTTAGCTTCCTTTAATGTGTCGTCCAAAGTTTCTTCTCTGTAAGTTGCTTCTGTTTTTAGTTGTTCTGATCCTTGATCTGGAGTGAAAATGATATCTAACAGTCGGTCTATTTTTTCAAGATCTTGGACAGACATATCAGATAGTCTATGAATTAGCTTCTTAAATACATCACTATTGTCTTGGTTTTTCTTAAAAAGTTTTGTAAACATCTATAACCTCTCAAAAAAAGCAGCCTATCAGGACTGCTTAGTGTAATTCGGAAATCGCATCATAAATTGACTGCAATTTCTTATTGTCTTTATTCTTTGTGTCGATCAACGTATGTAGCTCTTCAATTTTCTTTTGACTACTTTGAATATCGCTATTGTTATCTGCAATAAGTCTTTTAAGATGTTGCTGATAACTTGTAGTGATATCTGTCTCTTTTCCTGTTCTAACCTCTGTAACTTTGGGTTTAGAACTAGAATTTGATTCCGTCACAGGTGCTTGTTTACGCTTTTGAAAAGCTGCTTCATAATTTACATCATTACCTCCTTGATGATTTCCAAATAAGGCCGCAATTTTATCTGGATCTTCTTGATTTTCTGATTTACTCTCTAATGGTTGATTAAAATTCCAATCTTTTGTCATTCACTCATTTCATCCTTTCTAAATTCAGAATCATCGAATTGTCTTTCTCTACCGAAGGCATGGTCAAGAGCTTCTTCAAAACTCATGTGACTAATGCTTTGACGCCTTTTGAACGTCGCAAACATCGCTGTCTCCAGTTGCTCTTTGTAAGAAGCGAGCTTTTCTGTCTCTCTTGCTACCTTGCTTTCTTGCCTAGTGACCTTTTCTTCTAAGCGTTCGATTATGGTCATATACAATCCTCCTTCATTCTAATATTAGCTAAAACATCTTGATTTTGTTATCACAATTCTAAACATTGAGAGGTTTGTCCTACTGGTTGATTCCCCAATTGCTCTTTTGCAGTCTCAAGCATAAATTGTAAATCTGATTTCTTTTCTCTAAGAATATCGTTCCAGTCTATTTTTTCTTTCCCAAATTCATTATCAGGTAAATCCAGTAAAACAGGCAATCCTGCTTGAGATAACTTATCATAAAAATCTTTTCCTGCATCATCACAATCTACCGCAAGTGTCAATAAATCAGGATGATTATCAAAATAGCTGGTGGTATCACGAATTGTATTGATCAAAGGCAATAACTTTGAAGGTGTTACTGTATCTAAGAATTCCAACTTCTGATTTTCTTCAGCTATCAGTCGTAAAGTTTGATAAGCAACAACAGACCTTTTTAATCCCTCCATAGACACCAAACGAACATCAGATAGATTTTGTTGATGAAGTTCGTAATAGCTCATCAAGTCGATGAACGATTCACAAAAGACCAGCTTATTTGGTTTACCAATGTCAAAGGATATTCCAACATGTCCATGGCTTCCTTTTAGAATTGTTTTTAACCTCTCTCTTGGGATAGAATGATTCTTATAAATCCCTTGTAGGCTTGCAGCCTGTAGCTTGTGATGATGATCAAAGCTTTTAAAAACAATAACAGGTTCAACAGTTTCATTTGTTTTCCAATTGGCTTGTGCCATCAAACCTTGTTGAATCATCTTTTGTACGATTTCTTCTGAGATTCCTCTACATTCTGTTAAATAGTATCTGGCCAGACTACAGTTAGAATCTTCTACTCTCTTTAAAGGATAATAAAATGGTCTCTCTCTTTTTTCTTGAACAACTTCTTTTTGAAAAGGTTCTTCAGAAAGAAAAGCTAGAGCTTCTTTAAAGGAAATTCCCTTAACAAGTCGAACAAAATCAATGACATCACCTTGAATATCTCTTGAAAACCATTTAAAAGTATTGGTAGTTGAAAAAATTCGGAATGAATCGTGTTCAGGATGTTCATAGACACGGCTAGAAACTTGTTTAAAGGAGATACCTAAACGATTGGCTACATCAAGAATTGAAATTTGCTTACATTCTTCTATTTCCATGCAATATCATCATTTTGTCGTAGTATTTGGCAGTGATGGTATTGATGATGATTCTTCTAAAGTTTTAGGAGTTGCCTTATCTAAATCATCCAACCCAGATTTCCAAACCTGTACTTGGTTGACCAATAACTTACCAGGTAGTTTAGAATAGGATAACTTAACTGTTCTTGTTTCTGTCTGATTAGTCTTTGATTGGTTTACATTCTTTAAATCAGATACATAGGTTACATTATAAGAGACCATGGCAATGGCTTGATTCGTAGTCTGATTGACAAAGATATCAGCTTTTTCAAAATGATAATCCAAAATATAGTCCTTATACACTTGGTTCATGGCATCGTTTTGACTTGTCAATTCTTGAGAATAAGCTGATTCAGTCATATAAGGTTGAATGCGTGTATTATTTTCTCCGAGCTTTTCTTTCGTATAGTACTGTGTCAAAAATTCTTTTACAGTATCCGATGACAAAATACTGGCTTTATCTTCTGCTTGTTTATCTTCCACAAGTTTAGCTGCAGCCAATTCAATCTCTTTGCGACTTTGTTTAGCAGTAGAATGTTGACCAGCAGTATATCCCATCATGAGAATAAAGCTAGTTGCGGCTACTGCTCCAACACTAATTAAGGCTTTAGTTTTGACTTTATTTAACATCTTAGACCTTCTTTCTATAAAAACTAGGTCAAGAATAACAAAAAGAACTTGTAAGTTTTATCACACAACAACTAAAGGTGATTCCTACATTTCAGGCGCAAAATCGTACAGTTCAGAGAAAAATATCAAAACTATCTGTCTTCAGCTTATAATGTAACTATGAAAAATTTAAAAGAAGAAAATTTGAGAAGAGCTCTTTCTCATATTGAACGACATAAACAAGCCATAAATACAAGTAATAACAGTGAGGATAATGATTTTCATAAATTACTGCTCCAATTTAGCTATAAAGTATATGAAAGAATCAAGGCTAATAAAAAACCTTATCCGAATTTAGATTCAGATAAAGTTTTTTAACCATCTAACAAGTTTATATACTTTCCTTAGTTTTGGAGTTTATGAAACGCCAACTGAATCCTAGAACCAACATCAGATTGATGAAAAGGTACACAGCCGTAAAACTAGTTAAACCATGTTGTCTGATATCATCAAAGTATAAAGTCGGTTCAGTAAAGAACAAATAAATTCCATAGACCTCCACGAAAATAAGAAAACTGACAAAACCAATCAGGAAAAGTCCACTGGCAATAAGAAAGAGTCTCCATAAAAGAATGAGAATTCCTCCTACTGCTAAAAAAATTACTGGGATAAGGAGTAAATCATTCATGACTTTCTACTCTCTAGTCAATCAATTGACGATAATGGGTGGCAAGAGAGGAATCAAATTCCTCTAGCTTTTGAACTAAGTCCAAATACTCCTCTTTTTCATGTTCTTCAAAGTCCACACCTCGATGATTCTGAAGACCGATTTCCAGTTGACTAGTGAGTTCTCGTATAGAAAAACTGTAATCGCCTGTCACTTCCTCATAATGTTCCTTTAGTTCCTTGTAGGCTTGGTATTCTTCAGGTGTTTGAAATCCCTGTACCAAAGCCTCTTCTAATTGATAATAGGTATCTTCCATCATAATCGTTACCTCGTTTCTTTCTATCTTTATTTTACCGCGCTTTTCTTTTCTTGTCCGCTATTTATATATATTTTTTAATCTAATTCAAAAGAAAGTTGTTCTAGCTTTTCTTTTCCTTTTTCGTGGAATTGTCGTAAGGCCTGATCAATAATATCTAAATCCGTTTCAGTTTCAATCAATGGCGCGAGTACATCGTATTCGGCCTTTTTAGTTTGATAATCCTCTTCCTTTGGAAAATTTTTCTCAATTTCTACCTTAGCAGTAGTCCATTTATCCTTTAATTCATCCAATAAGTTCTGAGTTTTCACTTGGTCATCTTTAATGTGGTCTATCGTATGTTGGAGTCTTTGAATTGTCCCCAAAGGAGAATACAAATCTAAACTGACAGAATACCGATTTTCTCCTACAATCTTAACAGAGAAAGTTTCAGGAAGAGGTTGATTTGTTGGAAGACTAAGCATTTTAATGTCAAATCCTCGATAACTGGCTAGGGTACGGAATTCTTTGCTGTCAGATTGATTATGACGGATAAGACGGTGTAGGGATTCACCTGCTTCAGCTCGTTGCTCAAAAGCTTGCTTACCTACTGTCATAGAAAATGATTGGTCTTTCGACATTTCAGACTGTTGAATGTCGCCTTCATACTTGCTTAATCGTTTCTCAAGAATGGGAATATTTTCTTCACAGTAAGAGATTGTATGACGATAGTGATCCTTGCTACGTTGAAAGGCGCGTCTTTGATTTTCTAATAGGGTTAGATCATTCTCTAGTTCCATCTTATATTTGAGATAAGGATTACCTGTTGCTAGTGCCTTAAAATCAGAAGCTGTCATGGTCTGCTCATCAATGTCTTCTGCAGCACGAATCGGCTCCTTAGAAGTCATAATCTGCTTAATATAACGGAGTTTGTTCTCCTGAGTTGCCCATAGATAATTATCAAACGAACCTTTGGTAATATAGTGGTAAATATCCACTTCCTTGTTTTCATTTCCTTGTCGGATAATCCGTCCATTGCGTTGCTGAATATCACTTGGTCTCCACGGTACATCCAGGTGATGAACTGCTTTCATCTTGCTCTGAACATTTAAACCTGTTCCTCCTTTTTCAGTTGAAGCAAGGAGAATCCGCACCTCTCCTGCATTAACCTTTCGAGACAAACTGTTCTTCTTTTCATCACTATTGGCATCATGTACAAAGGCAATTTCTTTACTAGGGATTCCTCTATCAACTAATAATGCCTTAATCTCAGAATAAACATCAAAGCCATTGTCCTTTTTCTTAGGTGTTCCAATATCTGAAAAAATCATCTGAGTAGCCTTATTTTCCATTCCTTCACGATAAATTCTCTCAACATTATCCACTACCTGAAGCAGTTTATGATTGTCTGCTAGACTATAACTAGAGTCCAATAAACGCATATCAATAGCTAATTTTCGTGCCTCACCCGTAATTTTTAACATGTTATCCTGACTTGGATCAACTGTTCCACATTTGACAGCATCTGACCTCATAACTAATTCTTCTAAATAGAGTTTCTGGTTTTCAGTTAACTCACTCTCAATAGGGATAATATGAGCTTCTGGAACAGGTAAATCCAACATATCTTGTGTTTGAATATCGGCTGTTTCTTTATAGATTTTCATCAACTCAGGTAGATTGACAAACTTTTTAAATCGTTTCTTAGGCTGGTACTTATCCCCTGTAGGAGCTAATTCCATAGAGTTTTGAATTTCTCCAAAAGCACCTACCCAAGAGTCAAAATAATCAACTTGATAGCGTTTTAAAATATCTGGTTGAATATAGTTCATCATAGTATATAACTCACTAATAGAATTGGAAACAGGTGTTCCTGTCGCAAAAACAATATTCTTAAAATCATGTTCTTCCTGAATCTGTCGAACCTTCATTTCCATATCCACATTCTTCTTAGACGTTGTATTGGTAATCCCTGCTACATTCCCAAGTCCAGTAATTGGTCGTATATTTTTAAAATGATGTGCTTCATCCACAAAGAGAAAATCAATTCCTAAGTTCTCAAAATCAATAAAACTATCACGATTAAAGCGTTGGAGTTCTTCCAATTGTTTCTCTAGACCACTTATTGATTGCTCTGCTTCTTTAACGGTATACTTATTTTCAGAATGTGTTTTAATCTCTCGTAGTTCGTTGAGTTTATCCTCTATATAGTTCATCTGTCTTTCCTTACTGACAGGGATTTTTTCAAATTGAGAATCTCCAATGACAATGGCATCGTAATCTCCTGTAATAATACGTGACACAAATTGTTTTCTTCTCGCCTTCACAAAATCTTTCTTAGTGGTCACAAAGACTTTTTTAGTAGGGAAAAATTTCATGATTTCTTGGCCAAACTGAGCAGACAAACTAGAGGGCACCACATACAAGGGCTTATGAACCATCCCTAACTCCTTTAATTTAAACCCAGCACCAAGCATGGTCAAGGTCTTTCCTGAACCTACCTCATGAGCTAATAATGCTCTTTTTTCTTCTATAATTCTTTGAATGGCATTCTCTTGGTGAGGACGAAGACTGATGTTTTGTGCCAAGCCATCAATGACTAGATGGCTACCGTCATACTCTCGACTAACCGTCCGATTATAAAGACGATTATAGCTTTCCTCAATGACTTGTTGGACTTCTGGATACCGTGATACAAATTCTTGAAAGAGCTCTTGTAAATGCTGCTCTTTTGCTCTTAGAACAGAGGTTTTTTCCAAATCTGTGATGGTCTTTTTCTTTTCTCCTTCCGTAACAGTCATAGTAATCGTCGGTTGGTTTGAATTTAGTAAATTCTCAAAAACCTTTCTTCCTGTATCATAACGTGACCCACTGACTCCAAGACTACTATCTTTGGCACTTGGATAGCGATAAGCAAATGATGTCCTTAAATGAACCTGGCCATCGACAGGATTCACTTCAATGACTTGTTCAACATCTGGCGAAGACAATTCAAATTCACGATTGGTAAAACATTCAAAAGCAAATTTACCATAAACGGATTGAGGAATCCAACGTGACCCTATTTTAAACTCAATATCTGCCAGATGAATCCGTGGAGGGCGAACAGATTCTAACAAATCTAAAGCATGGTTCCAATCATATTCTTGGTTGTTTTCCTCTACTAATAGTTGAACTACTTCTATTTTGTTGAGAATGTCTCCTGATAAAAACTGGTTCTTAGAAAGATATTTTCTTTCTCCTCTTAAATAGCTTTCTGGATCCATTAAAATCTGGTCACCTATCTCATCTAAAATAGCAGCTTGGCTATGTTCGGGATAAATTGATACCATATAGTCTAAATCAACCCCTCTACCATCCGATAAACTAGAGTTTAAGGCATCTAGAGCCGTTGAGACTCTTGCGATCACTCTCTCTGGCCTAACCAATGCTTTCTCAAAGGCTAAAGATTTTTTATATTTTACTTTCTGATATTTAGAATCGATGTATTCATCTTCTAAACTTGCTAGTAAAGAATACTTATCGTCACTATCAAATAAGTTCCGATTAACGGAAGCATTCAAGTATCCAAATTGACTTACAAAACGGTCATATTCACGATTGAGTTTACTAAGCAATTCCTGAAAATCAGCCCGACTATAATCTTGATGACGTTGAATTTCAATTAAGGATTGATAGGTCTCTCTCAAATCAACCATGCCCTTAATACGACTAATGTCCTTATCCGATAAGGGACTTTCATAAAAGACAGTTTTTTTGAACAGTCCCTTATATTTCCCTCTTTTACTCGCTTCTTCTGACTTGTAAACATCTAGTGCTTCCTCATCTGTCAAATGAAGTTGCACGAATCGATCTATTTTATGTTCAGACAAAGAACTGTCCCAATCTTTAAACTCTCCCTTCTCGTCTACATAATAACTAATTTCGTCTACTTTTGAACTTTTCCGAATGCCATGCGTATCTCGGTAATAAATTTGATTTCCCTCATATCCAAAAGAATAGAGCGCTAAGTTCTCACGTATACGACTTGGGATAGAATTATCCACTTCTTCTTGGATAAAAACAGGTGCTTTCAAAGAATTGTCAATTTGTTTAGGTGCTTCCACATTCTCTAATGCTTTCATTATGTCAGTAGATAATGTTTCTGATACCCCCTTAACATTGAGAGTTCCCCCATTAAAATTACGTACCTCATATTCACCCAAAACTTGTGTATTGTATTTCCCATCAAAATAAGGATTGATCCAGACACGCTTATCCTCCTCAAAGGGAATAGAACCACTAAAAACAAGTTCCTCCTCATTAAGATCCTTTGCTTGATCCTTTTGAAAGAAGAGAAGATCTGTAGTCACTCGAGTACCTGCAATGCTTTTAAAAGTCGTATCCGGCAACCGAACTCCCCCTAAAAAATGAGTGTTGGATTTAATCTCTTGTAAGATATTATCTGTCCGCTTATCCATTGTCCCGATAGATGAGATAATCGACACTTGTCCTCCGTCTCTTACTAAATCAAGTGAGTGTTTGACAAAGTAGTCGTGAATCATATAAGGTTTATCATAGTTTTTATCGGCAATGCGAAAATTTCCAAAAGGAACATTCGTTAAGACTAAATCAAAACTATTATTTTGATAGGGAACTTCTTCAAATCCTCGCACTTCAATATGGGTATTGGGATGGAGTTGTTTTGCGATTGCGCCTGTCACACTGTCTAATTCAACCCCATAGAGTTCTGATTTCTCTCGTATACTTCTAGGCATCGCCGCAAAGAAGTTCCCAGTCCCCATAGAAGGATCTAATATCCTCCCTCCCTCAAAACCATCATCCAGTAATTTTTGCCAAATCTGGCGAATAATCATTGGGTCTGTATAATAGGCTGTGAGAGAACTTTGTTTCATGGTGGAGTATTCTGACTTACTTACTAAGCTCCTAAGAGTTAAACGTTCTGCTTCATACTTTGGATTGAGTTCATCGAAAAATTCATTGGCAAGACCACCCCAGCCGACATACTTGGCTAGTAGCTCTTGTTCTTCTGGATGCGCTTGTCGTCCCTCTTTTTCTAATCTTTTAACAAGTTCAATTGCGGCGATATTCGTTTCAATCTTTTCTCGATTTGTCTTAGGATAAAAGTCCTCTAAATCATCTGGAAAAACAAAATCTAGAACATGGACATCTGTCTCTTCTATGCCTTCAATAAGCGTTTCTGTTTCCTTATCCTTTTCATTATCTTCTTCCAGATAGGAATACAAATCTATTTCCAGACTTTCACTTGATGAATCCATCTCAATCTCTGAATTTTCTTTTTCAAGTTCTACATGAGACAATACTTGTTCAATCTCTTCTAAACTGTTCAAGTATAAGATAGGATTTTCTTCAAATAACTTGTTGGAATCATTGAATAGCTCTAGGCGAACTAAGCCATTTAACTGTGCATTTTCAATTGAAACCAACTGAAATACTTGTCCTTTATAACTTACTTGTGAACCAATCGGATATTCCCTCAAAGCTTCTTCTACAATTTTATCTACTTTAGTTAGGGAATGAACTTCCACATTTTCTTCTACCTGGTCAATATTATCTAAAGGTAAGACTGCTTCCTCTACTTGCTTAGACTTTTCTCTTATAGCCTTTACTTCATCAAAATAAGTAATAATCTTCAGCTTTTGTGTCAGTGGGAGTTGTTGGTAGTTTTCTTCATGATGGACAAGATCCGTAACGATATCTAAAGTAGCCATCAATTCTGAGCCCAAATAGGCTAGAACATCTCCTTCTTTTTCTTCAAAATGAATCTCAAGAACTTCTTTTTTTAGTTCTTTGGAATCAACCATTAGAAGAAACTCCTCTATATCTCTACTAATGCGATCAGATAGATTATTCGCAACCCGATAGACATTGACTAAATTGACATCCTGATTCTGATGAAATACAAGCTCACTTAATGGTGTTAGCTTCTCTTTTTCAGATTGGATGTAAAATCGAGTGAAAAGATTATAGGTTGCGACTTCTAGCACCAAGTTTTTCTCAAAATTACTTAATTGAGATAATTTACTTAGACCTGCTTGTCCAAAATTTCTTGTGTAACTTTCTAAATCTTGATCATTATTTTCAGAACTGGCCTCTAGGAAAGAAACAATATCTTGATCAAAAGAATATACGTGAGGAATCTCTTCTATCTTGCCCTCTTCAGCCAAAAAACTCTCTACCAAATCCTGCCATTTCTCATCAAAATGTTGCGCTTGATAACGAAGAAATAGGTCCATTTTCTCCCTATCTTTTGGAATTGTTCCACGAAACATAGCCAATAATTGCATTACTTCCATACTCACTCCTTTCATCTATACGAAAATAGGAGAATCACATGATTCCCCTACAACTCTATCTCCATTTCAACCTCTTGAGGACTGGTTTCTAAATCACTAGACAAAAGAGAAACAGAATCTGTTCTCATGTAGTAAGTATATAAGTCTTCTAGGTCTTGTTGGTTTTCAATCCCTGTTTCAATACTAATCAGAGCCTGTATAAATTCCTTGTAGTGACTCTCCATCATATCTGAAATCTTTTGTTTCATTTCCATAAATACTGAAGATGGTTCAGTTATACTTGTTTGGTCTATGTCTTGTAAATCCTTTTCTAAGGGATTGGTTCCTTCTTCTACTTCCACTAAATCTGAACGACCATCACCATCAGAATCTGCGCTAATAGGATTGGTTCCTAGCGCTAATTCTTGAGCATCAGTTAGTCCATCTTGATCCGAATCACGTTGATAAATGGCTTCCATATACTTCCTTCTTTCCTAGTTAATCTTTTTTCACTCCAATCCTACCAAATATTCCTTGAAAGAAGTATCACAACAAAAAAAGAGAACGAGCCAAAACTGCGTTCTCAAATAATATTGTGATTATAAACAAGTACTCCAGATTTTCGAAATTTATGCTGTATATAATCAAAAACTTTCTTATTGCTGAATCTTGCCATATCATCTATGTGATAAATCGGTAACTCGAATGACTTGGTCCACTTGCTCCCAAATAAGAGGATTGTGGGTCGCAATAATAATGGTTCGATTCGGATTTTTTAAAGATTCTAGGATAGAGAGTAATTCCTCAGAGTTTTTGGGGTCTAGCGAAGCGGTTGGTTCATCTGCAAGAATCAAAGGCGGATCTTTTAAAATTATCTTCGCTAGTGCAACACGTTGTGCTTCTCCTCCTGATAACTCAAATATAGGTTGCTTTAAATCCAAATAAGAGAGGTTTACACGGTTTAGAGCTTGTTTCATCAAAGAGAGTTTCTCTTTTTCTTTCAACTTTTTACCAACTAAACCCAGATTGAGATTCTCTTTGACGGTTTGGCTTTCAATTAAGCCAAAATCTTGAAATAAATATCCCAAGTAATCTCTAAAGAAAACAGAGGGCTTAATGTCTTTAAGAGAGGTGCCATCATAGATGATTTGCCCTTTGTCATATGGCTCTAATCGTCCAATCATATTCAAGAGTGTTGTCTTACCACAGCCACTTGTACCGATTAAGGCATAAATTTTCCCACCTTCAAAATGAAGATTAATATCTGAAAATAGCTGACGGCTTCCAAATTTTTTAGATATATTCTTTAGTTCAATCATCCTATTTTCCTTTCATAATGGTCATAGAAACACGAGATTCTTTCTGTGCTTGACGGTAGAGAGTCAGTATAGCAATAACGAGGAAGATTGATAAAGTTACCAATCCAATCATCACATCCCGACTACGCCAAATAAAGAGACTCGCACCGAATACAAAACTAGCAAATTGACTAATCATATACTGAGCGTGTGTTTCAAAAAATCGCAAACCAGAAATTCGTTTAATCAAAATCTCACGACGGAATTGTTCAAAATAAAGAAGATTCACAGAATAAAAGAGAAGCAAAGAACTCGCGATTCCAATAATAGCTCCTAAAATAAGGGTTAGAGTTTCTGTTTGAACCTCATAGTAACGTGCGAGGTAAACACTTCGTCCCTCCTTGAGATAGGAGACTTGATCATAAATTTCTGCATTTTTCAAGAGTTTAATCCCATCTTCATATCCTTTGACAAAAATATTCTTAGCAGCATTGATAGACCAACTAGATAAGGATGTAAAACTATCACCTGTAGAAGTCGGCGTGAATACCACTAAAATCGGATCAGTCAAATACTGAGTGGATACGGGATTCTCACCGTTATTATAAACAAACCGCTTTTCTCCCATTGAAAGATAACTAACGTGCGCTTTCATCTCATAATCCAAAGGAGCACTTGCCTCCTCACCAGATTTTCCATAATAACTCAATCTTTCTTCAAAGATTTTTTTTAGTTCTGCTTCTCGAGAGCGCAAATGTTCTGGGAGCAAGAGAATAAACTCACCTTTTTGGAGATGGGCTAACTTCTGTTTGGTCTCAGCATCTACCACGACCTTTTCCTTCTCCAAATAACTGGGACTAACATAGAGCGTATTAGCATCCGGACTATAGGTATCCAATGTCTCTCCCTGTTCATTTTTTCCTTGTGGATTGGCAAAATGGAACAGATTATCCTTTACATAAAGGGCTTGTTCTTCTTCGATTGCTTCCTTGGCAAAGGCATACCACTTGCTCTGATTTTCCGCATTTTTTCCTCTATCACCGATCCCAAAGGAAATTTGGTAATAATCTGCTCGATCTTCCCAAGCTTGCTTGGATAGCTGGAGTTCCTGTAAACGCTGGTAAGAAGTCAAGCCAGTCTTGACTGCATAACCTACTGTAAAGACAGCAACCAACTGACATAGCAAGGTCAAGGTCATCAAACGTTTGAGGGGCAAACGTCCTTTTAACACAGGAACCAAAGCCTTGTAGCTCAAGCTCATCAAGTAGAGCAGGCTCAGTACGAGCGAAATTCCCAATAAAAAGAGAAGATAAAGCCCCACTCCGATACTAAAGGTTGCTAAAAGAACGGAATAAAAGAGCCCTTGGCCGAGGAGTACAGCACCTCCCACTATAAGGGATCCCCCCCCAGCTAAGCAAAGCCACTTGACGTCATCGTATAAGGCGCTTCCTATAATGGACAAGAGGGTCTGTCCTGAAAAGAGCTGAAGCCCTGCAGCCCGCATCTCCTTAATCCGAGTGATAATCACCATAGCAAAGAAAGCTAATCCAAATATAGCTAAACTAATCAACAACAACGGATTTAAAGCAATCCAAAAAGCTAAAAGATACGGAGGAGTTTTGCGGTCTGCAATCGCTTTATAACCTAAATCATCTAATTTTGCAGCTAATTTTTCCTTGGTCAATGAACCAGATAAGAGAAGGTAGCTATTGAGAGGATCGCTCCGTTCTCGGCTTTCTTGGCTGGCCACTTGAAACTCTTTTGGCAAGCTTCCCTGACCATAGGTCGCATAGGTGAAGTTGGTGCTTCCATCCTTACTCGGCTCTACTATCCGTCTGGCAATCAAACTCTGCTCCGAGCTTGCAAACTTCTCCAACTCTCGCTCAAACTCCTCACGAGTCGGCTCTTGTGCCCCCTTTTTAACACGTAGCAGGGTAACGGAGTCATAACTAGTATAGAGATACTGAGGGGCACGTAAGATAATAATCCAAATGAAGAAGCAACTGAGAAAAATAGTAGACAAGCAAATAAATAGTTTCTTCATAGTAGACTCCTTATAAAAAAATGATTCCCCTTGTAGCTCGTACAAGGGGAACGATTTAAACCAATGAACGATTAGTCATAATCATAGTAAAATGATACTTGTTCTCCCCATTTGGTCCAAATCCATGCGTAGGAAGTTTTTCCAGCAGGAGCTTCTCCTTTATCAGAATCACTATCCCATCTGCTCACGATAGATGAATAATGGTATTTTTTACCATGGTAGTAATTTGAAAAAGCCCATCCTCCTCCAGAACCCTCACCATAGGTCCAAACACCACCATCAGGATACTGCACTGCGGCAGATACAGCTCCCATTAATGTAAAGCTTGAAATAAGAGCTAGAGCGAGTAATCTATTTTTTTTCGTTTTCATTTTATTTCTCCTTTCAAACAAAGCACACCCTGAGTAACAATGCGACAAAATAAATCCTCCTCTCTCTTTTTTTGAAACCGGTTTCTTTATAAAACAATGATACCATTTTTACTATTATATGTCAATTAATTATATGTCAATTAATTTTAAGTAAATCAGAAAATTTTTTTCAAATAAACTATTGTAATAATAAAAAATAGATGGCTTACTGAACCTGTAAGCCACCTAGTCAGTCGGTTTATTCTGGTGCCTGCCACCGCTTGGCCCTTACGTCCAAGATTGCTATCGGATTTCGTTCTGGTGTCCGCCACCGCTTGGCCCTTATGTCCAAGATTACTATCAGATTGACCATGAGCCGACCACTCATCTACACCATTATTCTAACGAATATGAGCTACAAATACAAGAGAAAAACTTATTTTGGATTTATACACTATAGAAAACATACACTATCTTTAGATTGAACTTTTTTTCAAAATAAGCTATAATGAATTTAAGTAGAAACAGGAGGTAGAACAAATGGCTACAATCAGTTTAACACGTGACATAAAACTAACAAACGAAGATGCTCTAAAAATTCTTAATCATAAACCATCTAAAAAGCTACAAGCAGTCTTGAAATCTATTGAATCACAAGACGCTACCGCTCCAACGAAAAATAAACTCATTTCAAAGTATCTGTAAGATGACAATTCAAGTAACACCACTTAAGCAATATCTTGAAAATATTCAAGTGCTGGCTCCTGATAAAACTAAGAAACAAGTTCAGGAGCTATTTAAAACTATCATTTTAGAAAATGTTAATTTCAACGGTAATGAAGAGATGTTGACTTATCTATCTGATAAAGCTCCCAATTTTGAAAAACAACATCGTTCTCGTAATTTTATCGTTGAAGAAATTGAAACAAGTAACATCATAGGATTCTTTAGTTTATCTCTCAAAGTTGTTGATATTTCTGATTTAGAGAAATCCCTAAAAAAGAAACTCGTCCTAAAAGGGAAAAGTCCCCAAAATATTGATTATCTCCCTGTGTTACTTATCGGTCAATTCGGCAAAAACACAAAGCTAAATAAACTATCGGGACAAGAGTTATTTGAAATTGTAATTCAAAAAATTGAAGAATTTCGAGCAATTGTAGGAACTCAGATGGTATTTTTAGATAGTATCAATCATCCTAAAGTCATTCAATTTTATGAACAGTTCGGATTTGTTGCTTACAGTCAATTGATTAAAGACGATCATCAAGTAAGTTATCAGCCTATGGCATTAAATATGTCACTCTATAAAAACTAAGAATCATGTCACCTAAACTGATGACATGATTCTTTTATTTCACCGTATAAGCAAAACTAATGGCACTATCTGCTTGAGAGATTTTTCTAAAGGTATAGTTAGGGTTGCTACCATAGTTAGTTTCAGACACAAGGAAAGAACCATCATCATAGACCTTCTATAGCGATAGGTAAAACTTTGATACTATCTCCATCTTTTCCCCCGCTTCACACCGTGCGTGCGACTTTCACCGCACACGGCGTTCCATCAATAGTGTATTATCACGATTTTGCTTTATCGTGCTGTATTAATATGATTAACATAATTGTTCTAAGTTCAAATTTTCTTTCAATAATGGTGAATTTCCTGCAAGTTCGCGCAACTGATTTAATTTGGTCAGTCCTGTATCACTCAAATTCAAAAGCTGAAAGAGATTTTTGATAACCTTCTCATTTGTTGCGTGAATCAGGCGATGAATATCTCGTCCAACAATGATAAGGTTCCTATAAGAGTCATCCTTTGTTTCTAACCACGGTCTCTTATGGTGACAATGAATATCATCCATATCCAATTCCTGACCGGTTACAGCACATTTCCCTTTTTGAGCTACAAATAAAGAAATTCGATTATCATTGTATTCAACTGTTGCACGCTTATTTATAATTGAGTGTTCTCTCAGCCATTTTAATTTCCATGTTTCAACAGATTCCTGTTGTTTATGAATCAATTTTCTCCCCTCGGGAGTATACCTATTCAGATTCTTATTTCTTCCTTTTAGTGTTCTCGTCTTGACATAGCTAATTGGAAGAATTGGATAACCCATTAAGTACCGAATATTTTGAGATTGGAGGTAGGGGAGAAGTCCTTTATCTTTTCCCTTGTATTCTCCTATTTTTGTCAGACCTTTCGCCTGCAATCGATTTTTAAAAGAGAGATAAAGCTGATAATGAATTTCTTCTAAATCCTTACTCACATGTGTTGCCATACTATAATAGTTATGAATACCGATAACCATACTATTATACTTCTGTATTTCACGAATAATTGTTTCTTTAGCACCTTTAATTTGTATCAATTTCATCTGTTGTTTCAGTTGATGTTTAATACGTTTCTTGGCTTTTGATGCAATATGAGAGAAACAAACCAAACGATTATTCTTAGAAACTAGCTTTAAAGTAATCCCAAGGAATTCACTGCTTTTCTTTCTCAGATTGGTAATTTGAGATTTTTCCTCTGAAATAGGGAGGTTAAGTCGTTCTTTTAACCACAATTTTACAGCCTTAAACGTTCGCTCTGCCTCATTCCTATTTCGACAAAAGATTTTAAAATCATCCGCATATCGGACAATATAAACTTCTTTTAGCGTCGTTGAAGTTCGCAGCTTTCTGTAAACATGTGACTTGTGTCTTGTTCCCTTGGAATTATATTGAGGAACTAATTCCTTACAATCTCTTTCTTCCCATTGTCGTCCTATCCACCAATCAAATTCATTGAGATTGATATTGGCAAGTAGTGGAGATAAGATACCTCCTTGTGGTGTGCCCTTAGTTGGATATGTCACTTTTCCATTCGGAAGAACAATTGGTGCTTTTAACATTTTTCGAATAATCACTAGAAGTTGTTTGTCCCTGATACCTAATGTCCAGATTTGACGCATTAACTTAGTATGATTCACTTCATCAAAAAAGCCTTTAATATCAACGTCAACGACATAAGTCATATGACTTTTATTCATACGATACATACAGTCCATAATAGCGTTATCAGCCGACCTTAAGGGTCTAAATCCATAACTGTGTTTGTAAAATTTCGCTTCACAGATTGGATCCAACACTTGTAAAATACACTGTTGGGCCACTCTGTCCCACATCGAGGGAATGCCAAGTGGTCGTTTCTTCCCATTTGGCTTAGGAATCTCTACTCTTCTGACTTTTCTGGGTCTATAATATTGAAATCTTCTTTGAACTTTAGAGATAAAGTCTTCTTGGGTCAGATTTTCTAAATCTTTAATGGTAACACCATCTACTCCTTCGGTTTGACTACCACCATTCCGCTTTATGGTACGATAAGCGAGCAGTATATTCTCGGGAGATATGATAATGTTCATTAAGTTCTTAAAACTGAATCCCTTTTGACTTTTGGAATATAAATCATCAAATATCTCGGTCATGCCATAGTATTCCGCATACCTTAGTTTTTGATGTTTTAATAGTTTGTCATCATTTTTTGGTTTCGTCATGGTCTATCACTCCTCTCTTTGGATTCGTGACCTTTTATGTCTTACAAGAATCCATGAAATGATAAAGTTCATAACAATACACTATTGACTAGTGGCTGTTCCTCCAGTATCATTACAACACTTTCAAAGGTCGTGCCACCACTCTCACTAGAGATTAAGGAAAGTTATGATTTTCTTTCCAATGTTTCTCTGGTTGTGCAACCTCCACATCTCTAGCTTTCGACGTTCCCTTATCTTTATCAATACTAAACTTAGGTGCCTAGCTATACCCCTTCAACTTTGATATGCCTGTAACATAACAAGGAATTTCATATCGTCGATTCTTACTCTTCCTCAAGTTGAAACAACTTACGTTGTTATACGCATTTCTACGTACTCGCCTTCGGAGCGTACATTCGCTGGTTCGTCAGTGCTCATGCACATTCTCACCCTATTTAGTTTTTAATGACTCCCGACCTATCAGATACATATTCCACCTCTGGAACACTTTCGATTCTTAAGTCCTTAAGAATGACGGTATCTTTCAGCCGACTTCACCGAGCTTCAAACCTTTACCTTTGCACAAGATAAACGCATGTCGGAGTATTAGAGAAATCGTTTCAGGGCGTTACCCCTTCATTCCAATTTTCAAGATAAGAGTTCTCCATTCTATTCAAATTTAACCTGATTATCAGGTTGATTTTTCAAGAACGTGTCTAACCTTTTCAGTTAGAAACGTCTCGCACCGACAAAAGCCACATGACCATAGTCTGCTGGTGTGCCATGGGTACCTCCGACAAAAGAAACAATAGCACCTGCTTTTGGTGTGAAACCCGTTTCTCCACCAAGACTTGAAGCTGTCGCAACCCAGTCCTGACCATTTCCCATGGTATTAATGATTGAAATCTTCTCTCCGTTTCTACCTTTTAGCTTTAATCCTAACTGGTTCATACGAGCCGCAACACCCCATGTACATTGTCCATAGGCATAGGCCATACCATCTCCACCACCAGGAACAGAATGTTCATACAAGTCCCCACGAACCCCTTCAAGGGATTGCGGGTCACTTTTTGCCTGTCCTCCATTTGTTTGGCTGAAGCCTTTTTCAATTTGGTAATACCATTCCGTTGCTCTGGTTTGTCTTTCCAGTAGTTTGTCACCAGAATTTCCCTCCCAATAGGTAAGGAAGAGTTGGGCTAGATTGGCTGCGCTGCCCGTATTTCCAAAGAAATCCTTTAACCAACTTTGATAGTAAGGACTATCCCCATGAAGCATAAAATCAAGTTGGAGATCTAAATCATACCACTTCTTATTTTTGATATGTGCATAATTCAATAAAGCTGTATGACGTGTTGAACCATCTGCAGTATCCGTCCATTGACCTAAACCTAGACCTCTATGAAGAATATTAGGATAAGCACCACTATAAATGGCTGGCCCTCCTATCGCTAACCAGGTTTCATCATCCCATGAGGAATCGGTAGCGCCAACAGGAGGAGATAAATAATCCCCTTCAGCTCGTTTAGGATTGATAGAAGACTCTACCGACCAATTTCCTAAAATGGCCGCAATGGCTTGGGGGCTTGCCCCTTGAGATTTCAAAAACTCATAAATATGTTTCGCTCGTTCAAACTCATCTCCACCAAACTGACCAATGGCAGGTAAGATAGTGGTCTGAAGTTGAATGACTTTTGGAAAATAAAATTGCGGATTGACATACACCAATTTTTCTTTCTTGTTCTTATATTTTTGATAGGAAACTTTCAAACCTGTATCGTCTGGTGTTTCACCAACAACATCACCCGTTAGGATTCTTGTCCCCTCAATCGCACGGCCATTATGAATGGAATATAAGGTTAAGCGACTCTCATTCTCTCCTTTTCCGTTAGTGAGAATAACATTGTCGCCATCTAGAGATACAACTCCATCCATTGGTGCGACAATTGCTTGGTGAGCTTTAGCTTCTAGTAGAATGTACTCCTGAAGAGTAGGTTTTCCGTCTAAATCATAGTATCCATAACGATAAGTCATGGTTAAACTATCTTCGTTACTTTTCCCTTCAAATGGATTATCCAATTCCTGCATGGAAGAATACATACCCTCTTCTTTTAGTTCCTTCATTTCCTCTTGATCGTCTTTCGATAGTTTATACTTAGGAGTTTCATAGAGGTCTTGCATGGATTTCAAATCATCCCCATCGTTTAAATCATGCCACAAAGTAGACAGATAATCCTTGTAAGTTTCTGAACTAAATAAGTGAACTGGTTTGTGTAACTCATAGTCGTGGAATTTAAAGTTCATATAGCCCATCACATCATCAATTTTTGTGTAATAGGTAATTCCTTTGTCATTTGTGCGAGTATGTTCTGCATCTTCCCAAGTTAGGTGGGTATAAGCTTTTGTTAATTCAAATTCATCTTGTTGAATCAAACTAGCAGATGAAAATCCTAAAAAGAAGCTCATCATCAGTATGAGGATAAAGACTATTCCTCCAACTATCCAGGTTGCAGGATTTCCAGCTGCAAATGTAAAGAAGGAAAAGGCTGCTTTTAGTTTTTGATAGATATTTCGGACACTGGTAAGACCTTGTTTCTTTAATTTTCGAAACCGATTTTTAAAGGAACTTGGGTTATCTTTCGCTAGTTTCCATCCTTTTCCATCCTTAAAATGATGGTATCGCTCTTTTGTGTTGGTCAGTCTTTTCTTGGTAAAACGACCTGTTGCTTGTCCTGTTTTGACACTAGCTTTTCCAAGATTATAAGAAAGCCGACTGTAGCGCTTCCCTTTTCTAATGGTCTCTTGAAGTGTGCGATAGCCTTCTAAATCTTCATTTTCTGAAGCTAACTCTCCACCTTCACGTCCAAGGACATAAAGAAAAGTTTTGGCTTTCCTACTGACTTTTTTGGATTTATAGGCTTGTTTAGTAGATTTTAAATTTTCTTTAGCAGCCTTGACTTCCTTCTTAGCTTTTAATTCTTCTAAACTCTTCCCTTGAAAGAAAAAATTGGATTCTTCTTTCGTTTCCTGACCATAGAGAAATTTTTGATTGATTTTTCTTTCTTTACGACTCTCTTTTCTTTCTTCTTTTGCTTCTACCTTGGCTTCTCTAAATTGCTTCTTGGCTATTTTCAATCGTTTCCTAGCATGAGGCAATCGTCTGTCTCTTAATTCTTTGCGATTCAAAAGAGATGGAGGACTATTTTGAAGAATATGATTGTAGTCTTCATTTGCTTGTTTTACTCTAGCCTTTGAAGCCTCTCTCATATTCTCCAGCTGTTGCTTTATATCATTTTTCCATGCTTTTTCATCCAGTATAGCGGAATCTTTTTTCTGTTTCCTCACCTCCTTCTTTCCTTGTTTCAAGAATTTCTTCTCATCTTTTAGACTTCTTCTAAATGCCTTTCGGGCACGTATAATTTCTCTTTTATCCTTCATTTACCTTCCCCTTAGTTAGAAGCCATTTTATCAGGATCTGTACTCATGATATCAAACAATTGAGTACCTTGAGGAATCTTATTTTTAAAGGGAACGACAACGGAACCAGCTTTTATCAGTCCTGCTCCTTTTTCTGGATTGACTAGGTATTTTTCGAGTTCTTTTGACAAGCCTAATAGTTGAACCAGTTCTTCTCGGTCATTTTTTGCTTGCTTGAGGAGAATCATAAATTCACTATTTGCAATAATCCGTCTACCATTTGGATCTAACAATAAGGTTTCAACATTTTGAGTTATCCCAGTCGGACTAGCTCCATATTTTCTGACACGACTCCACAATTTAAAGAAGAAATCACTGGCATATTTATCTAATAAAAGAAGCTGCATTTCATCAAAATAAATCCAGGTCTTCTTCCCTAATTTTTGGTTGCGAACGACACGATTCCATATCTGATCAAAAACCACCATAAGGGCGATTTGTTTCAGCTCATCTCCCAACTTTTTAACGTTATAAATCAAGAAATTGGAGCCTGTCTGAATATTGGTCTTATGAGAAAAAATATCAAGAGAACCTTCAACATACAGTTCCATATCAAGTGCCAAATTCTGCGCTTCTTCTTCTGGTTGTTGACTCAAGACAAAGACCCATTCTTCCAAAGAAGGCTCTTTAAAAGACTGATAGGTAAGTCTGGTAACTCGGTCGATAATCGATTTTTCTCTTCCATCCATTTTTCTATCCAATAATTTGCCGATAAAGGATAAAAGAAATTCTGATTTTACCTTTACAGGATCCTCATCCATATTTTTTTCAGACAAGTCAAGGACATTGAGATAGGTTTGGGAATCAGGCGCAATATCAATCATTTCTCCCCCAAAAGCCCGTCCAATAACACTGTACTCTGCTTCTGGATCCACGATGATAATTTCTGTATTTTCACCAGATTCCTTGATTTTGGTTGTGATAATCTCATGCTTGGTTGCCATCCCTTTCCCAGCTCCAGATGTTCCTAAAATCAGACCAGACGGTGTATTTAATAGGCTTCGATCAATGGTAATAATATTGCTTGAGATTTGATTGATACCGTAATATTTCCCACTACGGTCTTGTAAGTCTACTGAAGTCCAAGGAGAGTTCACTGCTATATTGGATGTTAATAAACTCCGTGATACGCCCTCTAAAAAATCACAACCAAATGGCAGCAAACTATTAAAGGCTGCTTCTTGCATATATGGAAGTTTATCAATCATTAGGTCATTTGAGCCGGCCACTTGTTGGATAGTGTCTAGTGCTTGTTTGAGTTCTTCTTCGTCCTGACCAAAGACCCCAATCAAGAAGACCGTTTGAAATAGTTTATCTCCTGTCTCGGTCATGGTTTTTAAGAGTTCTTCAGCTTCATCGATATTGCTTTCTAAAACATGGCCTACTTTTTCCAAATAGATACCTGTACGAGCTAGTTTTTGTTGTTCCCCAATCTTTTGGGATTCCATCAAGGTTTTCTTTGTTCGTAGTTTCTTCATGGCATCTGCCTTGGTCGAACTTTGAGCATGAAGGCTTACAATCAATTCCAAATCTCCTTGCATGAGGTCTCTGATAAACTGATCTCCTAATTCCATACCGTAGTCTCTCACATAGACAATCTGCAATAATCGGTCATTGATTTGTAGGTAATTCTTGTTTTTGAAATCTAAGAGATTAGGAGCTATAAAGTGACGAGTTGTCTGACCCGATCTCGTTAAATCACGGTAAGAAAAAGGAAGATGGTGTTCTCCTCTAAGCATATCTGCCAACAAGTTGACACGGTTTTCTCCAGCCAAGGATTCAAAGCGAGCATCAATTTCTGAAAAACCACTCTTGAAATATTCTCCAATTTGAGACAAGGAACGATAGGCTTGTTTGGGATTAGAATCCTTTCTACCAAAGCTAATCAGTTTCACAGCTGAGAAATTATTTTCACCACTGTCTAAATTCTGATTCATCATCCGATTCAATTCTTTACGATAGGTATCATATCCATCTTCTTTTGCCTCATACAAAACACTTTGTCTAAACTTTTCTAAATTCAATCTTTTATTAAAGATGGTCAATTGGAAGTTGGTTTGGTCATCTAGGGAGTTAATCAAATCAGAATACTTCTCAATGATTGCGCCCTTATCTTCTAAACCAACAGTTTGGTAATTGACATCACCAAGTAAGTAGCTTTGTGAGAAATAATCTTCTTTTACCTGCATTAGACCATTTTGATACAGGGCTTGATAATAAAGAGTATTCGCCGTAGAGGGTAACACTTCCTCTTTTTTCCCTTTAACTACTTCTTTTTTATTAGTCATTGAAGTTTTTTGTTTCTTTAATGTATTTGATTTTCTTTTCATGTTCAGGTCCTTTCTTTCCTGTAATTGTGCGTAGGGGAACCGTTAATTCAAAATGAAGACGGTATTTCAAATAATGTTCAAAATATAAATCATTGGGTTTATAGACTCCAAAAAGCATGAGGGGGATGGTAAAGGCAAACACAAAACCGTAAACAAACCAATCTCCAAATTGCCAGAAAAAGAGATTCAAGCCCAAAACAATAATTGTGACAATAAAGGCTGGTAAAACAAAGATAATTTGTCTTGTGGTGAAGCCTAACCAAGCCCTGTGTTGGTATTTTGAGATGTCTTTAAAGACACGTGTATTCATGACTTTCCTTTCTAAAAAGGCTAAGAAGCATTCACTTCCTAGCCTTTATCTAATTACATACCTAAAATTGAGCGTGCCGTACGTTGAGAACCAACGAGAGCGATAATCAGCAAGATAGCTTGTATTAAGCTACCAAACATAATCGCAAGAGATTGTAGGACTCCTGCACCATTTGAAACGGCTATTTTCCCAGCAGATTCAAACAAAGGAACAAGAGAAACAATCAGAAAAATAAGAACCCCTTGTACCGCATAGACCATAATATTTTTTAAATAGCCAATACCAATAGACTTCCATTCATCACTTAAAAATGTTGGAATCGTAAGAGGGGCAAATGGAATCATAAGGTAGAGTTGAATAAATCGAATAGATACCAAAAGATTGACCATGGCTGCACTTACTATCCGAACTAGCCAAATGAGGAGGGCGAAAAAGCCCACAATCATCCGGCCAATAAATCCTGAACCTTTTAATCCAGAGATTGTATCATACTTTGCCCCACCGTGAGCCACAATCGAGGCCACTTGTTCAATGGCGTGACTCGCAATCCCGATGATAGCTTCTACAATGACGGTAGTGTTGGTAATTACAACTGCGACCATAATATAACTAATCAACATCGGCGCTAATGCTTCAAAGGTCATCGCTCCTCCTGAGTTAGCAATCTTCTTTGCCATCTTCGAAAATTCTAGGATGAGAACAACTGATAAAATCGCAACTCCAAGAGGCTGCATGACACTTTTAGTAATACTAGACATATAAGTCCAAACTGTTGGATTGTAGCTAGATAGAGATTTAATCAGATCTACCGTAGATTGTAAATCTACATTAAATCCTTCAAATAAATTTTCAGCTGATATTTTTTCAGATGCAAGGTAAACAAAGGGTGAGACTAAACTAAGATTCATGTCATTGTTTATCCTCCTAAATTGAAATTTGAGTTACAAAGGCTCCAGCAGCCCCTACCATAACACCACCGACAATTTCCAGAATGGCATTCCGAACACCTGGTCCACCATCTTTAATGTTGGTTGCAAGATTGACAATTCCTACAACAACGAGAAAGGCACCAACCGCAATCAATCCCTTCTGTAACAAAGACATAGCTTGTGCAAACATAGCACTTGCATCTACTCCATAAACAAAACCTTTAAAATGCGTAATCATCTATTTCCTCTTTTCTATTTTTATTTTAAACTAGATTCAAAAGTTAAATCACGAATTCTAAGGCCTTCAAGATGATTTTCTTGTCTTTGATTTAAAGGATTGATTTGATAGTTCCACCACCGTTCATCGGTTTCTTGATTGGCTAGGTATTTCCAGTTTGGATGCTTAGTGGAATTGTACTTTTTGCTTTTAAAGACAGGCATATTGGCAATTCGAACCAAGCATTCATGCCGTTTCATGTTTCCGACCTCATCTGGTGTCATTAAATCACGAGCAATCTTTTGATGGGAAAGGGATCCTGAACCTGTCTGGCCAAAGGAACGACTAGTATTTCGAACATCAATGGTTTGTTTACCGAGTAAGCCACTCATAAATTTAAAGGTATCTTCATCATTACCACCTAAGTAGACTAAACTATCACAGTTCCCCAAAATGGTTTTCCAAGCTTCTTTTTCTTTATAGAGCCCTTGAAGTTGGGCAATATTTTGAAGAATGGGAACGAGACTCATATTACGAGAACGAACTGTTGAGGTTTGTTCAGCAAAATCTGGGATTTCTCCTATATTTGCGAACTCATCTAAGTAAACTCTCACATGAAGAGGCAATTGACCCTTAAAATCAATATCTGCTTGTCTTGTTAGGGTTTGAAATACGGTTGAAAAAAAGAGGGCTGAAAGAAAGCGAAAGGTACTATCGTTATCTGGGATAACTAAGTAAACCATTGATTTTTCCTGGCCCCATGTCTTCATATCAAGGGTATCTCTTTTGGTCAAATCCATGACACTTTGAATATTGAAGAGGGCAAATTTAGCAGTGGTTACAGCTATAACAGAATCCAGAGTCTTATCCTTATAATTTTGAAAATCTGCCCAATTTCGCATGGTAAAATTTTCAGTACCATACTTTTTAGCATAATTTTCAAATAGAATTTCTAAGACACTTTTTTCTTGGTTTTCACCCTTAGATAAGTGTTTAATGAGTTTTGAGATTTCAGCAAAACTTGGATAACACCCTCGTTTTTTTCGCTCTTCCACTTCTTTTTTTTGACGTTTCAACAAGTTTTGGTATTCTGTTTGACTCAAACGACTTTCTTCTATGAGCTGTTCTCTTGTTTTAGGTGGGTTATAGAAATCGACCAAGTAAGAGGCTAAAGCTCGTACCAAAGTCATAGAAGCTTCATCCCAAAATGGATCACTACGAGATCCAGAGCCTTTGGTGTTATTAAAATAAACCGTCAGCATGCGATTCAAATCATTTTCTGTCTCTATATAGCGAAAAGGATTGAAGCCATCTGAGTTCTTCATATTGACTAAATCTAGCACCTTTACTTGGTAGCCATGTTCCAAAAAGAGTCTTCCTGTTTTCTCAGCTAAGTGATCTTTAGGATCCACGACAATATTTGAACTATTCATCTGAATCAGATTGGGTTTTACAAAGCGAAATGTCTTCCCACTTCCTGAACCTCCGATCACCGCAATATTCTTATTTCTATCATATTGGGGTGATTTTTTATCTAATAATGTCAAACGAACATCTTGTGCTAAGATCGTATCATGAGAAAATTCTTTACCGTAAAAGAGCTTCTTTTCTTTTAGAGTTCCAAAACGGGCGCTCCCGTATTCTACTCCTTCTCGGTATTGTTTTTTACCAGTCTCTAGATATAGATAAACTAGTAACATCATCACAAAACCTAGTAGAAAAAAAGCACTTGATTTTCCAGTAAAAGAAACATTCCATGGCGACTGAAGAACTTCATCTTGACCTTCCATTAGAAGATGAGTCCATTTATCTAAGCTATTTCCAGTATAGGAATCATACAAAAGCGTCAAACGATGAAAAAGATAGCCTAGTAAGATACCTAACAGTGAGAATAGTAGGAATTTCTTTCCACTGTACATCATCTCACCATCTCTTTCTGTTTGACGGCTCCTTCTTGAGTAAAGGTAATTTGGGATTTAGCCTCATCAATTGCATCGTCTAATGACTTATCCATGGTAAAATCAGCTAATTTCTCTGGATCATTAACCATCTTTTCTAACAGATGGTCTAAATGATTGTCTAGAATCGAACGGTCTTTCGTGTAGAAATGCAGAGAATCCCCTTGCCAAGCGATGGCTAAAGGAATCTCTTCTTTTTCTAAAAAAGCTTTAAACTTCTCTATATCAATTGGTTTGTCTAAAAAATCTTTTTTCAGATTAATCGTATCAATCGAATAAGGAGATTGTAGCAATTCTTCTAATTTCTGCACCCCTATCTTATAGGCGGAATCCTGTGCTAAAGCCTGACGTCTAGACCATTCTAGAATCTTTAAGAGACTTTTTACAGTAAATAAAAGACTACGCTCTGCATATTGAACTGCCATTCGTTCCTGTTGTTCAGAGGACATCTGATGCCTCCTTCTTAACAAATAGCAGCTTTCCTTCTTTATAACGATAAGCTATCAATTTCTGACGTTGCTTAATCGACTTGACAACCTGCAGTAGATCTCTCGAATAAGGTTCTCGAAGAGTAACTTCTACTGCTTTCCCATCAACGATACCAACACGTTTAAATTCAATGTAGTCTTTTTTGAGATGTCCTAAGCCCATACCAAAGGGAAAGTGATGAATCAATTGGATGGTGCAACCACCTTTATTTCCCATTTGTTTCAAATCATACAAGTTTACTACTTTCATGATTAACTCCTTTATCTAGTTTGTCGCATCGTTTAAGTCTGGTAACGATAAACTCCGTGTCTGTTAGAAAATTCTCACACACGTCTTGTGCCAGTTGCCCTTCACAGGGAAATACTCTCAGTCCCTACTTACACAGGCACGCTAATCAAGACGGAGTGGATTCAATTTTCAAAGAACAGGTAGCTTTATTATAGATAAGAGTAGTTGAAATTTTTATCACATTTCTTATTTTTCTGTCGAGCTAAATTCATATTCATCAAAGAGTTTGAAATAAAAGACTAACATTGTTACATAACGTTAGCATTTCATTTCCCTTTGAAAATCTAACGTTGTCTAAACAAGCAGCAAACTATAAACTAGTAGGTTCCACACCAAATGTAGCCCCATACTGCCCCATAAGTCCGATTTATAGCGTACCATCCCTAAAAACATCCCAAGTGAAACATATAAACACCAAGCTAGAATGGTTCCTGGATGATGTACTAAGGCAAATAAAACACTTGTCAACGCAACTCGAATATCTAATTTTCTCACCAAATTCCATATAATTTCTCGATACAGAAATTCTTCAACCATACTCGCATTGATTAAGAACAATAAAAATGAAAACCAAGGAACTTGATGTTGAAGGCCAATTAGATTTGCTTGATTCGTGGTTCCTTGAGAATGGATTAGGCTAAAACATAGACTTATAATCAGTAGGCTAATGAATCCAATACCAAGCCATTTCATCCTAATTTTCATATTGACCTTGGTCACTTGTTTTCGTTGACCATACATCCATAAAAAAGAAATGAGCGACGCACCATAGATAATCTCTAGTATAGTTAACTCACCGATACAAAGAAATTTCAGTAAATATAGAGATACCAATAGGACATTTACTTGTTGGAATATATAAACTGGAATTATTCTTTTCATAGTTACCTCCGAAATAAATCTTCATAATCTAAATCTAATACCTGCACAATCCTTTCTACCCATGGACTTTGAGGCATTCGTTGTTCCATCTTGTAGTGACGAATCTTTTGATACAAACGATTCAATTCACTTGGATAGTGAAACTCTCCCGCAAACATTTTTCTGGTTAACTCAATCCAGCTGATATTTCTTTCAGCCAAAATAATGGACAAGTTCTCCCAAAATCGTTCTGCCATATTGATTCTCCTTTAGTTAGATAAATAATGTGTTTGTGCCATGTAAATCAATTGTTTCGTATCTCTTGGCAATAAAGCTCTAGCCTCCTCCAGATTCAGATTTGGATAAACCCTCTTATTTGAAACCGCAAGAGGAAGTCTAATAGTTAGTTCAGGATTTTTTAATATCATTTCAATGAAATCCGTTAATTTTAGATTGTCACGGTTCTTAAATCGTAATAAATTAGGAGATAAAAACTCAAAACAATCTGAAGAATAGCTCATCATCTCAATTAATTTATCCTTTGTCATTTCAGAAACTGAATGACAAGATACCTCGATGCCATAGTTTTGGAAGAAGTCTAAAAGAAGTTGATTTCTATGGTTGTTTTTACTTAGATAGAGATCAATCATGGGAGACCTCCCAAAGATTCGGTTCTACTTGATATTCTGAGACGATTAAGGAATCTAATAAATTGGAGAAGTTAATTGATTTCTTGTCTTCATCATAAGCTTTTACAGTTACTTGGGTTGTAAGTATTCCCTCTTTTCCCTCGGCTCGATAGCCTTGCCCATATAAAACAAAAACAAGATTATGATTATCATCTATAAAGGCATCAG
Source organism: Streptococcus sp. oral taxon 431 (assembly GCF_001553685.1). NCBI lineage: Bacteria > Bacillati > Bacillota > Bacilli > Lactobacillales > Streptococcaceae > Streptococcus > Streptococcus sp. oral taxon 431. Next base: position 943,782 of record NZ_CP014264.1, on the reverse strand, counting down.
CTCCGTTCTTTATATCCTGACTTTCAAGGAATTCCATAATGTTTTGAAGATAGGATTCATAAAATAGTGGGTAATTGTGTTTTTTATGGTAATAATCTAAAAATGTCACCTCAAACTCACATGGATAATTGGGCATCAAAAATATTTGTTCATCCAACTGCATCATTTCTGCATCATGTAATTCTGTTTCTAATTCATCACAATCTAGTATTGATTCTTTATTTAATGCTTTCATCTTTTTCCTCTATTTCTTTTAATTTTTTTGCGATTGCGGCAATCACAGGAACGGTTACACTATTACCAGCTTGTTTATAGAGCTGACTATTACTAGAGACTTTTCTAGCAGCTTCAAAAGCCCAATCAGGAAATCCCTGCAAGCGAAAACACTCTTTAGGAGTGATTCGTCGTATCCTCAAACGGTAAAATTGCCCATCAATTAAGACACCAGCTACATGATAAACTTGTTTATCTTCTCCTTCATAGCTAGCCACTACTACTCCCATTTGACCACTAGTTGTTAACGTGTTCGCTATACCTTTGCCAACTCTACCACGACGATACTGAGAACTTGGTCTTTCCAAATTGATTGAATCTCCTATTTCTGCTTGAGCATATCCTTTTTTCGTTGCCTCTCGGACTTTTAGAAATTGGATTGGTTCTGGAATTAGTATTTTAGGAATTTTATCTCCACCTTGCATTGTAGTCAGTGTTGGAGATAAGCCCTCACTTCCATAGACACGACCTGTCTCCTTAAAGCTAGTCGGTAAATCTCCAACAACGACAATGCCATGACGATCCTGAGTATTTAAAGTAAACATTGGCTCTTGATTATCCTTGAAACGTCTACCATTTTGTCTTTTGTCTAATCTATCTGGTGTCATACAAGGAATCGCAACCTTAAATCCTTCTCCTTTTCCACGAACTAAAGTTGGCGCAAGACCTTCTGAATAATAGACTTTACCACTCATTCCACTTCTTGATGGATTTAAATTCCCTAGTTCTTTCAAAGTCTCAGAGTTAGTTGCTTGACCTTCTCGTCTGAAAGGAAATAGGAGTCTGGTACCTTTCTTTCTAGAATGTCCGATAATAAACACCCTCTCTCTGTTTTGGGGAACGCCAAAATCCTTACTGTTAAGCACCTGCCACTCAACATCAAACCCCAATTCATCAAGCGTGGTAAGGATTGTGGTGAACGTCCGTCCCTTATCGTGATTGAGTAGGCCTTTAACATTTTCAAGAAAAAGAAAACGTGGTTGGATTTGTTTGGCCGCCCGAGCAATTTCAAAGAACAGAGTGCCTCTAGTATCTTCAAATCCCAATCGTCTTCCTGCGATTGAAAATGCTTGACAAGGGAATCCCCCACAGATGATATCGACTTTCCCTCTAAGTTTTTTAAATTCGTCATCTGAAACATCTCGTATGTCATGAAATTCTATTTCTCCTTCTGTTTGAAAAATGGACTTATAAGATTCTCTAGCAAATTTATCAATCTCACAAAATCCAATACACTCGTGTCCAACACTTTCCATTCCAAGTCGAAAACCACCGATACCTGAAAATAAATCAATAAATCTCATTTCTTTATCCTCCCTCCCTGATCGACTATCAATGTCCAAATAGTCACACCACTTGAAATGACAATGAGCATAACTAATATCCACTCGATTGGCGACATTTTAACCACCTCCTTTTCTAACACGGTTATTCCAAACAGAATACAAGCCGTTAAACACAAATTCAGCCAAAACTTCCGCTCGTCTAACAAAGCGAACATTGTCAAGAGCATACTGATAGATTCTTTCAAAATCAGTCATAGCAATTTCACTGGCTGTTTCAGAAAAACCTTCTCGTCTAAATTGATCTTGTACCAATCCCCAAATATAATCTCGATCATATTTTGTGACCTTTTCTACTTTTCTTTTCAAAATAGGTTGAGTATTCCTATCCTCCTCATCCTCAATAAATAAAGAATCAGTCTCACTATATTTAGTCTCACTAACTTCAGTCTCACTAGGGGCTAAATGTGAGACGGGGGCCGTATCATTTTCATCCTGCCCTAGTCTTTTTTTAACACTAGGCCTGCTTGAATTAGCTACGGGGGTAGAAGATAATTCCCCTAAATAAATCTTATTAGCTAGTCTTCCTTTCTCACTTGAAGACTGTTGGACTTCATCAATTAAGTCATATTCTTTAAGAATTTTTTTGATTGTCAGTAATTTCGACTTCGAACAACCTAATAGTTTCATCAGTTTAGAATTAGAAAATACTAAATAGACTGCTCCTTCTTCATCTATCCAACCACGACTCAGAGATAATTCTAAACGATCTTTTAAAATAGAATAAGCCACCTTTACTTCTAGTTTCATATCCATATATTTTTCATCCTCAAAAAGAATTTTAGGTAATTTATAATACCGTTCTGAAGTTTGGTATTGATTTGCGGTAATTCGTTTCATAGAGCTCCTCCTAGTTCTTTAAGTATTAAATCTCCACTTGATTCCAAGCGAACAAAGCCACTTTTTTCTAATTCAGCCATAAGATAGATGGCTTCAACAATATCAATTCCCATTTCACGTACTAAAAATGAAATGACAATATAGCGTGATGATTGTAATTCTTTTGTCATTTTCTCTCCTTAAAATAAAAAAAGGAGAACAATATTCAATTGTTCTCCACGATAAATTTGTTAAAAAGAAAAACCCTGCCAAATTAATTTTTGGTAGGGTTTTTGGTAGGAAACTAAATTAATTTATCAGTTTCTAAAATGTGTTCACGATTCTAAAAGGCTGATACTATAGTATTCCGATTTCTAATTGGTATATGCCTCTTATTTAAGAGTAACTGAAGCTCCAGCTTCTTCCAATTTAGCTTTGATTTCTTCAGCTTCTGCAGCTGCAACGCCTTCTTTGATGACACCTGGTGCACCATCAACAAGTTCTTTAGCTTCTTTAAGACCAAGACCTGTGATTTCACGTACAACTTTGATAACGCCGACTTTCTTGTCGCCTGCAGCTGTCAATTCAACGTCAAATGAATCTTTAGCAGCTTCTTCAGCACCACCAGCAGCAGCTACAGCTACAGGAGCAGCTGCAGTTACACCAAATTCTTCTTCGATAGCTTTTACAAGGTCGTTCAATTCAAGGATTGAAGCTTCTTTAATTTCAGCAATAATGTTTTCAATGTTCAATGCCATTGTTATTTCCTCCAAATAAGTTTTAAAATTAGTTTTTTATTTTTTTTGTAGCTAGGCTACGCTGCGTAGCTTAAGATTAAGCTGCGTCTTCTTTGCTTTCTGCAACCGCTTTGACTGCAAGAGCAACGTTGCGCACTGGCGCTTGAAGTACAGAAAGGAGCATAGAAAGAAGTCCTTCGCGGTTTGGAAGAGTTGCAAGAGCAACGATTTCTTCTTTTGATGCGACAGCGCCTTCGATTGCACCACCCTTGATTTCAAGTGCGTCAGCGTTTTTAGCAAAGTCGTTCAAGATTTTCGCTGGAGCGATAACATCTTCGTTAGAAAATGCTACAGCAGATGGTCCAACAAATACAGATGCAAGTTCTGCAAGTCCAGCTTTTTCAGCTGCACGACGTAAGATTGAGTTTTTAATAACTTTATACTCAACTTCGCTTCCACGAAGCTCACGACGAAGAACTGTATCTTGTTCAACTGTCAAACCACGAGCGTCTACAACGACGATTGATGCAGCAGCTTTCATTTTTTCAGCTACTACGTCAACTAGTTCCGCTTTTTTAGCAATAATTGCTTCACTCATTAGTGTGTTCACCTCCGTAATTATTTTGCTTGGGGAATTTTTCCAAAAGAAAAACGCGCCCAAACCTAGACACGAAAGTACAATACGCTTCTTTTTACATGATACGTTTTGTCCTCGGTAGGATATTTATGAGTCGAGCTCCCCTACTGTCTTAGGCAGTTTTTTCAAACCGTATATAAGTATACCACACTACTTTGTTTAGTGCAAGAGTTTTTTTCTTATTTTTTAAAAAATTTATTTATTTTTTAACCTTATTTCAAGATAATCTCATCAAAAATCAATTTTAGTTCTTGACTTGTTTGATTTTTTATTGTACTATACAACTGTATATACAGTTAAAAGGAGTTATTATGAATACACAAAAGAAAACACAATTCATGACCTTAACCGCATTGCTAACAGCTATCGCTATTTTCATTCCTTTGGTGATGCCCTTTAAAATTGTCATTCCTCCCGCTTCCTACACTTTAGGAAGTCACGTTGCTATTTTTATAGCTATGTTTCTCTCGCCATGGATGGCTATCTTTGTTATTATAGCTTCTAGTTTAGGATTTCTCATGGCTGGGTATCCGATTGTCATTGTACTTCGCGCCTTTTCCCATATCTTTTTTGGAAGTCTGGGTGCTTTCTATCTTCAAAAACATCCTCAAACCTTGGACAATAAGAAATCTTCATTGATTTTTAACTTTGTACTTGGTTTGGTTCATGCTATTGCTGAAGTTTTGGCTTGTATGATCTTTTATGCTAGTACTGGAACTGACTTAAAAAATATGTTCTATGTCTTGTTTGTATTAGTTGGATTTGGTACTATTATCCATAGTATGGTAGACTATTACCTAGCCTTGGCTGTTTATAAAGCATTGAGAAAACGCCGTTAAGCGTTAAGAAAGAAGAATATGACAAAAAATCGAAAAGAAGCACTTTTACAACTGTTAAAGGAGTCTCAAAAACCTCTAAATGGTCAAACTTTAGCAGACCGTTTTCATGTAACCCGCCAGATTATCGTTCAGGACATTGCAGTACTGCGTGCTGATGGTGCTCCGATCTTATCAAGCAATCGTGGCTATATTTATAAAGAAAATAAAACCAATCCTTATGTTCACAAACTTTTTAAAGTTAAGCACGAGATGGAAGAAATTGGTCAAGAACTTCTAGCTATCGTCGATAATGGGGGACGTGTTCAGAATACCTTGATTGATCATCCTGTCTACGGTGAAATTGAAACCTTGCTCAAACTCTCTTGTCGCCGGGACGTTCAGCATTTTTTAGAGCAAGTCGAAAGGTCTGACTTTAGACCACTTTCTGAATTAACAGATGGCGTCCATTATCACCTAGTCGAAGCTGAAAATGAACAAGACCTCCTCTATATCGAGAAGGCCTTGGATAAGTTAGGTTATTTAGTAAAGGATTAGAAGGTTTTCTTTTCCCATCCATCTTCTGTACGGTGACGATAGAAAAATTCTGACTTATCAGGAGCTTCCATCATCTCCATCAAAGGTAACATATCATAGGCCAGATCCAAATTTGGAATCTGGTCTTTTTGCACCCAGGACACTTCTCCTTCTTCAGATGATTGGAGAGTACCGGTGAACTCAGTCGCTTTATAACAAAAGACAATGTAGCGCTCACCTGAGTCTAAAGGCCAATTTTTTATACCGACCAGTTGAGGATTTTTAATAGTCAGACCTGTTTCCTCGTAAATTTCACGAATAACAGATTCTGCAAAAGCTTCTCCATTTTCAACATGACCTCCTGGAAAGGCATAGCCAGACCAGCGATTGGTTTCAGGCGATCGATACTGCATAACCACGCGCTGATTTTCAAGGTCTTCTATTAGACAAATATTAGTTAGAATGGTTAATTGTGCTCGAGACATACATAGACTCACTTTCTAATGTTTAATTTTCCACATACTTAACTTTAGACTTCATAATCAAAGGATTAACTAAGTCGTGATATTCATGAATTTCATGGAGCAAAGATCCTCTAATAATTCTAATTTCCTTTTCTTTACTATTCACCTGATAGTCTATATTGATAGGCATAGATGAATCTGGGACCATGGAAAAGAAGAAAAATGTCATAAACCAGATCAAGAGTGCAATGAAGCCGCTGAGAGTCTGAAAAATTAGATGATGCCATTGAAAGATTCTAGATTTATAAAAGATAGTCCACGGATGGATAAATAAGGTCAAGCAAAGACCAAAAAACCAGAGATTCCACAAGACTGGTGTAAAGGCTAAACCAAAAAGCCCTAAGATAAAATGAATCAGTACAAATACCAGGCACAAAAGATAAATAAACCTAAATACAGTTAGATGTTTCATCATGATTGACTCCTTTTCTTTTCAATATATTTCATCGCTATAGTTATAATAGATGCCAAACTGAAAAAGATCAGATAAGTTGCTATTGGAAACCAAATGTAACGGTGATCTAGGGATAAGAGAGAAGGTAAAATTCCTTTACTATTTTTCCCGCCAATACCAATAAAAAGATGAACCACTAGACCGATACTATTAAGATAGATAAATAAATCTGCATATCTTTTTATCGTCATTCTTGTCCTAGTCAAGTCTAGGAACCAATAGTCAAATAATCGATACACTAGACAAAAAAGATTTATATATATTGGAAAACTATAGTTGATATCTCTGTATGGCGACGGAATAGGAAGGAGTTTAAAAACAAGATTGACACCTAGCCCTATTCCTAAGATTAGACCAAATACCAAGAAGAAACCTAATAATTTATGAGAATTCATCCAAAGCTGAAGATTTTCTTTCCTTGAAAGAATCTTTTTTGTATTTGACTTTCTTTTGTTACTTTTATTTGATTGTATTTTTCCCATTTTCTTCTTTTCTCTTTTTCTTTTCAATATACTTGGAAATTATAATTGTCACAATAGGCACTAGAAAGAAAATGAAATAAGTAACGAGGGGAAACCAGATATAGCGATAGTCTAATGCCCATATCGGAAGTAGTCTTCTTCCTCTTTTAGAGGTCATCCCAATCGTTAACTGTAATACACAAGCAATTCCGTTAGAATATAAAAACACTTCTGCAAAATTTCGCAAGGAAATCCAGTCTTTCCTAAAGTTACGAAGGAAAGTATGATAAGATGCATTCACCAAAAGAACGATATTTAAATAAAGTGGAAAACTATAATGCAGTTCCCGATAGGGACTTGGAATAAGGGTTGTTCCGTACAATAAATATAATATTCCTAGAGCAGAAAAGAACAGAACGCTTGCATCAAGGATCCAGGCAATTGTTGAATGTTGCACAAACCACAGATTCATGCGGTCTAGTAAACCAATCTTTCGATTTGATTTCTGGTGTTTTTTTAATATTTTCTGTCTCTTACTTTTTTGTTTCATGATAGTTTTTTAACTTCTTCTGCTACTTTTTGGAGATGCTCTTCACGCATACTTGCTGTATTCACATCCCGTCCAACTTCACCTAGTACGCACACGCGCTTGGTTTTAATCCCACAGTGATTCAAGACCGCATTTTTCAAAACAGAGATGCCATAGCTATCTGGAATGTTGATAGGACCCGAAAAGATCTTGTACCACCAAGTGGGCGCCATGGAGGTTGCGTAAATACTGGCTGTTTTCCCTTTTAATAACTTTTTAAACTGCTTGCCTCTTAGATAATTCCAGATAAAACTTCCCTGGTCATTGGCAAAGTAGGCAATTCCAGGTGTGAAGACACGATCAATCCAGCCTTTCATGAGGCTAGGCATACTACTCCACCAGATAGGATAAATAAAGATGAAATGATCTGCCCATTGGATTAATTCCTGAGAATGAAGGATAAAAGAATCTTCTTCCATACGTTTTCGATAACCATAACGTAAAACAGGGTCAAAATCTTCTTCATTAAGATTGATGACTTCAAGCTCATGATGCCTTGAGTCAATATTTTCTACAATGGTTTGAAAAATAGCCTGACAATAACTTTCCTTATCCGGGTGTCCATTGATGACTAGAATTTTCATTCATCTTCTCCTTCATCTCTTTGTTTCATTCTATCTATTTCACTTTTTATACCTTATTAGTTGATAATGGTTCAAAGATTGATAGATACGTTCTTTAGGAATTTTTATTTGAAGAACACATCATCCTCAATTCCTTAACAGGCTTTCCAAGTTTAAGTATTTTTTCTTGGCCATCAAAAGTAAAACCCATTTTTTGATAAAAAGCAATAGCTCGCTTATTATCTTTCAATACCCATAAATAAATTTCAGAGAAATGATCAAGAGCAACAAATGCAGCATGCATTAACTGTTCACTCACACCTTTTCCATAGTAATCTTTTAAAACATATAAGGCAATGATTTCACCAGCTTGAATGGCCTCATCACGAAAATTTCCATAGCTGATAAATCCAACGACCTTCTTTCCATCCATCGCAATCAAGGTATTTTCTGGATACTTTTGACTAAAGAAACGACATCTATCTAATGTCATCGTCTCCTGAAATTCCGCGGGTAAAAGATCGTCATAAGCTTCTCTCCACTTTTGCCAGTGAACGAGGGACTTCCCTTCTATCTCTTCAGGAGTTTCCATTGTTTTAATGATAATCTTCATTCGCTTTATCCTATCTAACCCAACGCCTTGACTTCCAACATCATATCACGTATTTGCGCTGCCAACTCAAAGTCAAGCACTTCGACGGCTTCTTGTATTTGTTAAAAATTAATATACTATTTTACAATCAATTAATTTTTGTCAGCAGGAAATATTTTGAGTAAAAACTCCCTTAGTTTATCATCCTCAATATAAACCATTTGCCCATATACTGCTCTTGTTAATAAAATATAATAAGCATTTTTGACATATTCATCAATTTCTTCTACTCCCTTTTTAGCTCCTCTATCAAAAAAACAATCTCTATTAACTGTGATAAGTTGTGTTTCACAATTTAGACTTATATCTTTGCCAATAAAGACAGATGTAAAATCTACATCATAACCATGAATATCATAGACACTTCCCACTCTCTTAGAATGAGTTGAATATTCTCTAAATTCTTTTCCTTTCATACTCCATTGTAGTACCTCTCCAGTAGATTCAATCTTAATAAATTCATAATCATTTGCTTTTTTTACTGGTTTGCAGTACCCAGCCAAACGAAGTGATTTTTTTTCGGAAAATTTAAACTGCTTATCTGGAACATATTTCACCCATTCTTCTATATTTCTTGCAATTTTAAAATATTCTTTTTCTCCTAAATCTTTATATTTAGAAACAAAGTGATCATCCAATTCTTTTTGAGATTCTATTCCTAACAGATCTTTTATAAATTTTATAAACTTATTTGCAAATTTACTATCATTACCTTTTAAAATTCTGAGCTGTGGTTCTAATTCAGGAGTATTATTAACAACACTCTGTACATCTTTAAAAGTTTTTTCAACATATTTATTATCAACTTTTCTTAAACATTGAGTATTATTATAAGAAATTATTAACTGTGAATCATCGAATTCTTTTTTGATATAGTCTAAAACAGATGGACACGGTAGTTTTTCAAACTCTTCCTTAGTTAAATATTTTTTATTATTAGAAATTCCATTAATTTTTTTCAAAAGATCTGTATCAAGCTTTGCACCTGTAGGATACATTAAATCCGTTGTTATTCTAGTTGTTCTCTGGGCTTCATCAATAATTATATAATCATACTTCTTTTTTGGTTCTGTTAATTGATTAAATGTAACTATATCAATATTGTTATCGTCCAGTTTCAATCCGTAACTAGTTAAAATTTTTTCAAATCGATCTCTATGTATATTCCTTACAAATATAGCAATTTGAGAATTAGGTCTTTCTAATTTTAAATGAGCAATAATATGTAATAATAGTACAGTTTTTCCTGTTCCAGCTCCTCCTTTAATAAAATGAACACGCTTACCACTTGGTTTTAAAATCTTTTTTAAAATGGCATTTTGATTTTTCGTGAGTTCAAAGAATGGACTCTCTGCAAATAGACATGAAGTAACCCTCTCTAAGTTAAGTTTATCATCAATAAATTTACTCTTCTTTAAAAAATTAAGAATATTGTTGATTACATTTTTTTCAAGTTCTTCTCTTGAATATTGATTTTTTCCTGACTCATTACCTCTATCTTTGTTTGCAAGTAATTTACCAACGTAATCTCCATCTTTATTCATGTTTACAAAATTTAAAAAATTAAATTCTTCAATAAAAGTTAAAATTAAAATTTTTTCAATATAGTTTAAGTTTTGAGATATATTCTCCCCATAAAAAGCAATATAGTCGCCACCTTTAAAAGATTCAAATCGTTTATCATACTTTTTATTTAATTCTTCTTTACCTTCTTTTATAAGATATCTCTCTATTTTCTTACTATGCTCTTCAGTTCTTCTACTCACATCAATAGTCTGACCAATGTAATACTTTCTTCCATCACTTTGAATAGGAGATATATAAATATATATCAAAGGAAAGTCAGATAGTGCTCTAAAATCTTCATCAGAAATCTCAGGAATAATTTTATCATTGAGTTTAGCTCTAACATATTTAAATTTGGGATTCTCTTTTGGATATTGACCCCAGCATGGAAATTCATTATTTTCTGTAATCTTCATAAGCTCCTCCTATCTAACCCAACGCCTTGACTTCCAACATCATATCACGTATTTGCGCTGCCAACTCAAAGTCAAGCACTTCGACGGCTTCTTGCATTTGTTTTTCCAGTTTCTTGACTAGTTCTTTGCGTTCTTGTTTATTGAGGCTATTGATATCGACTTCCTTGTCCTCTTCTTTAGCCACAGTTTTTGTGACAGAGATAAGGTCTCGGATTTCCTTCTTAATAGTTTGTGGGACAATGCCATGTTCTTCATTATAGGCCATCTGAATTTTACGACGACGAGCTGTTTCATCAATGGCTTTTTGCATAGACTGAGTCATAGTATCAGCATACATGATGACATGCCCTTCACTATTACGAGCTGCACGTCCAATGGTCTGAATAAGACCACGTTCATTTCGGAGGAAGCCTTCCTTGTCAGCATCGAGAATAGCAACCAGACTTACTTCAGGAATGTCAATCCCTTCACGAAGGAGATTGATTCCAACCAAGACATCAAAGACTCCTAATCGTAAATCTCGGATAATCTCTGTCCGCTCTAAAGTCTTGATATCCGAGTGCATGTACTTGACCTTGATCCCCATTTCCTTGAAGTAGTCTGTCAAGTCTTCTGCCATTTTCTTGGTCAAGGTTGTAATAAAGGTACGCTCGTTCTTTTCAACTCGGGCATTGATTTCCCCCAGGAGGTCATCAATCTGTCCCATGGTTGGACGCACTTCTACCTCAGGATCCAAAAGACCTGTTGGACGAATGATTTGCTCAATCACGGTGTCCGTTTGTTCCATCTCGTAATCACCAGGTGTCGCTGAAACGTAGACAATTTGGTGGACATGACTTTCAAACTCTTCACGACGGAGGGGACGGTTGTCCAAGGCAGACGGCAAACGGAAACCGTAGTTAACCAACATTTCCTTACGTGAACGGTCTCCATTATACATTCCTTTGATTTGCCCCATAGTCATGTGACTCTCATCTATCATAATCAAAAAATCATCCGGGAAGAAATCAAGAAGGGTGTACGGTGGCTCTCCTTCGCTTCGTCCATCCATGTGACGTGAGTAGTTTTCGACACCATTGGTATAACCCATCTCACGTAGCATCTCGATATCGTACTCTGTCCGTTGTTTCAAGCGTTGCGCTTCGAGGAGTTTGCCTTCCTTCTCAAAGATAGCTAACTGCTCCTCCAACTCGGCCTCGATCTTAGCAATAGCTACTTCCATGTGGTCATCATTAGTCACAAAGTGAGTAGCTGGAAAAATAGCCAAATGATCCACTTCGCCCAGAACTTGACCAGTTAAAGCTTCGACTTCACGGATGCGATCGATCTCATCGCCGAAAAACTCTACGCGAAAGGCATGCTCATCACGAGAGGCTGGGAAAATCTCCACCACATCTCCACGAACACGGAATCTTCCACGCTGAAAATCAATGTCATTGCGTTCGAACTGAATATCAACCAAGTCATTGAGCAGTTTATCTCGAGAAATCTCAAGACCTGGACGGAGACTAACGACACTATCAGCGTATTCCTTAGGCGAACCCAAACCATAAATACAAGATACAGATGCTACAACGATGACATCGTTACGCTCCAAGAGTGCTGAAGTCGCGGAGTGACGAAGTTTATCAATCTCATCGTTGACTGAACTATCTTTTTCGATGTAGGTATCGCTCGATGGAACATAAGCTTCCGGCTGGTAGTAATCATAGTAAGATACGAAGTACTCAACTGCATTTTCAGGGAAAAATTCCTTAAACTCCCCATAGAGCTGGCCTGCTAGCGTCTTATTGTGGGCGATGACTAGGGTTGGTTTATTAATTTTAGAAATCACCTGGCTCATGGTATAGGTCTTTCCTGTACCAGTCGCCCCCATCAGGATTTGGGCCTTTTCTCCACCCTCAATGTTATCTACCAACTGCTCAATAGCCTGCGGTTGATCCCCAGACGGTTGGTATTTAGATACGAGTTTAAATTTGTTGTCTGTAATTCTATTGATCATAATTGCCTCATACATCTTTTCTATCCTTCTATTTTACCATAAAAAGGATCGACTTACTGATTCTCAACTTCTTGCCATTTAGTATCTCATGTCACATCTTCTTACATAAAAGCACTAAATATTTGCCAACTTTTTTAGTTTCTGCTATAATGGTTAAATATTCTAAAAAGGAGACTAAACATGAAGAAAAAAATCCTTGCATTTTTATTATTTTTATTTCCCTTATTCTCTCTAGGCTATGTTAATGCGGACACTATCAAGATTGTTAGTGATACTGCTTATGCGCCCTTTGAGTTTAAAGATACAGACCAGACTTATAAAGGAATTGATGTCGACATCATCAATAAAGTCGCTGAGATAAAAGGATGGAATATCCAAATGTCTTATCCAGGCTTTGATGCTGCTGTCAATGCGGTCCAAGCAGGGCAAGCAGATGCGATCATGGCTGGTATGACAAAAACCAAAGAACGTGAAAACGTCTTTACCATGTCTGATACATACTATGATACAAAAGTTGTCATCGCAACGACTAAGTCTAATAAAATCACTAAGTATGAAGAACTAAGTGGTAAAACTGTTGGTGTTAAAAACGGTACTGCTGCACAACGTTTCCTAGAAAGTATCAAAGATAAATATGGTTTCACTATCAAAACCTTTGATACTGGGGATTTGATGAATAACAGTCTCAGTACAGGTGCTGTAAATGCCATCATGGATGACAAACCAGTTATCGAGTACGCTATTAACCAAGGGCAAGATCTCAGTATCAACATGGACGGAGAAGCCGTTGGAAGCTTTGCTTTCGGTGTTAAAAAAGGCAGCAAGTACGAATACCTAGTTACAGAATTTAACGAAGCTTTAGCTCAGATGAAAAAAGATGGTAGCTTGGACAAAATTATCAATAAATGGACAAACTCTTCTAAAACTAGTTCACAAGTGACTTCTCTCACTTCTACTACAAGCGCAGGTCAAAAAGCTACTCCAGTTAAATCAAAATACGTTATCGCTAGTGATTCTTCATTTGCACCATTTGTCTTCCAGAACTCAAGCAACCAGTACACTGGTATTGATATGGACTTGATCAAGGCTATTGCCGAAGACCAAGGTTTTGAAATTGAAATCACCAACCCAGGTTTTGACGCTGCTATTAACGCAGTTCAATCTGGTCAAGCTGATGGTATGATTGCTGGTATGTCTGTTACAGACGCTCGTAAAGAAACCTTTGATTTCTCTGATTCTTACTATACAGCTAATACTATTCTTGGAGTTAAGGAATCAAGTACGATTTCTTCTTATGAAGATTTGAAGGGTAAAACCGTTGGTGTAAAAAACGGGACGGCTTCTCAAACCTTCCTAACTGAAAATCAAAGCAAATATGGTTATAAAATTAAAACCTTTGCAGATGGTTCATCTATGTATGACAGCTTGAATACTGGTGCAGTTGATGCTGTGATGGATGACGAACCCGTTCTTAAATACTCTATCAGTCAGGGTCAAAAATTAAAAACACCAATCGAAGGTACTCCAATTGGTGAAACTGCTTTTGCAGTTAAAAAGGGAAGCAATCCTGAATTGATTGAAATGTTCAACAACGGTCTTGCAAATCTTAAAGCAAGCGGTGAATTCCAAAAGATTCTTGATAAATACCTTGCAACTGATTCAACAAGTGAATCATCAACTGTTGACGAAACTACTATTTGGGGCTTGTTGAAAAACAACTATAAACAACTCCTCAGCGGACTAGGAATTACCCTTTCTCTAGCTCTAATTTCCTTTGCAATTGCGATTGTTATTGGGATTATCTTTGGTATGTTTAGCGTTAGTCCTTATAAATCACTTCGTCTCATTTCGGAAATCTTTGTCGATGTGATTCGTGGTATTCCATTGATGATTCTTGCTGCCTTTATCTTCTGGGGAATTCCTAACTTTATCGAATCCCTTACAGGTCAACAGAGTCCAATCAATGACTTTGTCGCTGGTACAATCGCCCTCTCGCTAAACTCAGCTGCCTACATCGCTGAAATTGTTCGTGGTGGTATTAAGGCTGTTCCTATCGGACAAATGGAAGCTAGTCGAAGCCTTGGTATCTCTTACAGTAAAACCATGCGTAAGATTGTCTTGCCACAAGCAACCAAACTTATGCTTCCAAACTTTGTCAACCAATTTGTTATCGCACTTAAAGATACAACTATCGTATCTGCAATCGGGCTAGTAGAGCTCTTCCAGACTGGTAAGATTATCATCGCCCGTAACTACCAAAGTTTCAAAATGTATGCAATTCTCGCAGTCTTCTATCTTGTGATTATCACTCTTCTTACTAGACTTGCAAAACGCTTAGAAAAGAGGATTCAATAATGGCTAAATTAAAAATCGATGTCGATAATTTACATAAGCAATATGGTAAAAACAAAGTCCTTAAAGGAATTTCAGCAAAATTCTATGAAGGAGATGTTGTTTGTATCATTGGACCTTCTGGTTCAGGTAAATCAACTTTCTTGCGTAGCTTGAATCTCCTTGAGGAAGGTACAAAAGGTCATATCACGGTTAATGGTTATGATTTGACGGATAAAGCAACCAACGTGGACCACGTTCGTGAAAATGTCGGAATGGTTTTCCAGCACTTCAATCTTTTCCCACATATGACGGTATTAGAAAATATCACTTTCGCTCCAGTGGAGCATAAGTTGATGACTAAGGCCGAAGCTGAAAAATTGGGAATGGAACTCCTTGAAAAAGTTGGATTGGCTGATAAGGCTAATGCAAATCCTGAAAGTCTATCAGGTGGACAAAAACAACGTGTGGCTATCGCTCGTGGCTTGGCTATGAATCCTGACATCATGCTCTTTGACGAACCCACTTCTGCCCTTGACCCTGAGATGGTCGGCGACGTTCTTAACGTTATGAAGGAATTGGCTGAACAAGGCATGACTATGATCATCGTAACCCACGAAATGGGATTCGCCCGCAAGGTTGCCAATCGTGTAATCTTTACTGCTGACGGTGAATTCCTCGAGGACGGAACACCCGACCAAATCTTTGATAACCCACAACATCCTCGTCTTAAAGAATTTTTAGACAAGGTTCTAAACGCCTAGAGGCAGGGCTAAAAGTCTTTATAATCAAAAAACGCATTGTATCAGGTGTTAAAAGCTTGATATTATGCGTTTTATTGTAGAAAGATTTACTTCGGTTGCTCCTAATACTCAATGAAAATCAAAGAGCAAACTAGGAAGCTAGCCGAAAGCTGTACTTGAGTACGGTAAGGCGACGCTGACGTGGTTTGAAGAGATTTTCGAAGAGTATGAAATTGAGTTTTGCCTAACCTCTTAGTATAGACGTATTGGATTTTTGGTTTTTTTAGAAAATTATGATAAAATAAAGGATATGAAAATGGGGATTCCTCATGCCTAGGATATCTAGGAAAGTAAATAGAAATTAGGTAGCTGGATGTCATCTAAAGTTATTGTTACAATTTTCGGTGCAAGTGGAGATTTGGCTAAACGCAAGCTCTACCCTTCACTTTTTAGACTTTACAAATGTGGTAATCTATCTGATCATTTTGCAGTGATTGGAACTGCTCGTCGTCCTTGGAGTAAAGAGTATTTCGAATCTGTTGTTGTCGAATCTATTTTGGACTTGGCAGATAGCGCAGAAGAGGCTCAAGCATTTGCTAGTCATTTTTACTACCAAAGTCACGATGTTAATGACACTGAGCACTATATTGAATTACGTAAGCTTCAGGCTGAATTAAACGAAAAATATCAGACTGAGCACAACAAACTCTTCTTCCTCTCAATGGCACCTCAGTTCTTTGGTACCATCGCCAAACACCTCAAGTCAGAGCAAATCGTTGACGGTAAAGGCTTTGAACGTTTGATTGTTGAGAAACCTTTTGGAACAGACTATGAAACTGCAAGCAAACTAAACGAAGAACTCCTTGCTACTTTTAACGAAGAGCAAATCTATCGTATCGACCATTATCTTGGTAAGGAAATGATTCAAAGCATTTTTGCCATTCGCTTTGCCAATATGATTTTTGAAAATGTTTGGAATCGTGAGCACATCGATAATGTTCAGATTACCTTTGCAGAGCGTCTAGGTGTTGAAGAACGTGGTGGCTACTATGATGAGTCTGGTGCCCTTCGTGATATGGTTCAAAACCATACCCTACAGCTTCTGTCACTTCTTGCTATGGACAAGCCTGCTAGCTTTACAAAGGATGACATTCGCGCAGAGAAAATTAAGGTCTTCAAGAACCTTTACCACCCTACAGATGAGGAGCTTAAAGAGCACTTCATCCGTGGCCAATATCGTTCTGGTAAAGTCGATGGCATGAAATACATTTCTTACCGTAGCGAACCAAATGTCAACCCTGAATCTATGACAGAAACATTTGCTTCAGGTGCCTTCTTTGTAGATACTGATCGCTTCCGTGGTGTACCTTTCTTCTTCCGTACAGGTAAACGCCTAACTGAAAAAGGAACACACGTGAACATTGTCTTCAAACAAATGGATTCTATTTTCGGAGAACCATTAGCACCGAATGTGCTTACCATCTACATCCAACCGACGGAAGGATTCTCTCTTAGCCTTAACGGTAAAGAAGTTGGAGAAGAGTTCAAACTTGCACATAATTCGCTTGACTACAGAACTGATGCTACAGCTACAGGTGCTTCACCAGATCCTTATGAAAAGCTAATCTACGATGTATTGAATAACGATTCAACTAACTTTAGCCACTGGGAAGAAGTTAGCGCTTCTTGGAAATTGATTGACCGTATTGAAAAGCTTTGGGCTGAAAACGGGGCTCCACTTCATGACTACAAGGCTGGTAGCATGGGACCTCAAGCTAGCTTTGATCTCCTTGAAAAATACGGAGCTGAGTGGACTTGGCAACCAGATATCGCCTATCGTAAAGATGGTCGTTTAGAATAATCAAAAACAATCCTGCAAGAATTCTTGCAGGATTTTCGTTTATATCAAACCTTCTAGAAGGCCCTTCATAAAGTTTTCAGAGTTAAATTCACCGATATCATCGATTTTTTCACCAAAACCAATCAACTTAACAGGAATATTGAGTTCCTCACGGATAGCCAGAACAACACCACCTCGGGCAGTTCCATCAATCTTGGTTAAGACAATTCCTGTAACAGGAGTAATTTTTGAAAACTCTTTGGCTTGTACAAGAGCGTTTTGACCTGTTGAGGCATCCAGAGCTAGGAAGGTTTCATGCGGAGCTTCTGGCACAACACGTTTAATGATACGACCAATTTTTTCCAACTCTGCCATCAAGTTTTCCTTGTTTTGTAAACGGCCAGCTGTATCAATCATCAAAATGTCAACACCTTCTGCTACTGCACGTTCCATCCCATCAAAGACAACACTAGCTGGATCTGCTTTTTCAGGCCCAGTAACCACAGGAACATCTACACGACGGCCCCATTCTGCTAGCTGAGCTACCGCACCGGCACGGAAGGTATCCGCAGCAACAAGCATGACTTTCTTGCCAGCTTGTTTGTAGCGGTGAGCTAATTTACCGATTGAAGTTGTTTTCCCGACACCATTAACACCTACAAAGAGCATGACTGTCAAGCCATCTTGGAAGTTAATGCTTTCATTGTATTGTCCATCTTTTTCGTAAAGCTCTACCAATTTTTCGATGATCACACGACGGAGAACATCTGGTTTCTTGGCATTTTCAAGCTTGGCTTCATAACGCAATTCTTCAGTGAGATTTGAAGCTACCTGTACACCAACGTCACTCATGATTAAGAGTTCTTCTAGTTCTTCGAAGAATTCTTCATCAACAGAGCGGAAGTTAGCAAAGAAGGCATTCAAACGAGCACCAAATCCCGTACGAGTTTTCTTGAGACTACGGTCATACTTTTCCTGTACAGTCTCTTGAACTTGAGGAGTTTCTTCGCTTACTAGATCTTCTTCCACTTCTTCAGAAGTATCTGACTCCGTCTCGTCTGATTGAGCTTGATTAGCTTCTTCCTCGTCGCTATCACTTGAAGGTACTTCTTCGACTGGTGACTCAGGTTCTTCTGCAACAAACTCTGCTACCTCTTGAACTCTTTCTTCAGTTTCTTCAACTTTTGTTGACTCTTCCTGACAACAATGGCATTCAGTTTCTTCTTCAAGCTGAATTTCTTCATGAGGAGTTACTATTGGTTCAACTGTTTCTAGAGTTGTTTCTGCTACTGGTTCTTCCGACTCACTAGCTTCTTTAGAATAAGTTTCCTCAACTTCTGAACTTTGGTCGATTTCTTCAGTATTTTTCACTTCAACTTCTTCAGTTCCAAGTGCTTCAACTTCCTCGCTAGGTTCTGTCAGATCCAAGTTTTGCAAAGCTTCTTTAACGACTTCTTCGATTTTTGGTTCTTCTTTTCTACCAAATAAACGGTCAAATAATCCCATGCTTTAGTTCTCCTTCAGTACATATTTTTCAATGGCCCAAGCAACAGCTTCCTCGTCATTGGTCATAGGGGTCACCACATTTGCAACTTCCTTGACCTCAGGCACAGCATTTTGCATAGCAACACCTAGTCCTGCCCATTCAATCATAGAAAGGTCATTGGCCTCATCTCCACAAGCCATCACCTGACTTTGGTCAATTCCTAGATGGTCGATCAATTTAGCTAATCCAGTAGCCTTATGAACGTTCTTTGGTGACCATTCCAAAAGCATGTCGCGAGATTTAAAAATTTCATAATTGTTAAACAAGTCTGATGAAATGTTAGCAATTGCTGCATCCAGCGGTTCTTGGGCAAAGGCTGTCACACATTTATTATAAGTCATTTGACTAGACAAATCTCCAAAGTCAATTGGAACAAAAGTCAGAGCAGGATTAAATTTAGCATACAGACTCTCTTGATCTGATTGGATTTGGTAAACTGTACCTTCTGAAATGGCGTCTAAGGGAATGCCTAGTTTTTCAGTTTCCTCGTAAATACGTGTCACATCATCAATAGAGAATACTGTCTTATCGAGGATTTCACCCGTATTTTTCTGAACCAATCCACCATTAAAAGTGATAGTATACTCGTCATCATGGCCGTCTGTTCCAAGCTCTTTGAGGAAGAAATCCATAGCCTTGAGGGGACGTCCAGTTGTCAGTACCACTTTGACTCCTTGATCACGCGCAGCCTTTAAAGTTGCCTTAGTACGATCAGTCAATTTCTTGTCTGTCGTCAGCAAAGTCCCATCTAAGTCTAGGGCAATTAATTTAATATCTGCCATTACAATCCCTCCATATAAGCAATAACTGATTGGTCTTTGTGATGTCCGATAACTGTTTCAGCTAGTTCTAAAATCTCTGGACGAGCATTTTCAGGTGCGACTGGGTGCCCTACAACTTGCATCATGTGCAGGTCATTAAGATTATCACCAAAGGCCATCACCTGGTCCATATCTAGATTCAATTTCTTAGCCAATTCGACAATAGCGACTCCCTTATCAACATGGTCTAAAACGATATCAATGGATTCAAAGCCTGTCGTCATAGCCTTGACACCAGGAACATGTTCATTGACCCAAGCTTCTCCAGCGTCAACCGTTTCTTCAGTGAAGTTAGTTGTGAATTTGAAAATCTCATCGGTAATATCTTCTAAACTAGCTACTTTTTTGATATTTTCATTGTAATGATGGCTAAACATAAGATAGGTTTCGTCTACTGTGTCTAATACATAACAAGCTTTCTTACCAGTCAAGAGCATCTTCTTCTCATCAAAATAAGGTGAAGTCTTTAGCTTTTCAAATGTTGATAGGTAAAAATCACGAGGCATGGTTGCTTCATAAAGGTCCTCTCCATGAAAACGAACCAAACTACCATTTTCAGCAATAAAGATTATCTCATCTTTGACATCCGCAAAATGCTTTTCAAGTGACAAAAGCCCACGACCAGATGCAACAGCAAAATAGATTCCTTTTTCTTTATAAGAATGGAGCAACTTTTTCAGACGCTCCATATCAAATTGACCGGCACCATCCAAAAAAGTACCGTCCATATCCGTTGCTACTAATTTAATCATAAAATTCTTCATACTCCAATTAATAAATCTACCTTCTATTATACCATAGAAAAAGTAAAAAAAGACGTGCTGAATTGACACGTCTTTGTCTTCTATAAATAATCCCGTAGGGCCAATTTAAAGGCCAGGCTGATTTGCTTATCTTCTTTTATATCCAACCTCTCAACACTTTTCTTCCAAAATTCTTGATTGAAGTCTATTCTGAGAGTTCATCAGCTATTGCGTAAAAATTATCAATCTTTGGCTGAGATACATTTGTCACAACCATAAATAGTATATAGTTCTTGACATATAATCTTGCTTATGAAAAAATACTTGTTGGAGGTTAATAATATGACTGAAAAAATCAAAAACTGGGTTAATATTTGCGTTTTGAAAAATCAAGAAATTTTATTACTTAATAGACAGCACGATAATTTTCCTGGCTGGATTCCACCGGGGGGAAAAGTTGAATTCCCTGAAAGTTTTTTTGAAGCTGCATTACGGGAACTAAAGGAAGAAACTGGACTCACTGCATTAAATCTTGAATTAAAAGGAATTTCAGGCTTTACTAATTCAATTGGTAATGAGAGATTTGTCTTCTATGACTTTTTATGTACTCAGTTTACTGGTGAACTAAGCACATCTGCTGAAGGTGAGCCAAAATGGTGGAATCTAAAAGATATTGATAAAATACCAATGCAAGATGAAATAAGAAAAAGGCTACCACTTTATTTAAGAAAAGGAAGCTTTGAAAGTATTAACTATTGGGATGATAATAAAAAATGCATTAGTGAAAACAAAACAATTTTATTTGACTAATATTCTCTACGGTATAATCAAGGCTATCTAATAAAAATCATCTACTCTAACAACTTTTTCCTTATATCTATAGATAGCTAAAAAGCCTTGGAATAAGCTGTTTCCAAGGCTTTCTTTGTATTTTACTGTATCAATTTCCTTATTCCGATTTCAGTTGTGACAAGTTTAATCATATATATTTCCATTCTCCGGTTAAAATTCTATCTTCTATTGGGCTAACTGTTATTAAAAATATAAGCCCTTTTCCACACTTTCCTGAATCAAGTCTTCCGTCAATTTCCATAATTCTTCCGATTCACTTTTTATGAACTTTTTCTTTTCTAATACCATTTCTGCACTGATATTATCAGGATTATAATTGAATTCTGACACTTCTAAGTGATTTATCAGTGGTACCAAGGCGTCGATCACTCTTGCATATCTTGCTTCAGCACTCTGCCCTTTTTCAAATTCCAACCACAAATTTTTCATATTCAAATATTTCTCTTCTGGAAGGAGGCTCATTGTTTTTTCTATAGATGCTAGTTCTTTATCATGAGAATGAAGCTTTTTTTCATCATCAAAAACCCAAGTATCTCCGGCATAAATCTCACCTAAATCATGAATCAATAACATAGGAATCACTTTTTCCATATCCAATTTTTTAGGATAATAATCTTGAAGAACCATCGCAGCTATGGCACCCTGCCAGGAATGCTCGGCACTATTTTCAAATCTGCCATCAAGAGTTCTATTAAATCTTGTCACTGACTTTAATTTCTCTATTTCTTTAATAAAATCAACTGAATGTTTCAAATTACTCATTGCTATTCCTACCTTATTCTAAATTACAAATATAATAGCAAAAATTAATCTTTACATCATTAATTTCCCGTATTTGCAAAAAAATAACGCCTAATCCACATGAGATTAGACGCTGATAAAATGACTATTTTAAACTTATTTACGGGTTTAGAATCAAACTTTCAGCCATTCATCAATTCAAGGTTCTCTTATCCATATTTGGCAAAGAGAGTCGGAATTTAATGATGCAGAGTCGAATCACAAAACCAACAATAGAAACAATGATAAAGACAGTGATTCTTGGAAAGTGAAGGACAAAGGCCAACCAATAATAAATAACTCCAATTACGAAAGATAGAAGGGCATAAATATCTTCTTTTAGAACACTTGGTACTTCATTGATCAGGAGGTCTCGGATAATACCTCCACCAGCACCAGTTAAGCAGGCTAAAAGACCTGCAGACATCAAATTTAGCTTACTATCCACTAAGGCTGTCGCTCCAATCAAGGAAAAGATAATCAGCCCAATGGAGTCAAAGATGAGGTAAGCTTCTCTCAGCCACTTATAGAACTTTTTTTCATGACTAGCATTGGCCTGTTTTGAAGTTACAAAGACATACATGATAACCGCTACAAGGATAGAGACATAAATCGGGCTGGGATCAGCAAGAGAGGAAGGAAAACGACTGATAATAGAATCTCTCAAAATCCCTCCGCCTACTGCCGTTACAATTGCCAATAAACTAATTCCAAAAATATCTAATCGTTTACCAAATCCTTTGATAGCACCTGAAGCAGCAAAGGCTATAGTCCCAATATAATTACAGATCATTAGGAATAGATCGAAATCCATATAAGCTCCTCAATTTATTTTTGTAACCCTCCGACTTCTTGAAGGTCATTCTAAATACTTTAGCTTGAAATGTTGTATCGAAAACAAACTAAGCATCCATATTCTCTAAGTCTTTTAGTTTAACAGACACAATCTTAGAGACACCAGATTCTTGCATGGTCACCCCATAGATAGAGTCTGCGGCCGCCATGGTACCCTTACGGTGGGTAACGACGATAAACTGGCTATCCTTGTCAAATCGGTTGAGATAATCTCCAAAGCGTTTAACGTTAGCTTCATCGAGTGCAGCCTCTACTTCATCCAAAATAACAAATGGAATGGTCTTGACACGAATGATTGAGAAAAGCAAAGCAAGAGCTGACAAGGCCTTCTCTCCACCACTCATGAGGTTGAGAGATTGGATTTTCTTACCTGGCGGTTGAACAGAGATTTCAACACCTGCTGTCAATAAATCTCCCTCGGTCAAGATTAGATCCGCTTGACCACCACCAAACATCTGCTTGAAGGTCACCTTAAAGGACTCACGAATAGCTTCGAATGTTGACTTAAAGCGTTCTTTCACTTCATCATTCATCTCTGTAATGGTTTCAAGAAGTAAGTTTTTAGCAGAAAGAATATCATCTCGCTGACTATTTAAGAATTCCAAGCGTTCGTGAACTTCGTCAAACTGTTCAATGGCATCCAAATTGACTGGACCAAGTGAACGAATGGATTTTTCCAAATCCTTGACCTTTTGTTCAGCGACAGCCAAGTCTTCCAATTGGTTGGCTTGTTCTAATGCTTCAGTATAACTAATCTGGTATTCTTCAGTCAGTTGACCTTGAAGATAGCGAAGGCGGTCCGTAATCTTCTCTTTAGTTGCCTCTGCACGTGTTTGCTTACGAATCCATTCTTCATTTTTCTGACGAGCTTGATCCAAATGACTGGCAATATCATCCAACTGACCTTCAATATCATCTAGTTCAAACTGCTTACGAATGAGCCCTTGTTGAATTTCTTCCTTCTGACTCTTGGCTTCTGCTTCCTGCTTGGCCAAAAGTTCTGTATCAACTTTTTCAAGATTGTCTACCTTTTCTTGGAGAAGACGTTCGATTTCATCTTGCTCGATATTGAGGTTCTCAAGTTCCTTGTTAATCCGTTCAATATCTGCAACTTCGTAACGTTTTCGCCCTATCATTTCTGTTTTGAGCAGACGTTCTTGGGAAAGTTTATCCTGCAAGTTTTGATAACGTTCCTGGATAGCATTTTTATTGGACTTGATTTCTTCAATTTCTGATTCTAGCTTTTGCTTTTCAGTTGCAATGATTGAAAGACGTTCTTGGCATTTTTCTTTTTCAGCTTGCCAATCTCCATCTCTGAGATTGTTTAATTCTTTTTCCTGAAGTTCTAGAAGTGTTTCGAGTTCTTCGACTTGCTGGCAAGTTTGTTGATAAGCAAGATATAAGCCCTGCTCCTCTATACGAGCTTGCTCTCCTTGAGACTTAATAGTCTCCAAAGTTTGACTGAGGGCTGTCAAGCCTTCTTGAACAGATTTCAGATTTTCTTCCTCTTGACGAAGAAGTTTTTCTTCTTGAGCAATCTCTTTTTGCAACTGTTCTAATTCAGGCTTGATGAAAATACTGTTATTCTGACGATTAGCACCACCAGCATAAGAACCACCTGTTCGCAATTCTGTACCATCGAGAGTTACCATACGAACCTGATAACGTACCTTACGAGCTGCATCACGCGCATGCTCTACCGTATCAAAGATTGCTGTTGTAGCTAGCAAGTTTTTAAATATTGCTTCATGTTTGGCATCAAAGGTAACCAGTTCATCTGCCATACCAAGAAAACCTGGACTTGAGGCAATCACATCTTGGTTCTGACCAGAAATGCTACGAGCCTTAATCGTTGTCAAAGGTAGGAAGGTAGCGCGACCAGCTCGGTTTCTCTTAAGAAAATCGATGGCCTTTGTTGCTGCCTGTTCATCTTCAACGATAATGTGTTGGCTACTTGCACCAAGAGCAATTTCAAGTGCTGTCTGATAACGAACATCAAAGGTTAAATGTTCACTAACAGCTCCAACAATACCTCCTAGGCGATTTTTCTCTTGTAAAACACTCTTAACACCAGCATAGAAATTACTATGGTTTTTAAGAATGTTTTCCAAACTTTGCGCCTTGGCCTGCTTGTTTTTCAGACTATCCAAGCGGTCAAATAGTTGATTTTGCTGGCTTTGATAAGCCTGCTTTTGTGCTTCTTCTTCTTTGGCACTGGTTTGATAGTCAGCGAGTAAGTTCTGTACTTCTTCTTTAGCAGACTTTAGGGCAAGCTCTTGGTCAGCAGCCTTAGACTTGGCAGTAGCCAATTGTTCCTTCAAGGATACTAATTGTTCTTCCTGCTTTTGAGTCTGTTGGCGACTATTTTCAAGGTCATTTTCAATACGTGTCAGCTGGTTAGACACATCAGCTTCTTCTTGTAAAAAGGCAACGAAACGTTCACGCAATTGCTCAATCATTTGGTCTGGATCATCAGAAAAAGCTAACAACTCAGCTTCTAAACGATTGACTTCCTTAGTATTGACAGCTAGATTTTCTTCTAACTGACTGAGATTTGTTTCTTTTTCTTCCTTCTCTTGAATGAGAACATTTCTCTTTTCGTCCAAACTAGCCAAACGAGCCTGTGCCTCTTGTTGATTAAGAGCAACCTGCTCAGTCTCAAGTTTAGACAAGGCCAACTTACGTTCCAAATCACTGATTAAACTTGTCAAATCCATCAAACTAGTTTGATCTTTAGCCATCTCTGCTTGTAAATCTTGTCTCTGCTTCTTGAGAGTTTGATTTTCAAGCTCTAGTGACTGGCGTTTTTGATAATAGCTGGTCAAAAGTTCCTGAACTTGGTTTAATTCCACTTCTGTTAGATCCAAGTCAGCCTTATTGGCTTGAATTTGTGCGACCAAAACATCCAAGTAGATGGCTTTACGTTGTCCGTCTAGTTCTATAAATTTACGGGCTGTTGCTGCTTGCTTTTCTAATGGTTTGATTTGATTATCCAACTCATAGATGATGTCTTCCAAGCGATCTAAATTGTCTTGAGTTTGTTGCAGTTTACTTTCAGTTTCTTTGCGACGGGTTTTATATTTTAAAACTCCGGCAGCTTCTTCAAAAATAGCGCGACGTTCTTCAGGCTTAGAGTTAAAGATTTCTTCGACCTTCCCTTGGGAAATGATGGAGAAGGAATCACGTCCAAGTCCAGTATCTAAGAAGAGGTCATGAATATCACGAAGACGAACTTTTTTGCCGTCAATCTTGTACTCACTATCTCCGCTCCGATAGATATGGCGCTCCACCTTGATTTCCTGTCCTGCATCCTTGATAAAGCCATCTTGATTATCCAGAGTAACAGTAACAGATGCATAATTTAAAGGTTTCCGACTTTCTGTTCCTGCAAAGATGACATCTGGCATCTTACCACCACGCAGACTCTTGACACTGGATTCTCCAAGTGCCCAACGGAGGCTTTCAGTAATATTTGATTTCCCAGAGCCATTTGGTCCTACAACCGCCGTCACCCCTTGGTCAAAAACAACCTTGGTCTTGTCAGCAAAGGACTTAAACCCTTGGATCTCAATTTCCTTTAAATACATGAATCCAGCCCTTTCTCAACTGCATTTTTAGCGGCTTCCTGCTCGGCCAATTTTTTAGAGCGTCCTTTACCTGAACCTAGACTTTGCCCCTCAACAAGGACTTCAACTTCAAACATCTTATCATGGGCTGGCCCAATCTCTGAAATCACTTGATAACGAATATCAACATCACCATTAACTTGGAGCAATTCTTGAAGGTGAGTCTTATAATCCTTGATCATCTCAAAATCGCCAGCTTCAACCTTTGGAATCATGACTTGGTAGATAAAGGTTTTAACAGTTTTTATATCCTTATCTAAAAGCAGGGCACCCAAAAAGGCTTCAAAGGCGTCGCCCAAGATCGTATCTCGGTTACGGCCTCCCGATTTTTCCTCACCCTTACCAAGCTTGATAAACTGGTCAAACTGACAATCACGGGCAAAACCAGCCAAACTCTCCTCACGGACAATCATAGCTCGTAGTTTTGACAGGTCCCCTTCTGGTTTTTTAGGGTATTTTTTAAACAGATATTCTGAAATCAATAATTGCAGAACAGCGTCTCCTAAAAATTCCAAGCGTTCATTGTGTGAAATTTTTAAGAGGCGGTGCTCATTGGCATAACTGGTATGGGTAAAAGCTGTTTCAAGTAAGCTTTTATCTGCAAAAACAAGCTCAAAACGGTCTTGTAACACTGATTCTAATTCTTTCATGATTACCTCTTTCTAAATCATTATAATCCTATCCATTATATCAAAAAAAGCCTTCATAGTCAGAAAAGAACAGTGAAAAGCTTATTTTCTAACTTCTAGCTAAAATCAGCCCCCAGCTAGCGGATTGGGCTTTTTTTTGGTATAATAAATCTTATGGAAATTGAAAAAACCAATCGAATGAATGCTCTGTTTGAATTTTATGCAGCCCTTTTGACTGATAAGCAGATGAACTATATCGAACTCTACTATGCAGACGACTATAGTTTGGCTGAAATCGCTGAAGAATTCGGCGTTAGTCGCCAGGCTGTTTATGACAATATCAAACGTACAGAAAAGATACTGGAAGATTATGAAATGAAGCTCCATATGTACTCTGACTACATTGTTCGCAGTCAGATTTTTGATCAGATTTTGGAGCGTTATCCAGAGGATACTTTTCTGCAAGAGCAAATTGAGATTTTGACCAGTATTGATAATAGGGAGTAATCATGGAAAATCTTGTCGTCTATAAAGGGATACCCTGTAAATTATTAGCTGCAGAGGAACCATTTCCTAGTCGACTACAGATTACCTCGCCCAATGATATCTCTAAAGCTATGCAAATAGGTTTTAGCTGTTGGGGATATCCAAATGAAATCATGAAAGAAGTCACACCCGAAGAACTAGAGTGTTTGCAACATTTCGGACGATTTCCACTGAATTGAAAAAATAGGAGAAAAATATGGCATTTGAAAATTTAACAGAACGTTTGCAGAACGTTTTTAAAAACCTACGTAAAAAAGGAAAAATCACAGAGAGTAATATCCAAGAAGCAACCAAGGAAATCCGTCTGGCTCTTTTAGAAGCCGACGTTGCTCTTCCTGTAGTCAAGGACTTTATCAAAAAGGTTCGCGAACGTGCGATTGGGCATGAGGTTATTGACACCCTCAATCCAGCCCAACAAATCATCAAGATTGTCAATGAAGAATTGACGGAAGTTCTTGGTTCAGACACTGCTGAGATTGTCAAGTCACCAAAAATCCCAACCATTATCATGATGGTCGGTTTGCAGGGGGCTGGTAAAACAACTTTTGCAGGTAAACTTGCTAACAAACTTAAAAGGGAAGAGGATGCTCGTCCTTTGATGATTGCGGCCGATATCTATCGTCCTGCTGCTATTGACCAGTTGAAAACACTTGGACAACAGATTGATGTTCCCGTATTTGCTCTTGGTACTGAAGTTCCTGCAGTTGAGATTGTTCGCCAAGGTTTGGAGCAAGCGAAAGCTAACCATAACGACTATGTCTTGATCGATACGGCCGGTCGTTTGCAAATTGATGAACTTCTCATGAATGAGCTCCGTGATGTTAAAGCACTTGCTCAACCAAATGAGATTCTCTTGGTCATCGATGCCATGATTGGTCAGGAAGCTGCAAACGTTGCGCGTGAATTCAACGCTCAGTTAGAAGTTACTGGTGTCATCCTTACAAAGATTGATGGTGATACTCGTGGTGGTGCTGCCCTTTCTGTTCGTCACATCACTGGAAAACCAATCAAGTTCACTGGTACTGGTGAAAAGATTACCGACATTGAAACCTTCCACCCTGATCGTATGGCTAGCCGTATTCTCGGTATGGGGGATATGCTGACTCTGATTGAGAAAGCTTCCCAAGAATACGATGAGCAAAAAGCCATTGAAATGGCTGAAAAGATGCGAGAAAACACCTTTGATTTCAACGATTTCATCGATCAGTTGGATCAGGTGCAAAATATGGGACCAATGGAAGATTTGCTCAAGATGATTCCAGGTATGGCCAACAATCCTGCCCTTCAAAATATGAAGGTGGATGAAAAACAAATTGCTCGTAAACGTGCCATCGTCTCTTCTATGACTCCTGAAGAACGTGAAAACCCAGACTTGCTTACTCCAAGTCGCCGTCGTCGTATCGCTGCCGGTTCTGGTAATACCTTTATCGAAGTCAACAAGTTCATCAAGGACTTCAACCAAGCTAAACAACTCATGCAAGGTGTCATGTCTGGTGACATGAACAAGATGATGAAACAGATGGGCATCAACCCTAACAATCTTCCTAAAAATATGCCTGGGGGTATGGATATGTCAGCCCTTGAAGGTATGATGGGACAAGGTGGTATGCCTGACTTGTCAGCTCTTGGTGGAGCAGGAATGCCAGATATGAGCCAGATGTTCGGTGGAGGTCTCAAGGGCAAAATCGGGGAATTTGCCATGAAGCAATCCATGAAACGCATGGCCAATAAAATGAAAAAAGCTAAGAAAAAACGCAAATAAAAGGGACTCGCTTGAGTTCTTTTTTTAGTGGCTCTTTGTCAACTGTAGTGGGTTGAATAAAAGCTAACATCTGGAGAGGACAATCGTTGTCCTCTCCATTTTTATATTCAGAGCGATGAAAATTCGTTTCTTAAAGTTGTTAAAGTTCCTAAAACCAAAAGCATTTCGTTTGATGAGTTTAATGAGATTATTAGTCGCTTCCAATTTAGCGTTGGAATAGGGCAATTGAAGGGCGTTGACAATTTTCTCTTTGTCCTTGAGAAATGTCTTAAAGACAGTCTGAAAAAGAGGATGAACCTTTTTTAGATTGTCTTCAATAAGTCCGAAAAATTTCTCGAGCTCTTTATTCTGAAAGTGAAAAAGCAAGAGCTGATAGAGATTATAGTGGTGTTTCAACTCTTCGGAATAGCTCAAAAGCTTGTCTAGAATCTCTTTATTAGTTAAGTGCATGCGAAAAGTAGGGCGATAAAAACGTTTATCACTCAGTTTACGGCTATCTTGTTGGATGAGTTTCCAATAGCGCTTGATAGCCTTGTATTCATGAGATTTTCGCTCAAATTGATTCATGATTTGGACACGAACCCGACTTATAGCTCGGCTAAGATGTTGAACAATGTGAAAACGATCTAGAACGATTTTAGCACATGGAAAAAGCTGTTTAGCCAAGTTATAGTACGGACTAAACATATCCATAGTAATGATTTTCACTCGACATCGGATCGCTCTATCGTAGCGAAGAAAGTGATTGCGGATGATAGCTTGTGTTCTTCCCTCAAGAACAGTAATGATATTGAGCTGATCAAAATCTTGTGCGATAAAACTCATCTTTCCCTTGGTAAAAGAATACTCGTCCCAAGACATAATCTCTGGAAGACGAGAAAAATCATGCTTAAAGTGAAAGTTATTGAGTTTACGAATGACAGTTGAAGTTGAAATGGATAGCTGATGTGCAATATCAGTCATAGAAGTCTTTTCAATCAACTTTTGAGCAATCTTTTGGTTGATAATACGAGGAATTTGATGATTCTTCTTAACGATAGAGGTTTCAGCGACTATCATTTTCGAGCAATGATAGCACTTGAAACGGCGTTTTCTAAGGAGGATTCTAGTAGGCATACCAGTCGTTTCGAGGTAAGGAATTTTCGACGGTTTTTGAAAATCATATTTCTTCATTTGACATCCGCACTCAGGGCAAGACGGGGCGTCATAGTCCAGTTTAGCGACAATTTCCTTGTGTGTATCCATATTGATGATATCTAGAATCTTGATATTTGTGTCTTTGATATCAAGCAGTTTTGTGATAAAATGTAATTGTTCCATATGATTCTTTCTAATGAGTTGTTTAGTCGC
The DNA here is from genome assembly GCF_001553685.1 of Streptococcus sp. oral taxon 431. NCBI lineage: Bacteria > Bacillati > Bacillota > Bacilli > Lactobacillales > Streptococcaceae > Streptococcus > Streptococcus sp. oral taxon 431. The sequence goes on along the minus strand of NZ_CP014264.1, from coordinate 912,970 downwards.
TTTTCATTATAGATCTTATGGGACTTTTTTTCTACACAAAATAGGCTCCATAATATCTATAGGGGATTTACCCACTACAAATATTATAGAGCCTTTTTAGTTATTTCGAAGTTTTTCCAGAGTCTCTTTAAAGATATCTGGGATTTCGGAAGTAAATTCCATGGTTTTCCCTGTTCTTGGATGGGTAAATCCAAGAGTCTTTGCATGAAGAAATTGTCCATGCCCCTTCAGAGTTTTACGAGGACCATAAACCTCATCCCCAGCGACAGGATGACCGATGTAAGCCATGTGTACACGGATTTGGTGAGTTCTTCCAGTTTCCAGTTGCAATTCCAGCAAGGTATAATCACCAAAGCGCTCCAAGACTTGGAAACGTGTCACTGCTGGTTTACCTTTGGCAGTCACAGCTTGTTTCTTGCGGTCTTTTTCGCTACGTCCGATTGGTGCCTCAATGACTCCACGGTCATTTGGGAGATTGCCATGAACGATGGCCCAATACTTACGAAGAGACTTCTTGTCCTTCAATTCCTGAGCTAGTGCTAAGTGGGCTTCATCGTTTTTAGCAATCATCAAGAGACCTGAAGTATCCTTATCAATACGATGGACAATCCCTGGACGCAACACACCGTTGATTCCAGAGAGATCTTTGATATGATACATAAGGGCGTTAACCAAGGTACCAGTGGTATGACCAGCACTTGGATGAACAACCATTCCTTGAGGTTTATTGACTACTGCTACATCCTCATCTTGATAAATGATTTCTAGAGGAATATCTTCAGCTACATACTCCAAAACTTCTGGTTCTGGCACCTGATAAGTAACGACATCGCCCTCTTGGACCGTATACTTTGCTTTTTTGACCTGACCATTGACCAAGACTTGGCCTGACTTGATTTGTTCATTGGCGAGACTTCGCGACAGTTCTGTTAAATCTGACAAAGCCTTATCTAAGCGTAGTCCACCTGTTTCAATTTTAATTTCCATTCATTTCCTCTTTTAGCATTGCAAGCAATAACACAACGACTCCTACTGTCAGATAACTATCAGCCACATTGAAAATCGCAAAATTGATAAAGTCTAAGTGAAACATATCCACAACGAATCCTTGACTGATGCGATCGATAAAGTTTCCCAGACCACCTGCAATAATCAAAACCAATCCAAAGACTGTCCAGAAGGAATCCTCTATATGCTTATGCAAATACCAGATAGCTCCTACCATGACCACTAAGGTAATCACTGCAAAAAACCACTGTTGATTTTGAAGTATAGAAAAGGCTGCACCCCTATTTTGCAGATAGGTTAAACTAACTAGATTTGGGATCCATGACTTGATTTCACCAAGAGCAATATTTTGAACGACGTACGCCTTTACAAATTGATCTAAGACAATCAAGGCTGCTATAATCCCTGCAATTATTCCTCTTTTTTTCATGCTTTCCTCTTCTGATCAAAATACTCTTGCATAACCTCTACAAATAAAGTCCCTGCTTGGCTCAAGTCTACTTCCTCACGTTTTACATAAACCATGCGATTATTGAGATTATCATTTAATGGAATAACGGTAATCCCGTTCACACTGTCGCTATCTAAGAATCCAGAACCAGTCGCATAAGCATTTGTTCTTTCAAGAATCCCATTTAAGGTAGCGCGGTCAGTTACATTAAACATTTGAGAGCTAGCACTGGTATCCACAAAGTTCTCTGAGTAATAAAGATACTCATCCTTTTCCTGTGTAAATCGAACTGTTGGTAAATCTGCCAAATCCTCCATAACTAACTCTTTTTTCTTGGCTAACGGATGTCCTTCACGCAGATAGATATGGGTTTGGAAAGGAATCAACTCAATCACTTCAAGTCCTAACTTTTCAACCCGTTGCATAATTCCCTTTTGGTTTTGATTATTGAGATAAATAATCCCAATCTCACTATGTCCTTGAGCTACTTCATCCAAAATCTGAACAGTTGTTGATTCAAAAATACGGAAATTCTTATAGTCAGGATATTGTTGCGAAAAAGCTGTAATGGTTGGTGGCAAGAAATCATAGTGCTGGCTGGCTATTGAAAACTCATCTTTCTCCTCTTCAGGATTGGCATACTGGTTCTGGAAAACATCAAATCCTTTGACCAACTCTTGTGCCTTTTCATAAAATTCCATACCGCGACGAGTAAGGAAAGTTCCAGAACTGGTTCTGCGAAAAATCTTAAAGCCAAGCTCTTTTTCCAGGTCTCTTACAGAAATAGATAGACTGGGTTGGCTAACGTACATTTTCTCAGCCGCTTCACGAAAAGTACCACTATTAGCAATAGCTACAACGTAGCGTAATTGTTGAATATTCATGATTTCTCCTTCGATTTCTATCTTATCATTATACCATAAATCAAGCCTATCTAACAAAGGAAAATCATGAGTCACAGATATCTTCGCAAAGCAAACAAAAAACACCTTTCAGATTAGACTAAGGTCTAAGCAAAGGTGTTAGGTTCAATATTATTTCGCTACTGCGTAGAGTTCGTCTACTTTATTCCAGTTGATAACTGAGAAGAAAGCTTTGATATAGTCAGGACGCACGTTACGGTATTTCACGTAGTAAGCATGCTCCCAAACATCCAAGCCCAAGATTGGTTTTTTACCTTCTGAGATTGGTGTGTCTTGGTTTGCTGTTGAAGTCACTTCAAGTTTACCTTCTTTGTTAACAACCAACCAAGCCCATCCAGAACCAAAACGAGTTGTTGCTGCTGCAGTGAAGGCTGCTTGGAATTCTTCGAATGAACCGAAAGTTTCATCGATTGCTGCTGCAAGTTCTGCTGAAGGAGCTGTTTTTTCAGGAGTCATCAATTCCCAGAAAAGAGCGTGGTTCAAGTGTCCACCACCATTGTTGATAAGCGCTTGACGGATATCAGCTGGGATAGATTCTACGTCAGCAAGCAAAGCTTCAAGGTCTTCACCGATTTCAGGGTGTTTTTCAAGAGCTGCATTTACATTGTTAACGTAAGTTTGGTGGTGTTTGTCATGGTGCAAGTGCATTGTTTCAGCATCGATGTATGGTTCTAATGCATCGTAAGCGTATGGAAGATCTGGTAAGATAATAGCCATCTGTAATACCTCTTTTTCTTTCTATATAATGATGATAACGCAATCATCCTATTTTTTCAAGTTATTTGCTCAATTTGACTGGCTGGCAATCTGTAATAGAGCCTTCTCAAACAGGTAGCCTTTCTCATAAACTCCTGTCTTAATTTGGTAATCAGCTTGGATGAGATAACGAATAGAATTCTGGAGAAAATCAAGGGATAGTCTTCGAGAATCACGAAGGGCAAATTTGATTTGGTAGGGATTCGGATTGCGACCAAGATAGTGACCCAAACTGCTGACCATCTGGGACTCTGTCTGACCAGATTCTTGCAAAATTTTCACTTGTGTATAGAGTCTGAACTGCCCCAACATAATGGCAATCAGTTTAATCTCATCTTCTCCCTGCAAAGTCAAATCTTTCACTAAATCACGTGCCTGATCAATCTTCTTAGTCAATATTAATTGGGTCAAATCAAAAATATTATCCTGCAAAGTCTTTGGTATAGCTTCAACAATGTCTTCTTCGGTAATCCAGTCATCATCCTTATAAGACTGTAAGAAGAGTAGATTTTTCTGAATTTCACTGAATTGAAAACTAGATTTAATAAGCAACTGTTCGAAGGATTTTCCATCAAAGGTCAGTCCTTGTTCCTGAGACCACTTTTGAAAATAAGCTCGCATCTCTTGCTCTTTTGGTTCAAGGGCTTCAAAAATCTTGGCATCCCTCTTGAGTAATTTGACTAGACGTCTCTTACTATCCAGCTTCCCTTCCGCAAAAATGACTAATTTACTCGTCGGAGATGGATTTTCCAAATATTCTTCAAAAGCCTTAAGCTCGTCATCAGATAGATAGCGTTTTTTAGCTGTTGTTATATCGAGAAAATGATCTAAAATAACAATCTTTTCATCCGCAAAGAAAGGAAGACTGACCAGCTCTAGTTCCAAGCTTTTGTAGTCTACTTCTTTCATATCAAAATAAGCAAAGTTCAAATCAGCAGAATCGTAGCCGATTTGTTTTAGCACCTGAGTTTTCATGACTTCATACTGTCCTTGATCAGCGCCTGTAAACAAGGTCAAACTAGGTAAGTTTGATAAAGATAGCTTTTGGCTTTCTTCTATTGCTAGCATCATTTCTCCTTTCTTTTTAGTTTCGCTTTTATTTAATCAATATAATTCAATTTACCACGGAAATCTTCAAGGCTTTCATAACCTTTTTCCGTCATAATTTCTTTGAGTTCGTTTGTAATGCGATCAAAAGCACCTACACCTTCTTTGTGCAGGGTAGTTCCTACCTGCACCATGCTGGCACCACATAGGATATGTTCAAAGGCATCACGTCCTGTTAATACTCCACCTGTTCCAATGATTTGAATTTCTGGATTCAAGCGTTGATAAAAAGCATGGACATTAGCAAGAGCTGTTGGTTTGATGTATTCTCCACCAATCCCACCAAAGCCATTCTTAGGACGAATCACGACTGACTCGTCTTCTATATAAAGACCATTTCCAATAGAGTTGACACAATTGACAAACTTGAGCGGATATTTGTTAAAGATCGCTGCAGCCTGGTCAAAATGCACAATATCAAAATAAGGTGGAAGCTTAATTCCTAATGGTTTTGTAAAATATTCAAAGACTTCTGACAAGATACGGTCTGTAGTTTCAAAGTCATAGGCAATCTGAGGTTTACCAGGAACATTTGGACATGAGAGATTGAGTTCAGTTAGACCTCGAAAATCACTTTCTTGAACCTTTTTCAAAATGGTATGAGTTTCCCCTGGAGACATTCCAACTAATGATAAAAAGAAGGTACGATTTGCTTCCTTTTCTTGTAACTTTAAAAGATAGTTTAAGTAATAATCTAAACCATTATTTGGTAGACCCATAGAGTTGATTGAACCGAGTGGAACATCTTGATAACGTGGTTCAGGATTTCCCTGACGAAATTCCAAGGTTGCTGTTTTAGTGACAAAGGTTCCTGCTGCTGAGTTTTTGACACCTTCCAACTCCTCAACTGTCATACAAGCAACTCCTGCCGCATTCATCAAGCAATTGTCAAACTCAAAACCAGCAATCTGTGTTTTAGTTGATACCATGATTCTGTTCCTCCAGATTCCTTTTTATGTCTATTATTATACCATACTTTGACTTTTGCTTTTCAATAAAACCATTTCCATAGAAAAGGTTCGTTTTTTAGCATGTTTTGAATCAGTCATTTTAAATTGAAAGAATTTTTAGAAAATTTATGTTTTTTTCTTTACACTGAAAAAATTTTCTGCTATAATGTCTCATGTAATAAAATATGACAACAAAAAGGAGAACGATATGACATCTGCTAAAGAATATATCCAAAGCGTGTTTGAAACTGTAAAAGCTCGTAACGGGCACGAGGCTGAATTTCTCCAGGCGGTTGAAGAATTCTTCAGCACTTTGGAGCCTGTCTTTGAAAAACACCCTGAGTATATTGAAGAAAATATCTTGGCACGTATCACAGAACCTGAGCGCGTGATTTCTTTCCGTGTTCCTTGGGTTGACCGTGATGGAAAAGTTCAAGTTAACCGTGGTTACCGTGTTCAATTTAACTCAGCTGTTGGACCATATAAAGGCGGACTTCGTTTCCACCCAACTGTAAACCAAGGGATCTTGAAATTCCTCGGATTCGAACAAATCTTTAAAAACGTTTTGACTGGACTGCCAATCGGTGGTGGTAAAGGTGGATCAGACTTCGATCCTAAAGGCAAAACTGATGCTGAAGTGATGCGCTTCTGCCAAAGCTTCATGACTGAATTGCAAAAATACATCGGACCATCTCTTGATGTACCTGCTGGTGATATCGGTGTTGGTGGACGTGAGATTGGTTACCTTTACGGACAATACAAGCGCCTCAACCAATTTGATGCTGGTGTCTTGACTGGTAAACCTCTTGGATTTGGTGGTAGCTTGATCCGTCCAGAAGCAACTGGTTACGGTTTGGTTTACTACACTGAAGAAATGCTTAAAGCTAACGACAACAGCTTTGCTGGTAAGAAAGTTGTGATTTCAGGTTCTGGTAACGTAGCTCAATACGCGCTTCAAAAAGCAACTGAACTTGGTGCAACTGTTATCTCTGTATCTGACTCAAATGGTTATGTCATTGATGAAAATGGTATCGACTTTGACCTTCTTACAGATGTTAAAGAAAAACGTCGTGCTCGTTTGACTGAGTACGCTGCAGAAAAAGCAACTGCTACTTACTACGAAGGTTCTGTATGGACTTACACTGGAAACTACGATATCGCTCTTCCATGTGCGACTCAAAACGAGATCAACGGTGAAGCTGCGAAACGCTTGGTTGCTCAAGGAGTTATCTGTGTATCTGAAGGTGCTAACATGCCTAGCGACCTTGAAGCTATCAAAGTCTACAAGGAAAATGGAATCCTATATGGACCTGCCAAAGCTGCCAATGCTGGTGGGGTAGCTGTATCAGCTCTTGAAATGAGCCAAAACAGCCTTCGCCTTTCATGGACACGTGAAGAAGTTGACGGTCGTTTGAAAGACATCATGACTAACATCTTCAACACAGCTAAGACAACTGCAGAAACTTACGGTCTTGGTACTGACTACCTTGCAGGTGCAAACATTGCAGCCTTTGAAAATGTAGCAAACGCTATGATTGCTCAAGGTATTGTTTAAGATAAAATATGCTGAATCCTCAATCACGTTGATTGGGGATTTTTGTGTTGATTTAAAAAGTAGACTAGGTAAAAACTCAATTTGAATATGAAATTGAGTAAATCTTTCCATTATAAAACGCATATTATCAAGATTTTTGAACACCTGATAATATGCGTTTTTCTTATTTTAAAGACTTTTTGTGTAATCTCCTTATCATTAAAAAGGCATAGATCTAGCACTATAGCACTATCTAACTTTCACCATGCATAGTTAGGTTCAACACATGATAGCATGGCTTCAAATAATTCTTCTGGAGTTACTTTCTTTAGGCCACCATAAATTGGATCCTGTTTAGTATAAGATGGATCGATATAGTATAGATAAGCAATATCAGAACCATCTTCAGACAATTGGTAACCAATACCGATAACATTATGTTCACCGTAACTAGCTGGATAAATCTTTGCACAGTCGAATGTATAGTACATTGGATATCCGTCTGCTATATTTTGTTTCAAACGTTTTTTAAAAAGATGCATTTGTTTAGAGTTTACATCAGATGTTGTTACGGTTTCTAATCGATAGCCAGTTTGACTATCTTGTGGTGTAACATAACCAAATAAATGGTAATTTAAAATCTGAATAGCATTTACATTATGAGTTCCAAATGTCTCATCCGTTTGCATTTCTTTTGCCAATAACTGTTGAGAAACTGTAATACCTTGACTAGAAAGTATCATACTTACAGTTGTAGGAGCACACATATTCCAGGAATGTTGAACTTGTGGGGATACATTGAGTAGGATTTTCTCTCCTACATTAGACTGGTTTATCAATTGTTTTTTGTGTACTTGGTGTATTTACTTTGGGAGCGGGCTCTTCATCTGGATTACTTTGTTCAATATCTTCTATTTTTTGGGAAGATTCTTCTTGTGGCTTTTGGATAATTGTAGACTCATCGTCAAAATTTTTCCTTAAACTACTCTCTGTTGTTTTTTCTATTGTTTTAGAGCTTTTAGCGTCCTCCTTTATCTTATCATCTTTGTATCCTGGATTTTCTTTGCGTAGCAAGAGCAAAGCAATACAAGTTAAAATTATAGAGAATAAAACTATAATACTCCAAATTATCTTACTGTTCATAAGCTACGTCTTCCTTTCTAATTTTTAAATTCAAAATTCTTTTTCTTGAATTCTCTTTAGAAAAACTCTAACTTTAGCAACATTTTTGTTTCCTTTCCTCACCCTTTTAAATAATAAATACGAAACAGGAAAAGATACACATATGCAGAAAAAAGCTACTTCCCTTGCCAAGTTTACTACTAATTTTATAATGTAATCGTTTACATCTTGATTGTACTATTTTTCTTTTCTAAAATCAATTCATTTAAGTTCACCCTACAGATTTTAAAGGAGTTGATAATCATAAGCTACTTATTAAATTAAATCCCCCTTCAACATTTTCATGAGTTTCAAGAGTCTTCTAACACACTATATTTGCAGATCACTCTACAATAAAACTACACTTTAAGTAACAAAAAGACCTATCCGAGTGGATAGATCTTTATTTTTTTACAATTTACCTGCTACGGCATCCAATAATTCTTGAATTTTTGCTTGGTTGCTTCCTCCTGCCATGGCCATGTCTGGTTTACCACCACCACGTCCATCGACGATTGGAGCCAATTCTTTGATGACATTACCTGCGTGCACATCTTTTGTCTTGCTGGCTACAAGGACATTGACTTTGTCACCGATTGCTGCGACAAGAACAAGCACATCAGAATAGTCTTTTTGCTTCCAGTTATCCGCAAAGGTACGAAGGGCACCTGCATCTGATACAGAAACTTGACTAGCAATGTAACGGTGTCTGTTTGCTTCTTGAACATTCTTGAAGACATCCCCAGCTGCCGCTGCTGCTGCTTTTTCCTTCAATTCTGCATTTTCTTTTTGCAATTGACGGAGTTGTTCTTGAAGTCCTTCAACCTTGTGAGGTACTTCTTTGAGTTGAGGAGCTTTCAAGGTTGCTGCGACTGCTTTCAGTGCATCTTCTTGTTCACGATAAGCTTCGAAGGCTTCCTTCCCAGTCACTGCCAAGATACGACGAGTTCCTGATCCGATCCCTTCTTCCTTAACAATCTTGAAGAGACCGATTTCAGAAGTGTTACCTACGTGAGTACCACCACAAAGTTCAACTGAGTAGTCACCAATCGTTACAACACGGACTTCTTTACCGTATTTCTCACCAAAGAGGGCCATAGCTCCCATTTCTTTAGCTGTGTCAATATCAGTCTCAACTGTTTCCACTGCGATGGCTTCCCAGATCTTCTCATTGACTTGTTGCTCAATAGCACGCAATTCTTCTGGAGTCACGGCTTGGAAGTGGGTGAAGTCAAAGCGGAGGAATTCTACTTCATTAAGTGAACCTGCTTGAGTTGCATGGTGGCCAAGGATATTGTGAAGGGCCGCATGGAGCAAGTGAGTTGCTGTGTGGTTCTTCATGACACGGTGACGACGATTGCTATCGATGGCCAAAGTGTATTCTTGGTTCAAAGCAAGAGGAGCAAGAACTTCAACAGTGTGCAATGCTTGTCCATTTGGTGCTTTTTGAACATCTGTCACAGTCGCTACTACGTTTCCTTGAGCATCCAAGATTTGACCGTGGTCCGCAACTTGTCCACCCATTTCAGCGTAGAATGGTGTTTCTGCAAAGATAAGTGAAGCAGTTCCTTCTGTTACAGCTTCTACTTCCGCATTGTCCGCTACGATAGCCACCAACTTAGAAGACAATTGACTAGCATTGTAGTTGAAGACACTCTCAACAGTAATGTTTTGAAGGGTTTCATTTTGCATACCCATAGATCCGCCTTTGACAGCAGACGCACGCGCACGTTCTTGTTGTTCCTTCATGGCTGCTTCAAATCCTTCACGGTCTACAGTCATTCCTGCTTCTTCAGCGATCTCTTCTGTCAACTCTACTGGGAATCCATATGTATCATAGAGTTTAAAGACATCTTGACCAGCAATGACAGATTGTCCTTTTTCTTTCAAGTCTGTTACGATGTCCTGGGCAAAGTGTTGACCTGAGTGAAGGGTACGAGCAAATGACTCTTCTTCGCTCTTAACGATTTTCTCAATAAAGTCACGTTTTTCAAGAACTTCTGGGTAGTAGCTTTCCATGATTTTTCCAACAGTTGGAACGAGTTTGTAAAGGAAAGGCTCATTGATACCCAATTTTTGACCATGCATAGAGGCACGGCGGAGAAGACGACGGAGGACATAACCACGACCTTCATTTCCAGGAAGGGCACCATCCCCAATGGCAAATGAAAGAGAACGGATGTGGTCAGCGATAACTTTAAAGCTCATGTTGTCGCCATCTTGGTCATAAACCTTACCAGACAATTTCTCCACTTCGCGAATGATCGGCATGAAGAGGTCTGTTTCAAAGTTTGTCTTAGCCCCTTGGATAACTGCCACCAAACGCTCCAAACCAGCGCCCGTATCAATGTTCTTGTGTGGTAATTCTTTGTACTCGCTACGAGGAACAGCTGGGTCAGCGTTAAATTGTGACAAAACGATGTTCCAGATTTCGATATAACGGTCATTTTCGATATCTTCTGCAAGAAGACGAAGACCGATGTTTTCTGGGTCAAAGGCTTCTCCACGGTCGAAGAAGATTTCTGTATCAGGGCCAGAAGGTCCCGCACCGATTTCCCAGAAGTTGTCTTCAATTGGGATCAAATGACTTGGATCCACTCCCACTTCAATCCAGCGGTTGTATGAATCTTTGTCATCTGGATAATAAGTCATGTAAAGTTTGTCTTTAGGGAAGTCAAACCACTCAGGACTTGTTAAAAGCTCATATGCCCATGTAATTGCTTCGTCACGGAAGTAATCCCCGATTGAGAAGTTTCCCAACATTTCAAACATAGTATGGTGACGAGCAGTCTTCCCTACGTTTTCGATATCGTTGGTACGGATAGCCTTTTGCGCATTGGTAATCCGTGGGTTTTCAGGGATAATAGTTCCATCAAAGTATTTTTTAAGAGTGGCAACCCCTGAGTTGATCCACAAAAGTGTTGGGTCGTTTACTGGAACCAAGCTAACGGATGGTTCTACTGAGTGGCCTTTTGTAGCCCAGAAATCAAGCCACATTTGGCGGACTTGTGCACTAGATAATTGTTTCATATGTATCTCCTTTTTACTAATTTGATTGGCTTTCTAGCATTTCCACATAGTCGATAGCGACACAGAGGGAAATGACTAGGTCTGCATAAGATTCGTCATAAACGGTTACGGTATAGGTAGAGGTTAAATGGAAAAGTTCCTTAGCAATCTCTGCAATTACTTGATCGCGGTCATCTAGCAATTTAAAATTCAAATCCCAGACATTTCCTTCGATACGAAGACCGAGATTGTCAAATTCATACTTATCTCTAAAGAACGTCAACTTCTTCCGAATATAAAAATGATCGCCGTTACTCAGTTGAATTTCAAAACGAGGTAGGAAAGTTAAGACTTCCTTACTAATCTCACTGACCTGTTCACCAGCAACATCATAGATGGTAAAGGTTTTAGGAATCTTAAAAAATGAACCTTCAACCTGATAGGCGACATTGCCCAACTCATCCTTGATATCAAAACGTTCACCACCTAGGCGAAATTTTTGTTTGACAAGAAATCTTCTCATTAGCACCTCCAAAAATAAAAGACAAATCCATATCACAAAGGGCGAAAAACCGCGGTACCACCTTCATTCAATGAACTTGTCATTCTTTCGTTCTTATGCAATTGTTAGATTGAGTAGCATGATTTTCTATCTTAGATGGCTCGCAGCACCGCCAATTCTCTGAACTAAGATGGAGAGAAAATCAATTCTCAACTTTCTTATTATATCGTTTTTTTAAGTCTGCGTCAACTGGAAATAATCCTCATTTAAATAACCAACTCCCTACATCCCTGATTACTTTTTCAGGATATATTTTTTCTTACTGCCATTTTTCTTTTTATCCCAACTTTTATTCCAAGTTTTCGAATTGCTATACATAAATACGAAAATATTTGCAAATATAAAGTAACCTATCACCAAATGTATGGAATCCGTTGTTAGATATTGCCGATCCAAGCCATCCTTTAAATGAAATAGTATAATTGTTTCGTTAACAATCAAAAAGGTTGGCCAATAACTTTTTTTGAAAAAAGTAGACATTTTCATGATTTGTTACCGCTTTCTATTATTATAAACTTAGTATACTACTAGGCTATAAAATAAGCAAATAGGATAGTAAAAATAAACAACTATACAAATTACTTTCTATTCAAAAAACGAACCAGCTGTTACTGATTCGTTCTTTTACGTTTATCTATTACTTCCGATACATCTTAAATTGTAGGAAGAGATCGCTGTAGATACCTGTCCATTTATGGTCAAATTTCTCATAGACCTCTAGGTGTTTCATAGTGTCTGCATCTGGATAGAAGGACTTGTCTTCTTTTGTCTCCTCTGGGAGCATTTCCTTAGCAGCATTGTTTGGTGTTGAATAGCCGACATACTCTGCATTTTTTAGAGCATTTTCAGGTTTTAACATAAAATTGATGAAGGCATAGGCTGCATCCTGGTTCTTGACAGTCTTAGGAATGACCATATTGTCAAACCAGAGGTTACTTGCTTCAGTTGGTACAACATATTTGAGGTTAGGATTCTTTTCCAACATCTGACTAGCTTCACCTGAGAAAGTCACACCAATAGCAGCATTGTTCTGAATCATATAACCCTTCATCTCATCCGCAACAATAGCCTTGATATTCGGTGTTAGCTTGTAAAGTTTATCTACTGTTTCCTCCAACTGCTGTGGATCTTTAGAGTTGAGGCTATAGCCTAGTGAGTTAAGACCTAAACCAAGTACTTCACGCGCTCCATCAAAGAGCATGATAGAGTTTTTATACTCTGGCTTCCAAAGGTCGTCCCAGTGTTCAGGCGCTTCTTCCACCATAGTCTCATTGTAGACGATTCCCAGGGTCCCCCAGAAGTATGGGATAGAGTACTGGTTGTTGGGATCAAAGGACTGGTTGAGAAATTCAGAACCGATATTCTCAATGCCCTCAATCTTACTATAATCCAGCGGTACCAAGAGGTCTTCGTCCTTCATCTTATTAATCATGTACTCACTTGGGATGGCAATATCATAGGTTGTCCCACCCTGCTTGATTTTTGTATACATGGCTTCGTTAGAGTCAAAGGTCTCGTACTGAACTTGGATTCCTGTTTCTTCTGTAAATTTCTCCAGAAGTTGAGGATCGATATAGTCTCCCCAGTTGTAGATAACCAATTTTTGACTATCGCGACTATTTATTTTGCTATCAAGATGATAGGAAATTCCCCATAAGATAAGGATAATGGCTAAAATTCCTGCTAAAAATGAATAGAGTCGTTTCATGCTTGCTCCTCCTTCTCACGTGAAATGAAGTAATATCCGACAACTAGGATAATACTAAAGAGAAAGACCAAGGCTGAAAGAGCATTAATTTCTAGAGAAATTCCCTTACGAGCTCGAGAGTAGATCTCAACTGACAAGGTTGAAAAACCATTTCCCGTTACAAAGAAGGTCACAGCAAAGTCATCTAGGGAATAGGTGAATGCCATGAAGTAACCTGCAATGATAGACGGCGTTAGGTAAGGAAGCATAATTTCCTTGAACATCTGGAACTGACTGGCTCCAAGGTCATAGGCTGCATGGATCATATCTCCATTCATCTCTTTTAATCGAGGAAGAACCATGAGCACTACAATTGGAATTGAAAAAGCCACGTGACTAGATAGAACTGTCAAAAATCCAAGTGAAAACTTGAGTTGGGTAAAGAGAATCAAGAAGCTAGCACCAATCATAACGTCTGGTGCAACCATCAAAATGTTATTGAGTGATAGGAAGGCTTCTTGATATTTTTTACGTGATTGGTAGATGTAGATAGCACCGAAAGTCCCAATAACAGTCGCAATCAGGGCTGATAGGAAGGCTAGTAAAAAGGTCTGAACCAAGATGAGCATGAGTCTTCCATCTCCAAACATGGTTTCAAAGTGAGACAAACTAAAGCCTGTAAAGCTATTCATATCATCCCCGGCATTGAAGGCATATCCGATCAGGTAAAAGATTGGCAGATAAAGGACGATAAAGACAAAGGCTAGGTAAAGATTCGATAATTTTTTCATCGTTCTCTCCTTTCCTTAGTCACCCACATAGTGATAAACATGGTCAGGATAAGAACAACACCAATAGTTGAACCCATACCATAGTTGTCATTGGTCAGGAAGTTCTGCTCGATGGCAGTCCCCAAAGTAATCACTCGGTTCCCCCCAATCAAACGGGTCAACATGAAGAGACTCAAACTTGGGATAAAGACAGATTGGACTCCACTTCGCACCCCGTTCATAGACAGAGGGAAGATGACATGACGGAAGGTTTCCCACTTGGTTGCACCAAGGTCATAGCTGGCATTGATGAGATTGTTATCCATATCATCCAAAACGTTGAAGATAGGCAAAATCATAAATGGAAGCTCGATGTAGCTTGCGACAAAGATAAAGGAGAAATCCGTAAAGAGCAACTGCTGAGAACCAATTCCGATAAATTCTAGGAATTGATTAATAGAGCCATTTTGACCAAAAATTCCGATAAAGGCATAAGCCTTAAGGAGAAGGTTGATCCAAGTTGGTAGGATAATCAGCATGAGCCAGAGTTGACGGTGTTTAAGACGAGTCAAAAAGAGGGCTGTTGGATAGCTAATCAAGAGTGTCACTAGAGTCACAAGCCCTGCATAGAGAACAGAGTTGAAACTCATTTTAAGATAGGTCAAGTTTTGTGACGCAAAATAGGATTTATAGTTTTCTAAACTGAACTGGCCTTCGATATTGAAAAAGGATTGACCAAAAATCAAGACCAAAGGTGCCAAAACAAAGAGTGCAATCCAAAGCATGTAGGGCACTACAAAGAGTTTAGAGGTTGTTTTCTTCATCTCTTTCCTCCTCGATAGCGTTAATCAAACCTGCTTCTTGCTCTTCGATTTCTACATATTCCTCGATACGAGCATCGAACTCTTCTTCTGTTTCATTGAGACGCATGATGTGGATATCTTCTGGCTCAAAGTCCAGACCGATTTCCTCACCAACGATGGCCTTACGAGTTGAGTGGATCATCCATTCATTACCAAGTTCATCATAAGCAATAATCTCATAGTGAACCCCACGGAAGAGCTGTGTATCGACTTTAACTTGAAGTTTTCCTTCTTCTGGAAGGGTAATACGCAAGTCCTCTGGACGAATGACGACTTCGACTGGCTCATTTGGCTTCATCCCACCATCGACCGCTTCAAATCGTTTGCCATTGAACTCGACCAAGTAGTCCTCAATCATAGTTCCAGGCAGGATATTTGATTCACCGATGAAGGTTGCAACAAAGTGGTTGATGGGCTCATCGTAGATGTCAACGGGTGATCCTGACTGAACAATTTCACCGTCATTCATAACGAAGATCCAGTCACTCATGGCCAAGGCTTCTTCCTGATCATGGGTAACAAAGACAAAGGTGATGCCCAAGCGTTGTTGCAGTTCACGTAGTTCGTACTGCATGTCTGTCCGCAACTTCAAGTCAAGTGCTGACAAAGGCTCATCCAAGAGCACCACACGAGGCTGATTAATGATAGCACGCGCAATAGCTACACGCTGACGTTGTCCTCCAGATAGTTTACGGATCGAACGTTTTTCAAATCCTTCTAGCTGAACCATCTTGAGAACTTCTAATACGCGTTTTTCGATTTCTTTTTTATCGACCTTACGCAATCGCAATGGAAAAGCAACATTTTCAAACACATTCATATGTGGGAACAAGGCATAAGACTGGAAGACCGTATGAACATCACGTTTATTGGTCGGGATGTCATTGATTCGCACGCCATCCAGTAAAATATCTCCAGTCGTTGCGTCTAGCAAACCTGCAATGATATTTAGGATGGTTGATTTACCAGATCCTGAGGCACCGAGAAGTGTATAGAACTTCCCTTCTTCCAACTCAAAATTAATATCTTTGAGAACCGTAGTGTTGCTATCTTCAAAAACTTTAGAAACGTTTTTGAATTCGATAATTGGTTTTTTCAATTGTCATAAATTCCTTCTTTTTCATAGATTAACAGATCAAGGCTCTGTCAGGCCGCCACTACCTCTTGCAGGGAGTTAGACCTCCTGCATGCATCTTCGCTACCGATAGGCTTTCACACCCTCTACATTCTAGTTAGTAGCAGCTAAGCTATTTCTACTATTTACTCATGTTCACCCAAGATACGAACTTCTCGCTCAAGAGTAACACCTGAGTGTTCTTTAACTTTTTCAATGACAGACTCAATCAAGTCTTCATAATCTCTAGCAGTTCCATCAGCAACATTAATCATAAAACCTGCGTGCTTTTCTGAGACTTCGACGCCACCGATACGATAACCTTTCAAGCCAGCTTCTGCAATCAATTGCCCTGCAAAATGACCTACCGGACGTTTAAAGACTGAACCACAAGAAGGATACTCTAAAGGTTGCTTGAGTTCACGAAGGTGGGTCAAACGTTCCATTTCTTGCTTGATGACTTGGTGATTACCTGGAGCTAAGGCGAACTTAGCAGATAGGACTACTGCCCCTGACGCTTGAATGGCTGAATGACGATAACCAAAGGTCAAGTCTTTAGCAGATAGGGTTTCGATTTCACCTTCCTTAGTCAAGATTTGACAAGACTGGAGAACATGAGCAATCTCACCACCATAAGCGCCAGCATTCATAAAGACAGCACCACCGACGCTTCCTGGAATACCACAAGCGAACTCAAAGCCCGTCAAACTATGACGAAGGGCAATACGAGTAGTCTCAATCAAGTTTGCTCCAGCTTCAGCCTCAATGGTATAGCCATCAACAGAGACATTATTGAGCTTGTCACACATGATTACAAAACCACGGACTCCACCTTCACGGACGATAATGTTACTTGCATTTCCAAGAACCATCCAAGGAATGTTTTCCTGATTGGCAAACTTGACCACACGAGCCATCTCATAGCGATTGCGTGGAAAAACTAAATAATCTGCCTTTCCTCCAACCTTTGTATAAGTATAGGATTTTAATGGTTCGTCGAAACGAATATCGATTCCTTCTAAGGTTTCTTTTAATTTATCTGATACAGTCATTTTTCTAATCCTTTTATGAAATTCATTCCATTATACCATTTTTAGCTCTATTTTTCGATGATTTGGTTAGCTTTTTCAAAAGCTCAAACTAAAAAGAGGATGAACCTCTTTTTTGTATTATTGCTTTTTATAAAAGATCGATTTTGTAAAGTAAATAAAAATAATAACTTCCACTGCTAACAATCCTTCTACGAGAAGGGGATTTGACAACCAGCCAACTTGAGATAGGCTCGGAGCCAAATCAAATAGTGCGTGTAAACCATAAGCAGCTACTAGGTAAATCCATTTCTTTTGGCGAACTGCTTGATAAACCCAGAAAGAGAGACCGATTTGCATAACAAGAGCAAGCACACGCTCAAAACCGAGTAAATAAACCTGCCATACAGATAGAGATTGTACTGTTTCAAGTGTATTTTGGGGAAGGAGATTTGCCAGAGCTGGATTTGAAGACTCTAATAACGAAAAGAGGATCAAAAGACTAATCAAGCTTCCCATTCCGAGGTAGAGCAATTCCAAGCCACCATGCCCCAATCCATAAGCAAGAGCATCTGAATCTTCCAAAGTTCTTTTCTTCTCCAACCATTTAAAGAAAATAAGTCGAGCTGTTTCTTCAAACAAAGCAGCCATACAGATCCCATAAATCACATAGAGAAGGGGATTTCCCGTCATGAGTGGAACTGTCCCATCCTTTTGTGGATGAAGAACCAAGAGATGAACGATTTTCTCTAAGACCTGAGATGAAGCAAAAAATGCAACTGCCCCAAGTCCCAAAACTGCAAAATTAATCTTGTATTTCTTTCTTGCGTACCAAACTGCTGCAATGAGAACGGCAAACAAGGCCAGCATCGTTATTATTACATGAATTTTCATATTTGACTCCTATTATTCTGCCTGTTCGATATCTTTTTTCATCTCGTCAACGTTAAACTTAGCAAATAGATATTGACGATCCTGAACAGGAAAACGTTGATCCAACTGGTCAACAGCTCCCACTTCTACAATACCTTCCTTGATGACAAAGTCCATGACGTGACCACCAAAGGTTAGGTCATCTGAGATAAAGTGTAGATGGTAACCAGCAACACTAACTCCATGGAAAATTTCAGGTGTCCAAAAACCAACGATAGTTCCTGAAACATTGTCGCAGCTATATTCAGGCTGATGTGTCGCAACCTCAGCAAACTTCGTTTCGTTTGTTGATTTTGGAATCATACGAACATGCATGTATTTAAAATCACCATGAATCTTGATGGAACGAAATAGATTTTCTCCATCATAATAGGACTCAATACGTGTTTCAAGTTCCTGATCAGTCATTTCAAAACGCTGACGGAAAATAACTTCTGCCTGGTGGGGTACAACTGCTGCATAGGGAATCAAAGCATCTGGTGAAACTTCCACAATTTCAGGTTTCTCACCTGATCCCTTAGCCTGATAAGCTTTCCCATCTAAGACAATCAACTCCCCATCAATAGAGTCCAAGGTTCCTAGCCCTAAATCTCCATGTTGGAGTAATTCACCAACGGTCATGGTTCCACCGTAAAGTCCCGCCATCAAGGCTCCCAAAGTATTGTATTGGAATAATTTAACTGGTTCTTGCACCTTCATCATCTCACTCTTCTTTGAAAATTTTACTTACTAAGTATATCACATTTCTGATTAGAATTGAATGCTAGACTGCCTTTTAATACTCAATGAAAATCAAAGAGCAAACTAGGAAACTAGCCGCAGGTTGCTCAAAGCACTGTTTTGAGGTTGTAGATGGAACTGACGAAGTCAGCTCAAAACACTGTTTTGAGGTTGTGGATAGAACTGACGAAGTCAGCTCAAAGCACTGCTTTGAGGTTGTGGATAGGACTGACGAAGTCAGTAACATATATACGGCAAAGCGACCTTGACGCGGTTTGAAGAGATTTTCGAAGAGTATAACATTGCCAAACTTCTAAAAAAAAGGTACAATGTAACAAAATCATGGGAGGTCTGGGATGAAGCAAGAAAGCAAGTACGAACAAGTCGTACACTATCTAAAAAATGAGATAGAATCAGGTAGACTACCAACTGGAAGTCGCCTGCCATCTATCCGAAAACTCAGTCAAGATTTTCACTGTAGCAAAGACACCGTACAGCGCGCACTCTTAGAACTTCGATACCAGAAATATATCTACTCCAAACCTCAAAGTGGTTATTATGTATTGGAGCAACAAACCAGTCATGAAGACTTAATTATCTCAGTTAACGATGAACACGCAGCAGCCTATGATGATTTTCGTCTGTGCGTCAATGAGAGCTTGATTGGGCGAGAAAATTATCTCTACAACTACTATGAACACCAAGAGGGTTTAGAAGAATTACGTCAGTCCGTTCAGACATTACTCTTTGATCAAGCGATTTATAGTAAGGCAGACCAGTTGGTCATGACGTCTGGAACCCAGCAAGCACTCTTTATTCTTTCCCAGATTGATTTTCCAGGTCAAGCTCAGGAAATACTGGTCGAACAACCGACCTATCATCGGATGAACCAGCTGCTACTAGCTCAAAATATTCCCTATCAAACCATTGACCGTCGAGTAGACGGCATTGACCTGAAAGAACTTGAGGAACAGTTTAAAAGCGGAAAAATTAAGTTCTTCTATACCATTCCACGTTTCCACTATCCTCTGGGGCATTCCTATTCTGAAGAGGAGAAACTTGCCATCCTTGACTTAGCTGCAAAATATCAGATTTATATCGTTGAGGATGACTATCTGGGGGACTTGGATCCTAAAATTGGACAAACCTTTCATTATTTAGACCAACATGATTTGGTCATCTATATCAAGTCCTTTTCTACGAGTCTATTTCCTGCCCTTCGAATCACTGCCCTTCTTCTTCCAAACACTATCAAGGAAGCTTTTGTGACCTATAAAAACATTCTCGACTACGATAACAACCTTATCATGCAAAAGGCTCTATCACTCTACATCGATAGTCAACTCTTTGAGAAAAACAGACTAGCACGACTGGCACTGCAAGAAAAAAGTCAGGAGCACATCCAACAGCTCTTACAAAGGTATCCCATTTCCCTACCGAACTATCCACTTCATGATGGGCTTTTGCTTGATCTCAGGAACTATCCTAGCATCGCTAGTCTTAAACACAGCCCTCTAGAACTCGACTTCTTCGAATCTTCCTATCTAGCGAACTGCCCTTATCACTTTGCAAAAATTTCCTTAGAAAATATTGAAGAAACATTAAGCTATTTAAAAACAGAGAGTGGGACAGAAATTGGTAATTCGTTAGAATTCGATTTCGTCGTCCCACCTCCGCACAGTTGAGTAAGGCTGTAAAAGCTGATGAAATCAGCGTAGTACAGCCCACTCAACCACTGCGTCTTGCTCGATAATCCAAAGACAATTGAGAGGCTAGGACTTTTGTCCCAGCCTCTGTTATTTTTTATTGCTCTACTTCTGTTAGCTTAGCAGCTTTTTCAAGATAAGTTTGGTAAGTTCCGTCATCTTTCAGTTTCTGGATGACCTTATCAACCACTTCCTTCAAATCTGAGTTACCTTTTTTGATAGCTACAGCATTTGCTTCGCCTTCCTTCATAGTCAAGCTTACTGTAGCCACTGCCAAATCTGAGTTCTTAGCAGCATAGCTTAGTGCTACTGGCTCATCCATATGAACGGCATCAACTTTACCAGATTGGAGCTCGTTGACTGCTTCTCCCATGTTTGTCAAAGAAGTCAACTGTGCCTTTGGAAGTTGCTCTTTAACCATAGATTCAGGAACAGTTCCTTTCTGAGCTGCAATATTAGCACTTGCTAGAGAGTCCAAATCCTTGTATTTTTCAAGATCTGATTTTCTGATAAGGAAGCTAATTTTATTTTCATAGTAAGGAATTGAGAAATCAAAGACTTCTTGTCTTTCTTCAGTTGCACTGATTCCCGCAATTGCTAGGTCTGCTTTTCCTGTTTGAAGACTGGTCAAGACATTATCAAAACTCATGCTTGAAACTTCCAATTTCACTCCAAGTTCATCAGCGATTGCTTGCGCCATGTCAATATCCGCACCTACGACTTGGTTTTTACCATCCACAAGTGCTTGAAACTCAAAGGGAGCATAGTCGGGACTAGTTGCGACCACTAATTTTCCTTTTTGCTTGATGGCCTCCACTGCAGACTGCGAGCTTGAACTAGACGATTGGCAAGCTACCAATAAGAAGCTTGCAAGAAAACTACATAAGACAAATATCCATTTTTTAAAATTCATAAATAAACAACCTCTCTGTTAATTTTGTATAATTATAACTTATCCAGAAATACTTGTCAAGTTTTTCTTGCATTTTCATAAAATATAATTAAAAAATATAGAAATTCAGTGGTTAGTTTATCTATCTATTGGGAACTTATTTTCAAAAAAATCATTTATCATATCTCGATGTTGCTGGTTTACAATTGTGATATTTTGTATGTCCCTATGTTCAAAAAATCCTAATTCTAAAGTTTCGTCACTCGTAAAAACATTTGTAGAGATAGAAGTTTCAGATGCAACTAAATACAAAATTGTAAGAACTTGAGCCTCATCACCATTTGGATAACTATCTGAATATTTTGTATAAACATTTAAAAGTTTTTTCACTGTCACTTTCAGTCCAGTTTCTTCGTAAAACTCTCGAACTAACGCTTCTACAGCCGATTCGCCTAATTCAATAGCTCCGCCTGGTAATCCCCAAGTTCCTTTATCTGCTCGTTTTTGTAATAATATTTTTCCTGATTGACTTAATATTCCACATGTGAAATTTAAAATAATTTTATCTTTTCCAACTTTTTTTCTTATATTCTTTATGTAGTTCATTATTCACCTCTGACAAAGTAAATTATCTATACAATGAAAGCTTACTCTAGTAAAAAGTAAGCTTTCACAATAATTTTATCATTTGAATACTTTACAATTCAACAATCTTACCTGTTTCAAAGTAAACAACCCATTCACAGATATTTTTTGCATAGTCACCGATGCGTTCCAAGTAAGAAATAACTTGGAAATAATCACGACCTGTGACGATAGCTTCTGGATGTTTTTTGATTTCTTCTGTAGCTAGGTCTCGAATATTATCAAAGTAATGGTTGATATTTTCATCCATGGTTGCAACTTCATAGGCTTGATCCACAGAACCATTCAAATAAAGTTCTAAAGCGGCTTCAACAAAGTTTTTTACTTCACGACCCATTTTTTTAATTTCTTCTTCAACTGCAGGGATACGCTGCTCACCCTTCATACGAATCGTTGCTTTTGCGATAGATACAGCATGGTCCCCCATACGTTCTAAGTCTGACACAGCTTTTAGAACTGTTAAAACTGTACGTAAGTCTTGTGAAACTGGCTGTTGTAGGGCAATCATTTCAAATGATTTCTTTTCAAGTTTCACTTCGTATTCGTTTACTTCTGCATCTTCCTCAATGACTTCTTTAGCCATGTCACGGTCATGTGTTACAAAAGCACGTACGGTACGATTGATTTGGGAAAGAACTTCTTGTCCCATAGCATAAAACTGATTATGCAATTTCTCTAAATCTTCTTCAAATTGAGATCGTAACATCTTCTCACTCCTTATCCAAATTTACCTGAAATGTAGTCCTCTGTCTCCTTATGTTGAGGATAGAGGAACATATCCTTGGTATCGTTAAATTCAATCAAATCTCCATTGAGGAAAAAGCCTGTCTTATCAGAGATTCGAGATGCTTGCTGCATAGAACGAGTAACCAAGAGCATGGTGTATTTGTCTTTTAGACCATACAAGGTTTCCTCAATCTTACCAGCAGAAATAGGGTCCAAGGCTGAAGTTGGTTCATCCAAGAGGATGATTTTAGGGCTAGTCGCCAATACACGTGCCACACAAACACGTTGTTGTTGCCCACCTGAAAGACCGATAGCAGAATCATGCAAGCGGTCCTTGACTTCATCCCAGATTGAGGCACGTTGTAAAGCCTTCTCCACTGCTTCATCTAAGACCTGCTTGTCCTTTTCTCCATTTATACGGAGGCCATAAACGACATTTTCATAGATAGACATAGGAAAAGGATTGGGTTGTTGGAAGACCATACCAATTTCTTTACGTAATTCAACTGTATCCGTACGAGGGCTATAGATATTGTGACCGTTATAAACAACTGATCCAGTTGTCGTCACTTCAGGATTAAGGTCACCCATTCGGTTAATAGCCTTTAGAAGTGTTGATTTTCCAGATCCAGACGGACCGATAAGGGCCGTAATTTCCTTGGGTTGGAATGATAAGGAAACACTATTCAAGGCCTTCTTTTTATTGTAATAGACTGACAGGTCTGAAACCTGTAAAATCGGTTCTGTCATACTATTTCCTCTCTAACCAAAGTGTCCAGTTACATAGTCATTTGTTGACTGTAGCTTGGCATTTTGGAAAATATTTGAAGTTTTATCATACTCAATCAAGTCACCCAGGTAGAAGAATCCTGTATAATCACTAGCACGCGCAGCTTGTTGCATACTGTGAGTTACGATGATAATGGTAAAGTCCTTCTTCAACTCCAACATGGTTTCTTCAAGCTGAGCTGTCGCAATCGGATCCAAGGCTGATGCTGGCTCATCCATCAAGAGGATGTCTGGTTTTACAGAAATAGCACGCGCGATACAGAGACGTTGCTGCTGACCACCTGAAAGCGTCAAGGCTGACTTGTGAAGATCGTCTTTTACTTGGTCCCAGAGGGCAGCCTGACGAAGAGAGGTTTCTACAATTTCATCAAGGACCTTCTTATCCTTAACACCTGCACGTTCATGTGCAAAAGTGATGTTGCGGTAAATAGATTTAGCAAATGGATTTGGACGTTGGAAAACCATTCCGATGTGTTTACGCATTTCATAAACATTAATTTCAGGACGGTTAACGTCAATACCTCGATAGAGAATCTGTCCTGTCACCTTTGCAATATCAATGGTATCATTCATACGGTTGAGACTGCGTAGGTAGGTTGATTTCCCAGATCCAGACGGGCCAATCAAGGCTGTAATTTTATTCTTTTCGAATTGCATATCCACGCCCTTGATGGATTCATTTTTACCGTAGTAAACATGTAAATCCTTAGTAGAGAGGGCCACTTTTTCTTCTGGAAAAGTAATAATATGCCTTTCATCCCAATTATATTTCGACATGGCTTCTCCTTTAGGCAGCAGTTAATTTCTTATGTAGATAGCTTCCGAGTTTTCGTGCTCCAAAGTTAAAGATCAAGATAAAGATGAGGAGCACCGCAGCAGAACCTGCTGAAACAAGTGTTCCATCAGGAATAGTTCCTTCACTGTTGACTTTCCAGATATGAACAGCCAAGGTTTCTGCTTGACGGAAGATTGAGATTGGACTGGTTACGCTGAGGACATTCCAGTTTGACCAGTCAAGAGCTGGTGCTGATTGTCCTGCCGTATAGATAAGAGCCGCAGCTTCACCAAAGATACGACCTGATGCAAGCACGATACCTGTTACAATACCAGGTAGGGCTTCGGGGATAACGACATGAAGAACTGTTTCCCAACGAGAAAGCCCAAGCGCCAAACCAGCCTCACGTTGCGTGTGGTGAACATGCTTCAAACTATCTTCAACATTACGAGTCATCTGAGGTAGGTTAAAGACAGTCAAAGCCAAGGCACCTGAAATAATAGAAAATCCATACTCGAACTGGACTACAAAAATGAGGTAACCAAAGAGTCCCACAACTACGGATGGTAGAGAAGACAAAATTTCAATACAGGTACGAACGAAATTGGTAACACGACCTTTTTTTGCATATTCAGCCAAGTAAATTCCAGCTCCCATTGATAGAGGTACTGAGATAAATAAGGTAATCACCAAAAGGAAAAAGGAATTATAGAGCTGGATTCCAATACCACCACCTGCTTGGTAAGAAGATGATTTTCCAGTCAAGAAGGACCAAGAAACATGAGGTAAGCCTCGAACCAAGATATAGAGAATCAAGGAAGCAAGGATGGTCACAATGATTCCTGCGATGGTATAGAGGACAGCTGTAGCAAGTTTATCTAATTTCTTAGCGTGCATAGTTTTTCTTTCCTCTTTCTTTCGTAATCAATTTAATCACACTGTTAAAGGCCAAGCTCATCAAAAGCAGTACTAAGGCTAGTGACCAAAGAACATTATTATCAACAGTTCCCATAACAGTATTTCCGATACCCATGGTCAAAACAGAGGTCAAAGTCGCAGCCGGTGTTGTCAATGAAGTTGGGACAACGGCTGAGTTTCCGACCACCATCTGAATAGCTAGTGCTTCACCGAAAGCACGCGCCATACCAAAGACTACTGCCGTAAAAATACCTGAACGTGCCGCCTTCAAGGTTACACGCCAGATAGTCTGCCAACGAGTAGCTCCCATAGCTAAACTAGCTTCACGGTAGTGACGAGGAACTGCACGTAAGCTATCAGTTGTCATAAAGGTTACAGTCGGCAAGATCATAACAAAGAGAACGAAAATCCCTGATAAAATACCAAAACCTGTTCCACCAAAGACACTACGTACAAATGGTACGACGACCTGCAATCCGATAAATCCATAAACTACTGAAGGAATCCCGACTAGGAGTTCAATAGCAGGTTGCAAAATCTTTGCCCCTTTTGGTGATACTTCTGTCATAAAGACTGCAGCCCCAATGGCAAATGGTGTTGCAATAAGAGCTGATAGGATGGTAACAATAAAGGAACCTAAAATCATCGGAAGAGCACCAAATTGTTTCCCTGAAGGATTCCAAGTCTGTCCAAATAAAAATTCAAAAATGTTAACACCATTGACGAAGAAGGTAGATAACCCTTTCTGAGCCACGAAAATCAAAATCATGGCTACAATGATGACAATCAAAGAAAGGCAGGCAAAGGTTAGCCCTTTTCCTAATTTCTCAAGACGAGAGTTTTTTGAAGGAGAGAGCAATTTTTTAGATAATTCTTCTTGATTCATTATTGGCTCCCTTCTATTGCTGTCACAGTACCTGCAGCATCTTTTTCAACCTTCATTTCCTTGACAGAAATATAACCCATTCCTTTAACGATTCCATTCTGAGCTTCGTCTGAAAGGACAAAGTTTAGGAATTCGGCAACCAGTTCATTTGGCTCACCAAGTGTATACATATGTTCATAAGACCACAAAGGCCAATTATTCGTGGTTACATTCTCTGAAATGGGTTCATAACCATTGAGTTTGATAGTCCCAACAGAATCATCAACATAGGCAAAGGCTAAGTAGGAAATAGCTCCAGGGGTCTGAGAAACAATTGATTTGACCATTCCGTTTGAATCTTGCTCCTGACTTTGCATTGCTGATTGCCCATCCATGATCACACTGTCAAAAGTAGCACGAGAACCTGAACTTGCCGCACGGTTGATAATAGAGATGGCTAAATCTTTACCACCGACTTCTTTCCAGTTGGTAATTTCTCCTGTGAAGATTTGTCGGAGCTGATCGGTCGTTAGATTATCAACATCTACTTCTTTATTGATAATAACAGCCAAACCTGCGACAGCTACCTTATGGTCGACTAAGGCTGAGGCATCAATACCGTCTTTTTCCTCCGCAAATACATCGGAGTTGCCGACATCTACTGCTCCTGACTGAACCTGCGACAGTCCTGTACCAGAACCACCACCTTGAACATTGACTGTTTTTCCGATGTGAGCTGATGCAAATTCATCTGCAGCCGCCTCGACTAAAGGTTGGAGAGCAGTTGAACCAACAGCCGTCATAGACTCCCCACGATCAATCCAACTTGCACATCCTACTAGCGAACCAGCAAGTAAAAGAGTCGCAAGAGAGAGTGTGAGTTTTTTAAATTTTTTCACTATTTGTCTCCTTGAAAATAATGATGAATAGCTTGGAATTTCGCCCTATTTTTCTATGTTTTATGCAAAAAATCCATACTTCCACTATAACATAGAATACTGATTTTGACTAGTTTTTCACCTTAAACCTCAAGCCCTTAGGGAAATAATTCTTCAAGATATTTCCGGTCACTTTTGCAAAGCCTAAACCATTCCCACCAACCAAAACTTGATACCAGCCATTTGACAAAGTTTCAGACAGCTGAACTGTTTCACCGGCCACGTATTTAACGAAGTCTTCTTGATGTATTTCAATGACTTGCTTGACTTGGCTTGGTTTTAAGGCTAAACCAAGAGCAAAACTTGGTTCAAAACGTTTCTTCTTAAAAGTTCCAAGATGAAGTCCGTTTCGAGCAATCCTAAGTTTACCCAAATCTGGTAGAACTTCAGGCAAGAGATACAGTTGGTCACCAAAAGTCTGTAAAATACCTGGCAAATTAATCTTTAGATGTTTTTTTTCAAAATCTTGCCATAAACTCAACTGTTCGCGACTGAGATTAGTCTTTGAAGGCTTGAACTTAGAGGCTTTATTTTCCCCTCGAAATTGCAAATGGGCAACAAATTGACCTTCTCCCTTAAAACGATGTGGGTACATCCGAGCTGTCTCTGGAAAATCAATCCCAGGAGCCATACCATTAATATGTTCGATTGGAATCAATTCAAAATCATAACTATCCAATAACCATTTGACAATTTCTTCGTTTTCTTCTGGAGCCCATGTACAAGTCGAATAGACCAAACGACCACCATCAGCTAACATGGTGACCGCATCCTCTAGAATTTCACGCTGCAAGTCAGCACATTGGCTTGGATATTCTACACTCCAATAATCCATGGCATCTGGCTGTTTTCGGAACATCCCTTCTCCAGAGCATGGTGCATCTAGGACAATTAGGTCAAAATATCCCTTAAATACTTTAGCCAAACGATCGGCAGATTCATTGGTTACAACAACATTTGTTGCACCAAAACGCTCCATATTTTCAACCAAAATCTTAGCTCGCTTGCTAGAAATTTCATTGGAAACAAGAAGACCTTCGCCTGCAAGATAGGCTGCAAGTTGAGTGGATTTACCACCGGGAGCCGCTGCCAAGTCCAAGACCTTCATACCCGGTTTTGGTTGAGCTACTTGTGCAACCATTTGTGCAGCAGGTTCTTGGGAATAGACCAAACCTGTTACATGCTCAGGTGATTTCCCTGAAACCTTGCCATAATAGCCCCAGGGCGTATTTGGAATAGCATCTGAAAAAGAAACTTGGCTTTCTTTTAAGGGATTGATGCGAAAGGCGGAAACTGCCTCATCATCAAAAGAGGCAAGAAAAGCTCTTGCCTCATCTCCCAATATTGCTTCATATTTTTTTACAAATCCTTCTGGAAATTGCATGTAAGTTTATTTCCTTTCATAGATATAGGATTGGATTTCTGTCAACTTGTCAGTTGGAACCATCATAATTGGTTGTCGTGTCTGAAAATCCACCGGTTCTCCAGTTAAGGTTACAATCTGATACCCTAAACTTTCTCCTATAATACTAGCTGCAGCATAGTCCCAAGGTTGGAGGTAGGTGATATAAGTCAATAGCTGACCTGAGAGGATTTTTGAAAAGCTGATAGCTGCACTTCCATATATCCGCACACCAAGTGAAGCATTAGCCAATTCTGCTACACCCCAAGCGTTTGTTTCCAACATACCAGCATTACTCGCAATCAGAAAATCACGCAAGGGCTTATCCTTAAAATTAGGCAAGGGTTCTTCATTGAGACAGGCCTGAAAAGCACCTCCTCCATGGTAACAATGACCTTTCATGACATCATAAATGATCCCAAACTGACCCACACCGTTTTCAAAATACGCTACCATAATGGCGAAATCTTCACCTTGGGCGACAAAGTTGTTAGTACCATCAATGGGGTCAATGACCCAAACAGATCCATATCCAACTGAAGCACGCAGACAGCCCTCTTCTGCACAAAATTGGTCATCAGGATAATGCGAACGAATCCTATCAACCAAAAAATTCTGAACTTCCTTGTCCAAACGAGTCACCAAGTCTGTAGGAGATGATTTTCTCTCAATATGCAATTCTTCCTGCATGTGAGCTAGAATATAGTCCCCTGCTTCCTTGACAATCTCTTTGGCAAACACAAATTTATTTTCCAAGCGAAATCTTCCCTTCCCCTTGTTCTTTAGCTAATTGGACAACTCGATAGAAGGAATAACCACTCGCAGTTTCAAATTCACGGCCCAGGCGTTTTTCTTCACTTTTGCTTGGAACAACTGCTTTGAATCCCTTGTAGGAATCTAGTAGTTTCTTTGCTTCTACCTTAGTCTCATAGGCTGCTTCAACATCATTAAAAAAAGAAAGCACTGAAGCAAGTTCTTCAGTGCTCCACGACAAATCTAGTGGGTAACTATACTGTTTATTCATCTAATTAATACCAGCTCTCAATGTAGCTTCTTTCAGTTCTTGTTTACGGTAACTACGAGGGAGAAAAGCACGAATCTCATCTTCATTAAAACCGATTTGCATCCGCTTTGCATCAATAATAATCGGACGACGCAAAAGACTTGGATACTGCTCAATTAAATGAAGCAACTCCGATACTGAGATACTCTCTACATCAATATTCAATTTTTGAAAAATCTTTGAACGAGTCGAGATGATGTCATCAGTACCATTTTCGGTCAAGGAAAGAATATGTTGCAGTTCTTTTCTCGTTAAAGGGCTGGTCATAATATTATGCTCTTGGAAGGGCACTTTATGCTTCTCGAGCCAGGCCTTTGCTTTACGACATGATGTACAACTCGGTGATAAAAATAGTGTAATCATGCTTTCCTCTTCTTTACATACTTTTCTATTTCTATTATACAAAAAAATAAAGCGCTTGACTAGTTATTTCCGTAAAAAAAAACCTACTTTTTCAAGAAAAATAGGTTTTTTAGAATCAAATGTGAATGTTTTGCTTAAATATAGACATATTCATGTTACAAAAGATAGTTTTTTCCTACATTTTATTTGGAATCAGTAAGACTTTTCTTCACTTATCTATTTGTTTTTCGACTCTGTAGGTACATAAATCCAAAAATCAATTCATACAAGCAGAAAAATAGGAGAAAGGCATGGAGGAAAAAGTTCTCTGGTAGGATGAGAATGACTGGATCTTTAGCGGGATCAAAAAGCCAGGTATCATCACCTACAAAAAGAATCTGATGAAATAAGGTAAAGAATTGTTCAAAACCAATGAAGACACCAACTAAACCAAGAACCAAAGGTAGAGAAAGTATGATTAAGAGTGCTCTACGATAAAGTGGCAGAAAACCTTTCTGAATAACTTGCTTCCAAAAAAGATAGAAAATCGGTAGAGTTACTACTGCTACTCCTTGAGCAAGATGGAAAAGTCCCTTTACAACCACAAAGTGGTGAATACCAGAGGCAGAGGAAGGAAAATCCGGCATTTCCAATACTTGAGTCAATGGATTGGTCAAATAATCCATCAAAACATTAAAATTATGCTGGATGGTCTGAGGTTGCAGATGAACACGATTTGTCAAGTTTAACCAAGAAATTTCCTGAGGATAAAGCAACCAAGCCAAGTAAATAGTCAATAAAATCGTAAGCGAGAGGAGAAAGAAAAGACTTCCTACAAAAGTAAACTTAGTTTTCATCGAAATTCCACTCCGCTAGACTTGAGAGGACATGAGTTGGTGCAATTGGCAAATCCTCTACTTCTTCAGGTTTTGTAAATCCTGTCGTTACCAAAAGACTAGGAATGCCATTGTCAATACCAGCTCGAATATCAGTAAGATAATTATCTCCCACCATGACAATTTCTTGGCGTTCAAGTCCTAGGTGTTCAACAGCCTTGTCCATAATAATCGCATTAGGTTTTCCAATATAAACTGGTTTTACACGAGTTGCTGCTTCAAGAAGAGTAATCAGTGAACCGGCACCAGGCAAAAGTCCACGTTCCGTTGGAATATTTAAATCTGGGTTGGTACCGATAAAGTGAGCACCTTTATGGATAGCTAGGGTTGCCTTAGCAAATTTTTCATAGTCTACTTGCCAGTCCAAACCAACAACTACATAGGCTGGATTTTCTTTATCTTCGACATACCCTGCTGCTTGAATGGCCTCCTTGAGCCCTGCTTCTCCGATGACATAGACTGTCTTTTCAAGTCCTAGGTCATTCATGTAATCAATAGTCGCTAAAGTTGCAGTATAGATCGTCGATACAGGCGTGTCAATGTTAAACTGATTGGCTAACATCTCTTGAACACTTTCAGGTGTACGAGTGGTGTTGTTTGTTACAAAAAGATAAGGAATCTCTCTTTTTTGTAACTCGTGAACAAAAGCCTCTCCCGCGGGGATTCTATCTTTCCCCTTATAGATCGTTCCGTCTAAATCAATTAAATAGCCTTTATAAGTCATATCTTTCTTTCTAATCTTTGTTAATTTCTTGCCAAGTTATCTTTGCTTGAGCATTGATGTCACCATCACTTGTGACTTGATGATTACTCTCTAATCCATTTAATTCATAACTAGAAGTAATCATTCCACCTGGTCGAACTTCCTTGACATATTTGAGGTTGATTTTTTGGGGGATATGATTTGTAAGGAAATCTGCTCCCATGACCTCAAAAATCCAGTCTAGGTATTTGCTGTTATTGACGTGACCATTCATATCTAAGTCATAGAAACGAACGTGATAATCCTTGCTTATCGCTTCTTCCAGCTCTCTATATTTTGGCCCACGAACCAGTTTCTTAGAAAACTCAGAATGATAAGGGGCGACAATTTCTGGTACTACAGGATGAACCTTTCGACTTTCACGATCCATAAGGACAAAGGTAGCTACCATGCGAATGATTTCTTGACCATCTTCATCATAAATAGTAAATCGGCGGTAGCAAAAGAGACGATTATAGGTCAAAGCTTCTGTTTCAATGGTGATTTCCTCAGCAAAACGAGGCAAACGAGCCACATTGATATCATAATCTGTGATAATCCAGACCAGATTATACTGTTCTAAAACATCCTTGTCACTCACTCCCAGTTCAATTGACTGCATCCCTGAGACCTGCAGGGACAACAAGATCACATCTGGCAACTTGATATGGCCATTCATATCAGCCATATCAAAAGGAATTTTCATCTTCATTTGATAAGTTAAGCCCATAATTTTACTCCAATATAAATCGTTCTGCTACTGTATCTCCTAAAAAAAGACCTCTCTTGGTCATGCGAACACGGTCACCATCAAGCTGCATGAGACCTTGTTGAATCAAGTCTTTGACGATTTCTCCATACAGTTCCTGGAAAGACCGTTCGAATTTTTCTTCAAAGCGTGCCATGGAAACTCCTGACTTCTTGCGAAGACCGAGAAACATCTCTTCTTCCATTTGTTCTCTCTGACTCAAGTGTTCTTCATTTATGCGAGCACTTCCCTCTTCTACCGCCTTTAAATAATGGCGGATCGGCCCATGATTTTTATAGCGAACACCGTCTACATAGCCTGATGCCCCCGCACCGATACCATAGTACTCGGCATTATCCCAGTACATGAGATTATGTCGACTTTCAAAGCCTGGCTTAGAAAAATTAGAAATTTCATAGTGCTCAAACCCAGCTTTTTCTAGCTCTGCAATGATATACTCAAACATCTCTGCTTCTACTTCTTCTTTAGGAAGAGGTAATTTCCCGCGTCTCATACGGTTCATAAAGACCGTATGATTTTCCAAAATCAAGCTATAGAGGCTCATATGAGGAATATCAAGGGCAATAGCTTTAGCGACATTGTCCTTGACCTGATCCATGGTCTGACCAGGAAGTGCGTAAATTAAGTCAATAGAGATATTATCAAAACCAGCAAGTTTGAGACGATTGATATTTTCATAAATATCCTTTTCCGTATGACTACGCCCAATCTTTTTCAGCATTTTGTCATCAAAGGTCTGAACTCCTAGTGATACACGATTAACTGCAGAGTTTTGCAAGACAGCAATCTTATCAGCATCCAGGTCACCAGGATTAGCCTCAATGGTCAACTCTTCCAACATTGATAAGCCCAGGTTTTTAGTCAATCCATCTAACAAAACTTCCAATTGAGAAGCAGACAAGGCTGTCGGTGTCCCACCACCAATATAGAGTGTACGCAATTTTTGAATATCATAAGAATGAAATTCTTGCAGTAGATGCTCTAAATAGCTGTCTACTGGCTGATTTTTAATAAAGACCTTTGAAAAGTCACAATAATAACAAATCTGTGTGCAAAACGGAATATGCACATAGGCTGATGTCGGTTTCTTCTGCATAGTATTTATTATACCACAAAGAGTTCACTCAAGAAAAAAATCACCATTCTTGATTTTCTAGAAAACCAAGAAATGGTGATTCTATGTTAATTTTCTTGAAGCTCGATGACAATTTCTTGACCAGTTTCTTTTTCTTCCACAACTACTTTCTCTTCCAGTTGTGATTTAAAATGATTCAAGGTTTCTTTTGAAGCTTCAGTCGCTTGTTGAGCATGATATTTTGCTTTATCAAGAACAGTGTCAAGAGTAATTTCCCCAGATTCAATCTGCTCTTTTGTTTTAAGAACAAATTCTTTGGTTTGTTCTTTGACATCCGTTAATTTTTCACAAACCTGCTCTTTAGCATACTCAGGATCTTCTTTTAGATCTTCTAAAAATTCTTGTGCTTGGCTTCTAACTTGTTTTCCTTTGTCACTTGTTAGAAACAAGGCAGCTGCAACACCTGAAACTGTTCCTAAAAGGATAGATGATAGTTTTCCCATTAGTCAACTCCTTTTTTATTTTTTAAAAAATTTACTTGCAACACGAATAGCAGACAAACCTGCACCAGTTTTTATAGTTTTTGATCCAGCAGATGATGCCTTTTTACTCAAAACACGTGCTTGTTCATTTAGGTCAGAAACAGAAACAGAAAGGTCTGCAACAGCTGTAAAGAGGGGATCAATTGTAGCAACTTTGACATTGATATCATCAACAAGAACGTTGACCTTTGTAAGCAATTCATTTGTTTGATGAAGAGTTACATCTACATCTGATGTTAAAGTTTTAACAGTTTTTTCAGTTTCATCAATTACACGACCAACTTTTTGAAGGGTAATAATCAGATAAACTAAAAAGACAACCAAGGCAATCGCCACAATAATATAAGCCACTTCTAACATTTTAATTCTCCTTTTTTACATTATAAAATGGTGCTTTTTTCCGATTTTGATAAAAGATGATATAAATACCGAGGCCAATCAATAGCGCAGACAACCACTGGGATACTCGGAGTCCAAAGAACATGAGACTATCCGTACGCATGCCCTCAATAATCATACGTCCAAATCCGTACCAAATTAGATAAAAGGCAGTGATATGCCCACGACGGATATTCTTTAACCGGCGTCTAAAAATGACAATCAAGGCAAAACCGATCAGATTCCAGATAGATTCGTATAAGAAGGTTGGTTGGCGGTAAGAGCCATCAATATACATCTGATTCTTAATAAAATCAGGTAAGTAATCAAGATTTTCAACGACTGCTCCATAAGCTTCTTGGTTAAAAAAGTTTCCCCAACGCCCTAAACTCTGAGCAATCATGACGCTCGGAGCTGCAATATCTAAGAAATCCCAAGTATTGATTAATTTGCGATCAGCAAAGATATAGAGAACAATCGCTCCAGTAATTAAACCACCATAAATCGCAAGACCACCATTCCAAATAGCAAAAATCTCTCCCAGATGTTGGCTATAATAATCAAATCTAAAAATAACATAGTAGAGTCTAGCACCAATGATGGATAAAGGAAAGGCAATTAAGATAAAGTCCAAAATATCATCAGATAAAATCTTCTTTTTAGGCGCTTCTTTACTAGCAAGATATACCGCTAAAACAAGACCTGAAACAATGCAGAGTGCATACCATCTAACAGCTAAAGGACCAATTTGAAAAGCGATTGGATCAATCATCTTTCACCTCGTTCTTTGCAATCAGATTTGTCAATCTTTCTTCAAACAAGCGAGTAGCATCAAAGCCCATTTCCTTAGCACGATAATTCATCGCTGCTGCTTCGATAACTACAGAAATATTACGTCCTGTTTTTACAGGAATGCGGATACGTGGAATGGTTACTCCAGAAATCTCCAATTCCTCAGCATTATTGCCTAGGCGATCAAAAGTCTTTTGCGTGTCATAATTTTCTAGATAGACAGCTAACTGAACTTGTGAAGAATCCTTAACTGCACTGGCACCATAAAGACTCATCACATCTATAATACCAACACCACGAATCTCAAGTAAATGCTTCAAGATTTCAGCTGGTTCACCCCAGAGAGTCATTTCATCCTTAGCAAAGATATCTACACGGTCATCAGCCACCAAACGGTGTCCTCGTTTCACGAGTTCTAGACCTGTCTCACTCTTACCAATACCACTGTCTCCCTGGATTAACACACCCATACCATAGATATCCATCAAGACACCATGTACACTTTCACGCTCAGCCAAACGAGAATCTAGGTAACTTGACAATTCCCCAGACAGACGACTTGTTGCTGTACGACTCGTTAAAATAGCGATTTTACATTCTCTAGCAGCCTTTAGCATTTCCTCTGGAACTACTAAACCACGCGCAACAATAACTGCAGGTGTTTCCGGCTGGAACAATTTCTGCATAATATGGTAGCGATTATGAGAAGACATGCTAATCAGATAAGACCACTCTTTCATCCCCAGTAGTTGAATCCGCTCTGGGGTATAGTAATCAAAATAGCCTGTCATTTCGAGACCTGGACGACAAATATCGCCTGTATTGATTTCTTTTTCAAGTAATTCTGGCTCACCATAGACAATGTCTAGTCTGAGCTTATCAATCACTTCTTTGACTAAAACCGACATAATTTTCTCCTTCAATCGAGTTCTCCCTACTATTATATCAAATTGTAGTAGGAAGTTTATGTTTTTAACAGTATTTGAGGTATTTATTTAAGAAAGTAACCTTTATAATTTTAACAATCAAAAGGGATTAAACAGACTCTTAGAAGCTAACAAAAAAAGACTAGACAAGTCTAGCCTTTCTTATTAATTAGAATTTTTTACGTTTACGAGCTGCTTCTGATTTACGTTTACGTTTTACAGAAGGTTTTTCATAGAATTCACGTTTGCGTGTTTCTTGAAGAGTACCAGCTTTAGTAACTGCACGTTTGAAACGACGAAGAGCATCGTCAAGAGATTCATTCTTACGTACTACTGTTTTAGACATTTTTTTCACTCCCTTCAAGTTCAAGATCTATTCTATTTTACACGGAATAAAGAAAATTGTCAAGAAAAAAATGAAATTCTCCCAAATCATTCCATTTGATTTTTAAAAAATTTCCCCCTTACACCTAACCTAGTTCTCCACTTATAAAATTCATTCCAGACGGCCAAATAATTCATTTATTTCACACTCAATGGAATCTAGATATTCCCGATAATCTGACGGTAAATCAGAAATGATATACAGATCCTGACTATCAAAATGCCAGACAAGATGTTTAAGTATCTGCTCTTGAATAAAATGTGAACCCTTTAGTTGAGCTAAACTGATAGCTTCTATCTTTGCCAAATACTGACAAAAAGCAGAAAGTGCAGAACAATCAAATTTGTCTTCTTCATATCAATTCCTATAACATTTCTTTTTCAAGAATTAATAATTCTTAAAAAATGGAGATTATATATTCTTCTTTTCAAGGGAAAATCTATCATACACCCTACTATTAGAACTAATGTACTACTTTCAGAAAAACTGTATTCATTTTTGAACATATCCAGACCAAAAAACCACCCAATCCATAGGATCGAATGGTCTTTAATGAAAAAAATCTTATTTCTTTAACAAGCTGAGTGCTGCTGCATCTGCGATAATAGTCACATCTGGATGGTTTTGCAGGCTGCTTGCTGGAAGACTTTCTGTCACAGGACCTTCAACAGTTCCAGCGATAGCTTCTGCTTTTGATTCCCCATAAGCAAAGAGAAGGATAGATTTAGCATCCAAAATATTTTTAATCCCCATTGAAATAGCTTGTGTTGGAACATCTTCAATCTTCTCAAAGAAGCGCGCGTTAGCTTCGATTGTAGACTGGTCAAGCTCTACAAGGTGAGTTTGGCTATCAAATGGTGTGCCTGGTTCATTAAAGCCAATATGACCATTGCGACCAATTCCTAAAATTTGTAGGTCAACTGGATGGTCAGCAAGAATTTGGTTGTAGCGTTCTACTTCTGCTTCTGCATTATCCTTGACACCACGTGGCAAGAAACTTTCTTTAAACGGTTTCTTGTTAAATAGATTTTCTTGCATAAAGTAACGGTATGATTGAGGATTATCCCCATCAAGACCTACGTATTCATCCAAGTTTACACTTGTGAGATTTGAAAAATCAAGATCGCTCTCAACGATTCGTTGGTAAAATTCCAGAGGGCTACTTCCTGTTGCAAGCCCTAATGTTTGTGCACCGTTTTCCAATTTTTCTTTTAAGATATCAAAAGCAACTTTTCCACCTTCAATTGGATTTTCCACTTGAATAACTTTCATAATTTTGTCCTCCATATTCTTTATTTCATTATATGGTATAGACCAATTTTTGTCAAGTGAAAACGGTTTATTTTTGTTGGAAATATAAATATACTAAACAAAGCAATTAAGAGTTCTACCCTTAAACAAAAAAAGAGAGGAGTTTGACGTCCTCTCTTAAATCTTCTATCAGAAGCACTTCCTGATTATATTTTAGAAAATGATTCTTTTTCTTATACTATTTTTTACGTTTGGCAACCAAACTCAATCCAACTAAACCAAGTGCTACTCCTAAAATGATTAAGACTGTAGTTTTCTGTTCACCTGTTTTCGGTAACTCATTAGCCTTTTTCTTTTCAGGCGTTGACGATGTTACTGGTGCTGGAGGTGTAACTGGGCTTGGAGGTGTTACTGAACCTGGAGGTGTTACTGGACCTGGAGGTGTTACTGGACCTGGAGGTGTTACTGGACCTGGAGGTGTTACTGGACCTGGAGGTGTTACTGGACCTGGAGGTGTTACTGGACCTGGAGGTGTTACTGGCCTGGAGGGTTACTGGACCTGGAGGTGTTACTGGACCTGGAGGTGTTACTGGACCTGGAGGTGTTACTGGACCTGGAGGTGTTACTGGACCTGGAGGTGTTACTGGACCTGGAGGTGTTACTGGACCTGGAGGTGTTACTGGACCTGGAGGTGTTACTGGACCTGGAGGTGTTACTGGACCTGGAGGTGTTACTGGACCTGGAGGTGTTACTGGACCCGGAGGCACTGGTGGTTGGTAAGTGTTAATCAAGACTAGGTTCGTTTCGTTTTCTCGAACTGTTTTTGATACATATCCCTCAGGAACATTGACCTCACTAATTGTATAGCTAATCATTTTTCCTGCTATATATTTCGGAAGATTTGTAAAAGTATGAGTCCAATTATTATCTTCTTTTAAAATAACTTCTGGCCCTACTTTACTTCCATCAGCATAGAGTTGTACCTTAATGCTATTTGGGCGTTTTCCTGCTTTATTATCAGCATCCTCCCAAAGCTTGCTGACTTTTAATTCTGTCACTTCAGGAATATCAGGGACATGTGTATTAGTGATAATATAGTTTTTCTGATCAATAACAGTCGTATATCCTGCAACTTTATCTTCTGCTACAGTATAAACAATTGCATTTCCCTCAGCATCATTTTCAGGTAGCTGCTCAAAGATAAAATTCCAATTCTCTTCTGATTTAACTGATTTACTTGCTACTTCTTTACCATTAGCCAAGAGACGAACAGTTATAACATCGGGACGGATACCAGCTTTATTATCAGCATCATCCCATATTTTCTTACCTTTTATACTTGTAGTTCCTCTGTAAATATTGGTAAATGTAGTTTCCTCTTCACCGTAAGACACTGTTCCCATTTTGATACCATCATCATCCGTTACTGTTACAGTAACCTTTAGTTCATGGCTATCATAATCGTAATTATCAGTGCTTTCAGGAAGAACTTCACGAATGATATAGTTATAAACTCCTTCTTTTTTATACTTAATAGCATTGAAGGTTACACTTCCATCTTCAGCATTTTTTACAATTTGAAGAGGTTCACTAGGGTTTGCAGCATCATAAAGTGCAAAGTTAAACTGATCTTTTTCTAGTGTTTTCCCTTTTAAAGTTTTGTGAGCCTTTAAGATAACTGATTCTGATTTTTCAGCGTTACCAAAACCTGATCCTGACTCTAGACGGACTTCACGTACCATACTACGTGTCTTAAAATTTGTGGCAGACCATGCCAAATTATTCGATACTAATGAACCTGCAGGAACTCCATCTGGTAATTTAGTAGAGTATTCAATATACATTGCCCAATGATAGTTATCTCCAAATGGAATCGTAAAGCCTGTGATTCCTCCTTGAGCATTTTTAGTGAATACTGCCTTGTTTGAAAAGTTATCTGATGGCTCTAACGTGAGAATATGAGCCTCATTACGAATTTTTGTAGGTTGTGTATCATAACGAACAGCTCTAAATGATTCAGGAATTAAGGTTTGTCCATTACCAAAAGTATCCGTAATTGTCATCCCACGAATCATATCTTGATTGGCATTCAAGAGAATACGCCACTTAATAATACTTGGATCTGTATCATCTTGATAACCGTATTTCATCTCATAGTCGCCTGCTTCACCACTATCTTGTTTGTACTTGAAGCTATAAGTCTTATGACCAATGGTAACAGTAACTGGTTGACTCTCCTTAACGACTTCTCGATTAATAGTTAAATTAAACTGTAAAGAAAGCTCTTTATTCTCAGGTCTCTTAGAAAAATAATCTGTAAAAGTTACCGTAACTTTTCCTGTACTAGGATCTGTATGAGCAACACCAACCTTCGTACCCTTACTATTTGTAACTTCAAAGGTCAAATTTGTAATCAATCTGAGCTCTCTAGGAATATCTAAAATCAATTGATCATTCTCAGAGATATTCTGATTATCTGGAAAAGTTAATAGATAAGTTGCGATTAAACGTTCCCCAGCAATAACTTCCACATCATCACTCAATTCAAGGCCAGATCTCTCATGAATAATCTTAGTATCAAGATTATAACCCGTCACCGAATCCGCTTGAACTGTTTTTGATAATTTAACTATTGATAAGCCTATTAGCAAAAACATTAAAAAAAATGTTAAACATTTAGACAATTTATGCTTCATAATAACCTCCTTTACGATTAGAAAACATTTGATTATCCAATCAAATTATACCATACTTATTTAAAAAATGTACAATTACTGACTATTTGTTTAATTAATTTTAAAGATTTATACTTATTCAAAGTTTTCGTTTTCTTAAATAAATTATAAAAACAAAAAGAGAGGTATTAACCTCTCTTCTTGCGATTACATACACTTATTTAATAAATGTATAACCAACTTTAGAATATCTTTTGTTTAGATACTCAAAGATAAATCTTGATTCGTTCTAGAAACCTAGAAACATTAAGCTTCATCTTCTTTTTTGCGTTTTGCAACCAAACCTAGACCTACCAGACCAAGTGCAGCACCAAGTACAACAAGTCCAGATTTAGATTGTTCACCAGTGTTTGGCAACTCAGGACCTTTAGGTTTTTCTGGTGTTGGTGGTGTTACTGGTGTTGGCGGTGTTGGTGGTGTTGGCGGTGTTGGCGGTGTTGGCGGTGTTGGTGGTGTTGGTGGTGTTGGTGGTGTTGGCGGTGTTGGCGGTGTTGGCGGTGTTGGCGGTGTTGGCGGTGTTGGCGGTGTTGGCGGTGTTGGCGGTGTTGGCGGTGTTGGTGGTGTTACCTTGTTGTTAAACTCAGTATCTTCAGGCATTTGTGAAGTAAGAGTTAATACTTTACCTTCTTTCGTCACAGTAACTCCAACAGTAGCTACCATCTTATCGTACTCAACCCCAGCCTCTGTACCTTTCACTTCTTCTACATGATAGATATAAGTACCTTCTTGACCACGTTTGAACTCAAGAGCTGAGAACTTGATCTTACCTTCAGAATCGTTACTTACGGTTTCAATCACGTTACCATCTTTGTCTTTCAATACGAAGCTGAATTCACCAGCCTTCAACGCACGACCTTCCAATTTCTTCGTGAAGTTGAATTCAACTTTCACTGGAATATTAACAACACGTTTTTCAGTTGGTTTTTCTGGTTTTTCAACTGATTTCTTAGTTGGATCATATTGGTGAACAATTTGAGAAGCTGTATTTTCAATATCTACACCTTCTTTAGCAGTTCCCTTGATACGTGCTGGAATATCAAACTTGTAGTAACGTCCAAATGCTAATTTAGCAGTGTCGATTACTTGAGTATTTTCTGCATCTCCAAGTGACTTAGTCAAGTCAGCCTTAGATGTAGCAGTAATGACACCATCCACAATTGAGATATCAAACTTAGCTGTTACATCTTCACCAGTTACTGAATCATAAGCCTTAATTTCAGCTACATTAACATCCAAGTTTTCGCTATCATATTTATCTGTAATACCAACAGATTGAATATTGTGAGCTTCAGTGAATTTAGTTGTATCTAACCATACTTGGTAAACAACCTTATCACCCTTATGGAGTGTTTGAGTATTGATATTTTGCTTTTCATTATTATCAACTTTGTCCACGTATGGATCTTTGTTGGTATCAGCTACTTTATCAGTCAACTCTTTATCATCATCAAGGAGTTTATTTCCAGTGATATCAAATTTCTCTTCATTAAGAATATATTTCTCTGGATTGAACTCAGGAGTTTCTGGTGGAGTCACCTTGTTGTTGAACTCTTTATCCGCAATGTCGCCTACAGTCGCGATAAGAACTTTAGCTGTTCCATCGTGTTTCACTGTAACTGTTACATTCGCTTTCATAGTGTCGTATGTAACGGTT
This sequence comes from Streptococcus sp. oral taxon 431, assembly GCF_001553685.1. NCBI lineage: Bacteria > Bacillati > Bacillota > Bacilli > Lactobacillales > Streptococcaceae > Streptococcus > Streptococcus sp. oral taxon 431. The sequence goes on along the minus strand of NZ_CP014264.1, from coordinate 871,188 downwards.
GCGTCAGATCCTTTAACTTCTTCTACTGTGTAGTTGTGTACGCCTTCTTGACCTTTCTTGAATTCAAGAGCTGAGAACTTAACGTTACCAGATGCATCGTTCTTCACAGTTTCAAGAGTCTTACCTTCTGAATCTTTAAGAACGAAGCTGAATTCGTTCGCTTTCAACTCACGACCTTCCAAGCGTTTAGTGAAGTTGAATTCTACTTGTACTGGTACGCTATTCACACGTTTTTCAGTTGGTTTGCTTGGTTTTTCAACTGTCTTAGAAGTTGGGTTGTAGTAGTTGACTACTTGAGCCGCAGTATTTTCGATATCTACTCCGCCAGGAACATCAGCTTTCACTGTTGTTGGGATGTCAAACTTGTAGTAACGTCCGAAGGCGAATTTAGTTGTGTCGATCACTTGAGTGTTTTCTGCGTCGCCAAGTGACTTCGTGAAGCCAGCTTTAAGGGTTGCAGTGATCACACCATTGTTCACAGCGATATCGAATTTAGCTGTGACATCATCACCTGTTACTGAATCGTAAGCTTTGATCTTAGTAGAATCAAGATCCAACTTAGTTTCGTCGTAGTCATCTGAAATTCCTACTGATTGGATGTTGTCCTTATTAGCTGCGTCAAATTTAGTTGTATCCAACCAAACTTGATAAACCAATTTATCGCCACGTTTAACAGTCTTCGTATTCAAGTTTTGAGCTTCGTTGTTTGATGCATCATCCGCATATGGGTTGGCATTTGTATCTGCGACCTTATCTGCCAATTCTTTGTCATCGTCAACGAGCTTGTCGCCTGTGATATCGAATTTCTCTTCAGAAACAACGTATTTCTCTGGTTGGAACTTAGGTTCTTCTGGAGGAGTTACGCGGTTGTTGAATTCTTTATCAGCGATATCGCCAACAGTTGCCACAAGAACTTTAGCTGTTCCATCGTGAGAAACAGTTACTGTTACATTCGCTTTCATAGTATCGTATGTAACGGTTGCGTCTGTTCCAGCTACCTCTTCAACTGTGTAGTTGTGAACGCCTTCTTCACCCTTCTTGAATTTAAGAGCTTTGAACTTAACGTTACCAGCCGCATCGTTGCTTACAGTTTCAAGAGTCTTACCTTCTGAATCTTTAAGCACGAAGCTGAATTCGTTCGCTTTAAGTTCACGGCCTTCCAAACGTTTAGTGAAGTTGAATTCTACTTGTACTGGTACGCTGTTTACACGTTTTTGAGTAGGTTTGTTTGGAGTTTCAACTTTCTTAGTTGTTGGGTTGTAGTAGTTCACTACTTGAGCCGCAGTATTTTCGATATCTACTCCGCCAGGAACATCAGTTTTAACTGTTGTTGGGATGTCGAACTTGTAGTAACGTCCGAAGGCGAACTTAGTTGTATCGATCACTTGTGTGTTTTCTGCATCGCCAAGTGACTTCGTGAAGCCAGCTTTAAGGGTTGCAGTGATCACACCATTGTTCACAGTGATATCGAATTTAGCTGTGACATCATCACCTGTTACTGAATCATAAGCTTTGATCTTAGTAGAATCAAGATCCAACTTAGTTTCATCGTAGTCATCTGAGATTCCTACTGATTGGATGTTGTCCTTGTTAGCTGCGTCAAATTTAGTTGTATCCAACCAAACTTGGTAAACCAATTTATCGCCACGTTTAACAGTCTTCGTATTCAAGTTTTGAGCTTCGTTGTTTGATGCATCATCCGCATATGGGTTGGCATTTGTATCTGCGTACTTATCTGCCAATTCTTTGTCATCGTCAACGAGCTTGTCGCCTGTGATATCGAATTTCTCTTCAGAAACAACGTATTTCTCTGGTTGGAACTTAGGTTCTTCTGGAGGAGTTACGACGTTGTTGAACTCTTTATCAGCGATATTGCCAACAGTTGCTACAAGAACTTTAGCTGTTCCATCGTGAGAAACAGTTACTGTTACATTCGCTTTCATGGTGTCGTAGGTAACGGTTGCGTCTGTTCCAGCTACTTCTTCTACTGTGTAATTATGAACGCCTTCTTGACCCTTCTTGAATGTAAGAGCTGAGAACTTAACGTTTCCTGCCGCATCGTTCGTTACAGTTTCAACAACTTTACCTGTTGAATCTTTAAGGACGAAGCTGAATTCGTTAGCTTTCAACTCACGGCCTTCCAATTTCTTAGTGAAGTTGAATTCAACTGAGATTGGTACGCTGTTTACACGTTTTTCAGTTGGTTTGTTTGGTTTTTCAACAGTCTTGCTTACTGGGTTGTAGTAGTTAACAACTTGGGCTGCTTTGTTTTCGATATCTGCACCAGCTGCCACATCAGCTTTCACTGTTGTTGGGATGTCGAACTTGTAGTAACGTCCAAATGCGAACTTAGTTGTATCGATGACTTGTGTATTTTCTGCATCGCCAAGTGACTTCGTGAAGCCAGCTTTAAGGGTTGCAGTGATCACACCGTTGTTCACAGCGATATCGAATTTTTCTGTGACATCATCACTTGTTACTGAATCGTAAGCTTTGATCTTAGTAGAATCAAGATCCAACTTAGTTTCATCGTAGTCATCTGAGATTCCTACTGATTGGATGTTGTCCTTGTTAGCTGCGTCGAATTGAGTTGTATCCAACCATACTTGGTAAACCAACTTGTCGCCACGTTTAACAGTCTTCGTATTCAAGTTTTGAGATTCATTGTTTGATGCATCATCCGCATATGGGTTGGCATTTGTATCTGCGTACTTATCTGCCAATTCTTTGTCATCGTCAACGAGCTTGTCGCCTGTGATATCGAATTTCTCTTCAGAAACAACGTATTTCTCTGGTTGGAACTTAGGTTCTTCTGGAGGAGTTACGACGTTGTTGAACTCTTTATCCGCAACATCCGTTACGTTCGCAACGATCGCTTTAGCAGTACCATCATGTGATACCACAACTTTAACAGTAGCAACCATTGTGTCATATGTAACAGTTGCATCTGTACCAGGAGTTTCTTCTACAGTGTAGTTATAAGTCTTACCAAGATCATCACGTCCGAACTCAAGAGTCTTGAAGACAATCTTACCAGCCGCGTCATTCTTCACGCGTTCTACTTCAACACCGTCTTTCTTCAATACGAATTCGAATTCGTTCTCTTGAAGTTCACGGCCTTCCAAACGTTTCGTGAAGTTCATTTCCACTGGAACTGGAACGCTGTTCACACGTTTTTGAGTAGGTTTTTCTGGTTTTTCAACTGTCTTGCTTACTGGGTTGTAAACGTGAACAGTTTGGTTAGCTGTATTTTCAATATCAGCACCAGCTTTAACTGATTCTTTCACAGTCGCTAGGATATCAAATTTATAGTAACGTCCAAATGCGAACTTAGTGGTGTCGATAACAGGAGCATTAACTTTATCTTTGATAAATTCTTCTTTAGAAGTTGCAGTGATGGTGCCATTTTCAACTTTGATGTCGAATTTAGCTGTTACATCATCACCTGTTACTGAATCGTAAGCTTTGATATCAGCCGCGTTAACGTCCAATTTTTCTGCATCGTATGTATCAGATACACCAACGTATTGGATGTTGTTTGCTTCAGTGAATTTAGTAGTATCAAGCCATACTTGGTAAACCAATTTAGAACCACGTTTAACTGTCTTAGTATTTAAGTTTTCTAGTTCATTGTTAGTTGTCTTGTCTACATATGGATCCGCATTTGTTTCAGTGTACTCATTGCTCAACTCATCGTCGTCATCCATCAACTTGTTACCAGTGATGTCATATTTCTCTTTAGAAACGACAAATTTTTCTGGTTGGAATTCTGGAGTTTCTGGTGGAGTGACTTTGTTGTTGAATTCTTTATCTGCAGTACCGTCAGTTGCATTGCCGTCAGCATTTTTACCGCCAGTTGAGGTAACATTTGTAACGGTAGTCAAGGTGTGACCATTCTTAGCAACTTCAACTGTAACAGTCGCCTTCATTTGGTCATAGGTCATTCCGTATTCTTTGTTTTCATGAATAACTTCTTCTACAGTATAAGTATGAGTACCAACTTTCGTGTTATCAAATGACAATTCTGAGAAAGTGACATTACCATCTTCATCATTCTTCACTGTTTCAACTTCTTTACCAGTTGAATCTTTCAATACGAAGCTGAATTCACCTGCTGCCAATTTACGTCCAGCTAATTTCTTAGTAAAGTCAAATCTTGCAACGACTGGAGCCACATGATAGTTGTTAAACTCTGTATCTTCAGGCACTGTAACATTAGCAGTCAAAATACCAGATGCAGCATCTTTCGTTACATTCACTGTAACGACTGCATTCATTGAATCGTAGTCGATGTTTGTATCTGTTCCAGCTACTTCACGTACAGTGTAAGTGTGTTCACCTACAGCGTTGTATTCAATTGCATCAAATGTGATAGATCCATCTGCTGCATTTTTCTTGGTTTGGATGACATTACCGTTTTCAAGCAACTCAAATGCGAAGGCATCCTTAGTAAGCTCTTTACCTTCCAATTTCTTAGTGAATCGGAATTGAGCATTGGTTGCAGCAGGTGTGAAGGTATTGTTGAACTCTGTATCGGTTGGAAGAGCTTTTGTTGCTGTAAGAGCATGACCTGACTTAGTAACTGTGATCGTTACTTCAGCCTTCATTGGGTCATATTCCATACCAGCTTCTGATCCAGCTACTTCTTCTACAGTGTACTTATGAACACCCACTTGAGTATTGGTAAATGTCAAGGCATCGAATTTCACTTTACCATCAGCATCGTTTGTCTTAGTTTGAAGGGTATTTCCTTCAGCATCTTTCAATACGAAGCTGAATTCACCTGCTGCCAATTTACGTCCAGCTAATTTCTTAGTAAAGTCAAATCTTGCAACGACTGGAGCCACATGATAGTTGTTAAACTCTGTATCTTCAGGCATTGTAACATTAGCAGTCAAGATACCAGATGCAGCATCTTTCGTTACATTCACTGTAACGACTGCATTCATTGAATCGTAGTCGATGTTTGTATCTGTTCCAGCTACTTCACGTACAGTGTAAGTGTGTTCACCTACAGCGTTGTATTCAATTGCATCAAATGTGATAGATCCATCTGCTGCATTTTTCTTGGTTTGGATGACATTACCGTTTTCAAGCAACTCAAATGTGAAGGCATCCTTAGTAAGCTCTTTACCTTCCAATTTCTTAGTGAATCGGAATTGAGCATTGGTTGCAGCAGGTGTGAAGGTATTGTTGAACTCTGTATCGGTTGGAAGAGCTTTTGTTGCTGTAAGAGCATGACCTGACTTAGTAACTGTGATCGTTACTTCAGCCTTCATTGGGTCATATTCCATACCAGCTTCTGATCCAGCTACTTCTTCTACAGTGTACTTATGAACACCCACTTGAGTATTGGTAAATGTCAAGGCATCGAATTTCACTTTACCATCAGCATCGTTTGTCTTAGTTTGAAGGGTATTTCCTTCAGCATCTTTCAATACGAAGCTAAATTCACCATCTTTAAGTTTACGTCCTGCAAGAGCTTTGCTGAAGTCAAATTGAGCGGTGACTGGAGCTACTGCATAGTTGTTGAATTCAGTATCTTCTGGCATAGTAACTGCAGCGTTCAAAAGACCAGTTTGTGCGTCTTTTGTGACATTGACAGTCACAACTGCGTTCATTGAATCGTAATCGATGTTGGTATCTGTTCCAGCTTTTTCACGTACAGTGTAAGTATGTGTACCTGCAACAGCGTATGGGATTGCATCGAATTGGATTGAACCATCAGCCGCATTTTGTTTGGTTTGAATCACATTGCCATTTTCAAGCAATTCGAATGTGAAGGCATTGTCTTCAAGAGTCTTACCTTCCAAACGTTTTGTGAAGCGGAATTGCGCTTGTGTTGCAGCAGGTGTGAAAGTATTGTTGAACTCTTTATCTGCTGGAAGTATTGCTACAGCTGTAAGTGCATGACCTGATTTGGTAACAGTAACTGTCACGTTAGCCTTCATGGTGTCATAAGTCATACCAGCTTCTTTAGTTTCTGGGATAACTTCTTCTACAGTGTACTTATGATCTCCAACTTGAGTATTTGTAAATGTTAAAGCATCAAACTTAACTTTTCCATCAGCATCATTTTGCTTGGTTTGAAGAACTGTTCCTTCAGAATTTTTCAAGACAAAACTGAATTCGCCTGCTTTAAGTTTACGGCCTGCAAGAGCTTTGCTGAAGTCAAATCGAGCTGTTACTGGTGCCACTACATGGTTGTTAAAGATTTTATCATCTGCACCAGTTGCTTCACCACCTGTTGAAGTCATTTCAGTTTTAGCTGACAAAAGACCAGTAGTTGCATCTTTGGTTACAGTTACTTTAACTGCGATTGTCATTGCATCATAGTCTACATCGGCTTTATTGCCCTTCACTTCTTTTACAGTATAGTTGTAGACACCTGCTTGGTCAAATGACAATTCGCTGAAGTTAATCTTACCATTAGCTTTATTTGTTACAGTTTCATTAACATTGTTATCACCAGTCAAAGTAAAGCTAAAGTTTCCAGCATTCAAGGTACCATTTGAAAGTGATTTATCAAATTCAAGGTTAACTTTAACAGGAGATGGTGTGAAGGTATTGTTGAATTCTGTATCTGCAGGAAGTGTGTTTGTTGCTTTAAGAATGTGACCTTCTTTAGTAACAGTGATCGTTACTTCAGCTTTCATTGGGTCATAAGTCATTCCTGCTTCAGAACCTTGAACTTCTTCTACAGTGTACTTGTGAGTACCAACTTGTGTGTTGTCAAAAGTCAAATCATCAAAGGCTACTACACCTTCTTTAGTATTTGTCTTGGTTTGAAGGATCTTACCAGTTGAATCTTTCAATACGAAGCTGAATTCACCAGCTTTCAACTCACGACCTGCCAGAGCCTTACTGAAGTCAAACTTAGTCTTAACTGGAGCTACAACATAGTTGTTGAAGACCTTGTCATTCTCACCCTCAGCATGACCACCTGTTGATGTATAGACTGCTCCAACTTCTAGTTTATCCTGAGCATTTTGTGTAACGGTAACTGTAAGAGTAACCTCCATACCATCATAGTCAACATTCGTATCTGAACCAGCAACTTCTGTAATCTTATAAGTGTAAGTACCTGGTTTTTCGAATGTTAGTTGGCTAAAGGTTGCCTTACCATTTTTGTTGGTAACAGTTTCTTGGTGTGTACCACCTTCTTGTTTAAGAGTAAAGCTAAAATCACCATCATTTAAAGTACGTCCTTCAAGGACTTTACTTACTTCAGGGGTGTAGGTTACTGGATCTACTTTTTCATAGTAGTAAACTGTTTCCGTATATGGCGTCAATCCATTAAGAAAGTCAACGTTTGTACCAATACCGAAATTTCCTTTTTCCAACTGTTCATTTGGAGAAAGGTGTCCTATATTATCTCCTAAGAATGGGACAAACACCGTTTTCTTGGGTGTGTATCCTGAAGCTGTTTGGAAGCCAAATGCAGTTTCCTTACCGTTTGGATAGCTTACTCCATTTTTAACAGTAAAAGGGATCGTGTACAGTGGTGTCTTTTGGACAACTAAATCTTCTGTGTTATATTTCCCTGGTTTAATTGGCTTGGTTTCTGCAAGGAGCATATAGCCATCTGTACTTAATGAACCGTCAGAACGCTTGCTTTGTTGCTTTGGATCAAGAAGATAGACACGAACGACAACTGAACCATCTTCTCCGACGATTTCTTTGATACGCTTGATGCCCGCACGCTCAGCATCCATGAATTTAGTCCCAACAACATATGGACGAGAAACATAGCCCGTCATACTATCGACAGAAGCTTCTTGATAGAGTTTGTAACCTGCAAACTGACGTTTACCTGAAGCAGTGAAGTTTTGACCTTCTGTAGCTGTCAATGTATACTTAGCTAATTCAACTTCATTACCATTCGCCTCATAATCTTGAACTGTTGTGTCTGTTTTACTAGCATTATAGGTAGGATTGGCTTTGTCGACTACTTTATAGTAAGTGCTTTTGGTAACAACTTTTGGAAGTTTGAAGTTACTATCTGTAATCGTGCGTCCATTATAGGTAGGCTCAACTACGTTTATAATATCAGTAGTTGTACGAGCATTATAAACTGCGTTATAAAGTGCTTGTTCTGTTGGTGTAAGTTCATGACCAGGCTTTACTAGAGATGCAATTTTATCAGCTACCTTATAGCCTGTTTGTAGAAAAGGCTGAGCTGTTTTATCTGCTGCTGTAGAAGTCTGATAGTCAACTTGGAAGGTCAACTCAGAGTTTGACTTAGCTGTTGTCGTAGAGAACTGCTGAACACCACTTGTTGCAGTGATTGTCTTTGTTTCTACAATAGCACCTGTATTCTTATCGATTAGTTCAACGACAGAATCTGTTGACGTACTAAAGTTTTTATAGATGCGGACATAGTAGTTAGTATTGTAGCGTTGATTAAATCTTGTAAGGTCAAGTATACTAAAAGTATAAACATCACCTTCTTTTCGCTGATAGCCTGATGGGACATTTTGAGACCTAACAGATGCACCAACAGGATCTGACATATCCGGATCTGCTGTTTCACCTTCTTTAAGTGTGGTTGTAGTTGCTAATGCTTCTGTATTATGGTCAGTTGCAGCACGGCGACGGCGACGACCACCATCTGTAGCCAAAGCACCAGCATTCACAGTATTTTCCGCTGCTAAGGCAAGGGTTGCTTTATCAACGAGTGGTTTTTCCTCAACCTTAGTTGCTCTAGCATTAGTATCAAGGATAGTTGCCTCTGTTACAGCTGAAAGTTCTGCTTTGGGCTCAGATTTTTCCTCTGGTTTAGATTCAGTTTTTTCTTCTGCCTTAGGCTTAGCTACTACAGTTTCTACTGTTTTTGGTTCACTTGCTACCGGTTTAGAAGACTCTGATTTCGCCTCAGAACTACCAGATGGTTTTTCCTCAGTTTTTTCAGCTTTTGTTTCTTCAGATTTTGCTTCAGTTGATTCTGATTTTGCTTCTTCAGGCTTAACTTCAGGTGTTGAAGGTTCTAACGTAGCTTCTAAAGATTCGGTAACAACTGTATTCTCAACGTCGGCGGCTGACTCTTTCGACTGATTTTTGTCGATGAGTTCAGTATTCTCTCCAGGATTTCTTTGTGCTACAATCTCAGATGCTTTTACAGCACTACCGTTAGCCATCAAAAAGCTAAGGGTTGTTCCTAAGAAAACTGATGCGACCCCAACTTTATATTTTCTTAAAGAAAATCGTTGTTGCTCTCTTCTTATCATGTGATAAGTTCTCCTTTTTTAAACATTTTTACTAATAATATGTAAGAATATTTGGAATTTTCAGAAAAGAAAACACTTTCCTCCACATTAGAGTAACGCCTTCAGTATACCATATTAGCACCTTTTCTAGCAAGAATAGGGATTTCATAAACGAGTTAAGTTGTGTATATTATGCATTTCTATAAGAATGAATATACGCATCCATATCGTGTTCATCAGAGACGTATTTTTTGTGGAAATGTGCTATTTTAGCATTTATATTTTAAAATAACTCTCAAACAAGGATGGTTTCTATGTAAAAAAACTCTAAATTTCATAAGTAAATAATTTTTATTCACTTAAAAAAATTAGAGAAATTTTTATTTTAGCAAAATTAATTTACTGTAATGAATATATCATATTCATACTGTTGCTAAAAAAGATAGTCTTTTAACACATTTGAAAGAACCTGATAACCAGCAACACTTAGGTGTAGGCCATCGGTTGTGTAGGTAGGTTTTAATTGTCCAGCTTCATCTAAGAAGCTATCAAATACTGGGATATATTCAACCTGCATATAGGCTGAAGCTAAGTCTTGATAAGCTTGATTCCACGCTTTGATTTTCTCATTGGTGCGGATATAAACTGTCTGTTTAAAGTCCTCACCTTCATTGACAGGCAAGATAGAAACTAGCTTTATCTGTGACAGTGGGTAGTCGCGAGAAATGGTTTGAATCACACTCTCGAGATTGGTCAGCGTTTGACTCATTGGAATATCTTTTCCAATGTCATTTGTCCCAATCAAAATCACAATTTGATCCACTGCATCACCATAGAGGTGGGCATCAAGGTTATCTAGTAAAAGTCCGGTCTGATAACCACGAATACCTCTATTCACGATGGTCTTTGTTGTCCCTAGTAATTCTTGCAAGGGAAAATACTCAACAATAGAATCTCCAATAAAGATGATATCTGGTTCAATTACTGAGATTTGATTGAGTTCACGATACTTGGTTTGGATTTTCTCCTGCTCTTTCAAGAGCCAGTTTTCTAATAATTGTACTGCCAAGTTATTCTCCTTCTTCTAGCCAGTTTTCTAAAACTTGGTAAACACCTGCCTGACTGTTTGCTGGCGCTACTTCTGTCGCAATTTCCTTGACTCTATCCTCTGCATTTTCCATTGCGTAAGAAATACCTGCCAACTCTAACATTTCAATGTCATTTTCACTGTCTCCAAATGCCATGATTTGTTCGGGTTTTAAGTTCCAACGTTTGAGCAATTCTACTAGCCCCCACGCTTTATGAATCCCATCTTGTAATATATCAATACAGCCATATCCACTCGAAACGGCTCGAACACCACCATCAAACAAGTCATTAACTTCTTGCAAAACCGAATCCAATCGTTCTTCACCAACAACCATACTCATCTTGAGAACACCACCGAAGAGTTTAGAGTCAAATTCATCGACGAAGTGCATCCGTTGATAGAATTTCTCAATCATCTCCGGAGTCATGAATTTATCAAGTTCGGTAAAGACAGTGCCTTCCTTGACAAAACCGCCATTCATAGCAGTTACGACAAACTGATCCTGACACTCTCTGCCTTTAAAATGAGCTAAAGCTCTATCAACCATAGCATCGTCCCAAGTCTGAGCTTGAATCAATTTATCACTTTCGAATATACGAGCACCATTAGCAACCACGAGAACTACTCTATCTGCTAGATGTTTCAGTAATTGTCGCATTCGATGAACTTCATTTCCCGTTGCAATGACAAAACGAACTCCACGCTGATCTAGCTGATCTAAAATTTTCTCTAGTCGAGGTAGATCCAGTTGTCCTTTAGGATCCAACAAAGTACCGTCCATATCCGTCGCTATTATCTTAATATCCATCTTGCTCCTCTTTTAATGTCACTACCACTTCAAACCTACATGCTCGTTCATTTCTTTATAGGCTGTATCAATCCGTTGCTTGGTAGCCTCGTCTAACTGACTACGGTATTTCCCACCCTCAATAAAGTCTTCCAGGATATAAGTTTGGTAAAGATAGAGTGGGTATCCTTCTGAAGAATATCCTCCCTTTGGAGTTCGACTCACCCAGCTTGGATGTGCTTGGGCAGTTTCGATAGTCGTTTTACCAGATTTCTTCTTAATGGTCACATCCATGAGAACTCCACGTTCCGTCCACTTGGCATTTTCCACATCCTGCATGGTTTCAATCCGTTGATTTGAGATGAAATTCCCCATAGAGTAAATGATAAGCTTTTTATCACCGTCTTTTTCAACCGTTTCAGCTGGTTCAACAACGTGAGGATGACCACCAAAGATAATATCAGCTCCCCAATCAATCATTTTATGGTAAAGTTTCTTTTGCTCCTCAGTCGGCTCAATTTGATACTCAACTCCCATCTGAGGCATGATAATTGTAATATCTGCCTCCTTCTCTGCTCGTTCAATTTCAGCCTTCATTTTATCTTCGTCTAAGTCTGAAAGATAACGATTATAATCCTCTTGTGAAATGCTTTGTTCAATGCCGTTAAAGCCATAGGAATAAGCTAAAATAGCAACTTTAATACCATTAACTTCCTTGATAACTAAAGGAGCCTTATCTCGTGATTCATGGGTATAGACCCCGACCGGTGTCATTCCTGCCTTTTCAATAGCATCTGCAGTTGAAATCACTCCCTCAATCTGAGAATCCAAGATATGATTGTGAGCCAAATCTAGCACTTGATAGCCTGCATCTTTTATAGCATCCATAACTTCACCAGGTGCATTGAACAAGGGGTATCCTGCAAGATAGTGGTCTTTATTTACAGTTCCTTCAAAATCACCAATGACTAAGTCAGCTTGCTTCAGCCAGGGTTTTACATACTCAAAATTTTCATGGAAATCATAGGTGCCGTCTGATTTTTTGGCTGAAATGTAGATAATGTCATGATAGAGCAAATCACCATTTGCCATGATACGCGCACTCGTTTCTTGTTCCGTCTCTGCATTCTTTGCCTGAGAACTTGACTCTTGGTGTGCGGAACTTGGATCACTACTGCTTAAAGAAATCCCTCGAGCTCCTTCCACTAATAAAGTAAGCATCATCGAGACAGCTACCGAAGCTAACAAGACCACAATAAAAGTGCGATTATTCCACTGCTTATAGTTCCTGAAAAACCGAACGGAATGTCTAATAGCTTGTAAAACGGGACCATTTTTTCTTTTTCTACTACGTTGTTCCATCATTTTTCTCCCATGATTTTAAAGTCTATTTTCTTACTCTATTATACCACAGACAAATAGGTATTTCCTTTTATTATATTATTTTTTAGCAACTTCTGTGACTTTCTTTCTCATCTGTTTTGTGTTATCATGTAATTGTAATAGAAGGAAAGGAAAGAATATGTCTGCTATAGAACGAATTACCAAAGCTGCTCATTTAATCGATATGAAAGATATTATCCGAGAAGGGAACCCTACTCTTCGTGCTGTTGCCGAGGAAGTCAGTTTCCCTTTGAGTGATCAAGATATCATTCTTGGAGAAAAAATGATGCAATTTTTGAAACACTCGCAAGATCCTGTTATGGCTGAAAAATTAGGTCTACGTGGAGGAGTTGGACTTGCTGCACCGCAGCTCGACATCTCAAAACGCATCATCGCCGTACTGGTACCAAATATCACTGAGGAAGGTGAAACTCCTCAAGAAGCCTATGATTTACAGGCTGTCATGTACAATCCGAAAATTGTATCCCACTCAGTCCAAGACGCTGCTCTAGGCGAGGGAGAAGGTTGCTTGTCTGTTGACCGTGCTGTTCCAGGCTATGTTATCCGCCACGCTCGAGTAACCGTTGACTATTTTGATAAGGATGGAGAAAAGCACCGCATCAAACTTAAGGGCTATAACTCTATTGTAGTTCAACATGAAATTGACCACTTAAATGGCATTATGTTCTATGATCGTATCAATGAAAAAGACCCATTTGAAGTTAAAGATGGCCTGCTCATTCTTGAATAAAGAAAATCCCGTTGCAAGACGGGATTTTGTGTTATAATGAAGATATGAAAACAAACGATATTGTCTATGGCGTTCATGCCGTCACAGAAGCTCTTTTAGCAAATACTGGAAACAAACTCTACCTTCAGGAAGATTTACGAGGAAAGAATGTGGAAAAAGTTAAGGAATTGGCTACTGAAAGGAAAGTATCCATTTCTTGGACTTCCAAAAAATCACTTTCTGAGATGACTGAAGGAGCTGTTCACCAAGGTTTTGTCTTGCGCGTTTCTGAATTTGCCTACACTGAACTTGAGCAGATTCTTGCTAAGACACGCCAGGAAGAAAACCCACTACTACTAATCCTTGATGGTTTAACGGACCCACATAATCTTGGTTCTATCTTGAGAACAGCGGATGCAACCAATGTTTCAGGTGTCATTATTCCAAAACATCGAGCAGTTGGTGTAACACCCGTAGTTGCAAAAACAGCAACAGGTGCGATTGAACACGTTCCTATTGCTCGAGTCACTAATCTTAGCCAAACCTTAGACAAACTTAAGGATGAAGGTTTCTGGACATTTGGAACTGATATGAACGGAACTCCTTGCCACAAATGGAATACCAAAGGAAAGATTGCTCTCATCATCGGAAATGAAGGCAAAGGTATCTCTAGCAACATCAAAAAACAAGTGGACGAGATGATCACTATTCCAATGAATGGGCACGTACAGAGCCTCAATGCCAGCGTTGCTGCTGCCATTCTCATGTACGAAGTTTTTCGAAATCGACTCTAATAAAAAGTGAGGTTGGGACAAAAGATCCCGACCTCACTTTTTATTAGCAATCAAACTTTGACACGGTAGCTGATTGAACTTTTTGTTCATCTTTTAGACTCCAAAAAGCTCCTAATCATCCTCGCAGGGCTGGAACTTCGAAATCTAGACTTTGTCTATCGTTTTCTGTCCCACCGCCTTTTTAATAATGTTCGGTAATATATTTGTAGGCCTCTTGACCTGCAATAGCGCCATCTCCAACAGCTGTTGTAACTTGGCGAAGGTCTTTTTGACGAACATCCCCAACCGCAAAGACACCTGTAACACTTGTCTTCATGTGATCATCTGTCACAATCCAACCTGCCTGGTCGCGAATCTGCAACTCTTGGACAAAGTCACTAACAGGGTCTAAACCAACATAGATGAAGACACCACCAAAAGCTTGTTCTGTCACCTGACCTGTTTTAACATTTTCAATCACAACCGATTCCACACGGTTTTCACCCTTGATTTCTTTAACGACAGAATCCCAAATGAAGTTGATTTTTTCATTGGCAAAGGCACGATCTTGCAAGACCTTTTGGGCACGTAGTTCATCTCGACGGTGAACAATGGTAACAGATTTTGCAAACCGTGTTAAGAAGATAGCCTCTTCAACTGCGGAGTCACCTCCACCTACGACCAACAAATCCTGGTCGCGGAAAAAGGCTCCATCACAAACTGCACAGTAAGAAACTCCACGACTATTGAGTTCTTCTTCTCCTGGAACCCCCAAGAGACGGTGCTTAGAACCAGTCGCTACGATAACTGTGCGAGTTTCATAAACTTGGTCGTCTGTTACGACTTTTTTGAATTCGCCATGATCCTCAACATTTTCAACGAAACCATAGAGATGCTCAACACCTAGATTTTCAAGAGGTTCAAACATCTTTTCAGCTAATTCAGGACCACTGATATTAGCATAACCTGGATAGTTTTCAATGTCAGAAGTATTATTCATCTGACCACCAGGAAGTCCACCTTCAATCAAAGCAACTTTCAAATTGCTACGTGCTGCGTACAAGGCTGCAGTCATCCCAGCAGGCCCTGCACCGATAATAATCGTATCGTACATTCACTTTCCTTCTTTCTTGTTGTAACTATTTTTATTCTAACGGATTAAATCCCATTTTACAACTATTAAGCCTTGAGAACCAACAAAATGCTCATGGTTGCAAATGACAATACTGGAATTGTTAAAACTCCAATCATAATCATATCGTAGAGATGGGCTTGACGTGCTTTAGCAGTTTTGTCAACCCCAGACAGAGCTCTAAGTCCAATCCAGAGTCCTAAAATAATCAAGACCAGTAGAATTGTCAACACTAAACTCTCTAAATACAAAGCAAATAGCTGAACTAGCATGCTCTCTCTCTTTTCTATTAATTTTAAAGAGCAAACCCAGTTAGCCTAGCCAACTGAGTCTTTCTTATCTTCTATTATATCAAATATAGGTTCGTTTGTAACTAGCAAAGAATTCTTTTGTTCGTTCTTCTTTAGGATGATTGATAATCTCATCTGGTGTTCCAGACTCAATAATCTTTCCTTTATCCAAGAACAAAACCTTATCAGCTACTTGGGAAACAAAGGACATATCGTGACTGACTAAAATCATGGTTTGACCTGATTTAGCTGCATTAGCTATAGATCTTTCTACCTCACCAACCAATTCTGGGTCAAGGGCTGAAGTAGGTTCATCCAAGAGCAAGATTGCTGGCTTCATGGCTAAAGCACGCGCCAAAGCTACCCGTTGTTTTTGTCCACCTGATAAGTGGCGAGGATAGTGCTGTTGACGATCTGAAAGACCAACCTTAGCCAACTCTTCTTTGGCAATCTTAGTTGCTTCTTGGTCGGAAAGTTTTTTAACAACTACCAAACCTTCCTTGACATTGTCTAAGGCTGTTCTACGCTCAAACAAATTGAACTGTTGGAACACCATGGACAACTTACGACGAAGAGTCAAGATTTCATCTTGAGTAATTTGAGAAAAGTCAACTTTGAAATCATCAATCTGAATACTTCCACTATCAGGTGTTTCCAAATAATTTAGGCTACGAAGAAAGGTTGACTTCCCCGCTCCTGAGGAACCAATCAAAGCTACTACTTCCCCTTTTTGAATATCTAAATTCAGATGATCCAAGACGGTTTGACCAGAAAAGGATTTGCTTAAATTTGAAATCTTAATCATTAGCGAAGGTCTCCTTTCACATCTGTTTTCGCATTATCTGGTGCTTCGATTGCCATTTTTTTCTCAATAAAGCGGCCAAGATTTTCAATAGCGATATTTACCACCCAGTATACAAGGGCAACTGAGATGAAACGTTCGAAGTAACGATAGTCGGCACCACCCAAAATCTGAGCTTGGGCGAAGACTTCTACAACACCCGCACTAAAGGCTAGGGAAGTCCCCTTAGTCAAACCGATTAGGGAGTTAATCAAGGTTGGAGTCGCTACTACCGCTGCATTTGGAATAATCACACGACGGTAAACTTGTGCACGTGTCATTCCAAGACTACGAGCGGCTTCAATCTCTCCAGGATTAACAGAAAGAATAGCTGCACGGATAGTTTCACTAGCGTAAGCTGCTTCGTTAAAAGCAAAAGCTACAATGGCAAAAGCTGCAGCTGGAATCGCATTGATATTAAAAGCAGTTCCCCATTGTTGATTCAACGCTTTTAATGCTAGAGGAATTCCATAGTAAGTCAACATCAACTGCACTAGGATTGGTGTCCCTTTTAAGAAACTAACAAAGAATGCTTGTAATGGATAAAGAATTCTAACTCGATTAATTTTTACAATAGCAAAAACCAAGGCCAATATTATACCAAAAAAAGCACCAAATACTGTCAACATCAATGTTGTTGGCAATTGTTGTACAATTCTTGGAATCCCATCAAAGACAGAACGAAAACTAAACAGTTTGCCGTCTGGAATATACTGCATCAAGTTTTGGTACCAATCTGATGCTAAAATTGTTGTAACATTCATAGAAACATCCTCTCCTGATAATGAATCATTCTATCATACTTCTGCCTAGATTTAAAATATTTGCTACGAGCAGAAGAGACTTTGTTTACCTACTAGTTTATCATACTTTAAAAGCGTGAGGTTATATATTTTACCTATCAAGGAGATAGAAAAAAACTATTTCAAATCCAAGTTGTCGTAGGTTTTACGATAACCAATCTGCTTCACAGCACCATTCTCCACTAATATAGGACGTTTTAATAACATACCATCACTGGCCAAGAGTTTGGCCGCTTCTTTTTTGGATAAAGTTCCAACCTTGTCTTTTAAACCCAGTTCACGGTATTTAATACCACTAGTATTGAAAAATTGCTTCAACTCAAATTCTGAAGTTTCAAGCCAATTTAAAATGACTTCTTCACTCGGAGTTTCTTCTACAATATGAACATCTTTATACTCTAATCCGAGTTGATCTAACTCTTTTTTGGCTTTTTTACAAGTTGTACATTTTGGATATTCGATAAATTCTAACATTTTTTCTCTTTCTATTTTTTATTTTCTTGATAACTTGCACCTTCATGATTCAAGAGCCAAGCCTTCTTATCAAGTCCCCAAGCATAGCCTGTCAGACGTCCTCCAGCACCTAGCACACGGTGACAGGGGACAAGAATAGACCAGGGATTGCGCCCTACTGCTCCTCCGATTGCTTGGGCAGAAGCTACTTGCAAGTCCTTAGCTATTTGTCCATAAGTAACAGTCTGACCGAAAGGAATTCCCCTCAAGTAGTTCCAGACTCTTTTTTCAAAGTCACTACCGACAGGAGCTAAAGGTAACTGAGACAAGTCCTGATTTTGTCCTTTAAAATAAGCATCTAAATAGCTAGCAATCTGGTTTAAAATGGGATGACTTTCCACCTCAACTAGATTACCTACCGACAAGCCTCTCTCAAAATAACTCTGTGCTTCAACCCATATCCCATACAGATAGTGATCATCAGCTACCAGAGATATGATGCCAATTGGAGAACCGTACAGCATCTTTGCATATTTCTTAGGCATTTGATTTTAATTTTTGGTAGGCCAAGCGTTCTCCATCTACTGGAACTTTACCGACCTGTTTAAAACCAAGCTTTTCAAAGATATGTTGCATGGCCTTGTTTTTAGCATGTGTATCTGAACGAAAATCTAGGTAATCAAAGCCTTCAATCAAGCCTTCCAAGAAGGTCTGCGCTACCCCTTGACCTTGAACATCTGCTGCCACAGCAATACGATGAAAAACCAGATACTCTGAATCTCCATCTTGCCAAGCTCCTTCATAAATAGCTTCATAGGCTGCTTCTGGGCTCTTAGTCACTGCAGCATAAGCCAATAGTTCCCCTTCTTCCAAGGCTACATAGGCTTGACCTGAGATGATATCATCGATGATAATATCAGCATTGGGATAACCATTTTGCCATTGGTCGCTACCAGCTTTGGCTAGAGTTTTTCTAGCATCTTCAATTACTTTCATTACTGCATCAACTTCATTTGGAAAAGCTAAACGAATTTCCATTTTTCTTCCTCTTTTCTGACTAGTTTCTCTCATGATAGCATAATTTAAGGCTTTCTACAAGCAGTTAAAACTTGACTTTTTATTTCTATTATTTTATAATCTAGTTATCAAAACTAGATAAACAGGAGTTGGAAATGAAAACTACTTTTTCCTACCCAGAATGGGACGAAATTCCAAACATTGATCTCTATTTGGATCAGGTCCTACTTTATGTGAATAAAGTTTGTTCCCCTATTTCTCTTGCTAAAGAGAAAGGTTTAACTGCATCAATGGTGAACAACTATGTGAAGCATGGCTATATCAGTAAACCTGAAAAGAAAAAATACCAACGCAAACAAATTGCCCGATTGATTGCTATCACAACACTCAAGTCTGTTTTTTCAATCCAGGAAATTGCTCAAACCCTAAACACCCTACACACAGAGACTAACTCACAAGAACTTTACAATGCTTTTGTGGACTATATGAATGAAGACATTGATCCAGCTAATCCAATCATTCAAGCAAGCTGTCAAACGGTCAAACTTTATCATCAAACACTAGCACTAGTCTATACAGAAAATGAAGAGGAGGAAACAAATGAATACTAGTTTTAAACTTAGCAAGCGCCTTAGTTTTGAAGAAGAAATTGCCAACAGTGTCACCCATGCTGTAGGGGCACTTATCATGCTGATTTTGCTCCCTATCTCATCGACTTATAGTTATGAAGCTCATGGATTTTTATCATCGATTGGGGTGTCGATTTTCGTTATTAGCCTCTTTCTCATGTTCCTTTCATCGACTATTTATCATTCTATGGCTTATGGTTCCACTCATAAGTATGTCTTGCGCATTATCGACCATTCCATGATTTATGTTGCGATTGCAGGTTCTTATACTCCTGTCGTTTTGACCTTGATGAATAACTGGTTTGGTTATCTGATTATCGCCATTCAGTGGGGAACAACTATTTTTGGTATTCTTTATAAAATCTTTGCGAAAAAAGTCAATGAAAGATTTAGTCTGATACTCTACCTCATCATGGGTTGGCTAGTTGTGGCTATCCTACCAGCAATTATCAGTCAAACAAATCCAATCTTTTGGACTCTTATGGTATCAGGTGGGCTTTGCTATACAGTTGGTGCTGGTTTTTATGCTAAGAAGAAACCTTACTTCCACATGATCTGGCATCTCTTCATTCTGGCAGCTTCAGCTCTCCAATACATTGCCATTGTTTATTACATGTAAAAATAGGCCGGGAAAATCCCGACCTATTTTTATTTGCACATATTGATAAAGTATTGATGCAAGCGAAGATCATTTGTCAATTCAGGATGAAAGGACGTTACCAGCATATTTTTTTCTTGTGCCGCAACGATTTGATCGTTCACAATTGCTAAAACATCAACATCCTCACCAACACTACTGATAATTGGACCACGGATAAATGTCATGGGTATTTTACCAACGCCCTTGCAGTCTGCTTCGCTATAAAAGCTTCCTAACTGACGTCCATAGGCATTGCGCTCTACTACTATGTCCATGGTCGCTAGATGGCTCTCTTCCTGAGAAGTGATTTGTTTTGCTAGCAAAATTAAACCCGCACAAGTTCCAAAGACTGGTAAACCATTGAGAATAGCCTCTCTTAGAGGAATTAGCATCTGCTGATCTCGCAACAGTTTCCCCATGGTCGTTGACTCACCTCCTGGCAAAATCAAACCTGATAGCTCACTTCGATGTTGCTGAAAGTCTTCTAGATTTCGCAGTTCAACACTTTCAACTCCTAGTTTTGCAAGGACTTTCTCATGCTCTACAAAGGCGCCTTGCAAGGCCAATATTCCAATTTTCATCTATTTTCCTCTCTCCGCCATGAGAATTTGGATTTCATTCTCGTTGATACCTACCATGGCTTCTCCCAAATCTTCTGAGATTTGAGCTAAAATTTGAGGATTTTGATAGTTTGTAACTGCCTTGACAATTGCTGCTGCACGTTTAACAGGATCACCTGATTTGAAAATCCCTGAACCAACAAAGACACCTTCTGCACCTAGTTGCATCATAAGAGCAGCGTCCGCTGGTGTTGCGACTCCTCCAGCCGCAAAGTTAACAACTGGTAATTTTCCATTTTCGTGGACATATTGAACTAATTCTACAGGTACTTGGAGTTCTTTTGCAGCAACATATAACTCGTCCTCACGGAGGTTTTGAATGCGGCGAATTTCTTGATTCATCATACGCATATGACGAACCGCCTGAACAATGTCTCCTGTTCCTGGTTCCCCTTTTGTACGGATCATAGAAGCTCCTTCAGCGATACGGCGCAAGGCTTCTCCTAGGTCTTTAGCACCACAAACAAAAGGAACTTGAAATTCTTTCTTGTCCACATGGAAACGATCGTCAGCTGGAGATAGAACTTCGCTCTCATCGATATAGTCAATCTCGATAGCTTCTAAAATCTGAGCTTCAACAAAATGCCCAATTCGAACCTTAGCCATAACTGGAATGCTGACTGCTTCTTGGATTTCCTTAATCATCTTTGGATCACTCATGCGAGAGACACCACCCGCTGCACGAATATCAGCTGGGATTCGTTCCAAAGCCATAACTGCTGCCGCACCTGCAGCCTCAGCAATTCTTGCCTGTTCAGGATTTTGAACATCCATGATGACGCCACCCTTAAGCATCTGTGCTAAATTCTTATTTAATTCATAACGATTTTCAGTCATTTTTTTCATCCTCAATAATTGTATTGGTAGCTACAGTTTTATTGTAAGGTATAAAAGACTTCATAACAAGATAAAATAAATCGATTTGTCCGGGTACAATTATCTCTATCACAAAAAAAGCACCCACATTGGGTACTTTTATTTCTTAAATTTTTTAATACTTTTCACAAGATAAAAGAGATATCCTGAAACCATGTAGGCAACAAAGATAGTTGCTGCCCATTTAAAGACAAAGCCCCAACCATGTTTTGTAGCATTTAAAAAGAAATAAGGGAAGGGACTATCCTTAGCATTAGGGACATCCATCTTTAGAACAAAACCGTTTAAAAGGGCAAAAATCATATAAAGCAAAGGAAGGCTAGTCCAAAGCATGGGATCAACTAACTTATATTGACGACTCTTATCAAAAATAATTGTATCTGCTAAAAACCAGAGAGGGACAATATAATGGCAAAGGAAATTTTCCAAACGGTAAAAATCTGTCGTCAAAGGAGCTAGCATGAAATGATAGATGACACAAGTAATCATAATACTCATAGTGACACCACCTTTGAGACGTAGAATCCCAGCACTCTGCCAACTATCACCACCACTACGCATCTTTAACAAAAGATAAGCTGTAAAGATGACAACCAAAAGATTGGAAAGGACTGTATAGTAAAGCAACATCCCTAAACCACCACGTTTGGTAATTTCCAGATAGACCCCTGTAAATGCTGCGAAAAACAAGAGAGTCCGACTGAAAAAAATAAATTTATTCCAAGTAGCCATGATTAAATCTTTTTAACAAATTCTGATTTTAGTTTCATAGCACCAAAGCCATCAATCTTACAGTCGATGTTGTGGTCACCCTCGACGATACGGATATTTTTAACGCGTGTTCCTTGCTTAAGATCTTTCGGTGCACCTTTCACTTTCAAGTCTTTGATCAAGGTTACTGTGTCTCCATCAGCCAATTTATTTCCATTAGCATCGATAGCAACAAGGCCTTCTTCAACCTCTGCTTGCTCAGCAGGATTCCATTCATAAGCACACTCTGGGCAGACTAGCAAGGCTCCGTCTTCATAGACATATTCTGAATTACATTTTGGGCAATTTGGTAGATTGTTCATTTTATCTCCTTATAGTTGCATCATTGTTTGATTGTCAAATTTTCTTTAACAGAAACTATTATACCCTAAAATAGAAGATTTGACAAATCGTAAAAAAATTGACCACCATCGTGGTCAATCGATTATGAGTTCCAATTAAAAATGTTTGACTGCTTCTGATTTAATTTTTTCGACAACTTCTAAAATAGTTAGTCCTGTAGTATCTAAGTAGATAGCATCCTCTGCTTGTTTAAGAGGCGAAGTTTCTCGATGACTATCTTTATAATCACGCGCAGCAATCTCTTCTTTCAAAGTTTCCAAATCTGTTTCGATCCCCTTTGAAAGATTTTCCTTATAACGTCGTTCTGCACGCTCATCCACTGAAGCAACAAGAAAAATCTTCAATTCAGCCTTAGGCAAGACCACTGTACCAATATCTCGACCATCCATGACGATTCCGCCTTGTTGGGCAATTTCTTGCTGGAGGGCTACCAATTTTTCACGAATAGCTGGAATAGCTGCAAAAGCTGATACAGCATTAGTTACTTCATTTTCTCGGATTGGATTGGTAACATCAACGTCTCCAACAAAAACAAGCTGTTCTCCTGTTTCGGCACGACCAAAACTAATCGGATATTGTTCCAATAATTCAAGAAGTCGAGATGACTCTTCTGGGCTTACTTGGTTATTTAAAGCAATGTAAGTCGCAGCACGATACATGGCACCTGTATCCAGATAAGTATAGCCAAAGTCCTTAGCGATAATCTTAGCTACTGTACTCTTACCACTTGAAGCTGGACCATCAATAGCGATCTGAATTGTTTTCATTCTAACTCCTATCTTGTCTTAAGGACATCACCAGGATTTGCAAACCAAGTTCCTGAAGACATATGACCAGGGTTCAAGGCTTCAAGCTGGGCAATAGAAATGCCTGCTCTAGCTGCAATAGCTGCCTCACCTTCACCTGCAAGGACAGTAATGGTTCCCTCAGCATTTGTATGCTCCTCTGAACTACTTGAAGAAGTTGATTCTGCTTCAGAACTTGATGCTTCAACTGAACTACTTGATGATGTTGAAGAAACTTCCTCTACCTTAGGCGCAGAAGAATCATGAAAATCTTTCAAGGCTGCCGTACGATCACTTCCACCGGATGACAGGTAGATTAGAATAGCAATCATACCGACAACGATAACAAAGAAAATACAAGCCAAAATCGTTAAAATACGATTAGCTCCTACTCCTGATTCCTTATTTCCTCTGCTTCTGCGTTCCGAACGACTTTCCTCGATGTCGTAAATATCTTCTTGCCATGGTTCCTTTTCCATACCTTACTCCTTGTTTTTTTTCTAATTTCTTATTACAATATAAATATGAAAATCACACTTATACCTGAACGATGCATTGCCTGCGGGCTATGCCAAACCTATTCTGATTTATTTGATTACCATGATAATGGTATAGTGCGTTTCTATGATGATCCTAATCAACTAGAGAGAGACGTCCCAGCTAGTGAAGAGCTACTGGAAGCTGTAAAACAGTGTCCCACTCGCGCGCTCATCAAAGATTAATTTGTCATCAGTGGTGATTCGATTTCCAAATACCACTTCCTCTAGTTTAGCATATTTTTCCAGAAAATTATAGTCTTTTGAAGGACTTATTTTTAGCAAATCTTATCTTGACTCACTCTGTTCTTTTATCAGATAGAGGGGCCTTTTTTTTGTTTCTAGATAAATTTTACTGACATATTTTCCCAGAATACCAATGGTCAATAATTGGACACCACCAAGAAATAGAATGACAGCCATCAGAGATGTCCAGCCAGAGGTTGGATTCCCAAGCATAAGAGTACGAATAACTACAAAAAGGGTCATCACCAAAGCCATAAAACAAGACGTAAGACCAGCAACAAAGGCTAATATCAAAGGAAAATCTGAAAAATTTACAATCCCTTCGATAGAGTAGAAAAAGAGTTGCCTAAAGCTCCAACTAGTCTTACCTGCCTGCCTTTCAACATTAGGGTATTCTAGATAGTGAGTATGAAAACCAACCCAGGCAAAGAGGCCTTTGGAAAAGCGATTGTATTCTGTCAATTCTAACACTGCATCTACTACTGATTTTCTCATCATCCTAAAATCACGAACCCCTATGGGAAGAGCTACTGGGCTAATTTTTTGCATGAAACGATAAAAAAGATTGGCACAGAAACTACGTAGAAATGGCTCTCCCTCTCGACTAGTTCTACGTGTTCCCACACAGTCCAAATCTGGATTCTGATCTAGTAGTTCTTTCATCTCAAGCAAGAGGCTTGGTGGATCCTGAAGGTCTGCATCCATAACCACCACCAAGTCTCCACTTGCTTGTTGTAAACCTGCATATATGGCCGCTTCCTTCCCAAAATTTCGCGAGAAAGAGATATAATGTACTGCAGGATTTTTCTCTCGATAAACCTTTAGAACGTCCAAAGTCTTATCAGTTGACCCATCATCTACAAAAATGTATTCGATTTCTGTTCCCAAATCTGGGATCAGTGCTTCAAGAGTTTGATAAAAAAGAGGAAGTACTTCCTCTTCGTTTAAACATGGGACTATGATTGAAATCATCATCTTAGTCTTCAAATCCATTTGGATGTTGACTTTGCCAACGCCATGCGTCTTCACACATCTCTGTAATACCAAGTTCTGCTTCCCATCCTAGCTCTTCCTTAGCTTTTGCCGGATCTGAGTAGCAAGCTGCAATATCACCTGGGCGACGTTCAACAATACGGTATGGAATAGGACGTCCGACTGCTTTTTCCATATTTTGGATAATTTCAAGAACTGAGTAGCCTTTTCCTGTACCAAGGTTGTAAATGTTTAGTCCTGAACCTTTTTGAAGCTTCTTAAGTGCCGCAACGTGCCCTTTTGCTAGGTCAACGACGTGGATATAGTCACGAACACCTGTTCCATCTTTAGTATCGTAGTCGTCTCCAAAGACCTGAACTTGTTCCAACTTACCAACTGCAACTTGTGTCACATATGGAAGAAGGTTATTGGGAATACCGTTTGGATTTTCACCCAAATCACCGCTCTTATGCGCACCGATTGGGTTGAAGTAACGAAGTAAAACAACGTTCCACTCTGAATCTGCTTTATAGATATCTGTCAAAATTTCTTCCAGCATTAGCTTGGTACGACCATATGGATTTGTAGCTGAAAGTGGGAAATCTTCTAGGATTGGGACTGTATGAGGATCTCCATAAACAGTTGCTGATGAACTGAAGATGATATTCTTACAGTTTGTCTCTTCCATAACTTTCAAGAGACTGACAGTTCCAGCGATATTGTTATCATAGTAGGCAAGTGGGATACGTGTAGACTCACCTACAGCTTTCAAACCAGCAAAATGAATCACACCTGTTGGTTCTTCATGTTTGAAAATATCACGAAGTGTATCTGTGTCACGAATATCTGCTTCGTAGAAAGGAATTTCTACCCCAGTGATTCTTTCGACTACTTCAAGACTTTTATGACTACTGTTTACCAAATTATCCACGACAACTACTTGGTGTCCAGCTTGGATCAATTCAATGACAGTGTGAGTTCCGATAAAACCTGCTCCACCTGTTACCAGAATTTTTTCTTGCATTTTATTTCCTCAATTCTTGGATTATTTTTTTCATTTTACCATTTTTGATAGGGAAAGTCATTTACTTTCCTAAGACTATCGTAAAAACTAGGTAAAAGGTTTACTATTGTTTCTTTTTAATGTATCTTTCAGTCGGATAATCTGCTGGATCCAATACTCCTTTTCTCCCTTGAAGCATTTGAGCTAGATGATAACCGATAATAGGACCAGTCGTTAACCCTGAAGATCCTAGACCACTTGCTGTATAGACTCCTGATAAGTTTGGAACCTGTCCGAAAAATGGAGAAAAGTCACTCGTATAAGCCCGAATTCCTACACGTTCGCCATAGATGTCAGCATCCTTCAATACTGGATAACAAGGCAAGGCAGCTCCCTCCATTTGATTAAGCAAATTCTCATCGACCGTCAGGTCAAATCCCATGTCATTTTCATGGGTAGCTCCTAGAGATAACTTACCGCCGGGAAATGGTATCAAATCCCACTCACCTTCCGGCATAACTACAGGGTAAGCTCCCATGTCTTGTTCCACTTGGTAATCTCGGAGTTGCCCCTTTTGAGGACGAACATCAACCTCATAGCCTAAAGGCTCCAAAATGTGTCCAAGCCAAGCTCCTGTGGACAAGATAACTTGGTCAAACATTTGGTTGTCTATTTGATAACCAAATGCTAAGGGTTTTAGACTGACCTCTTTCTTTACGACCTTCACTTGACTGGCTTCAAGCAAGCGACTAACTAAAAGTTGTCCATCTACTCGAGCCCCTCCAGAAGCATAGAGCAATCTCTCAAATCCCTTTAGACCAGGGAATAACTTACTCGCAGACTCTTGATCCAGAATGGCTAATTTCCCTATCAAGGGAGATTCATCTCTACGTTGCAAGGCTAGTTGATAGAGTTCCTCTAGTTTGGACTCATCTTTTTTAAAAAGAAAGACTCCTGAGCGTTGGTAAAAATCTACCTTTTGACCAGATTTTTCTATATCAGCTAATAAATCTACATAAAAATCTGCTCCTAGGCGCGCCAACTTGTACCAGACCTTATTGCGTCGTTTAGAAAACCAGGGGCTGATAATTCCTGCCGCTGCCTTGGTCGCTTGTCCGTGCCCATGATCAAAGACAGTTACTTCGATATCAGTTTCTTTAGAAAGATAGTAGGCAGCCGTTGCCCCTACAATTCCTGCTCCTACAATGGCAACTTTTTTCATTGTCTTTACCTTCTAACTAGATATGATGGAATGGATTGGTCGATGCCTGACTTGCGATAACCTCTAAAGGCCAATCATTTTCTTCCTTCCATTCGTTCAGGAACGCTGCAATTTTTTCAACAAAGAGAACTTCAATATAGTGTCCCGGATCCAAAGCCAACAAGCCGTCTGACAACATCTCTTGAGCAGTGTGGTAATAGATATCACCAGTAATGTAGACATCTGCTCCTTTGGCTATTGCATCAGAAAAGAAAGACTGCCCACTGCCACCACAAATAGCTACTCTTGAGATTATTTTTTGCAAATCAGTCTCTTTATAATACACCATACGAAGACTATCTAGACCAAATACTTCCTTAACATGGTCAGCAAATTCCTTAAATGTTTGAGGTCTAATAGTTCCAATACGTCCAATCCCACGTTCAGGACCGGTCTCCTGTAGGTACGTTGTATCCTTAATATCTAACAATTGGCAGAACCAATCATTAAGACCATTTTCAACGATATCAATGTTTGTATGACTGACGTAGACGGCAATATCATGCTTGATGAGGTCGATATAAATTTGATTTTGAGGGCGACTAGCTACCAAGTCCTTGATAGGACGAAAGATAGGCGCGTGCTTAACGATAATCAAATCGATACCCTTTTCGATGGCTTCTGCCACTGTATCTTCACGTATATCAAGAGCAATCATGACCTTTTGGATTTCTTTGTCTAAGGTACCAATTTGAAGACCACGACTATCACCTTCCATAGAAAGTTCTTGTGGGCAATAGATTTCATAACGCTTAATCACTTCACTTGCTTGCATGGAGCACCTCCTTGATGGCTTGAATTTTATCTACTAAAACTTGACGTTCTTCATGATTTTTTTCTGGGATTTGACTAAGGGCAAATTCTAGCTTACTTGCTTCTCTTTGCCACTTTTGGACAAATACGGGGCTAAGTTCTTTAGATAGAAAAGGACCAAAACGGATATCGCTAGCTGATAAATTCATTTTCCCAGCTTCCACTACTAGAATCTCGTAAAATTTCCCAGCTTCCTCTAAAATACTTTCAGCTACAATCTGAAATCCATGCTCTTGTAACCAACTACGTAACTCATCTTCTCGGTTATTTGGTTGAAGAATTAAACGCTCAACATTGGCTAGTTTGTCCAATCCTTCTTCTAATATCGTAGCAATCAAGTGACCTCCCATCCCAGCAATAGTGATAACAGAAACCTGGTCACTTTCTTCGAAAGCTGCTAAACCATTGGCTAAACGAACCTGAATTTTCTCAGTCAAGCCATGGCTCTCAACATTTTTTACAGCAGATTGATAAGGACCTACTACTACCTCTCCTGCAATAGCACGTTCAATACGACCTTTTTCAACTAGTTCAATCGGTAAATAAGCATGGTCGCTCCCGACATCCAGTAAAACGGCTCCTTGGGGAACAAAAGAAGCTACTGTTTCTAATCTCTTTGAAATCATCTTCTCTCACTTTCAAAAACTCTATTTCCCTTTATTATACCATATTTTATCTGGCAATCCTGCACCTAAAAAAGACCGCAATCATGGATTGCAGTCTTTCTTTATCTTTTAACTTGATAACGACTTGTCAGTATGAAAATCACAATAAAGACGAGCATCATAATGCCATAGATAGGCAATGTTTGACCTGTAAGTGTTGAAATTTCAAGCAATTTTTGGATTCTTGGGAATAGAGCTGTTCCAAGGAAACCTCCAACTGACCAAATAATCAATAGCACACGCCACAAGCTAAATGGCAAGCAAGCTCTAACTACAGACATGAAACCAATCGATGCTAATAGATAATACAAAAGTGTCGAAATTTCAATGGCTGACCAGCCTTGACTGGTTCCAAAAATTTTAACAAAGAGAACACTAAAGACTACCATCAAGGCACTTGGTAAAGCACGGAGCATGGATTTTCTGAGGAAGTTTTGTTCAACAGGTTTGATATTTCTCTCAAAGGTCAATACGAACGGTGGGAAACCTTCCACGAACTGGTCAATCATAGTTATCTGAATCGGAATGAATGGGAAAATCAAAATCCATTCAGTACGTCCCAACAATGCACTTGCAATACAGATAACTGCTAACAAGAAAGAATAGATGGTCTTAATCAAGAAAATTGGAGCAATGTGGGCAATGTTATTGACCACACGACGTCCTTCAAAAAGAATCTCAGGAACATCATTGAAATCTGAATTCAAGAGGACCAGATTTGCAATCTGACGAGTCGCTGGATCTCCTTCAGCCATAACGATGGAGCAGTCTGCCTCACGGAGAGCTAGGATATCATTGACACCATCCCCTGTCATTGCTGTAGTATGTCCTGCTTTTTTCAGAGTTTGGATGATTAGTTTCTTTTGATGAGGCGAGACACGTCCGAAAATGGCTGTTTCCTCAGCCATGGCTATCAATTCTTCATCATTAATTTTCGAACAATCTACATAGCTCTGATAGTCTGCGAAACCAGCTTTTTGAGCAATACTTGAAACGGTAACTGGATTATCACCAGAAATAATTTTCAGCCCTACTTCCTGAGAACGAAGATAGTCTAGCGTCTCAGCAGCACCTTCTCGAATCGGATCTAGAATCTCAAGCAAAGCCAAGGCTTGAATATCAGATGGTTTTTGTGGCTTGTGATGGTCAAGTTTTTCTTGACTGAGCGCTAACACCAAGACACGAGATCCTCGTTCAAGAGCTTCTCTAGCTTCAGGAACTTCAGCATCCAACAACATCTCCGGTGCACCTAGGAAAACAGTTCCTAGACCTTCCAACTCCATTGCTCCCCATTTTCGATCACTTGAAAATGGAAGGCTTGAAATCATCGGATAAGCTACCTCTCCCACAAAACGCTTTCGAATAGCTTGAGCAGTTGGATTTTTATCCTCACTGTGTGCCATATAGCTAGTTAGTATTTTGGCAATGGCATCTTTGTCGTAAGCTTGCGTAAGAGGAAGGACAGTCTCAACCTGCATCTTCCCTTGGGTGATGGTACCTGTCTTATCCAAGCAGAGCATATCCACGCGCGCCAAGGTCTCAACAGAATACATCTCCTGCACCAAAACCTTTTTCAACCCAAGCTTGATAACAGCAGTTAAGAGAGAGGTGATGGTCAAAAGGGCGATTCCCTTAGGCAACATTCCTAAAAGAGCTGTAGATGAATTGACTACAGAAGACTTCAGTGGCAGACCTTTTAAGACCAAGGCTTCAAGCAAGAGAGCAATACCAAAAGGAATGATAATTTTCCCAGTAAAGCCGGCTAACTGGTCTAGCGATTTCATGATACGAGAGTTAATTGGCTTGACTGTCTTAGCTTCAAGCATGAGTTTAGCAGCATAGTTATCTGCACCGACATGGTGAACTTTAGCCAAAACTGATCCACTGGCTAAGAAACTTCCAGACAAAAGCAAGTCTTCAACTTCCTTTTGGACCAAGTCGCTCTCACCCGTTAACATAGCTTCATTGACTTCTGCAAAACCTTCTAATACAATGGCATCACTTGGAATCTGATCCCCTGCTGACAAGCGAATCACATCGTCCAAAACAAGCTC
The DNA here is from genome assembly GCF_001553685.1 of Streptococcus sp. oral taxon 431. NCBI lineage: Bacteria > Bacillati > Bacillota > Bacilli > Lactobacillales > Streptococcaceae > Streptococcus > Streptococcus sp. oral taxon 431. Next base: position 840,470 of record NZ_CP014264.1, on the reverse strand, counting down.
CTCAGGATCCAGAGCTATCTCTTGTCCATCACGAATAGTGATAATCTTTTCTTTATTCAAGAGATTGAGCTTATCAACCATATGTTTGGCACGTAGCTCGGTTACAATCCCAGAAAATGCATTAAAGCAGATAACCGCAAAGAAAACTAGATTGCTCCAAGCTTGAACAAAGGCGAGCGCTAGGGCAATGGCAAAGTTTAAAGCATTGAAGAGAGTAAAAACATTTCGTTTTACAATCTGCCAAGTACTGGTACTAGCTGATGCTTTGAAATCATTGACTTGCCCCTGTTTCTGACGTTCATTAACTTCTGATTGGCTTAAGCCTATAATTTTATTTTTATCCATAATCTCTATCATATCATTTTTTTTTGAATAATTCTAATTTCATATAAAGAGCTTTTCCGCCTATACAAAAAAATTTGCCTGTCCTACAACGATAAGGTATAATAAAAGAAAGAAATTTGAAGGAGACACCATGTTTTATACTTATCTTCGTGGGCTCGTTATGTTGATTCTCTGGTCTATCAACGGTAATGCTCATTATCATAATACCAATAAAATTCCGAGTCAAGATGAAAACTATATCCTAGTCGCTCCCCATCGTACCTGGTGGGATCCTGTCTACATGGCATTTGCGACCAAACCGAAACAGTTTGTTTTTATGGCTAAAAAGGAACTTTTCTCCAACCGAATCTTTGGTTGGTGGATTCGTATGTGTGGTGCCTTTCCTATTGATCGGGAAAATCCTAGTGCTTCTGCCATTAAGTATCCTATCAATGTTCTTAAAAAGAGCGACCGATCTCTCATCATGTTTCCAAGCGGTAGTCGTCATTCTAACGATGTAAAAGGTGGCGTAGCTCTGATTGCTAAAATGGCCAAGGTTCGCATCATGCCAGTTACTTATACTGGTCCAATGACCTTAAAAGGACTCATCAGTCGTGAACGTGTCGATATGAACTTCGGAAATCCTATCGATATCTCAGACATTAAGAAAATGAATGATGAAGGAATTGAGGTGGTTGCTGAACGTATCCAATCAGAATTCCAACGTCTGGATGAGGAAACAAAACAATGGCATACAAATAAAAAACCAAATCCTTTGTGGTGGTTTATTCGCATACCAGCACTGATTCTTGCTGTCTTAGTTGCAATTGTTACCATCATCTTTAGCTTTATCGCAAGTTTTATCTGGAATCCAGAAAAAAACAAAATTAATTAGGTTAGAATAAAATGGCTGAGGGATATTCTCTTAAGCCATTTTAGTTTGACTGACAGCTGATTACTTTTAAATAAAACATTTTATTGACAAAGATTTGATTCTATAGTATACTTTTTAAGTAAGCTGATTTAGCTCAGTAGGCAGAGCGCATCCATGGTAAGGATGAGGTCGCCGGTTCGATCCCGGCAATTAGCATTCTTTAACAGTTCCTTTTTATAGGAACTTTTTTATTGACTTTTTTTCGACCTTATAGTAAAATAAAATTTGCGATGAGTCGATATGTAGCGAGAGCTACTATTGAGCAAAGGAGGTCATAACGCAGGAGCGGACCTTGAGAAATTGTGTGAACCGATTTCTCACATGGAGATGCCTCTCAAGCTTTCTGGTTTTTCCAGAGAGCTTTTTTATTTTCCTAAACACTACTAAACCCTATCTTTTAGCAATCCTTTCTGCACAAACAGTAATAAGCTCAAGCCTCAATCATACACTTATAGACTTATTATCCAAAAAATCCTAGCTAGGTTTAGTCATAAAGATAGAAAGATGACCATTGCAATCTATAATTACAGCAAAAGTTACAGGACAAGCTGTATTATATACCTTAGCATTGAAAGGAAGATGATATATTTTGCACCTCGTCACAAAAAAAGACCTATCACACAAGCTAGAAAGCTTGATATGATAGGCTTTTTAATATTAGATTAACGTACAGTGCGGATACGCATTGTGTTAGTACGAACTGCTTCACCAAGTGGCACACCTGCAACGATAACGATGTCGTCACCAGATTGTACAAGACCTGCTTCAACTGCTTTACGTTCAGCAATTTCGAACATGTCATCAGTTGATGATGGAGCTTCTGTCAACATTGGGATAACACCCCAGTTCAACATCAATCCACGTTCTGTCAATTCGTCAAATGTCAATGCCAAGATATCAGCATTTGGACGGTATTTAGAGATCAAACGTGCTGTGTGACCAGTCTTAGTAAGAGTTACAACCAATTTAATGTCCATTGAGTTTGTAGCATCTTTAACTGCTGAAGCCATAACTTCTGTCTTAGAGTTACGTTCAAATGAATCTGAGTTCAAACGTCCGTATTCGTTAAGAAGAGTTTGAGCATTCTTATCGATAGTTGCCATTGTACGAACAGACTCAAGTGGGTATTTACCATTTGCTGACTCACCTGAAAGCATTGTAGCGTCAGTTCCGTCGATAACAGCGTTAAATACGTCTGATACTTCTGAACGAGTTGCACGTGGTTTTTCAGTCATTGTTTCAAGCATGTTTGTTGCAGTGATAACAACTTTACCAGCAGCGTTCACTTTAGTGATGATCATTTTTTGGTAAACTGGAACCATTTCAAATGGTACTTCGATACCCATGTCACCACGAGCGATCATGATACCGTCAGCAGCTTCAATGATTTCATCCAAGTTATCGATACCTTGTTGGTTTTCGATTTTAGCGAACAATTGAACATGACCGTTACCAGTTTCTTCACAGATTGCACGAACTTCATTCACGTCTTTTGCAGTACGTACGAATGAGATCGCGATGAAGTTGATACCTTGTTCAAGACCGAAGCGGATATCAGCGTTATCACGTTCAGCAAGAGCTGGGAAAGGAATTTTAGTGTTAGGGATGTTTACACCTTTTTGTTTAGCGATAACACCGTCATTTTCAACTTCAACGACAAATTCACGAGTTGCATCGTCTTTTTCTACAACACGAAGACCAAGTTTACCATCGTCAACCAATACTTGACGACCAACTTCAACATCATCATAGATGTCAAGTGCTCCAGCAACGTTCAAAGCAATCACTTCACGAGTTGATTTGATTCCTTGTTTAGTTGCAACACGGATTTTTTCACCAGTTTTGTATGAATACTCTTTAGCTTCACCTTCGAACAATTCAGTACGGATTTCTGGTCCTTTAGTATCAAGAAGGAAACCAACTTTTTTACCTGCAAGTTTTTCTGCAAGTTTAACAGTCGCCATACGGTCACCTTGTTCTTGGTGGTCACCGTGTGAGAAGTTGAAACGGAAAGTGTTAGCTCCTGCTTCAATCAATTGAGCAATGTTTTTAGCTGAAGCTTCAACGTCAAGTTTTTCACCCCAGTATCCGTCATCACCAAATTTTTTACCACCGCGGATTTCTACCGCAGGACCCAAAGTTGCAACGATTTTTACACGTTTGTTCATGATTTTGTGACTCCTTTATATAATTCGACCTTTTATGGTCATTTTACCAGATTAGTTAAAGTTGATTATGACAAGCTCTTGTTCAAGTCAGAAAGTTCAAGGTCAGCTTTGTGAGGGTTGTTAACAACAATCTTACCATCAGCTGTTAGGCTAAATAAAGCTCCTTCTTCTGCAGTTCCAAGAATTGGATTTTCAACCATTTTCTCATTGCGAATACCAACAGCGACACCACCGATTCCTTGTTTAAGGAGTTTAACAGCATGTGCACCCATACGTGACGCCAATACACGGTCACGAGCAGTTGGTGATCCACCACGTTGGATGTGACCAAGTTCAGTTACACGAAGGTCGCTTGTATCTCCAGCTTCTTTTAGTTTTTGACCAAATTCTGCCGCTGACATAACACCTTCTGCCAAAACGATAATGTTGTGTTTCTTACCGTGTTCATATCCAGCCTTGATACTTGCTACGATGTCTTCCATCTTGAATCCTTCTTCAGGGATGATAATTTCATCAGCACCTGTTGCAATACCAGCCCAAAGAGCGATATCTCCAGCATTACGTCCCATTACTTCAACTACGAAAGTACGACGGTGACTTGATGATGTATCACGAATCTTATCAATGGCATCCATTGCAGTCGTAACTGCAGTATCAAATCCGATTGTGAAATCAGTACCTACGATATCGTTATCGATTGTTCCTGGAAGTCCAATAGCAGGAAATCCATGCTCAGTCAAGCGCATAGCTCCGTGATAAGAACCATCACCACCGATAACCACGACACCTTCGATACCGTGTTTTTTCAACTGCTCAATCCCTTTAAGTTGACCTTCGAGTTTTGCAAACTCAGGGTAACGAGCAGAGTGAAGGAAAGTACCACCACGTGAAATGATGTCTCCCACTGAAGCTGCATCAAGTGGATAAATTTCACCGGCAACCATACCAGCGTATCCATCATAGATACCAAAAACTTCCATTCCTTCTGAGATTGCTTGACGAACAACTGCACGGATAGCAGCATTCATACCAGGGGCGTCTCCACCACTAGTCAAAACAGCAATACGTTTCATTTGGTTTTGCTCCTTTTTCTTTAACATTCTAACTGATTATACCATAATTAAAGTTAAAATTCTTTTATTTTCATTGATTTTTAACGATAAATCGTTTTCATAACTATCTGACTTAAAGATTCCTGTAAACTAACATCTTTTGCAACAAAATAACTCGGTAAAAGGACATTTTTTTGTTCATTTTCGTAACGAATGATGACTGGAATTTCTCCCTTATATTGCTCTAAAATATGATAAATTTCAGTATCATGTTCATGATCAGCAGCCTGTATCCAAAATCGTTCACTCACTGCTTCTTTTAGATTATTTAACACTAATTGAAGCCGACCATCTCTTGCCTGTACTTTTCCATTAAGGTAGTAGAATCTTCCTTCATGTAAGAGATTTTTAAATTGGCGATACTGGTCAGAAAAAACTGTGACTTCCAAATTTGATTTGCTATCACTAACTTTCAAAAAGGCCATATTTTCACCTTTTTTAGTTCTGATTACTCGGATAGACTGAATCTCAACGAGTACTGTAGCTGTCTGTCCTTCAAATAGTTCAGACAAACTCACAATTGGGTACAAAGGATTCTTTGCTAAGATCAATAGAGGATGCGGACTGATACCTACCCCAAGCCACTCCTGTTCCTTACGGAATTTTTCGACTTGCGTAAAATCCTCACTCTCAAGCCAATTGTAGCTATTATCTGCAAATAAACTACCCAATTCTTCCACAAAAATAAATAAAGTAGGTAAGTTGGATAAGATTTTTTGGCGATTTTTTTCGAAACTATCGAATAAACCAATCTCGACTAGGGGAGTTAAGAGGCTAATCTTTTGATAATTTTTGGGTAATCGTGTGATAAAATCTTCAACACTGCTAAATGGACGATGCTCGATAATCCAGTAGGCAAAATCACGAGGCATTCCCTTGATACTCTTAAGTCCCAAGTAAATAGTCTGGTCTGTCAATTTATCCTGATATGGGATTGTATTGATAGAGAGTGGTGTTAGTTCAAAACCCATTTCAAGGGCATCGAGAATATAATCTCCACTAGCATAATTGAGCGTGACCTGATAAAAGATTTCTGGGTAATGTGTTTTAAAGTAGGCAAGTTGAAAAGCTAAAGCCGCATAAGCATAAGCATGCGATCGGTTGAAACCATAACCAGCAAATTTTTCCATGACAGCAAAAACCTGCTGAGCCTGTTCCTTTCCATGACCTTTTTCGAGGGCACCTTGGATAAAACTCTCTTGCATTTGATGCATTTCCGCAGCATTCTTTTTCCCCATAGCCCGACGTAAAATATCGGCCTTTCCAAGACTAAAGCCAGCGTAGCGTTGGGCTACTTGCATAACCTGCTCTTGATAGAGCATGATACCATAGGTAGAAGCTAAAATATCTTCTAGCACAGGATCAAGGACTGTTACCTTTTCTTTACCATGTTTTCGAGCCACAAAGTTGTCGATATAGTCACTCGCCCCCGGTCTGTTGAGGGAAGTCGTTGCCACTACTTCTTCAAAGCTTTCTGGTTTCACGCGCTTTAATAAGCGAATAGCACCAGGTTGTTCAAACTGAAAGATTCCCTTGGTCTTCCCAGCTGCAAAGAGGGCTAAAGTTTTCCTATCCTCAAGGTCAATTTCCTCAATCCTTAACTGAATTCCTTGAGTTTCAAATAAGAGCTCCTGCATTTTTTGAGCAAAAGTTAGGTTTCGTAAGCCCAAGAAATCCATTTTGAGCAAGCCATTTCCTTCAACTCCATGAGCATCATACTGGGTAATGAGCATATCCTCTCCATACTTAAGAGGAATATAGTCCGTTAGATTTTTATCACTAATCACAACACCAGCAGCGTGGATAGAAGTTTGCCGAGGATAGCCTTCTATCTTTTTAGCAATTTCAAAAGCCTTTTGGTACTCAATCTTACCTTGAATCAGTTGTCTAAAGCCTAGATTACCTTCATAGGCACTTGTTAAGGTATCTTTGAAACCGATTTTTTTGGTAATAGCCGTTAATTCATACTCAGGTACACCATAGCGTTTAAAAACATCTCTGACGGCCTGTTTAGCACCAAAGGTTGAGTAGGTGACAATCTGAGCAGCGTGAATACTGCCATAGCGGTCACGAACATAGCGGATAAATTCAGGACGATAGATATCAGGAATATCAATATCGATATCGGGCATGGTATAGCGTTCACGATTCAAAAAGCGTTCAAAGATGAGATTTTTAGCTACAGGATCAATACCAGTGATATCTAAGGCATAGGCCACTAGACTTCCAACTGCAGATCCACGTCCCATACCCATATAATATCCTTGAGAACGACCGAAACGTAAGAGGTCCCAGACAACCAAGAAATAGTCATCGAATCCCATATCATGAATCACAGATAGCTCTTCTTCTAAACGAGCCTGATAAACTGAATCTAGTAAGCCTTTCAGTTCCAAGCCCTTAATAGATCTTTCGCGCAACTCTTCAACAGCTGGTCTCTCTGGATTGAAGCGAGGAAGCTTGAGACTACTATCAATCTCATAAGTAGTTGCTCCAATCAGTTCAGATAGATTGTCTAAAGCTTTTGGAAACTTTTCTACAAAAAATTGTTCAAGACGCTCAGCAGGTAAAAACAAGCCTTGTTGCGATTGAACATCCACCTCTCGCAAGGTCACATTCTCCTTAATCGCCTTGAGCATTTGGAGCGTTTCTAAATCCTCAACTTCGAAAGAATTAACATGATAAAGTGGGAGAATGGGGTGAGAAAAATTCGACTGAGCTGTATCTGGATACACTCCGATATAATAATCATGTCCCAAATCTAAGTGAGCTATTTCATGGAAATAGGGAACAATAACACAAACATCTTCTAGATAGGGAGAAAAATCAGTCCATTCTTTTTTACCTGTCATTTTTAGAGTCGAAAGCTTCATGAGATTTCGATAACCACGATTTGACAAGGCTAAAAATCGAAGGTTGAGGAGTTCCTCCTTATGATGAACTGTCATCTCAAGACCTAATAAGGGCTGAATCCCTTGCTTTTGGCACTCTTTGATAAAATAATAAGCTCCATAGAGGTTGTCAACATCCATGATTCCAAGTGCTGAGTAGCCGTATGCTTTCCCTTGGTCAACATACTTCTGAATAGAAATCATACTCTCCATAAAACTATAAACCGTTTTTGTATCAAGTTGTGCAATCACTCGCTATCACCTCCCTTTTTCTTCTTATATTATACCATTTTAGAAAATAGAAAAACAATTTCTTTCTTCCCTTGTAGAAAAAAGAACCACAGTTGAATTAACTGTGATTCCCATTCATTATTCTACCTCTAGGATAGGATTTGTAGCTGTCAAGTGGCTGATCTTACCACTGATACCAAAATATTCCTCAATTTTAGTATGTAATTCTAGCATTGCTTCCCTAGCTCGTGATGCCTGTTCTTCATTGATAGCTTCAATGACTAAAACAGCATCTTTGGTTTCTTCTGTTAACATGGTTCTTTGGGCTTCACGCCAGTTTAAACACCGACAAACCGCGCCTTGTTCATCAAAATAAATAATTTCATCTGCTAAGGCTGGAGCATCACTTTCAGCCCCTAGTGGAAAGAAGGATTCATTTCCTTGAGCTCTTCCAAGACATAAGTCACCAACAATCTTAGCTAAATCCTCTCCCCCACAAGGAACAGCGTAAGAAAGTGAGACGCTATTATAGATATCTACCAAAGGATTTATTGGATTAAATTCTCTTCCTTGACTCACACGCTTTAATAAGGCTTCAATAGAAGAACGAGCACCTTTTTTAGTTTTGAATTTAGTGAATGCCTGACGCCATTCTTGAATCACTTCATTCTGAGTGAAATTTTCATCTGTTATAAAAGTACGGGCTTTTTGGGTTCCTTCATCCAGTAAAGCTTTAAAATAGGGATCCTCACTCTCATCAATAGTATTGTTGAGACCTTTTACCACCAATACAGAGATTTGAGCATCTGGAAATAGTTGCCAAAAATCATCTTTTACATGAACTTTCATGACCTTGCCTCCATTCTTTTTCTTTCATTCTACCACAAATTCTAAAAAAGAGTAGCATAGAAGCTACTCGATAGGAACTATAATGAATTTTCACGAATTACTTCTACCTTGTATCCATCTGGATCTTTGATAAAGTAATAGTTTGGTTGAGTCCCTGGAAGTCCATTAGGTGCTGTCACTTCATAGCCTTTGTCGCTATGTTCTTTATGAAGAGCCTCAAGGTCAGGTGTACTTAGGGCGACGTGAGCAAAACCGTCACCGACAACATAAGGTCCGTGATCATAGTTGTAAGTCAACTCTAACTCATAATCATCACCTTCAAGTCCAAGATAAACAATAGTGAAAGCATAGTCTGGAAAGTCTCTACGACGTAATTCCTTAAAAGCAAAAGCATCTTGATAAAAAGCGATTGATTTTTCAAGATTTTCAACTCGCAAGCAAGTGTGTAGCATTTTAGAAGCCATTTTTTTCTCCTTTGTTTAAAAAAGACTGGAACAAACCTGCACCAGTCTTATGAATAATTATTTACCAAGTTTTGCTTTAGCTGCATCTGCAAGAGCTGTGAAAGCTGCTGCATCGTTAACAGCCAAGTCAGCAAGCATTTTACGGTTAACTTCGATCTCAGCCAATTTCAAACCATGCATCAATTGTGAATATGAAAGTCCGTTGATACGAGCTGCCGCATTGATACGTGTGATCCACAATTTACGGAAGTCACGTTTCTTTTGACGACGGTCACGGTATGCATAGTAGTAAGAGTTCATTACTTGTTCTTTTGCAGTACGGAACAAGATGTGTTTAGCTCCATAGTAACCTTTTGCTAATTTAAGAATACGTTTACGACGTTTGCGTGATACAACGCCACCTTTAACACGTGCCATTTATATTTCCTCCAAATATTTCCTAGAATTGTTTACTTACAAATACGCGATTATTTCAAGCGAGTAAGCATTGCTTTGATACGTTTGAAATCTCCTGAATGCACCATAGATGCTTTACGAAGATGACGACGTTGTTTTTTAGTTTTTCCGTGGAAACGGTGAGAAGTGTAAGCACGGAAACGTTTAAGTCCACCAGAACCTGTACGTTTGAAACGTTTAGCTGATGCGCGGTGTGTTTTTTGTTTTGGCATGATTTTTTCTCCTTTATTTAACTTTCTGACAATTATTTTTTGTCAGTTGCTGGCGCCAACTGCATGAACATTTGGCGTCCATCCATTTTAGCACGTTGTTCAATGATAGCAATATCTTGAGTTGCTTCAGCGAACTCGGCTAAAACTTTTGCACCAATCTCTTTATGGGTGATCATACGCCCCTTAAAGCGAATGGATACCTTCACTTTATTCCCTTTTTCAAGGAATTTGCGAGCATTGCGAAGTTTAGTTTCGAAGTCACCCTTGTCAATAACCGGGCTCAAACGAACTTCTTTCACGGTTACAACGCTTTGTTTTTTGCGCTGTTCTTTTTGTTTCTTCTGGTACTCAAATTTGAACTTGCCGTAGTCCATAATTTTTGCAACAGGAGGTTTAGCTTGAGGTTGAATGAGAACCAAGTCCACATTAGCTTCGTCCGCAAGTGCTTGCGCTTCGCTCAGTGGTTTGATACCCAATTGCTCACCTTCAAGACCGATTAAGCGAACTTCGCGTACACGAATTTCATCATTGATGAATAAGTCTTGCTTTGCTATGGTTTTCACCTCTTTTTTTAATTTAGAGAAAAACAAGAGCGGACTTGCTAACGCAAACCCGCACTACATGATTGTATTTCATTTCTGAAATTTGATCCGTAGGGGCCAGACAACGTTAGTCGCAAGGCGAGAAGTTCTCACTTCTGCTTTTCTCAACTTTTATATGATATCAAGTTTTCCCCTACTTGTCAAGATTAAAACTATCTTTTTTTAATTTTTTCTAAATATTTGCCGACAATGACCTTACTGGTTACGAGAATAGTAAATCTCATGTGGCTTCAAACGAGTGTTGAGTAGATCTGATACAGTAACAAAACTATAACCTTGTCCCTGCAGATACTCAATTACCTTTGGTAATGAATTAACAGATGTTTGATGGATATCATGCATCAAAATGATAGATCCATTGCTTACCTGACGTTGAATTTCTGTTAAAATAGCAGCTTCATTTTTACTCTTCCAATCCAAACTATCCACATCCCACATAATAAAGCTTAAATCAAGGCTATTGCGAATATCATCTGAGATTGCACCGTATGGCGGACGCATCAATTTAGAACTTTTTCCAAGAACTTTTGTAATGGCGTTTTCGGTATCTGTGAGCTGTTTCTTAGCATCTTCCAATGACAGCTTTGTTAAAATTGGATGATTCCAACTATGGTTTCCAACTTCATGTCCTTCAGACTGCATACGTTTAAGAATCGACTCATTACCTGCAATATTCTTTCCTTGGACAAAGAAAGTTGCTTTAATCTTGTATTTAGCCAAGATATCCAATGCCTGTGGTGTTGTATTTCCGTCCGGTCCATCATCAAAGGTAAGAGCTACTACTTTTTTATTTTTCTCAACCTGAGCCTTCTTATAAAGTTCTGCATCCTTTTCAGTTAGATAGGAGGATTGGATAACATCAAAGAAGTCTGAAATAGGTAAAGCTATTTCTTCTACATTATTAGTTGCTTTGACTGGATATAACACCAATTGACTATCTTTGTATGCGAACTTCCAAGATGATAAATCGCTAGCTAAAAAATCGGCTATTACTTGATCAACAAGAGTTTGTTCAAGCTTTTTATCTTGGAGCGTTGACTTGATATTCTCAAGAATTGTTTCTTTGGCTTTGCTAGCATCTATAAAGAGCTGATCTAAAGTAAACAGGGTCCCATCTTCCTTAAGATAAAGCTGATCCAATGATGTATTTTCTAATTCTACAACAGTAGAATCACTCAAATCATAGACCTGTTTTTTCACAAGATGACTCTCCACACCCTTGATAGAAGAAGAAGCTTTCTCAGAGTAGTAAAAGATCAAATCTTCCTTATCTTCTACCTTATCCGTGATATCTTTTACAATGATATCCTGAACAGGGGTAATGACCTTGTCCCCCGTCATAGGATAGTAGGTGATGATTTCTGCCTGCCCTTTACGAAAATGATCTTTCTGACTTCCTTGTGAATAGGAATCATCTTTTTCTTTTTTCAGTGCTTCAATTTTTTGCTCAAAAGCTTGCTTCGTCAAGACTTTATAAGCAATACTTACTCCTAATGTTAAGATTGTGAAGAATAGAAGCCCCACAATAATCCACAAATTTCTTCTCTTTCTGTCGTTTACTTTACGGCTTGTTCTTTTTTTTGTCATAGTCTTATCATATCAAATCATGCCTATAATTTCAATGATAAATAGGAAAATGTCCATTTTTTAGAAAAAGATCGGTAAAAGAAAGAGGTTGGGACAAAAGATCCCTACCTCACTTTTTATTAGCAATCAAACTTTAACGCGGTAGCTGATTGGACTTTTTGTTGGTCTTTTAGACTCCAAAAACTCCTAATCATCTTCGCGGGGCTGGGACTACGAAATCGAGACTTTGTCTATCGATTTCTGTCCCACCGCCTTCACTTGATTAAAATCGAATGATTTCTCTTGTTTTTTCATATGAAGAAACAAAGCGATTTGTTACTCCTGGTTCAGCAACTTCCAAAGCTTGGGAAATCTTTTCAAAAGATGATTGATAATCAAAGGCATTTTCAAAGATTTCTAAAGATTCATGGAAGGCTTGTTGAATCCCTTCATCAAATGATCTGTAGCGATTAGAATATTGAAGCAACTGTTCTGTCAAGGTAGCATATTGCACGATACTGTATGTTTCTGTTTCCAAAACTTCCATATCATGTGACGCGATTTCTAGGATACGATTGACAGACTCAATGTTGACTTGTGACTGTTCCAACTCTGCCATCAAATCCTCAGTACTATGGCTAGCAGCAAAGAACAATTTCAAGAAGTTCTGTGGGATTCCTGGAAGATTTCTCTTTTCCATGTAGCGCTTAATGGTGTGGAGGCGATTGACGTAAACATTTGCCTTTTGACGAGCATTAACATCATCTTTTTCAATCTGTACTAGACGTTCGCTCACTGAAACTTGATCATCTTCAATTTCTTTTAATGTAGCTTGAACATTTTCTAAACGTTCTTCCAATACAGAGTAAGCTTCTGAATATTCCTCTTGTTCTGAAGTCAAATCGCTAACTGTAAGTTCTAGGGAATCCAAATCCACTTGAAGACGACGAACATGATTTACATCACTCTCAGCCATCAAGTAGGTCTTGCTCAAACGCTCGATATCTTTCACCAAGACTTGATTATTGTCTTTTAAGTGGTCAAGGTAGGTTGGAAGTGTTGACAACAAGTTTTCAACAACTTTTTGAGAAGCAATCTCTCGTGTGAAAATATTATAGAGAGCATTGATTTCTTCTTGAATCTGAGTGTTTTCATATTCAGCATTGTCCAATTCCAATTTTTTAATATTTTCTTGGTTATTTTTCAAAGCTTCATACAACAACTGTAAACGTGATTCAATGTCAGTTTCTACAAAGTGATAGTTGGCATCAAGCAACTTACGATAGCCAGCCTCTAGATCTTCAAGTTGATCAGGAAGTTCAGTCGTTAGTTTAGTAACAATTGCTGGAATTCTCTCTACGATATGTGTCAAAGCGAGAATATGGTTTTCAGCATTATCTAAAATTCCTGCTGCTTCAACTGGATCTCCTGAAGAGTTTAGCGTCACAAATTGAGAAAATTCAGATTGGATGTTCTCCAATTGTTTTTCAATTTCAGGAAGTGCTTGACCATATTTCTCAGAATCTTCTGCGACTGTTTTCTGCAGGCTTTCAAATAAATCTAAAGCATGCAAGACACGACCACTATTTTTGGATTCTTGTTTTTCTAGATCTGCCAAAGCATTTCGAATGGAAGCAATATCTTCTTCGATAAGGGTAATCTGGCTTTCAATTTGATCAATTTTGTGTTGAGCCTTCAAGAAACGAAATGAATTATTGTACCCTTCTGCTTCAAACAGATTATTCTCAATATCCGCAAATGAGTTGAGTGATAGGTCTACCCATTTTTGGTTCCACTCTCTAAATGCAATCTGACTTTGACCAATCAGATGCATATTCTTAACAGCTTCTACTTCATCGTTAACTGGAAGGTTATACAACTCTTCCTTTCTTTCTTCTAATACTGCCAGCCTCTTTTCATTGCGTTTGCGTAACAAAACTGCCACAACATATGCAATAATCAGAAGAGCCGCGATTGCAATCATAGTAATAATCAACAGATTATCAGACATATCAAACTCCTTTTTATACATGAAACAATTGTAATGATTATATCATATTTTTCAAACCATGGGAACTATTTCCCAATTTTTTTAAACGTCAAGCGTACTGTAGACAGCATTTTCTTCGATAAATTCTCGACGTGGTTCTACACGGTCACCCATGAGCATATCAAAGATTTTATCTGCTTCTGCAGCATCATCAACTGATACACGAGCCATGAGACGATGTTCTGGGTTCATGGTTGTTTCCCAAAGTTGATGATCATCCATTTCTCCAAGACCTTTATAACGCTGAATAGTTGGTTTTGAACGTCCTTCACTATAGCGAGCCAAGGCTTCCTGTAGACGGGTTTCTTGATCTGCTCCAGGTTGGATGTATTCTTTAATTTCACTGCCGACCTTAACACCGTAAATTGGTGGTTGAGCGATATAAACATAACCTGCTTCTAAAACGGGTTTCATATAACGATAAATCAAGGTTAACAAGAGGGTACGGATGTGGGCTCCATCAACATCGGCATCCGTCATGATAACGAGTTTTTGGTAACGGGCCTTGCTGACATCAAATTCAGCACCAAAGCCTGTTCCCATAGCTGTGAAAAGGCTACGGATTTCTTCATTGGCAAGGATTTTATCCATGCTGGCCTTTTCAACGTTGAGGATTTTACCGCGAATTGGTAAAATCGCTTGGAATTCACGGTCACGACCAGACTTTGCAGAACCTCCTGCTGAATCTCCTTCGACGATGAAAAGTTCAGTTTCAGCTGGATTGTTTGAGGAACAATCTGCTAATTTCCCTGGAAGGTTTGAAATCTCTAAACCAGATTTCTTACGAGTAACCTCACGCGCACGCTTGGCTGCGACACGCGCCTTAGCTGCCAGAATCCCTTTTTCAACGATACGCTTAGCAATCTGAGGATTTTCCATCAGGAAGTCTGAAAATGCTTCACTAAAGAGTCGGTTGGTAATCTTGACAACTTCACTATTTCCAAGTTTAGTTTTCGTTTGTCCTTCAAACTGAGGATTTGGATGCTTCACAGAGATAACAGCAGTCAATCCTTCACGGACATCCTCACCTGTTAGATTATCTTCATTGTCTTTGAGGAGTTTGTTTTTACGAGCGTAGTCGTTAATGACACGGGTTAAGGCTGTACGGAACCCTTGCTCATGGGTTCCACCTTCATGAGTATGAATGTTATTGGCGAAACTCATGACATTTTCATGGTAACCAGTTGTGTACTGCATGGCTACTTCGACTGTGATATCATCCATTTCTCCATCAGTGTAGATTGGTTTTTCAAAAATGACATCCTTGTTTTCATTGATATACTCAACATAGCTCGCAATCCCACCTTCGTAGTGATAATGCTTGGTTTGTTCAAGTCCTTCACGTTTGTCAGTGATGGAGATTTGAAGGCCACGATTCAGAAAGGCGAGTTCTTGGATACGTTTGTTTAATTTATCGAAATCAAAGGTTGTTGTTTCTGTAAAAATCTCTGGGTCTGGAGTAAAGTGTACGGTTGTACCTGTTTTATCAGTATCTCCAATCACCTCAAGGTCAGCAACAACATGTCCACGACGGTATTCTTGGTAATGGATTTTTCCATTTTTGTGAACACGAACATCCAACTGAGTAGAAAGAGCATTTACAACGGATGAACCTACACCGTGGAGTCCACCTGAAACCTTGTATCCGCCACCGCCAAATTTACCTCCAGCGTGAAGAACGGTAAAGACAGTTTCAACGGCAGGACGACCTGTCTTTTCTTGAATATCAACAGGGATACCACGTCCATCATCAACAACCGTGATAGAGTCATCTGGCTCAATAAAAACCTGAATATGACTAGCAAATCCCGCCAAGGCCTCATCGATAGAGTTATCAACGATTTCCCAGACTAGGTGGTGAAGACCTTCTTTTGAAGTCGACCCGATATACATTCCAGGACGCATACGAACGGCTTCCAGACCTTCCAAAACTTGAATCTGACTGGCATCATAATCCTGTGCCTGTTGGTTTTTGATTTCTTCTGTCATTTTTTCCCTTTTTCTTACATTTCTAATACTTGTCTCAATGTCACGATATTTTCAAAGAGATGCGTCGCTAAGCCAGCCGCTTGTCCAGCTTCAATATCGATAGGACGATCACCAATAACGATGCCAGAGCTTATCTTGTACTTATCTCGCAAATAGATCATAGACTCTGGATTTGGTTTTCTCTTAAAGCCAGAGCTAGCTGTTACTACTTCTGTAAAATAGTCAGCAATTCCAGTCTTTTCAAGGATTTCCAAAACTTGGTCATTGCGATGCGAAACTAAAAAGTTCCGTCCTCCCTGGTCTGAAATTTCCTCCAATAAAGCAGGTACTCCCTCAAACAAGGCAGGATGTTCAAGCTCTCGCGCTTCATTTTCCTTATATTTTTCTAAAAAATGCTCTATTGTTGGGGCAAATTGGTCAATCGCAAAAGCAGTTGACACTTTCAAGGCATTGTAAACTTTATCATGTTCTTCCTCGATTCCAAATTGAGCTAATGTTTCCACAAAAGCAGCGGTCGAAGTCTCATAATTATCAAGTAAAGTTCCACCTAAATCCCAGATGTAATCGTGATATTTCATACCCTTCATTATAGCATTTTTTTATCAAAAAAGCGACGATTTCCTTCTATTTTAACAGTAAAAAACGAGAAGAATCCCCTAATTGATAGATTCCTCTCGTTTTAGTTAATCTAATCCAAACACATCACGATAGAGCATGGCTTCTCTTAAACCATCTGCATCGCCTCCAAGTTGCTCCACTAGGTTATAAGCAAAGGCAAGTGCAGTTGCTGGCCCGCGACTGGTAGTCAGCTGACCATCAACAACTACTGTTTCCTTGCGATAGTGGCCATCAGCAATTTGCTCTTGGACACCATCATAGCAGGTGAACCCTTTATCCTTGAGGAGTCCAGCTCGATTCAGTACAATTGGTGCTGCACAAATGGCTGCTACTTTTTTACCAACTTGCTCAAATTTTTGAAGTTCAGCAATCAATTGCTCATTATCACGCAAGTGAGCTGAACCTGGCATACCTCCTGGTAAGACAATCATGTCGTACTCAGATAAATCACCATCAAACACACGATCTGCTTGTACTTGGATGGCATGTGATCCCGTCACTTGAGCTTCAAAACCAACCATATGACAAGTAATATTGGCACGACGTAATACGTCCACAACTGTTAGGGCTTCGATTTCTTCAAAGCCATCTGCTAAGATAACTGCAACTTTAGCCATGATTTACTCCTTATTTAACTTTTTTCAAAACAACTTTCTTCCGTTTAAATCTTGTCTTACCGCTCTTTTCTTCGGCTAGATGCGTTTGATAACTCATCGATAGAAGCAAACCAACACCAATTAGATTACTGATAATGGCTGATCCCCCTTGGGAAATGAAAGGCAGAGGAATCCCTGTCAGAGGAAGGAGGCCTGTCACTGCACCGATATTTTCAAAGATATGGAACAAGAGCATCATAATGAAGCCAGTTGAAATGTAGGTATAAAATTGATTATTGGACTTCAGAGTGATTTTTAACATTCGATAGATAAGTAGGAGATAAAGTGTAATTACAAGGACAGAACCAATAAAACCAAAATCTTCTGCAATGACTGTAAAAATCATATCACTCTCACGAACGGGAATGAGGAGATTGGATACATTAAATCCTTGACCAAATAAGCCTCCACTTCCAATGGCGATTTGCCCTTGCGCCTGTTGATAGGTGGTCGTTTGTGCATAATCAAAGGGATTGAGCCAAGCAAGGATACGGTTGATCTGATAGGTTGGCATCCCGATCTGATGCATAAAAGCACGCCCATCTTTTGTGATGAAAATGGCCAAAAATCCTGCAATTCCTGATACAACTGTCGCAAAAATTGGAATGATAATTTTCCAAGAAACGCCAGAAAGCAAGACCAGTCCAGCAAAGATGGCGACAAAAACCAAGGCCGTTCCTAGGTCACTCTGCAAGGCCAGTAAAACTAAGACTGGCAGTGTGAAGACAATCATCCACAGTATCAAGTGAAAGTCTAATGCAATCGTTCGTTCTTTTTCCTTATGTTTTTGTGTGAACTGAACAATGACCCGAGCCAAAATCAAAATATAGGAAATTTTCATGAATTCGGAAGGTTGGAAAAGTGTCACTCCTCCAATTGACACCCAGTTTTTGGCCCCTGTTGCTGCAACTAAATTGGGATTGTAAAAAACCAAGGGTAAAACCATGAGGACTAGACCTAGGGCGTAGAGATAGGGAGTTGCCTGCCATAAAAATTTTGTATTAAAAAACATGACTACAAAGCTGATGATAATTCCCAAGACGATCCATGCTAGTTGCTGACCGAGAATAGGCCAAATATTTTGAGGATAGTCATGACTGACAGCTATGTAAATAGCCACAACTCCAATCACCAGCAAACAGAATACTGGCAATATCAAACTATAATCGACCCGAGAGTCGAGAGAACGTTTCATAAAGGTCTCCTTCATTCTTTCAGATGTTTATTTTATTTTTTGTGTAAAAATTCTTGAACTTTTGAAAATACTTGCTCTTTGCCAATTTCTCTGACTCGACTAGTCTGTGACAAAGCCTTGTCAATCTGCTTTCCATATCGCTTGCTTGTCATTCGGCTATCCAAGATAAGGACAGAGGAGCGTTGCCCTAGACGACGCATGGTTCTACCAATTGCTTGTTTGAGGCGAATAATAGCCATTGGCAGTTGATAGTCGTAGAAAGGATTTTTCCCTTCAAGACGCAGTTCCTGATTCATTTTTTTCGTAAAAGGATCTTCTGGATTTTGGAAGGGCAGGCGTGTCACCACTTCAATCACTCGAGGATGAGTCGCAAAATCAACTCCCTCCCAAAAACTACCTGTCCCTAGTAAGAGTTGAGAGTCTCCTCTTTCAAATCGTTTCTTGAGTTGAACCGGATCCCCGTTCTTATATTGGGCTAAATGAGAAAGAGATAAAGAATCTGATACCTGCAACAAAAGGTCTTTTGAAGTGAATAAAACGAGCATGGGCTCTTCAAGATAAGACAAATCTTCCAGCACTTCTACAAGAGCATGAGCATAGTCTTCTTGAGAGGTTTCAGTCACCAATGGAAAATCCTTAACAACCAAAATTTCTTGATTTTCTTGAAAATTCTCATCCAGTCTGTCAAAGGCCGCATGCGGGAATCCCATTAGTTCTGGTAAAGATACTCTGCTACTAATTTCCAAAGTTGCAGAGACAGCTAAGAGTTGACAACTCTCTGGAAAGATTTCCGAAAAGAGCAGACGTTGATTGCGACTGGAAGAAATGACAACCTTCTTGCTAGACAAGTCTGAGGCTGATAGCCAAAATTCTCCATCAGTGCAGAAAAATCGCTGACAGTCCTTGAAACCTTGAACTTCTAACTCTGAGAAATCCTGTTGGAGTTGTGCCATTGTTGTCGCAGGGCACATTCTTCGTTTGCCAGATAGGAACTGGTTCATCAAATGACAAAGCTCAAAGCGAATACTCTCCATCAAGCGTCTCTGAAGCGTCCCTTCTTCTCGAACTAGAGCTTGATCTAGCTGGTCTACTATGTCGTTTAAAACGAAACTCTTTTGTAAAAGACTTTCCAAAGTTAGTAAGATCTTCTGGGCCTCATCCAAAATCAAGAGACGGCCCTCTAGTAGACTGGGATCATCCTCAAGTCGGGTAACGAGATAAGCATGATTTGTCACAAGTAGCTGGCAAGAGCGAGCTTTTTTCTGCCCCCGTCTCCAAAAATCCTCTAACCAAAAGAGAGAAGCTTTGGGAAGATTCCCATCATGTACCAAGTTTGGTAAAAACTGCTGGTAGCGATAAAGTTGTCCAATCTCATCTAAATCTCCAGTTTCTGTTTCGGTCAACCAAACTAGGAGTTGCATCTTAAAACGTGTGTACAAGCGATTGGATTCTTCTTCCTCTAGTGCTGCATGAAAGGCATCTAGTTTTAGATAATTCTGTGGTCCTTTAAGATTATGAATCGAAAGGTGAAAGACCTCTTCCAATCTACGAGCCTCTTCTTGCATCACTTGATTTTGTAGAACTTTAGTAGGAACACTGAGAAGGATTCCTTTTTCGTTTTCTAGTGATAAAGCGGGTAACAAATAGCCGTAGGTTTTCCCAATTCCAGTCTGAGCTTGCACAAAAGCAATTTTCTCATTCTGTAGAAAATCTTGAACCTTTTGAGAAAAGCTAGCTTGTGGAGCTCTATCTTCCAAATCCAACAAGGCAATATTGGTTTGGAAATCTTTAGATAGTTTACGTGGAGAAAGGACTGGCTTCTCTTTTCTTAAAAATAAACCTTGCACCTCTACCAGGTCATGTTCAACTAGGATGGACTGCTTCTGATAAACTTCCTCGATGACTAGGTAAGACTCATATAGTAAACCATCTGACAAACTTAACAAGCGCTCCAACAACCCTTTTGGCAGTTGAAACATTTTTTGTCGCATACAGAGAAAGAGCTCTGCTGTTGCTTGGGCATCTGATAGGGCAGTATGGGCCTTTTCTAGTAAAATACCCAACTCTTGACAGAGAATCCCCAGATTGTATTTTTCAAGTTGAGGATAAAATACCTGTGCCAACTCGACTGTATCGATACGGGGAGTGCGCAATTCATAGCCCTCAAAAAAGAGAAATTCTGCCAACAAATTGGCATCAAACTGGACATTGTGCGCAACAAAAACACCGTCCTTGACCAAGTCAAAAATTTTTCCAGCCACCTGAGAAAATTCCGGTGCCTCTGCTAGTCGCTGATCGGTCAAGCCCGTTAATTCTTTGATATGAGAATCCAAGGGTTCGTGGGGATTGACATCCGTTGCAAATTGGTCAACAATCTCGCCATTTTCAATGACCACGATTCCCACTTGGATAATTTTTGCCTTGCTTCCGGTACTGGTCGCCTCTAAATCCACGACCACGTACCGATCATTTCTAAAATTCATCATTAAAATTATATCAAAATTTACACAATTTGACATCCATGAACTTTATTGGAAGGGTCAAGTTTCTTGCAAGTTTTTCTAAAAAATGATTGAATAGAAGTTTAGAAAAGGAGGGACATCATGAACCCATTAGATTTGTTTAATCAAGTAAAAGAGCTAATCGAGAAAAAAGATTTGGCTGCCGCAAAAACCTTTGTCGAAGAAAACAAGGACCAACTCGGTGAGTATCTTAACCAAGCACAAACTTTGATTTCAGGCTCAGAAGGAATCGGTAATCTTGTTGATAAGGTCAAAGGACTCTTCTAATCCTTAAAAGGCACCTGAAAACCTCAGATGTCTTTTTGTATCCTCTTCATGAAGGCTGGGATATGTTGACTGATCGTGGTTGGCAAGACTACAAAGTTGTCCTCAGCTAGTTCTTGGGCAATGGCTGAATGTAAATAGGTCGCTACTGTCACTCTTTCATAGAGGCTTGCTTGTGGAAATTGGCCTGCAAAGCCAGCAATCATCCCAGCCAGAGTATCTCCCATGCCCCCAGTTGCCTGATAGGGGCCACCGACACTCAGCTGATAACAATCAACTTGTCCAGCTTGCCAGATTCGAGTAGCAGGACCTTTTTGAACCAAAATCGTTCCTGAAGGAAAGCTCTTCAAAGTCTCTCCAGTTTCCTTGCTTCCTTGGGAATCCAAATCTAAGCCTGATAAGACTTGCCATTCCCTTTGGTGAGGAGTTAAAACTAGATGGGCTTTGGGAAATTTCATTTCAGCCTTCGCTAAAATAGATAGGGCGCCACCATCCAGTATGAGAGTCTGGTCTTGATTTGAATGATGAAAGACTGTTTGGAGAAGCTCTTCTCCACGCTTATCATCCACTAGTCCAGGTCCAAGCAAGACAATATTAGCCTTCTGCAACTGTTGCTCAAGTAACTGCTTATCACCAAGGTCAAAAGCCATAGCCTCTGGCAGATGGCTATGTAGAGCTGAAATATTCTCTTTATCCGTTGCTACTGTCACTAAGCCTGCGCCACTTTTAACAGCCCCTAAGGCAGCCATAATAATCGCTCCCCCATAGGGATAAGTCCCTCCAATCAAGAGAAGACGACCATAGTCTCCCTTATGACTAGAACAAGGACGCTCAATGATAACTTTTTTCAGTAGAGCTTGATCAATCTTTTTCATACACTACTCCTTCGTGCTTGTTCTTACTTTCATTATACACCTCACTACCCAATTAATAAAGGAGAAGACTATGCTATCTTCTCCTTCTTTTATAATGTTTTGCTTTTTCAGAGCTATGAGTTATCAACCTTACTTTTCTTTACGTTTAACTGTTAGTAGAGCTACTGATAAAACAAGACTGAGACTTGCTAGGAAGGCAGCTGTATCAGATCGACTTTCACCTGTTTCTGGAAGTCTTGCTGAATCTACTTTCTCTGAAGCATTTTCAAAGTTTTCTCCATTAACTGCTGGTTCTTGATCTGATGCTACTTGTTCTTGATTTTGTTCTTTATAGACAATCGCATAAAGTCCTAGATCTTTGGTTGTAAATTCAACCATGTCACCTACTAACGTCACCTTTTGAACCTGCAAGCCTTGGTCTAAGCTCATGTGATAAACCTCTTGAACCTGACCCTTGACTGGCAATCTCACTAGGACAGCACCCTTGAGTTCAACTTCTTGGTTGTCCTTATCCAGCAATTTCACTTGATAAGCATCGTAGTGCTTACCAGCTAATTCTTGACGTAGAACCTTTTGAACTTGAAGCTTGAGGTCTTTAGATAACTCTGTAGTTAGCCCTGCTACCAGAACTCCAGTTTCCTTATCAGACAAGATTTGAACCTCTTCGGCTGGTTTAACAAGGCTTGATGCAGCCTCATTTCCAGCTGTAGCCACTGTTCCTGTATATTCTGGTAACTCATGCTTAGCCGCTTCTACTGCATTGACACCACCCTTGAATTCTGGGATTTCTACTACTGGAGCTGGTTCGTCGCCTACTGTGCCGATTGCATCTGTATATTCTGGTAACTCATGCTTAGCCGCTTCTACTGCATTGACACCACCCTCAAATTCTGGCACTTCTACTACCGGAGCTGGTTCGTCGCCTACTGTGCCGATTTCATCTGTGTACTCTGGTAACTCATGCTTAGCCGCTTCTACTGCATTGACACCGCCCTCAAATTCTGGCACTTCTACTACTGGAGCTGGATCCTCACCTGCTGTACCAACTGCCTCTGTGTATTCTGGTAACTCATGCTTAGCCGCTTCTACTGCATTGACACCACCTTCAAATTCTGGCACTTCTACTACCGGAGCTGGATCGTCTCCTTTACTTGTTGTCGGTGCTGGATCGTTTTCCACTTCTTGATAGAAGGTAGTCATTTCGTAGAACTCTGGTTCTCCACCTTCCCAAGAAACTTTTACATCGAGAATCCGTGGATTTTTTCCTGAAAGGGCAAAGGTTTGGAAACTTGATCTTACTTCACCCAAATTTTTCCAGACTGATTCACCAGCATCATTCAAGGTACGAACTTGGACATTTACTTTTGCACCTTCAGGCAAGTCAGCAATCAAGCGAACATGATTGACCTTGGTTTCTTCAGATAAATGATAAACAAGCTCTCCTTTATCTTCAGTAGCTGCATAGCTTGTCAAAACATTGCCGTCAGTCATATTTTTCTTCAGGTTATCCGCTTCTTCGCTACCATTTCCTGTCACTGTAGGATTATTTTCAGGATTGATAAATTCACCATCATTAATCACGATTTCGCTAAATCCTACAAAACGAGCATTATAGTCCGCTGTAAAGAGAACACGCATAATCTTAACAGTTACAGGTTGATCCAGAATACCTTCAATATAACGATTTCCTGGGTGGGCAGAATCATGTGTCCAGCCGTCGGTCAATGAATTATCTCGAATTTCATTTTCAACACCATCTCCGACTGTCACAACATCCGTCCAGTTCTTACCGTCTTCACTAACTTGAATCTTCCCATCACGCAAATAATTACGCTGAGCATCCTGAATATAGGCACGAATCTTCTTGACTTGACGAGTGGTGCCAAGTTTCATGACAATTTCTCCGTTTTTACGTTGATAATCAGAAAATTCTACAAAATTATTAAAGTCCCCATCAAACAGTTGACCTAAATTGTGAATGCGACGAACATCATTAGCACCATAATATTGGTGAATACCCATAGTGGTTGATAAGAGTTCAGTTGGATCCACTTCTTTTGTCTTAACGACTAATTTTCCAGTAGGAAGCGCTTGGTCCTTATCTGTCTTGTTCATGATGCGAACATAGCGCACCAAGGCGTGTTCTGGAAGTTGGTCAGCGGTCATCCATTCCACTTCATTTGCCGAATATTCCAGTGTCAAACCTGTTTCACCAGCATCCTCAAGTGCAATTGAACTAGCTTCATGGAGGCGGTCCAATTTCAAACCAAGATAGCCATTTGCTGGAAGATTATTCCCTTGAGGTAAGGTCATTTCATAACGACCACGGCTGTCCACTACTGGCGTTTCCTTCAAGCTGTCGACATTGGTGACGGTTAAATCAGTATTTGGTGTATCGACGTCAACTGTAAAGTCCGCAATTCTCCACCATTTGCTGAGAAGTTGTGTATTACGGACACGAACGTATTGGGCTGTGAAGTTCTGGCTAATATCTGAAATCCGATCCCCAGTTAAGGTCTGAAGGTTCTTCCAGTTTGTACCATCTGTAGAATATTCGATGACACCAGCCGCTAGTTTGTCACCTTCACCTTGAACAAGATGAACATGTTTCACTTTCTTAGCTCCACCCAAGTCCATCTGTACCCAAGCATTTTCTGGAGTCACATTCGTTTGATTGGCATGAGCCATCATGGATTCGGTGTTAGCTTTGCCATCTTGCATTTGAAGCACACTAGTTCCATATTTGTAAACTAGGTTTGGACTTAGGGTAATGCTCCCTTTTACCTTCTTGCTTCCAAGTTCGAGCGGTCTATTAACAGCAATTTCACGCATGGCAAGCCAAGCATTATCCTTCTTAGCTGTCGCACGCATACGAACTGCTTGAGCCGTAATATCGAGGTCTTTAAATTCAAGTGTCCGTTCGCGACCTGTATAGGCAGGACTTGTAAGAGCTACCCATTCCCCTTGCTCATTTTGATACTCGACAAGGGCATTTCCAAAGGTATAATTATCAGCGGTCTTTGTCCCTGTTGCAAAACCAAGAGTATGAACCTTAATGGCTTTATTAAAACGAAGTCCTACATAATCATCTCGTTCAATAACGGTTGTCGTCTTGACAATCGCATGAGTATCCAAGTCGCCATCTGTTACTTCTGCAAGACCTCCTTCAATCCCCGCACGGTTGGTAATAAAGGTGGTCACAAGTTTATCTGGATGAAGCATGGTTTGGATATGCGTTGCCAAGTATTCCTTTAAGTTATTGATAAATGGACGAATATGTTGCACTCCAAACTCTGCCCGTTCATAATGGTCTACATAGAAGAAGGAATAACTAATGGACTGATCGTAATACTTAACCCCAGCATAGTAATGTTCCCATACTTTAGCATCATTCTTTTCAGCCAGACCTTCTGTCGCTGTCAGCAAGGCTTCTAAAGCATCCATCTGGTCCACTGTATTATCTAACCAGTAGTGGATTTGGTCAATAAGCTTCCTGTCCCCTTTTTCTTTCAGAAGGAGGGCGTCAGCCTTCAAGTTTGCAAAGATACCCTTTAATTCTTTTCTCTCTGCGTCTACGTTTTGACCAGCCTTCAATTTGTTATAAAAGTCTGTCAATTTAGGTGCAAGCTCAACAGATTCTTCCAATTTTGTGACATGGGGAGGACGGTTTTGGTTGCGCATATGCTTACCAAGTTCACGAAAGGCTTTTGATACTTCGCTTTCTTCAAAGCTTCCATTGACCACATAGTTAAAGGCCGTATCATTGATTTTTTCAGCTTCTTCCGCACTTCTCCATTGCTTCCAACCATACTGAGCCACATCAAAGAGGGCTACCTTTGAAACTTCCGATTGTTGCATCGGATTTAGCATGATGCCCTGCGCCAAGGACAAATCAACATTGGGATGTAAGAATTTTTCACCACCACCCAGAATCAAGTGTTGCTTGGTATTATCATTACAAGGCCAGTTAATCCAGAAATGAATCGGACGATACTTCTTGCCACCTTCTGTCAAATTCTTCTTCAAATTTGTTAGGAAGGTTTGATCAACTGCACCCCATACTTTACCCCCTGTTAAGGTTAAATGGACCGTTTCTGGAAGGCGTTCGTTGAGCGTGCGAAGTTCATCTTCTGTCCCTTGTCCCATATACCAGGCTGGCACGAAAATCATATCTTTACGAAGTCCGCTGTATTTTGTTTCTTGTTCAGTTAGCCAATTTGTCAAATCGGTCATTAACCGAACATAACTATTGTAGCCACCAACAGGCCAGGCCGCATCATCAGCTAGAACCCCAAATTCACGCACTCCTGCATCCAGCAACTGAGTGAATTTCGCTTTAATGACATCTAAATCCTGTTTATATAATTCATCCGTGTCAAAACGCATCTTCTTATGCATAAAGGGGTGGATGGTCCAAACATAACGTGTCTTTGTTTCATTTCCCACACGAGCTAGATCTCGAATCTCTGACATTTTTTCTTCTGGATAGAGTTCACGCCATTTAGCATTGTGATAGGGATCGTCTTTTGGCGCAAAGAAGTACTGAGTTAGCTTTAAGTCACCACCATAGCGCATCAAGTCTTCACGATTTTCCTTGGTCCAAGGATTTCCATAATAGCCTTCGATAAAGCCACGATTTTTAACTTCTGCATAGTCTTCTACTGTCACATCTCTAAGAACTGGGACAGGACTCTCTTTCAGCATTTGTTTCAAAGTTGTTAGTCCAAAGAAGACAGCATCCGTATCCTTTCCTACAATCGAAATCTTATTGTCCTTCACGCGCAAGACATAGGCATCAATTTTATCGTATAATTCAGACGAAATATCTTGGACTTCTTTTTCTGCCAGAGGAGCTTTCCCACGCACTCCAAGGAAAATGTTGGTCGCCCCTTCTGTAGCTTTTGTACTGGTAGTATAGGATACATTACTAGCTTGGAGAATTTCCTTGGCACGGTTTCGAGTATAGATATCCAAACCATCACTCAAGACAAGATTTACCTTTCCTTCTAGAGCAGTGATGCCATCTCCATAAGTAACCTTTTGAGGTCTTGGGAATACCGTATATTCTTTTTTAGCTACTTGAGATTTTGCTGCATCAATTTCTGCTTTACTTGTAGGTTTATCTGCTGTAAATGAATCAGCTTTCTCCACCGTTCCATTTACTTCACCTGGTTTCGTAGGTTCTATTGCTACATGAGCCTCAGTAGGAGCGACTTCAGTAGAAGCATTTTCTACGGTTGTTACTCCCTTCTCTACTGTAGAATTTTTAGTTTCTAATGGTTTTGAAGAAGTTTCTTCAGGAGCTTGGGACTTAGTAGCTACCTCTTCCACTTTAGTCTCTGAAACAAAGTCTGCCTCTGCACTTTTAATAGCGCTTGCCAATTCTGGTGATAACTTATCCTCTGGTGGAAGCTGTGTAAGACTTGTTTCTGCTTCTAGTGCGGGCTCTGTCTCTGCCGCTTGTACCATACTGGCTCCAAAGATACTCGCACCAACCATTACTGAAGCTGCTCCTATTGCAAATTTTCGAATGCTATAATGACAACGTTTCTCAAAAAATTGATGATCCATCTTTCTTCTATTCCTTTCCTCCAACCACTCATCTAAGCGGTTTCATCCCTATTTTAAAAAACGGAGAGAACCTAGAGGTTCTCTCCATATGGTTGTAGCATTTTTCGATCCTATCCACTGGGATAGTCCAAGTATTTCTACAATCAATCAGCAATGTAGAGTTCCAAACTCTATTTTTCTTTACGTTTAACAGTTAGTAGAGCTACTGATAAAACAAGACTGAGACTTGCTAGGAAGGCAGCTGTATCAGATCGACTTTCACTTGTTTCTGGAAGTCTTGCTGAATCTACTTTCTCTGAAGCATTTTCAAAGTTTTCTCCCTTAACTGCTGGTTTATGAGCTTGTTCTACTGGTTTTACTGGTTCTTGATTTTGTTCTTTATAGACAATCGCATAAAGTCCTAGATCTTTGGTGACAAATTCAACCATGTCACCTACAAGCGTCACCTTTTGAACCTGTAAGCCTTGATCTAAGCTCATGTGATAAACCTCTTGAACCTGACCCTTAACTGGTAATCTCACTAGGACAGCACCTTTTGGAGCAACCATCTGGTTGTCTTTATCCAGCAATTTCACTTGATAAGCATCGTATTGCTTACCAGCTAATTCTTGTTTAAGGACCTTTTGAACTTGAAGCTTGAGGTCTTTAGATAACTCTCTAGTTAGCCCTGCTACTAGAACTCCAGTTTCCTTATCAGTTAAGATTTGAACCTCTTCGGCTGGTTTAACAAGACTTGGTGCTGGCTTGTTCCCCACTGTAGCTACTGCTCCTGTGTATTCTGGTAATTCATTCTTAGCTGCTTCTACCGCATTGACGCCACCTGTGTATTCTGGGACTTCGTTCTTAACTGCCTCTACTGCATTGACGCCACCTGCAAATTCTGGCACTTCTACTACCGGAGCTGGATCGTCGCCTACTGTACCGATTGCTTCTGTGTATTCTGGCAACTCATGCTTAGCTGCTTCTACAGCATTGACGCCGCCCTCAAATTCTGGGACTTCTACCACTGGAGCTGGTTCGTCACCTACTGTGCCAATCGGATCTGTGTATTCTGGCAACTCATGCTTAGCCGCATCTACTGCATTAACACCGCCTTCAAATTCTGGAATTTCTACGACTGGCGCTGGATCATCGCCTACTGTCCCAATCGGATCTGTGTATTCTGGCAACTCATGCTTGGCAGCTTCAGCAGCATTGACGCCGCCCTCAAATTCTGGGACTTCCACTACTGGAGCTGATTCGTCACCTACTGTGCCAATCGAATCTGTGTATTCTGGCAACTCATGCTTAGCCGCCTCTACTGCATTGACACCACCCTCAAATTCTGGGACTTCTACCACTGGGGCTGGATCGTCACCTACTGTGCCAATCGGATCTGTGTATTCTGGCAACTCATGCTTAGCAGCCTCTACTGCATTGACACCGCCCTCAAATTCTGGAACTTCTACGACTGGAGCTGGATCGTCACCTTTGCTAGTAGTAATGACAGGTTTGACCTTAACTTCAACAATTCGATCTTGCGCCTCAGTCGTATCTGTATGAACAGTTGTACGGTTAGATCCTAGAACCTCAACATAATCAACTCTTTCACCCTTCTTACCTTCTGAGATTACACGACGTTCATCTTGAGCTAAATCATTGTTTTCACGAATAATTTCCTTAAATGGAATTTCGGTCTTGATAACTTCTAGACTTGGTCGTTCGAGAACAGGACTTTGGTCGCCTTCTTCAGGAACTATACGGTGACTAGGTTTGAAATGAATACGATATTCCTTGACAAGACTACCATCCTTAGCAAGAAGACGGACAAGAGTAGGAAGGTTATCCTGACTAGACTCAACAACCGTTGTCACACCGTGACCGCTTGCTTGAGCAGTCACCTGTGGTTTAGTGCCATTTAAGCTCACTGTATAATCTGAAACCTCAGGATCAAAGTTTTCTAATGCTTTTCCAGCAACCGAAATGGATACTGAAGGAGTTTCCTCATCTCTTACTTTAGCAGGAGAGTAAGCACTAAACTCGACCATTGCTAGACCATTAGTTGTAGATTTACGAGTCATACGTGCTCGAATAGCTGATGTCTCAATTGGATCAAAGGTAAATTCGATTGGCTTACCAGCCACGATTTCTCCAGATGCCTTATAAGGAATTTCTTGCCAGTTTTCTGCCTTGTTAAATGGATGATCCGCATTTTCTTCATAACGAGAAATGGTGCTTGGTTCTGTATAGGAAGGACCAACATATCTTTCCAGTACCATTTTTGCTGGTGCGTCTGTTCCACTATCTTTAAAGAATTGAATAGCTACTTTTCCAACAGATTGAGGTGTAATCTGACCATTCTTCTTAAAGAGAATTCCCACAGATGTTTCTTGGTCTTTCGGAGTACGAGACCAGTTAGTCCAACGTCCATCTTCGTTAAAGTGCCCATCGTTGATATAGAAAATCTTATCCCGAGAAGCTGCTTGTGTGTCATTTGTAGTAGACGCAAAGGCTTTAGAATCAGTCTCATTATTATTTGCATTTTCTGAAATAACTTGATTACCTTTTGTAACAACTGTTACTTGCATCTTGGTTGTTAAGTCTGTTCCTAGAACATGACCAAGAACTTCAAAGCTACCTTCTTGTGCAGTCGCATGTTCTGGCACAGCATCCCATTGGACAGCAAGGTTAGCCTTAATCCAGCCAGTCTGTGATGGATAGTAGACTGTTACCTCTGCAGGCAATTGAAGTTGATCACCAACATTCAAGGTCTGGGCACTATTTTCCGCAGCTACTGGTTGTGTTGTTTCTTTTTCATCATCACGGAAGATACGATATTCTTTCAGAACAGTTCCATCCTCAGCTTTCAAGATAAGACGTGTCGCACCTTTTTCACTTGTTGCAGGAACAACTGTCACCACACCGTTGTTGCTGGCTGTTGCAGTGATTTCCTTGCTTGCTTGAGGAATATAATAATCTGTCTTAGACGGATTGAAATGCTCAAGCTTCTTGCCATCTACTTGGATAGAAATTTCTGAGCTGGTAGCACTTGGAACTTTACTTCCTAAAATAGTGATTTCTGTCAAACCAACACCAGCAGTTCCATCTGCTTTCTTCATACGCATACGAACAGCATAAGTTTCAACCTTATCAAATGTAAAGTGGTTTGTTTGACCTGCAGATAATTGTCCTGGAGCTTTGAGATGTTCAACTTCTTTCCAGTTGGCAGCATTGTTGAATGGATGGTTGGTATCACGCTGAGCATTATTGACATCATTTGGAAGATCTGGAACTTCCTGACCGACATAGTATTCAATAACATATTCTTTTGGAAGTCCGATTGCCCCGTCTGTATAGAAATCAACGGATAGATTGTCGACAAAGCGCTTGGTCAAATCACCAGAGTTACCAAACAAGATAGATGCCCAGTCATTATCAGTACCTGTTTGCCATGTAGTCCATCGATTCTTAACATCTGTACTGGCTCTTGAAACCGTCAAATCGTTCAAGGTACTTGCCGAATCATCACCACCCGTATTGGACACGATAGCCGCTGGCAATTGAGAACCAGTCCATTGTTTCGAGATATTATTTCCCGCAACAACCTGACTGGAAACACGAACATGAGCCTTGGTAGTCAGATGGCTACCCACTAATTGACCCTTGATTTCATAGATACCTTCAGTCTGACTAAAGTTTTCAGGAACCTTATCCCAAACGACATCTTTATAGACAGTTGTTCCATTTGAATGATAAGCACGGACACTAGCTGGTAATTGAACAGTTTCACCCTTAGGAAGAGTCAGGCTGATTTCTTCAGCAACCTGCAAACCTTCAACAGTCACATTGGCAAGAGCTTCAATATCTGTGCCTTCTACATGCCCTTTCAGGGTAAAGCTATGATAGTAGCTCAAATCTTTTGCATCTACCTTGTCCCAAGTTACAGCTACCTTACGAGGCAAGCCTTTATCAAAATCTGCTCCAATTTGACCAGGCAAATTCGGTTGCTGATTGATGTCTGTAGAGATAGAAACCGGATGAAGTTTGACAATTTTCTTGTCTACTGTATTTTCTTTTATCACAAGTTCAGTTGCTACAGACTGAGTCTTATCAGTTTGATTGTCAATACGAGGAGTGAGGGTTACACTACCTTTCTTGTAAAGAAGCAAGTTCTGACCATTTACCTCCAGATGAGCACCATCAGCTGACTTAGCTTCCAAATGGATATCTGACGCTGAAAATTCAGTCTGTGAACCATCTTCATAATGTCCAATGACATGATAAGGGAGGACTTGGTCTTCTGTTGCATTTTCTTTACCTTCTACACTTACTTCCAAGCGTGTCAAGGCAGGAGCTTCTTTCACGAATTGAATCAAATATGTTTGAACCAAATCGCCCTTCTGGTCACTCAAGAATACAGAAGCTTGATAATCATTAGCTTCTGAAGCTTGTTGAACTGTAACCTGATAGCCAGTAGTTTGTGCACCAACACTTGGGATTTTAGCAGTATAAGGAAGGGATACTCGGTAGTAGGTCTTTCCAGACTCAAAGTTTTCAAGAGTCTTATCTCCAACTGTGAGACCTGTAACAGTACTTTCTGTTTCCTGATCACTTGCGATAAAGGTTGCTGTCACCTCGTAGTCATTTCCAACTAATTTACCAGTTGCTTCAGTACGTCCACCTTCTTTTGTCAAGGCATCAGGATCTTTCAAGGTCCAAGAAACGACATCCACATCAACCAAGTTACCATCTGACAAAACAGCCGTTACAGTTTTATCCAAATCTTCTGCAGCTGTACCAACTGGCACAGTTGCTACCTTAGGCAACCACTTATCGAGTGCAACCACCTTAACAAGGGCTTCAGCCTTAGCTTCAAGTCCTTCCACGCTACCAAGAACTTTTTTCTCACCTGCACTAGTAAGGAGATCATCTGGTATATCCCAAGTTACAGATTTTTCTTCAACACTGCCGTCGCTATAAATAGCTGTCACGGTTTCTGGCAATTTAGGATTTTCACTGACATCTGTAGTCGCCTTAACAGGGGCAAAAGCTACAAGGTGACGATTTTCTTTTTTGCCTGAAACAGTTGTGACTGTTGCTTGATCAGAAGCTAAACCTGCAGAATCTGCAAAGAGGGTAAATTTCCCTTCTTTTTCAGTGGATTTAACAATGACAACACCTTTACCATTGAAGGCTTTTCTCTGCCATGTGCCATCTTTCTGAGCTTTGTAGCGTTCACGGCTAGCTTGTTCCCCATTGTCCACACCAACGATTTGACCTTGACCATGAAGATTGAAATGAACAAGATTGTTAGCTGTTGGAACAACATTGCCATCTTCATCAACGATTTCATAATGGATATAAGATAAATCTTTACCGTCTGCAGTGATGACATGTTCTTCCTTGGTGAGTCGAACTCTAGCTGGCTCCCCTGCTGTTGTCACACTATCACGCGCAATCTCTTTGCCATTTTCATCACGAGCAATAGCAGTTAAGGTACCTGGTTTATAGTCAACCAACCACTCAAGATACAATTCACTTGGTTTAGCTCCCTCGTGATAAGGGCGCCCATCTTCAGTTGTTTTCTTAACAAATTCTTTCTTACCAAGGGACTCGTTATTCAAGAACAATTCTACGCTAGCAGCATTTGAGAAGGTCCGAACTGGAACCTTGCCATTGATGAGCATATTACGTTCCTTGAGCGTTTCTTCAGTCCAATTCCAGTGAGGCATAATGCGAACAGTTGGTTTTTCTTTGGCACTATACCACTCACTACGGTAGAGGTAGAAATCATTCTTAGGCAATCCTGCCGTATCAATG
Source organism: Streptococcus sp. oral taxon 431 (assembly GCF_001553685.1). Lineage (NCBI taxonomy): Bacteria > Bacillati > Bacillota > Bacilli > Lactobacillales > Streptococcaceae > Streptococcus > Streptococcus sp. oral taxon 431. Next base: position 807,122 of record NZ_CP014264.1, on the reverse strand, counting down.
ATACCAAAGTAAGAGCTTTTCACTGGTGTATTATCTTGATTATGCCATGGTGTAGGTTCCCCGATATAGTCAAAACCAGTCCAGATGAACTGACCTGCATAGCCAGCACGATCACGGTCAAAGGTCCAAGATTCAGTAGCTGTTCTGCCCCAGGCTACACGGTCATTACCATAGTCTGATTGTTCATAGTGACGATTTGGACGATTATCGTGCCAGAGATTTTGAGCAGGATTAAAGTAAGAATCACGAGTTCGAGTTGCTGAAGAAGTTTCAGAACCGTAAATCAACCAGTCTGGATGCGCTTTACGAACTGCATCATAATTACGCTCACCATAGTTCATACCAACAGCATCCATGATTGCTGCTAATTCTAAGAACAAGCCTGTAGATCTACTACTGAATTTGTTTTCACCCATGGTCACATAGCGTTCTGTATCGATAGCTTTGATGACAGCTTTCAAACGCTTGGCTATTTCTAGTGAACGAGCACCACCATCAGCCTCATCAACCTCATTACCGAGTGACCACATGATGATTGAAGGATTATTTTTATCTCGTTCAACCATGGTTCTAAGATCAAAATCAGACCATTTTTCACCCTTCTTGGCTTCTGGGTGAGTTGCATCTTGGTCAAAAAAACGACCATAGTCATAAGTTTTCTTACCACGATACCAAGTATCAAAGGCTTCTTCTTGGACCAAAAGTCCTAGACTTGCCGCAGCATCTAACAACTGTGGACTTGCTGGATTGTGGGTTGTACGGATAGAGTTAACTCCCATATCTTTTAGGAGTTTTAATTTTCGGTAGGTTGCCTTATAGTTTTCTTCTGCCCCCAAGGCTCCATTATCATGGTGAATACTAACTCCATGGAATTTCATTCTCTCGCCATTAAGAGAGAAACCTTCCTTGGCTGTCCAGTTGAAATAACGATATCCAAAAGTATCTTCTGTCACATCAACTAGCTGACCTTCATTATAAACCTTGGTTTTCAGAACATAAAGTTGAGGATTATAACTTTTCGTTGTCCAGAGAGTTGGCTTGTTAACCAAAATCGTTTGCTTAAAGTCAGCTGTCTCATTTCCTGATAGACTCTTAGTTACAGAACGAACCAAATCTGAGACAGCCTTACCTTCTTTGGTAAAAATCTGTTGCTCTACATATACCTTAGCTAGAGTCTTGGCAGTATTTTTGATCTTGCTTTGAATTTGTGTTTCAACATTGCCATCTTTTTGTTCAGCCAATTTTGGAGTGGTAATATGATTTCCATTTTCAGCCACTTGCACCTTGTCACGATAGCTCAGAGTCACATCACGATAGATCCCACTCCCTGAGTACCAACGACTACTTGGTTGTTTATTGGTAACTTGGACCGCAATGGTATTTTCACTACCATCTTTATTTAAAAATTCAGTGATGTCATATGAAAAATGATTATAACCACTTGGATAGTGACCTACAAATTTGCCATTTACATAAACCTTAGAGTCCATGTAAACTCCATCAAAATTAATACGAACGTCCTTGTCCTTGGCAGCTTCGTCTACAGTAAAGGTCTTACGATACCAGGCAGTACCACCATTTAATTGACCACCTTCATTTCGAGCAGGAGACTTGTGATCAAAATCAAAATAGATACTCCAGTCATGAGGAAGGTTCAACTTAGACCAGTCATGAACATCAACATCTTTCTTAGAAAAATCACCCTGAGCGTTTAGTTTAAAATACCAGTCTTTGTTGAAATTTTGTTTTCTTTCCTGTAAAAGTTGGTCTTCTTTTTCCTTCTCTTTTGTGGCTTGAGGCAATTCACTTGCCGAAGCTTTTTCTTCCTTGCTTTTATCGTACGTTACAGGTTTATTCTGATTAGGTGTATCAGAATGTTCTTCTCGAACTGCTGGCTTGTCAGAACTTGCTTCTGAATCTGTAGACTCTTTCCCATCCACTTCAGTAGCAGGTTTTTCAGTTTTTTCAACTTTGTCTTTTTTAGGGCTAACTACTTCTACTTCCTTTTCTTCCTTAGGACTTGTAGCCTCAGTCATCTTTTCTTCAGTTGCTGGTTTTGCTGGTTCAACCGTATCATTTTCTTCTTTTTCAGTAGTGGAATCTTGTGCACCATTTTGCTCAGCTTTTGCAATGGCCGCAGCAAGATCATCTGGAAGCTTATCTAAAGGTTGAACTTGATGAATTGTTTCCTCACTGGGAGTTGCTGTTTCAGTTTCAGCAGCTTGAGCCACCTGAAGACCAAATATACTAGCTCCAATCATAACCGAAGCCGCACCAATGGCAAATTTACGAATACTATAATGACACCGTCTTTCAAAAAATCTCTTATCCATTATTGTTCCTTTCCAATGTTCTAGTAAGCGATTACATTTTGCTCCAAAAAATAAACCTCCCTCTAGACGCTTACTTATTTTATCCATATAAATATTGATGCTTTTAATATATCAAAATAGTAGAGTTTTTTCAATAATTTGTAGAAGTTTTACTGTAATTTTATTAAAATAAGTGCAAGAAAAAAACAAGTTCACTTTTTAGAACTTGTTTCTTCACTATCTAGAATAAATGCTTGTTCTATCTATCCAAGCTACGCAATGCAGCCTGATAAGTTTGCTCCATTAGCATAGTAATGGTCATAGGCCCAACTCCACCAGGTACAGGCGTGATATGACTAGCGATTGGCGCAACAGCCTCATAGTCAACATCTCCACAGAGCTTGCCATTTTCATCTCGGTTCATCCCCACATCAATAACAACAGCCCCAGGTTTGACAAAGTCAGCAGTCACAAATTTAGCACGACCGATTGCTACCACAAGAATATCAGCTTTAGAAGCTACCTTAGCAAGGTTATGAGTTCGTGAGTGGGTCAAGGTTACAGTTGCATTCTTAGCCAACAGTAACTGGGCCATGGGTTTCCCGACAATATTAGAACGACCAATGACAACTGCATTTTTACCTTCTAAGTCGATCCCATACTCATGAAACATTTCCATAATACCAGCAGGAGTTGAAGGAATCATAACTGGGTGACCAGACCAAAGACGTCCCATGTTGAGCGGATGAAAACCATCCACATCCTTTTCTGGATCAATGGCTAGTAGAACAGCCTCTTCATCGATGTGTTTTGGTAAAGGCAATTGAACCAAAATCCCATGCCAAGCTGGATCTTGATTGTATTTGGCAATCAAATCCAACAATTCCTCTTGGGTAATTATTTCAGGAACTCGCACAACTTCACTCTGGAATCCTGCTGCAATAGCTGAACGTTCCTTGTTACGAACGTAAACTTGGCTGGCTGGATTTTCTCCGACTAAAATAACGACCAAACCAGGCACCAAGCCTGTCTCTTCTTTCAATTTCGCAGTCTTTTCAGCCAATTGTCCCTGTAACTTGGCCGCCAAGGCCTTCCCATCAATAATCTGTGTCATGTGTTTTCTCTTTTCTAACAAATATCTTCTATTATATCAAAAATATACTTGTCCCTCTAACACTTCTTACCTAAGAGACCTTATAGTCTGAAACTATAAGAAAGAGGCTGAGACAAAAGTCCTAGCCTCTCAATTGTCTTTGGATTGTTGAGCAAGACGCAGTGGTTGAGTGGGCTCTACTACGCTGATTTCATCAGCTTTTACAGTCCTTCTCAACTGTGCGGAGGTGGGACGACGAAATCAAATTCTAACGAATTACCGATTTCTGTCCCACTCTCTCTAAATTACGATATTCTTACAAAACCTTACTCAAGAAATCCTTGGTTCTTTGTTCTTGGGTTTGTTCAAAGACTTGCTTTGGAGTTCCGTCTTCGACAACAACACCGTCAGCCATAAAGATGACACGGTCTGCTACCTCACGCGCAAAGCCCATCTCATGCGTCACGATGACCATGGTCATTCCTGACTTAGCAAGTTCTTGCATAACTGCTAGTACTTCCCCTACCATTTCTGGGTCTAGGGCAGAAGTCGGTTCATCAAAGAGTAGGACATCTGGTTCCATGGCAAGACCACGAGCGATAGCGATACGTTGTTGCTGTCCACCAGACAAACTTTGTGGATAAGCATATGCCTTATCTGGTAGACCAACCTTTTCCAAGAGCTCATGCGCTCTCTTCTCAGCAACTTCCTTACTTTCCCCTTTGGTCTTGATAGGAGAAAGCGTGATGTTTTCCTTCACTGTCATATTTGGGAAGAGATTGAACTGTTGGAATACCATTCCCATCTTTTCACGCATGGCAAAGAGGTCATTTTTCTTATCCGTAATATCCACTCCTTCAAAGATGACCTTGCCTTTTGTCGCCTCTTCGAGGAGATTCATAGAGCGAAGGAGGGTTGACTTACCGCTACCAGATGGTCCGATAATTACTACCACTTCACCTTTTTTAATTTCAAGATCAATCCCTTTTAAAACTTCATTCTTTCCAAAGCTTTTATGAAGGTTTTCAATTTTAATTAGCGTTTCAGTCATTATTTCTTATCTCCTTGTCCCATACGATTTTCAAAAGCTTTCAAGGCTAGTGTCAAGATAGAGGTCATAATCAAGTAGTAAAAGGCCGCAAATAAGAGTGGAGTTAAAGGTAGGTAGGTGGTTGTTGACACCGTAGTAGCTCCATTCCACAATTCCATGACACCGATTGCTGATAAGAGTGAACTATCCTTGATAATGGTAATAAACTCATTCCCCAAGGCTGGCAAGATATTCTTGATAGCCTGTGGCAAGATGACATAGCGCATAGCATTTTTAGGACGAATCCCTAGAGAGTAAGCCGCCTCTAATTGCCCTTTAGGTACTGCATTGATACCAGCACGAACTATTTCTGACACATAGGCACCACTATTCATAGAGATAATGATAATCCCTGGAATCAAACGTGAAAAATCAACTCCCAAAACACCAATCTGAATTGTCGGAGCATTGATGTGCATAAGAGCAAAAGCAATCATGATCTGTACCATCATAGGTGTTCCACGGAAAATCCAAATATAAACATTGGCAAGCCAAGCTAAGGGCTTCATTTTAGAACGTTGAGCAAAAGCCAAGACTATCCCTAAAATTGTCCCCAAAAAGACAACAAAAACCGAAATCAAGACCGTTACGAGAGCACCATAATTAAAATATGGCAGATATTTAGGTAAAAAAGAAAAATTCATAAATCCACTACTTTCTAATTCTAACTTAAAACTTGTATGAGTATAACATGTTTTGAATAAAAATGCAATCTTTTTCCTTTTATTTTCAATAAAATTTCAAAGAAAACAGAAATAGCGAGAAATCTTAGTTTTTTCTAGTCAAGTGGATACTCTTTATGGTAAAATAGTAACGATAAGAAATGGAGGAGAATCAAAATGGAATCACATTTGGTTAGAATCATCAACCGCCTAGAAGCAATGACAAAAGATGGTGGTAACTTAAAACGTAACTTTGAGCGCGAGGGAGTTGTTGTAGCTGAAGTTGCTTTTAACCATGATGAAGAAAATGGCCCAATCTTTACACTTCGTGATGTTGAAGCTCGTGAAACATATACTTTTGACAGCATCGACTTGATTGCGATGGAAATTTACGAACTTCTATACTAATAATAGATATACAGAGGTTGGGACAAAAGATCCCGGCCTCACTTTTTATTAGCAATCAAACTTTGACGCGGTAGCTGATTAGACTTTTCGTTCGTCTTTTAGACTCCCAAAACTCCTAATCATCTTCGCGGGGCTGGGACTACGAAATCGAGACTTTGTCTATCGATTTCTGTCCCACCGCCTTTCACAAACGAGAATCCTTTTTGTATGACAAATAGGATTTTTTTCTTACTATCAAGATTTTATCATGATTAGCGCTCTACTATTTATAGTGCTAGTATCCAATCTTTTTACTTGAATTGCCCAATAATCATGATATAATTAAATTATATACTTGTTTGACTATTTTTGACCTTTTAGATTTAGTCAAGACTAAGAAAGAAATGAGGTGGCGGTATGCTCTGTCAAAACTGTAAAATCAATGACTCAACGATTCATCTTTATACCAATCTCAATGGGCAACAAAAGCAAATCGATCTTTGCCAAAATTGCTACAAAATTATCAAAACAGATCCTAACAATAGCTTGTTCAAGGGCATTACAGATTTAAACAACCGTGATTTTGATCCCTTTGGAGACTTCTTTAACGATCTCAACAACTTTAGACCTTCTTCTAATAACAACAATATCCCCCCAACTCAGTCAGGGGGTGGATACGGTGGAAATGGTGGCTATGGTGCCCAAAATCGTGGTCCTGCTCAAACACCACCACCAATCCAGGAAAAAGGACTCTTGGATGAATATGGTATCAATATCACTGAGATTGCCCGTCGTGGAAATATTGACCCTGTAATTGGCCGTGACGAAGAGATTATCCGTGTCATTGAAATCCTCAACCGCAGAACAAAAAACAACCCTGTCCTCATCGGTGAGCCCGGTGTTGGTAAGACAGCTGTTGTCGAAGGTTTAGCTCAGAAAATTGTTGACGGTAATGTTCCCCATAAGCTTCAAGGTAAAGAAGTCATCCGCTTAGATGTCGTTAGCCTTGTTCAAGGAACAGGTATCCGAGGTCAGTTTGAAGAGCGCATGCAAAAACTCATGGAAGAAATTCGTGAGCGCGAGGATGTTATTCTCTTCATTGACGAAATTCATGAAATTGTCGGTGCTGGTTCAGCAGGAGAAGGGAATATGGATGCAGGCAATATCCTAAAACCAGCTCTTGCTCGTGGCGAACTACAACTAGTTGGTGCTACTACCCTCAATGAATACCGCATCATCGAAAAAGATGCTGCCCTTGAACGTCGTATGCAACCTGTTAAAGTTGACGAACCAACTGTTGAAGAAACCATTATTATTCTTAAGGGTATTCAAAAGAAATACGAAGATTATCACCACGTTCATTATACTGATGGGGCTATCGAAGCGGCCGCTACTCTTTCTAATCGCTACATCCAAGACCGTTTCTTGCCAGACAAGGCTATTGACCTTCTAGATGAAGCTGGTTCAAAGATGAACTTAACCTTGAATTTTGTAGATCCTAAGGTCATCGACCAACGCTTAATCGAAGCGGAAAATCTCAAGGCTCAAGCAACTCGAGACGAAGATTTTGAAAAAGCAGCCTACTTCCGTGACCAGATTGCCAAATATAAGGAAATGCAAAAGACCAAGGTAACGGATCAGGATACCCCAATCATCAGTGAAAAAACAATCGAACACATCATCGAGCAAAAGACTAATATCCCAGTTGGTGATTTGAAAGAAAAAGAACAGTCTCAACTTATCAACCTAGCAGATGACCTCAAGGCTCATGTTATTGGTCAAGATGATGCAGTTGATAAGATCGCTAAGGCTATCCGTCGTAACCGTGTCGGACTCGGTACTCCAAACCGTCCAATCGGTAGCTTCCTCTTTGTTGGTCCTACCGGTGTCGGTAAAACAGAACTTTCTAAACAACTGGCCATCGAACTCTTTGGTTCTGCTGATAGCATGATTCGCTTTGATATGAGTGAATACATGGAAAAACACAGCGTTGCTAAACTCGTTGGTGCCCCTCCGGGATACGTAGGCTATGATGAAGCTGGACAATTGACTGAAAAAGTTCGTCGTAACCCCTACTCACTGATCCTCCTAGACGAAGTTGAAAAAGCCCATCCAGATGTTATGCATATGTTCCTCCAAGTCTTGGACGATGGTCGTTTAACGGATGGTCAAGGTCGCACTGTTAGCTTCAAGGACGCTATCATTATTATGACCTCAAATGCAGGTACAGGTAAGGCAGAAGCTAGTGTTGGTTTTGGAGCTGCTAGAGAAGGCCGTACCAACTCTGTCCTTGGGGAATTAGGCAACTTCTTTAGTCCAGAATTTATGAACCGTTTTGATGGCATTATCGAATTCAAGGCTCTCAGCAAGGAAAATCTCCTTCAAATCGTTGACCTCATGTTAGATGATGTCAATAAACGACTCTCAAGTAATAACATCCATTTAGATGTGACAGATAAGGTTAAGGAAAAACTTGTAGACCTTGGTTATGATCCAAAAATGGGAGCTCGCCCACTCCGTCGTACAATCCAAGATTATATCGAAGATGCAATTACGGACTACTACCTTGAAAATCCAAGCGAGAAAAACCTCAAAGCCGTCATGACTAGCAATGGTAAAATCATGATTAAATCAAAAAATAAATTGGAAACAGTTGACTCAAATGACTAATTCCACATACTAAAAGAATGTTCTTACTTGACAGTAAGAGCATTCTTTACTATTATAGTAAGAAAGCGCACACATAAAGGAGAAATTTATGACAAATCCAACCTTTGGAGAAAAAAAAGAGGGTGTAACCTACAAAACTAGATATGGTGTTTATGCAGTCATCCCTGACTCAGCACATGAAAAGATTATCCTCGTTCAAGCTCCAAATGGTGCATGGTTCTTGCCTGGTGGCGAGATTGAAGCAGGCGAAGATCATTTTGAAGCTTTAAAACGAGAACTGATTGAAGAATTAGGTTTTACAGCTGAGATTGGTACTTATTATGGACAAGCAGATGAGTATTTCTATTCCAGCCACCGCGATACCTACTACTACAATCCAGCCTATCTCTACGAAGCTACTTCTTATCAAGAAATCCAAAAACCTTTGGAGGACTTCAATCACCTAGCTTGGTTCCCAATTGATGAAGCTATTACAAATTTAAAACGTGGCAGTCATAAATGGGCAATTGAAGCTTGGAAAAAACAACATCCAAGTTTAAATTAACTTTTCCAATTTTTCCAAAAAGTGCTATAATAGACATAGAAACACAGGAGGAAAGCCTATGAAGCTCATCAACACTACTAATTCTCACTCAAACCTTGTTAAAAGCCAACTGGAGAGTACCGACGCTACACTCGTAGAAGTCTACTCTGCAGGCAACACTGATGTTATCTTTACTCAGGCACCGCTTCATTATGAAATCCTCATTTCCAATAAACATCGTGCTATCCGCGAACAAGAAATGGAAAAAATCCAAGAATTTTTCTTGAATCGCAAGATTGACAAGCAAAATATCGATGAAGCTAATATCAAGACCCTCTACTCTGAAAAATTGATTGAAATCTCAATCCCTACAAAATAAAACTTGGCAATATTTGGACTACACTCTAAAAATTCTAACTTTTTAGAGTGTTCTTTGTTTGTCTAATCCGATATTCTAGAATCAGATTCAGTGTTACAGAAAGAGTTTTCTAACAATCCTTCAACTTACTAAATTGGGTACTATTTTTGTAAAAACTCGGTACTTAATCATCAAAATAATTAATTCTACTATTATAATTTACTAACATTCAAAAAGGAGCTCATCAATGGGGAAAATAGTATACAGAAAGGCAAGGCTAGACGAATACCAAAAAATTGGAAAAATAGTAGCCGACAGCTTCTTTGACTATCCATTTTTAACTCTAATCATAGATGATCTCAAGAAACCTGAAAACTATCCTGCTTTTTTAGAACTATTGGAAAGTCTCCTGACTCGCCTCTATACCAAAGAAGAGACCTGTTTAGTAGCTGAACAAGACGGAGAAATCCTGGCTGTCGCCTTATTACAACAAAATAATTTTTCTATCTTATCTTACTTGCTAAATGGTGTCATAAAACTGTTTCGTTACATCAGTCCACGAAATTTTTTGAAGTATCTTGATTTAGTAGACCGTTCCGAAGAGCATTTGAAAAAATCAAATAGCTTTGACTGGTATTTGATGCTCCTTGCAGTCAATTCATCCCTTAAAGGACAAGGAGTAGGCAGTGCTTTTCTTAGAGAGGCAGTTGAGCCTTATGTCAAATCCAAGGGTTGCAAGCGCTTAGGGCTCATTACCAGTACAGAAAAAAATGTTCCATTCTATAAAAAGAATGATTATGTATTGCTAGATTTTATGGAGTTAGAGTACGGGACTAAGTCTATTGGAAACTGGGCTTTTTTAAAGACTATCAATAAATAAAGTAAAAAAGGAGTTGAAATCTACTCCTTTTTACTTTATTTAACTGCTTCTTTCGGCTCTATAATATTTGTAGTGGGTAAATCCCCTATAGATATTATGGAGCCTATTTTGTGTAGAAAAAAAGTCCCATAAGATCTATAATGAAAAGCGACTAAACAACTCATTAGAAAGAATCATATGGAACAATTACATTTTATCACAAAACTGCTTGATATCAAAGACACAAATATCAAGATTCTAGATATCATCAATATGGATACACACAAGGAAATTGTCGCTAAACTGGACTATGACGCCCCGTCTTGCCCTGAGTGCGGATGTCAAATGAAGAAATATGATTTTCAAAAACCGTCGAAAATTCCTTACCTCGAAACGACTGGTATGCCTACTAGAATCCTCCTTAGAAAACGCCGTTTCAAGTGCTATCATTGCTCGAAAATGATAGTCGCTGAAACCTCTATCGTTAAGAAGAATCATCAAATTCCTCGTATTATCAACCAAAAGATTGCTCAAAAGTTGATTGAAAAGACTTCTATGACTGATATTGCACATCAGCTATCCATTTCAACTTCAACTGTCATTCGTAAACTCAATAACTTTCACTTTAAGCATGATTTTTCTCGTCTTCCAGAGATTATGTCTTGGGACGAGTATTCTTTTACCAAGGGAAAGATGAGTTTTATCGCACAAGATTTTGATCAGCTCAATATCATTACTGTTCTTGAGGGAAGAACACAAGCTATCATCCGCAATCACTTTCTTCGCTACGATAGAGCGATCCGATGTCGAGTGAAAATCATTACTATGGATATGTTTAGTCCGTACTATAACTTGGCTAAACAGCTTTTTCCATGTGCTAAAATCGTTCTAGATCGTTTTCACATTGTTCAACATCTTAGCCGAGCTATAAGTCGGGTTCGTGTCCAAATCATGAATCAATTTGAGCGAAAATCTCATGAATACAAGGCTATCAAGCGCTATTGGAAACTCATCCAACAAGATAGCCGTAAACTGAGTGATAAACGTTTTTATCGCCCTACTTTTCGCATGCACTTAACTAATAAAGAGATTCTAGACAAGCTTTTGAGCTATTCCGAAGAGTTGAAACACCACTATAATCTCTATCAGCTCTTGCTTTTTCACTTTCAGAATAAAGAGCTCGAGAAATTTTTCGGACTTATTGAAGACAATCTAAAAAAGGTTCATCCTCTTTTTCAGACTGTCTTTAAGACATTTCTCAAGGACAAAGAGAAAATTGTCAACGCCCTTCAATTGCCCTATTCCAACGCTAAATTGGAAGCGACTAATAATCTCATTAAACTCATCAAACGAAATGCTTTTGGTTTTAGGAACTTTAACAACTTTAAGAAACGAATTTTCATCGCTCTGAATATAAAAATGGAGAGGACAACGATTGTCCTCTCCAGATGTTAGCTTTTATTCAACCCACTACAGTTGACAAAGAGCCCTTCTTTCAAGGCATCAACCTTATCCAAGCGTTCCCATGGAAGGTCAATATCTGTACGTCCCATGTGTCCATAAGCCGCTGTTTGACGGTAGATTGGACGTTTGAGATCAAGCATTTGGATGATTCCTGCTGGACGAAGGTCAAAGATTTGACGCGCTGCTTTTTCAAGCTTGCTTTCAGCTACTGTTCCAGTACCGAAGGTATCGATACGAACAGATACAGGTTGAGCTACACCAATGGCATAAGCCAATTGCACTTCTGCTTTCTTAGCAAGACCTGCTGCAACGATGTTTTTGGCAATGTAGCGAGCTGCATAAGAAGCCGAACGGTCCACCTTCGTTGCATCCTTACCAGAGAAGGCACCACCACCGTGGCGTGAGTATCCGCCATAAGTATCCACGATGATCTTACGACCAGTCAAACCTGAGTCTCCTTGAGGTCCTCCGATAACGAAACGACCTGTTGGATTGATGAAGAATTTAGTCTCATCGTCAAGATAAGAAGCTGGAATGACTTCTTTGATAACCTTGTTAATCACATCTTCATGGATTTGTTCATTGCTCACTTCTGGATCGTGTTGAGTTGAAATAACGACTGTATCCACGCGCACTGGCTGGTCATTTTCATCATATTCAACTGTAACTTGAGATTTAGCATCTGGACGAAGGTAGCTAATTTCACCAGACTTACGAAGCTCTGCTAAACGACGAACCAACTTGTGACTGAGTGAGATTGGAAGCGGCATAAGTTCTTCAGTTTCATTAACCGCAAAACCAAACATGAGACCTTGGTCTCCAGCTCCAATCAAATCAAGTGGATCTTGATCAGCATTTCCACGAACTTCCAAGGCTTCATTAACACCTTGAGCAATATCAGGAGATTGTTCTACCAATGATGGGTGAACTCCTACGGTCTCAGCAGAAAATCCATACTCTGTATTAGTATAGCCAATCTCTGCAATAGTATCACGTACCACACGGTTAATATCTACATAGGCATTGGTCGAAATTTCACCAAAAACATGAACTGAACCAGTATAAACAGCTGTTTCAGCAGCAACGTGGGCTTCTGGATCTTGCTCTAAAATAGCATCCAAGATAGCATCTGAGATTTGGTCTGCAATCTTATCTGGATGCCCCTCAGATACAGATTCAGACGTGAATAATTTACGTTCTGACATAAAAATGTCCCCCCTTAAAAAATATTCGTTATAGAGTTACAAAGTACTGGTAGAGAATCGATAAACGACGTTCACTACCACCTTATCGGGACCATATAACCTAACTATTATAACACGAATCTTTGAAAAATACTCGTATGATTACTATTTTTCTCAGAAGGAAAACATTTTCTAATCCAAACCAAATAAAAAAAACTCTTAAAGTAGATCTGATTTTACTCCAAGAGTATTGTTAAAACTAATTATTTTCTAGATAAAACTCAAAACGTTCTCCGACGTATTGGCTCTTTACATACTCGAAAGCTGTACCATCATCAAAGTAAGAAACTTGAGTAAGCCCTAAAATTGCATGCCCCTTTTCCACTTCCAGATAATGAGCAATTTTTTCCTTGGCTAAGCGAGCATATATAGTCTGGTGAGATTTACCAATCCGATAACCATGTTTCTGCAAGGTTTGAAAGAAGTGCTTGGTTACTTCTTCTTTCTTAAAATTTTTGATAAATTTCTCAGGAATCGACGCCACTTCATAGACAACAGGGACTTTGTCAGCATAGCGAACACGTTCCATCCGGATAATATTTTCAGTGGCCTTAATCCCTAATTTTTCAACTTCTTGCTCATTAGGGATCGTTCGACGATAGGAAATCAGATGACTCGATGGTGTTTTACCCTGAGCTTTTACAATCTCCGTAAAACTAGTTGTCCCACGCATTTTTTCCTGAACACGAGTACTAGAAACAAAGGTGCCACTACCTACACGACGCTCTAAAACCCCTTCTTCAACCAAAAGAGAGATTGCTTGACGTAAGGTCATGCGGCTAACGGCAAATTCTTCTGCTAAATCTCGCTCACTTGGAAGTCTTTCCCCAATTTTCCAATTTCCCTCATCAATATCTTTCTTGATTTGGTCGTGGATTTTCATATAAGCTGGTAACATGCTTGCTCACTTCTTTTCTTTATTTTTTCCATTGTACCGTAACTCATAGGGAAAAGTCAAACCTCACTTGTTTGGTTGGTAATTCTAACCCTTTTATGATAGAATATTCAAGAAGATATTTCTTTTAAGAAAGGGAAAAGATGACCAACATTTCAACTGATTTGCAAGATGTCGAAAAGATCATCGTACTGGACTATGGTAGCCAGTATAACCAACTTATCTCACGTCGTATCCGTGAGATTGGTGTCTTTTCAGAACTAAAAAGTCACAAGATTTCTGCTGACGAAGTCCGCGCTATCAATCCTATCGGGATTGTACTTTCAGGTGGTCCAAACTCTGTTTACGAAGAAGGATCATTTGATATTGATCCAGAGATTTTTGAACTTGGAATTCCAATTTTAGGAATCTGCTACGGTATGCAGCTATTGACTCACAAGCTTGGTGGTAAGGTTGTTCCTGCAGGTGACGCTGGTAACCGTGAATACGGACAATCCACTCTTACTCACACTGAGTCTGCTCTTTTTGCTGGTACTCCAGATGAGCAACTTGTCTTGATGAGCCACGGGGATGCTGTTACTGAAATTCCAGCTGACTTTATCCGTACTGGTACATCAGCTGACTGTCCATACGCATCTATTGAAAATCCAGATAAGAAAATCTACGGTATCCAATTCCACCCAGAGGTTCGTCACTCAGTTCACGGTTATGATATCCTTCGTAACTTCGCCTTGAATATCTGTGGTGCCAAAGGCGATTGGACTATGGATAACTTCATCGAGATGCAAATCAAACAAATCCGTGAAAAAGTTGGAGACAAACGTGTTCTCCTCGGACTTTCTGGTGGTGTTGACTCTTCTGTTGTTGGGGTTCTTCTCCAAAAAGCAATTGGAGATCAATTGATCTGTATCTTTGTAGACCACGGTCTTCTTCGTAAAGGAGAAGCTGACCAAGTTATGGATATGCTTGGTGGTAAGTTTGGTTTGAACATTGTCAAAGCAGACGCTGCTAAACGTTTCTTGGATAAACTTGCTGGTGTATCTGATCCTGAACAAAAACGTAAGATTATCGGTAACGAGTTTGTATATGTCTTTGATGATGAAGCAAGCAAACTAAAAGATGTGAAATTCCTTGCGCAAGGTACTCTTTATACAGACGTTATCGAGTCAGGTACGGATACTGCTCAAACTATTAAATCTCACCACAACGTTGGTGGACTTCCAGAAGACATGCAGTTTGAACTCATCGAACCACTCAACACTCTTTACAAGGATGAAGTTCGTGCTCTTGGTACTGAACTTGGTATGCCAGACCACATCGTATGGCGCCAACCATTCCCAGGACCAGGTCTTGCTATCCGTGTCATGGGTGAAATCACTGAAGAAAAACTTGAAACAGTCCGCGAATCAGACGCTATCCTTCGTGAAGAAATCGCTAAAGCTGGTCTTGACCGCGACATTTGGCAATACTTCACTGTTAACACTGGCGTTCGTTCAGTAGGTGTTATGGGTGACGGTCGTACTTATGACTATACCATCGCTATCCGTGCTATCACTTCTATCGACGGAATGACAGCTGACTTCGCTAAGATTCCATGGGAAGTTCTTCAAAAAATCTCAGTTCGTATCGTAAACGAAGTTGACCACGTTAACCGTATCGTCTACGATATTACAAGTAAACCACCTGCAACTGTTGAGTGGGAATAAAGTTTCCTATAAAATAATAAATAATACTGCTGGAGCATGGACTACAGTGGTATTATTTTTTATAATTTCAATAATAGGAAAATTTCTCGACTCTCAACTCCTCTTTTTAAATCCTTGAAACCATGCTATAATATAGTAAGTATAGCTCCAATAACCTAATGATAAAGATTTCTTACATCATCCGTAAGTGTTATTCTACTCTGATTCATATTATAATGAAAGTAACAAAAGATGGAGGTGTTTCACATGGAAACAATTTTACGAGTAGAATCATTAAAAAAGCATTATGGAAAAGAGCCGAATATCACCAAAGCCTTGAACGGTATATCTTTTCAAGTTGTCAAAGGTGAGTTCTTAGGGATTATGGGGAGCAGTGGTTCTGGGAAAACAACCCTTCTTAACTGTCTCGCTACTATCATCAAACCAACTGACGGCTCCATTCAAATGCAAGAAAAAGATTTAGGTCAGTTAAAAGGTAGTCAGTTAGCTGATTATCGTGGCAAGGAAATTGGTTACCTCTTTCAAAATTTTGAGCTTTTGGACAATCTGACAGCCAAAGAAAATATTTTACTCCCCTTGTCTTTGCACAAGGTCGATGCCAACGAAAGCAAGGTTCGGTTAGAATTGCTTTCCCAATATCTAGATATTTCTGAACTTCTGGATAAGTTCCCATCTCAATTATCAGGTGGTCAACGGCAAAGGGTAGCTGCTGCGCGTGCCTTGATTTTAGACCCTAAGATTGTATTTGCAGATGAGCCCACAGGAGCTTTGGATTCAAAAAATGCGACCATTTTGATGCAAAAATTATCCGAAATGAATCAAGTGGAAGAAACCACCATTCTCATGGTGACCCACGATTCAGTCGCTGCCAGCTTTTGCAACCGCATCTTGTTTATCCAAGACGGAAAACTATTCCATGAAATTCGACGCGATTATCCAAGAGAAAGTCAAGAAGATTTTTACCACAGAATACTAAAGGTCATGTCTGCACTGGCTGGAGGTGATGGCAATGTTTTCTAAATTAGTCTCAAGAAATAGCAAGAGGGATCGAAAGAATAATGGCTTGTATTTCAGTTCCATGGTTCTTTCTATTATCTCCTTTTACATCATCCTTTCTTTGTCCCATCAAGATGTGATGATTTTTCTCAAACAAATAGAGAGTGACGCTATAAATAAACTCTTTAGCATGATTCCCATTCTTTATGTAGCAACTCTCTTTATTCTCTTTTTTCTAGTCTACTTCGCAAGCAGTATGCAGATGGAAAGGAGAAAACATGAATTTGGTGTCTATCTAACGCTAGGGATGCGAAGAAGCAAACTGTTCTTGCTGCTCCTACTCGAGGATTTGAGAAACAGTATCCTTGCTCTTGGAATAGGCCTTCCAATTTCAATCTTGATTTCAGAACTGATTAGCCTAATAACCGCTAAAATTGTTGGGCTAGGGATTATTGAACATCAATTTTCTCTATCTACTACAGCTCTATTCTATACAATCATCGGTTTCCTAGCTGTAAAATTTGCTGTCTTTATTCTTTTAAGTGCAAAAACAGCCAATAAGGAAATCGGAGATCTGCTATCCTATTCTCCTTCTGGCATGAAGAAACTACTCCCCAAGGGTGTGTACCTTCTTGCTTCTGTCCTCGGAATTTTGCTTCTAGGAACAGCCTATTACTTGGGGATGAGTGGACGAGCTTGGGAAAATGTCATAACAATGGGCATCACTGTTCTCTTGGGGACTCTAGGAACTATACTACTCTTCTTTGGTATGCGTTTGTTTATAGACTTTTTGGTCAAGCTTGGAAGCAATCGAAAACTCCACACCTATAATTTTAGACAGATTCAGGAATTAGTTATCCAGCGCTCAACTATACTGGCTATCTGCTCCCTCTTAATCTTCTCTGCCTTGTCCCTCTTTGGAGCAGGTGTTGCCATTGCAAGTGGCAATTCAGGCAATCAAACCCACGTTTTGGATTATACATTTAGTGATAGCAAGCAGGAAACAGATGAAAATCTTGATATGAATACAGTTAAAAAAGAGCTTGAAGCTGCTGGACTGGCATCACAGTTTTCAAAGATTCTACAAATCAAAGTGGGCAAACCGAAAGAACACGAGTCCGTGTCCTTTGAACAGTTCATCAAGGTATTGAAAGAGCAAAAAGAAAGTAAAAACAAGGAAGTCTTAGTCCATAATTTCCAGAAGTATATAAGTTGCCACCTTTTGCCACTCTCTGAATACAATGAGCTTAGAAAGGCTGCCAGCCTCCCTCCTCTAGAATTAACAAACAAGGAAGCCTACTTGTATATGGGAAAAGATTTTCTCCCGGATGAGAATCTAGTTAACTCTGTTCTGAAGACAAATCCTCAAATCAAAGTCATGGGAAATGATGTAAAATTGATTGGAGAGGTTCAGTCTTTACCGATTGTAACGGATCGTGAAATAACCATTTCTGTAGCCCTCATAGTCCCAGATGAGACCTTTATGAGCTATACAGATGGTCTGTATTCAAATTATGTTAGTGGTATCTTGGCTCCTGAGCTGGTCAAGGAAAAAGGCCTGATGAAAGCTATCTCAGATACCAATAAAAAGCTGAATCAAAGCCCTCTTGGCTATGAAAGTTATATACAAAATATGGGAAGACAATTATTTTACATTATCTCTGCCAGCTATATCACCATCTATCTGGCTATCATCTTCCTTGTTGTCGCAAATACAATTATCGGCGTTCAGTTTTTGATGGGACAAAGACAATCCTACAGACGATACCAGACCTTAATCCATCTTGGAGCAAACTACGAAACTCTTTGTAAATCTTCAGAAAAGCAAATCAATTGGTATTTTGGTCTGCCAATAGCTCTTGCACTTATCAGTAGTAGCTTCGGAGTGAGCTCCCTCCTCACAGGAATAGTACCAGCCAGTGCAAGAATGGCTATGGGGCAGAAATTTATCACAGCCATGCTGATAATACTACTGTTAGCTGGATTTGAAGTCATCTATATAAAAATTGTAAAGAAAAATAGCAACAAGTACTTGTTGTCATTAATGGAACCCAAAAGAGATGAATAAGGTAGAATAAAATAGGAAAAGGAGGAGCCGATATGAAGCATATTCTGGTAATTGAAGATGAAGCCTTGATTCGAGATGAAATTGTCATTTTGTTAGAGAAGGCGGGTTATCAAGTTGATAAGTTGACGGACTTCAAAGATACAAGCCAGCAAGTATTGCAATACGATACGGATTTAATCATACTGGATTTGAATTTACCAGGAGAAACAGGTTTTCAAATTTGTAAAAATCTCAAGTCCAAACGCTCTGTGCCCATATTGGTTCTCACCTCCCGTGAACAACTAAAAGATGAGATTTACGCCCTAAAATTAGGGGCTGACGAGTACTTAACAAAACCTTTCAAGAAAGAAAGATTCTTGGCTCGTATAGAAAACATCTTGAAACGCTATGAAGGTAGACAAAATTTGCTTGAAAAAGATAATTTCCTGCTGGATAGAAATACCTATACTCTTTATATCAACGGACATTCGATTTTACTCCCTCAAAATCAAGGGAAATTGTTAGAAACCTTATTAGTGGCAACTGATTCTGTCGTCACAAAAGAAGAACTAAGCATGAAACTGTGGAATACAACTGAGTTCATCGATGAAAATGCCCTACAAGTAAACATTGCAAGGCTGAAAAAGGTGATGAAACAGGCTGGCATTGCCCTTAAAGTCAAGTCCGTCAGAGGTATTGGCTACAAGCTAGAAGAGGTAAGTCCAGATGAAACATAATCTAAAATATCTAGCTAGTTATCTGCCTTGGTTACTTGTTCTCTTAACCTTTGATCTATTTACAGCTGTCCTGCTTTGGCTTTCAGATGTGAGAATGTTTCAAGCTCTCATCCTTCTCTATATTTTAGCCACCGTCCTGCTTTTTTTCATCCTATCATTCTTACTTATAAGAACAGAAAGAAAAAAAGCCGCTGCCTATAAATCCTTCATAGCCAATCCTAAGATCGATACTGAGCTTGAATTATTGAATTTATCAAGTGCCTCAGAGAAAGAAAGCATTGAAAAAATAGCAGATACACTTTATCAAAAGCAGGCTCAAATAGGAAAACTCAACTCATTACTAGCCGAGTACGAGGACTATGTTGAAAAATGGGCGCATGAGATTAAACTTCCTTTATCGCTTCTTTCCCTCCTTTTAGACAATCAAAGTGACCAACTACCTGAGGATACTGCTTTTAAATTGGACTATGTGAAAAATCAAATCCAAGGAAATGTATCACAGATCCTATTCTACTACAGAGTGAAAAGTGAGAAAAATGATTTTCTATTTGAAGACCTTGACCTAGAAGAGTGTATCCAAGATCTTTTAGAGAACTTTGATCCCTTGCTCAAAGAAAAGAATTTTACGATTAAGTTAGAGAACATACAAGGAATCTGCTACACCGATCAACGCAGTTTTGTATTTATCCTGTCTCAAATACTAGCCAACGCCCTTAAATATAGCTCTGACAAACCAGAACTCAAGATTTCTATGTCAAGTGACAAGGGGCGCAAAACACTGATTATTAGGGATAATGGGTGTGGAGTTAAAGCTTGCGACCTCCCTCATATCTTTGAAAAAGGATTTACAGGTGATTCAGGAGAGACAAGGAAAAAATCAACAGGCATGGGTCTCTATCTTGTCAAACAATTAGCAGATGCTTTAAAAATCGACATCGTAGTAAAATCCGAATGGATGCATGGATTTGAAATCTCTCTTTCTATTTCGTAATTTTTCGATTAAGAAAATTGCCTAGTCATAGAAAGCACATATTTTATACCAAAAAGGAAAGCTGTACTTACCCCCAAAAGTTGGACAAATAATTATTGAAAGGATTTAGTTCTGTATTGCCACAGGGCTAAGTCCTTTTAGTTTGACTTTAATTCGTTTGTTGTTTTAGTTCTGGAGAATAATAACGATTCATCCCTTTCTTTACGATATCTATGCCATAACGGTCAATTAATTTCATCATGTACTTTAGACCAGAAACATCCACACTAAATCTTTTCGAAAGCTGTTTGAAACTTTGTCCTTGCTTTCTTAGTTCATAAATCTGAACTTTATCTTCATAATTCAATTTCATAATAAAACACCCCAAAAGTTAGATTTTTTCTGTCTAACTTTTGGGGTGCAGTTCAAATTTCTGATGGGATTTTAATAATTCATGATAATTCTTACCAGAAAAACTTTCGATAAATTCTAGCAATCGTTAAAAAGATAGCATAAAGTATGCCTAAGATAGTTAAAACTATTTTTCCAGTAGTCACTTCTGAACCAATAATCAATATATGAAAGAGAGGAGCGAGACCGGTACACACATATATCAAATAAACAATAACATTTATTTCACCAATCCCAGTGTTGAACTATAAAAAAACAGTAAAACCGACTTGGTTCTACTGTCTTATTCTTAAAATGTCTGGCGTTTGGCTTTTCGCTCTGCGCGTCCGCGGGCACGACCTTCTGCTCGCTTGGCTTTACGACGTTTTTCATCGACAGCCCACTGGATTTTTTTCTTATATCCTGGTTTGACTTTTTTCTTTTTCTTTTTAACCAAGCCAATCATTTCGATGTCCAATTTTTCTTGTTTCTTCTCACGATTGGCACGACGATCACGGTCATAAGTATCTTGGAATTCTCCGTCTTTAACCATCTTAGGCACAAACTTGATCCCTAGTTTCTCTAACTCACGAATATCTGAGTCGTCACTAGGCTGGTAAAGGGTAATAGCTGTACCTGGTAGACCATTACGTCCAGTTCGTCCAACACGGTGGACAAAGAAGGACAAGTCTTGTGGAATAGCATCATTGATAACATGGCTGACACCTTCAATATCAATCCCACGCGCAGCCAAGTCAGTCGCAACAATATACTCAAAATCAAGGTTCTTGACCTGATTCATGATACGTTTACGTTCACGAGGTGCAATATCTCCATGAATCTTAGCAACCTTCAAGCCTTGAGCTGTTAGGTAGGTATGCAATTCATCTGCACGTGTCTTAGTATTGACAAAAATCATGGCTAGATATGGTTGCATGACTTGAGTCAATTCATAAATCTGGGCATTCTTATCACGACCTTTAGTCGAAATCAACCAGTTATCAATGGTATCTGAGATAACTGTTTTGGTCTTGATTTTTTCCATAACTGGATTAGACAAGTATTTTTTCAAGAATGGTTGCAGTTTTTGCGGAATAGTCGCTGAGAAGACCATAAACTGCAAGTCTTTCGGAAGACTTCCTGCAATCTTATCAACCGTCTCCAAGAATCCCATATCCAAGGTCATGTCGGCTTCATCGACTACAAAGGTCTTAGCCTTGTGGATGGCAAGATCACCAGATTTTACCAAATCATAGATACGACCTGGTGTTCCGATAACAATGTGGGGCTGGTTGCTTGCCAGTTTTTCAATTTGGCGGGCCTTATCTGTACCACCAACATAGTTAACAACACGAATTTCTACTTCAGAATGTCCTGCAATTTGACGAGCAGCTTGGTAAATCTGAGTCGCCAATTCACGACTTGGAGCTGTGATAACTGCCTGCACACTATCGCTCTCTTCATCCAACTGTTGGAAAATTGGAAGCAAGAAGGTATGAGTTTTCCCTGAACCTGTTTTGGATTCACCGACCAAGTCACGACCTGCTAGGACAATAGGAATTAACTTTTCCTGAACCTCGGTAGGAGTGGTAAATTTCAACTCCTCCAAAGCTTCATCTATATATTTTTTAAACTTAAATTTCGTAAATGACATAATATCCTCGATTCTATCTATCTACTCATTATACCACATTTTGATGCATTACAGTTAAACTTTCGATTTAGACAAACCCACGGAAATTTCAAAATATACACGAATAAAGACAAGAAAAATACTCTCTGTCCATCATAAACAAAGAGTATTAGATTTTTACTTAAGATTCCACTCTTCTCTCAGCCAATCACAAAAATGATGATAGCGTTGCTCAAGAGCTTCATGATGCCCATAAGCATCAAAAGTAGAATAAGTTGAGGGAACTGCTTCTGAAATCAGATCATGAATGTTTCTAGCAAAAATAGGAGCCTTAGACAAACGGTTGGAATGATTAGCACCTTCTGTCTGACCATTTTGTAGATAAATAAGGCTTTGGCTCTGTATCAAGTCATGTCCCCTACAAAAATCTATAAAGTCTGGATACCAGAAGGAACCACAGATAGAGAAAATACAGCTCAAAGGAAGATAGCTACTATAGAGACTATAAACAGCAGCAAGACCGCCAAGTGAATAGCCACCATAGGCAATTCGACTTTCATCAATCAAGTAGTCCTTTTGCAGAGTTGTTAGAATCCCTTGAAAGAGCTTTTGATGGTATCGGTCTAGTCTTCCACCAAAGTCTGAGCCCCCTTCTTTCAAAGCACTAGCTTGCCAAGGTGTAAAGTCATCCAGACGATTTTCTGGAATCAAGCCCACCAAAATCACAGATTGGGATAGGTCTGATAAATAATCCAGTTCCCCATCGTTTAAGAGCACAACTGGGTAGGCTTGTTTAGAGTCATAGGTTGAAGGAAGGCTGACCCTAACCTGAATCCCTTCCCAGTTAAACTCCTTATTTCTTGATAAAGTCATTGATTTTTTCAAGGGAATCAATCACTGCAGGACCGTAATCCATCAACTCATCGTAAGAGATAGTCATGATTTTTTGGTTCTTGATTGCTGGGACATTTTCCAAAACAGCATTTGCCTTCATCAAATCCACTGCTTTTTCATCCAACTTTTGATTGCGGTCGCTGGTTACATAGATAATCAACTCTGGTTCCATTGATACTAAGTTTTCCAAGGTCAAACCAGATGTTCCTGTTGCGACATTTGTGTAACCAAGTTGGTTGAGCAAACTTTCTTGAAGGGCTGACTTGTAGGCACCAAAGGTTTCGTCATTGTAGGCCACCATAATCAAAGCCTTTTTCTTTTCACCTTGTGTTTCTGGGTTAGCTTTTTTAACCGCATCGATTTTAGCTTGCAATTGCTCTGCGTATTGATTAGCCTTGTCTTGGACATTGAAAATGGTACCAAGATTCTTCACATCTTCTACGATATTTCCTAAATCCTGTTGGATATTTGAAAGTGAAGCTTTTTGCGTATAAACAGGGATTTTGTTTTCATTCCAAGCACTAATGGTTCCCATTGACTTTTCAGAAAACATCATGTTGCGGCCCATCAAGGCATCTGGTTCATAAGAAAGAACAGTTTCTTGTGAGACTGATTTTTTATCACCAATATGAGGGATGGCTTCAATCGCTTCCTTGTATTTACCAGTTACGGCATTATCAGGATTGAGCATGCCAGCAATTTTATCCTTCAAACCGAGTTCAAGTAGGATTTCAGTTGTTGAAAGATTGTTGGTAATGACCTTTTCAGGTGCCTTTTCAAATACTTGTTCGACTTCATTTCCTTTAGCGTCATAAGTTTTGATGGTTACAGGATAGCTGGTTTCTGTACTAGCCTTTTGACTTGTCTCTGTGCTTGATTGTGTGGTAGCTTTTTCTGTTGCACTATTTCCACAAGCTGCTAAAGTTAAGGTAGCTACTGTTAGGAGCAATATACTAAGTGATTTTTTCATGTTTTGTTTTCCTTTTCATTTTTTATAAATAGTGAATCATAGCTTGCTGATCTTCTGTCCAAGTTACCTTACTTTGGACGTCATAGATAGCCTGCAATGACTCGGGTGTGATGGTCTCTTTTGGAGTTCCTTGGTAAACAATCTCCCCTTCTTTCATTAGGTAGAGATAGTCTGAATAGCGACAAGCTAGCTGAATATCATGCAAGACAGCTAGCACATTGATCTGAAGATTTTTGACAATGGTTAACAAGTCTAGCTGGTACTTGATATCTAAATGATTGGTTGGTTCGTCTAAGAGCAGGAGAGTCGGTTCTTGTGCCAAGGCACGTGCCAACAAAACTCGCTGCTTCTCTCCTCCTGACAAAGAAGAGTAAAGTCGATTTCTCTTTTCGAGCATATCTACCTTGACCAGAGCATCCTCAACCAGAGCAAAATCACTGTCTTTTTCCTTTTGTAAGAAAGAGAGATGGGGTGTTCTGCCCAGCATGACAATTTCCTCAACCGTACAATCAAATTGTAACTGATTAAACTGCGTGACGACTGCCATCTGCTTTGCCGTTTCCTTGACGCTCAATTGTTCCAGTGGCTTTCCATCTAGAGAAATCAAGCCCTGATCAGGCTTTTCCTGTCGATAGAGGAGTTTCAGCAAGCTAGTCTTCCCACTGCCATTGGGTCCTAAAATGGTATGAAATTGGTTGCCCTCAAGTTTAAGTGAGATTCCTTTGAGAATTTTTTTCTCTCCGATTCCAAAGTGAATATCCTGGCACATTAAGTCCATATCAGACCCTCACCTCCCTTCGTCTACTTCCAACCATGTAGATAAAGAAAGGTGCACCTACTAAGGCTGTGAAGATACCAATCGGAAGTTCAGCATTCTGAATCAAGACACGAGCAAGAACATCTGCCCAAACGACAAAGAGGGCACCTAGTAAAGTAGCTATCGGAAATAGCCTTCTGTAATTTGTCCCAACCAAACTTCGGGCTAGATGAGGTGTGATAAGGCCAACAAAACCAATAATCCCACAGGTCGATACCAAGATTGCTGTCATTATAGCCACAATCGTCACATAGAGATACCAGTAAAAATGCAAGGGAATTCCCAAGGTCAAAGCCGCCTCATCTCCCATCATCATAGCATTAAAAACACGATATTGGGTAGAGAAAAATAAGAAAGCTATTCCCACTACTACTGTTGGCAAAGTTAAGTGAGCCCATGAGGTCCCCGCTAAGGAACCCATGGTCCAAAACTTGATGGTCATAACGCTATCAGCATTGGCACCAATAGAGATAATAAAGTTTGAAAAAGCCAAAAATAGTGCATTCACGACCGTTCCTGATAAAATCAGGCTGGAAGTTGTCATCCTGCCTTGAATGGAAGCAATCAGAAGGACTGCAACTGTTGCCACAAGCGCTCCAAGGAAAGAACCTAGACCAATCAAAACTTTAAATCCAAGAATAATACTCAAAGTTGCTCCAAAGGTTGCCCCAGCTGAAATTCCTAACACATAGGGCTCTGCGATTGGATTATTGACTGTGGACTGCATCACACTGCCACACATGGAAAGACCTGCACCCACAATCAATCCAAGAAAAACCCGTGGTAATCTCATATTCCAAACAATAGCAAGTGTAGACTTCGAAAGTTCTCCTATATCCAGAGGGGCCCCCATCTTACTCAAAATAATCCGATAAGTATCACTCAAGCTAATTTGAACTGAACCCATAGAAACAGCCAAAAATAGAGAAACTCCCAAAGTTCCGAGCAACAGCGATAGGAGAAAAATATATCGCAGGTTTTGATGGCTTCCAGAAGATTTGGAAAGCATGAAACCCTCCTTTAACAAAAATTAAAAATTTAGACAATTTTCATGAATAGTATACCACATTTCCAAGGCAGGAACAAGGCTAGAAAGATACAGCTAAAAAGACTGTTAAAACTAGACAGCTGATTGAGCTCAAGCTAAAATCCTAGTGAACAAAAAAATCTACCCGAAGAGAGAACTTTCTGGTTTATTTTACCTTTCAGTGCTAGGAACCGTAACCTAAGATCATACTTGAGTATATCGAGGTAGGTGACAAAAATAAAAAGACTACTCAATCGAGTAGCCTTATTTCAAGATATGCTCAATTGAACACAGCCTAAGCACTTGGCAAAAAGTAAAAAGCTCCCTGAAGTCAGAGAGCTTATTTGAGCTCGAGCTAAAATCCTAGTGAAAAAGATGAAACTCCTTGTGTTCATCGAACACTGTGTCGTTTCCCTATTTTCATACGGATTTTTATCGCCCTTAGCATCATGATTCTTGCTGGATAAAACGTTTATGGACTAGACGGCAAGCCGAAGATTGTACTTGCGTATACCCAGGTAAGGTGACAAAAATAAAAAGACTACTCAATCGAGTAGCCTTACTTTCAAGATATGCTCAATTGAACACGGCCTAAGCACTTGGCAAAAAAGATAAAATCTCCTAGAAACTGAAGTTTCTTCGTCAATTTTCCTATTTTTGCTTTGTGCTTTTGACGGCCTTTGTATCTTGAATTAACGACGAAGTCCAAGAGAGTTGATCAACTCACGGTAACGGTTAACGTCGTTTTTACGCAAGTATGCAAGCAAGTTACGACGGCGACCGATTTTCTTCATCAATCCACGGTAAGTAGCGTGGTCTTTTTTGTGTTGTTTGATGTGTTCGTTAAGGTGGTTGATTTCCCAAGTAAGGACAGCAACTTGAACCTCTACTGAACCTGTATCACCTTCGTGACGTGCATATTGTGCAATGATTTCATTTTTTTTCTCTTTTGAGATTGCCATGATGTTTCTCCTTTTTATTTGGCTTCATCCGAGTGACAGGTTGGCATGCCTGTAACCAAGAAGAAGTTATTTGTCTTTACGACATTTCCTATTCTACCAATAACTAACTTCTTTGTCAACTGATTTACTATTCTTACTGCAAATATGCTATAATATTCATAGAAAGGACATCTAAGTTGATAGTTTTATAACGAGGTGATTACCATGCGTAAATTCTTTAAATATCTCCCCTACTATCTGGTCGTATTTTTCTTTTATTGTCCACTTTATGGATTATTTATACTACTATTACAGAATCCAAAACTAACGGAGCTCTATCTTTTAAATATATTTATCCTTACGCCCATCGTAGTTTTTATAGTTTCGCTTCTTTATAGCTATCGATTTGGTTTTTCACTCTATTGGCTTCTAGTTAGTTGCTTACTCTATGGCTTTACTATC
Source organism: Streptococcus sp. oral taxon 431 (assembly GCF_001553685.1). NCBI lineage: Bacteria > Bacillati > Bacillota > Bacilli > Lactobacillales > Streptococcaceae > Streptococcus > Streptococcus sp. oral taxon 431. The sequence goes on along the minus strand of NZ_CP014264.1, from coordinate 779,975 downwards.
ATTCCTTTCAGAGAATTTATCATTGTTTATTTCCTAGCCTATGAAATTCTTATTCTACTAGGTACAGTTATTGGTGCCACTATCAGGTATCTGGTTCAAAAACTGAAAAACAAAAAACTTTCACAAAATCCTTGAAAAATCTCGCAATCATGCTATAATAATGCATAGAGACAAGTCACTTAGAATCTTTCTTTTAGAGAGTGCGTGGTTGCTGTGAACGCATAGGAAGACTATACTGATACTACTCTACTGACTTTTATGCAAACATAAAACGGTGGCCACGTTAGAGCCAATCAGAGGTGTCCCTCTTTTTTGAGGAACATAAATGAAGGTGGAACCACGTTGCGACGTCCTTTTTAGGATGTCGCAATTTTTTTATGAGGAGACTAACTATGGAGTTACAAGAATTAGTGGAGCGCAGTTGGGCAATCCGACAAGCTTATCACGATCTGGAAGTTAAGCATCATGATTACAAGTGGACGGTAGAAGAAGACCTCTTGGCTTTATCAAATGATATTGGAAATTTCCAACGATTAGTGATGACCAAGCAAGGACGCTACTATGATGAAACACCATACACACTGGAACAAAAACTTTCAGAAAATATCTGGTGGCTAGTAGAACTTTCTCAACGTTTGGATATAGACATCCTGACGGAAATGGAAAACTTCCTCTCTGATAAAGAAAAGCAGTTGAACATTAAGACTAGGAAGTAGTCTGCTAATAAAAAGTCAATGCTTAGAAACTATGAAATATAAAAAAGGAGAAAACCATGATTAAAATTACTTTCCCAGATGGCGCTGTTCGTGAATTCGAATCTGGCGTTACAACTTTTGAAATTGCTCAATCTATCAGCAATTCCCTAGCTAAAAAAGCTCTTGCTGGTAAATTTAACGGCAAACTCATTGACACAACTCGTGCTATCACTGAAGACGGAAGCATCGAAATCGTGACACCTGATCACGAAGATGCTCTTCCAATCTTGCGTCACTCAGCGGCTCACTTATTTGCCCAAGCTGCTCGTCGCCTCTTCCCAGACATTCACTTGGGTGTTGGTCCAGCTATCGAAGATGGTTTCTACTACGATACAGACAACCAAGCGGGTCAAATCTCTAACGAAGACCTTCCTCGTATCGAAGAAGAAATGAAGAAAATCGTGAAAGAAAACTTCCCATCTATTCGTGAGGAAGTGACTAAAGATGAAGCGCGTGAAATTTTCAAGAACGATCCATACAAATTGGAATTGATCGAAGAACACTCAGAAGATGAGGGCGGTTTGACTATCTACCGTCAAGGTGAATATGTAGACCTTTGCCGTGGCCCACACGTCCCATCAACAGGCCGTATCCAAATTTTCCACCTTCTTAATGTAGCTGGTGCTTACTGGCGTGGTAATAGCGACAATGCTATGATGCAACGGATCTACGGTACAGCTTGGTTTGACAAGAAAGACTTGAAGAACTACCTTCAAATGCGTGAAGAAGCCAAAGAACGTGACCACCGTAAACTTGGGAAAGAGCTTGACCTCTTCATGATTTCTCAAGAAGTTGGTCAAGGACTTCCATTCTGGTTACCAAATGGTGCGACTATCCGTCGTGAATTGGAACGCTACATCGTCGATAAGGAAATCGCCGCTGGTTACCAACACGTCTACACTCCACCAATTGCCTCAGTAGAACTTTACAAGACTTCTGGTCACTGGGATCACTACCGTGAAGATATGTTCCCAACTATGGATATGGGAGATGGTGAAGAATTTGTCCTTCGTCCAATGAACTGTCCTCACCATATCGAAGTCTTTAAGCACCACGTTCACTCATACCGTGAATTGCCAATCCGTATTGCTGAAATCGGTATGATGCACCGTTATGAAAAATCTGGTGCTCTTACAGGGCTTCAACGTGTACGTGAAATGTCACTTAATGATGGTCATACTTTCGTAACACCTGAACAAATTAAAGATGAGTTCCAACGTACGCTTCAATTGATTATCGACGTTTACGAAGATTTCAACTTGACTGACTATCGTTTCCGTTTATCATATCGTGACCCTCAAGATACTCACAAGTACTTTGATAATGATGAAATGTGGGAAAATGCTCAACGTATGTTGAAATCAGCTATGGATGACATGGGACTTGACTACTTTGAAGCTGAAGGTGAAGCAGCCTTCTACGGACCAAAATTGGATATCCAGGTTAAGACTGCCCTTGGTAAAGAAGAAACTCTTTCTACTATCCAGCTTGACTTCTTGCTTCCAGAACGCTTCGACCTTAAATACATCGGAGCCGATGGTGAAGAACACCGTCCAGTGATGATCCACCGTGGTGTTATCTCAACTATGGAACGCTTCACAGCTATCTTGATTGAAAACTACAAGGGTGCCTTCCCAACATGGCTTGCACCACACCAAGTAACTCTTATCCCAGTTTCTAACGAAAAACACGTGGACTACGCTTGGGAAGTAGCTAAGAAACTCCGTGACCGTGGTGTTCGTGCCGATGTGGATGAACGCAATGAAAAAATGCAATTCAAGATCCGTGCTTCTCAAACTCAAAAAATTCCTTACCAATTGATCGTTGGTGACAAGGAAATGGAAGAGAAGGCTGTAAACGTTCGCCGTTATGGTCAAAAAGAAACTGAAACTATGCCGGTAGACGCATTTGTAGAATTGATTCTTGCAGATATTGCCAACAAATCACGAGTTGAAAAATAAACGATAAAATCTGGGATAACAATCCCATCTACATAAAAAAGCAACAACTGAAAACGTTGTTGCTTTTTTATGTATCCTGAGCTAGTAGTGATTGGTCAAACTTCCACAAATGGCAGCCTCATCAACGATCCTTTCTATCCACTAACTTTGGGATATAGGATATCCTCCTAAGATTTGCTTCCTCGAGTTAGAAAAGGTCAATATCCTCAATCCTTGTCTGCTTCATTTTCTTTTACGAGATCTTTTTGTGAATCTTTTTCAGAGAGTTTTTGATCGATATACTTATTAATGGTTTCATAAAATTCCTTGGTCATCTCACTATCTAATTTTGTCGAATTATGAACCTGATTGACTTTCAATTGAACAGATTGAATCCCGTAAGAGGCTTGTTTTTGGAGAATTGTTTCTAATTCTTCTTCTGAAATCGGATCTCCAACAACTGTCAAGACCAATTCATTGTCCCTAGACTTGTAGACTTGATTAATGACCGTATGATTGGCGAACTCTTTTCCTACAAACTGTTTAATCCCTTCTTTTCGTGCTTGATCTATCGTCAGAGTGACTGCTGAATAGCTGGCTGGAAGAACCAATAATACAATTAAGGATATCAACCCAATTCTCATTTTAATGTTTAGCTCTTTAAATGAACTTAAAGGAGATTTTCTCATCAAAATTCTTGTTCCAACAATGTTGATTAGCATGATAAAGACACAGTTGATCAAGAAAAGATAGAGAGCTCCGAATAAAAATCGTACATTTCCATTAGCTAAACCATAACCTGCAGTACAGATAGGTGGCATCAGAGCTGTTGCAATGGCTACTCCAGGCACGATATTATTTGCTTCTTTTTTCCTTGAACCAATTACACCTGCAATCCCACCAGCAATAGCAATGAGAACATCCCAAATGGTTGGAGATGTTCGTGCAATCAACTCGCTACTTGTATAAGATAAGGGAGAAATCCAGAAATACAGAGTCGAGACAAGCAAACTGACTAATACTTGAGTAAATAAAACCTCTAGAGATTGCTTGATTAAACGCGTATCAAAAATAGCTAAACCAAACCCCAGTCCAACAATCGGTGTCATAAGAGGGGAAATCAGCATGGCTCCAATAATGACAGCTGTTGAATTCATATTTAGACCTATAGAGGCAATAAAAATCGCACACATCAAAATCACTGTATCTCTTAATCGAACATGAAGGTCATCATATAATTTCTCACGGTATTCACGTGTTGAATAGTTTCCGGTCATTGGTTACTCCTTTTATTTCATATAATCTTGTTTCTGTATGGATGATGGTAGAGAGACATCTGTCCAATCTTACATATTTTTAATTCTCACCTGTCATTCTTTTGAAAATGATCCTTTAAATATCCATCAGTCCATCCTTAACATTATATCAAAAATTTTACAGCCTTTCTCTGAAGAAATCAATCAATTTAAAAGATAGAGAAAGGTAGAAATTTTTGTTTCCTTATCCGAAGAAGAAAAAACGTTATCTCCTCTGAAAGAAGATAACGTTTTAATGTTTAAACATGATGAGTGTGTTTGGCTTTCCAATTTTGCATCATGCAAATCGGTCAAGGTATTGCGATCCCCAAGGTAAACCCGCAAATTATGGCTACTAAGATAGAGTATCCAATATAATCTAGGATTCCTCCGTCAAAATAACTTTCTGACTTTACATTATATCCTTTATTTTTATATTTGAACAATCTTGCGATAGCTTCTTGAAGTTATCATAAAGATTAGTACATAAACTAAAGCAAAGATACCACAAATAGAAAGTGTTACACTTAACATCATGGCTGAATCAACAACACCAACGACCTTGAGAATCAGGCTCAACATGTGATAAGCAAAAGCCAGATGAAGGAAGGCAAAGGCCAGAGGTAGGAAGAAAACAGTCAAGACCTGCTTGTTAATGGTTTGCTTGATTTGTTTTTGATCCAAACCAACCTTTTGCAGAATGACAAAGCGTTCACGGTCTTCATAACCTTCTGAAATTTGTTTATAGTAGATAACGAGTACAGTACCTACCATAAAGATGATAGAGAGAAAAATACCGATAAAGAGGACTCCACCAAAGAGAGCGTTCATTTCGACAGTTGACTCACTCGCAATGTTTGCACCGTAAACCATACCATCCTCGTTCTTGAGATTGTGACTGAAATTATTCACATACGCATCGAAATCATCAGATAGCTTTAACTGTTCCTCTTTACTTGCTGTCACATCCATTCCACCATATAGCTGAGTGTATATAGCAGAATCCTGGTATTTATCTAAAAAGTCCTGCAAATTTGAGACAACAAGGTAGTTATAATCTGAGATCAAAAGTACATACTGGTTAGCAACATGGTCTCTGAGGAAATCTTGCTGGATTTCTTGCTTGATCGTATAGTTCTGATTGTTCAGACTGAATGCTTTTTGACCTTTAAGGCCATCGTTCTTAGCGAATAGTCCCACCTCATTATTCGTAAGGTTCAGCTTTTGTCCAGTCATTTTTTCATAATCCTTTTGATCAAAGACTAGGAAAACTGTCTTGGGCATAACACTATTTTGACCTTTTGCAAAGGTGGTTAATTTGGTACCATCTTGACTAGAAAGGCCGAAACTTGCATAGCTAAGAACATCCTTAGTGCTGATTGTTAGGTTCTTTTCCTTGGCATACTGAGTTAAAAGTTGGTCTAAATCCTCAACTTCTACATTTTGTCCTGAAATTGACATATCGTGAGGATACAGGAGTTTTTTAATATTTTCAGAACCATTGTAAATACTGGTTGCTGCCGACATGGTGACCAAAACCATGGTGGAAAGGATGGCGATAGTCGCTAAACCAACCGCATTTTTCTTCATACGGAAAATGAGGTTAGAAACAGAGATGAGATTGTTAGGTTTGTAGTAATATTTCTTGTTTTTCTTGAGCATTTTCAAGAAAACTGTAATCCCAGCATTGAACAAGAGATAGGTTCCTAAAATGACCAGTATTACAGCTAAAAAGAAGGTAGAAATAGCTAATAGAGCATTTGTTACGCTTTGAGCTAGATAATAGCCACTACCTAAAGAGAGTAGTCCCAAGATTGTCTGAAACACTAGGAAACGGCCCTTCTTCTCACCTTTTGCTTTCTCACGAGATAGTTGGAGAGCATCCATACGGATAATGCGGATAGCATTTAGGAAGACAATGACTAAAAAGATAAAACCAAATACCAGAAGGATGGAAAGGACTACGGACCATTGGAAGGTTGCGACTAACTCCACCTTCATCTTTGAAAGTTTGAGCAATAAAGCGAAAATCAGATTGTCAAAGAGGGCACCAATCCCAATCCCAGCAGTGACTGTTACTAGACCAAAAATCAGGAGTTCCTTGAAGGTCATACCAATCAAATGTCGCTTTTCTAGTCCCAACATGCCATATATACCCAGTTCTTTGGAACGATTTTTCATGACAAAACTGTTGGCATAAAGGACGATAATGGCAGATGCAAGTGTTACTACGATGAGACCTAGTTGTAGGGTAAATTGAATAGAAGATCCACCCCGCATTTCTACCATTTTAGGATTAAAAGTTAATGAATAAAATAGGTAGCTGATAGTAACTGCAAGGAGAACTGCTAGTGCAAAAGGATAATAGAGTTTACGGTTTTTGATTAAGTTGGAGATGGCCAACTTATTGGTTAATCGAAACATACTAGTTCACCTCACTTGCCATAACAGTCAAGGTGTCAGAGATTTCTTGGAACATCTGACGTTCAGTCTTTTCACCACGGTAGATTTGATTGTAAAGGATGCCATCCTTGATGAAGAGGACACGTTTCGCACGACTGGCCGCAGCTGTTGAGTGGGTTACCATGAGAATGGTTTGTCCTTGTTCATTGATCTGATCAAAAATATCAAGAAGGGCTGCAGATGATTTAGAGTCTAGAGCTCCTGTTGGCTCATCAGCAAGGAGAATTTCAGGTTCTGTAATGATGGCGCGTGCAACTGCTACCCGTTGTTTTTGCCCCCCAGAAATTTCATAAGGATACTTCTCCTGCAATTGGTTGATGCCAAGATTTTCAGCCGTTACGACCAATTTTTTCATCATTTCTGTAATAGGCTTTCTAGACAATACCAAAGGGAGTAAGATATTGTCTTTAACAGAAAGCGTATCTAACAAATTGAAGTCTTGGAAGACAAAGCCTAACTTTTCACGACGGAAGCTTGATGCTTCAGTATTTTTAATGGTAGCTGTGTCTGTTCCGTTTAGGAAGACCTGACCACGAGTTGGTTTGTCAAGCATGGCGAGAATATTGAGTAAAGTAGATTTCCCAGAACCAGATTCACCCATGATAGCAACGTAGTCACCTTTTTCTACAGTAAAATGAATATCTTTCAGGGCTTCTACTTGGTTGCCTTGGAAACGTGTTTTATAAATCTTTTGAACGTGTTTTACATCTAATAGTGTCATGATAATCTCCTTTTTAATATCTCATTAGTTGAAACTGAGCCTGCATAATAGCGCAACCGAGCTGAACTCGCTCGATCTCTTTTGGACTTGGTTTACCTGTATGTTTCTTTTGTAAGATTGTTTTCATGGTTTCTCTCCTTTTTCTTTATGCTCTAAGTTTACTCCAAAAAAAGATGGCTTGCCATAACATAACCTTACAAAAGAGGTCTGTAATCTTACATTTTTGTAAGATTACAATTTTTTATCTGATTGAAGCCTGCTTTCTTACCATAACAAGGTCTAAAGAAGAGCCTGAAAGGATTCTTCCAAGCTCTTAGTAATTCTTTTCACTCAATCAGTAGGTTTACTTCTGAAAACTTAATGCGCACAGTCGTCCCTTGACCAAGTTCAGATTCGATACGGATCTGATGTCCTAATTCTTGGCTGATTTTCTGGGTTAGATAGAGCCCAAGTCCAGATGACTGCTGGGTCATTCGACCATTATATCCTGAAAATCCACGTTCAAAGACTCGCAACCGATCACTGTTTTTGATGCCAATCCCAGTATCCTTGATGCAAAGTTCTTGACCATCCATATAGACTTCAATTCCACCTGCATTTGTGTACTTGAGGCTATTTGACAGGATTTGTTCAATAACTACCAACAGCCATTTTTTATCCGTCACAATGCTCCTGTCTAAGTCATGCAGATTAATACTTAGACCTTTCTGAATAAAGAAAAGGGCATATTTGCGAATGACTTCCTTGACCAAATCTTCTATATTTTCTTTCTTCAAAACCAAATCATCATGGAAGCTTTCTAAGCGTAGATATTGGAGAACGAGATTGGTATAGGAATCAATCTTAAAAATTTCCTGTTCCAACTGTTGCTTCAGTTGGCGATCCGCCACCTCACTTACAAGGAGTTTACTGGCTGCAATTGGTGTTTTTATCTGATGAACCCAGAGTGTATAGTAGTCCACCAAATCATTATAGCGGTTTTCAGCATCTGATTTCTTTTGATAGAGTTCAGATTCGCTTTTCTCTAATTTTTCAGTTAGAAGGACTTCCATTGGTGACTTAGCTTTTCTTTCGCCATAGAGCAATTCCTTACGATAACGTTGCAATTCTATCAAGAAATCAAATACCAAAAACAAAAATGTCAAAAATGTAGATAGAAAGAAGAAATAGTTAAAGTAAGGTCCTTGACTAACAAATAGGACATCAAAAAGAAAGATGAGACCCGTCAATAACAGAATAAAAGCAAAAAAACGGCTACGCGAACGGATATAAGCTAGAAAAAAACTTTTAAGTTCAAGCATGTTTCAATCCGTACCCTATTCCTTTCTTGGTTTCAATAAAACCAATCAAACCTTCTTCCTCCAATTTCTTACGCAAACGAGCGACATTAACAGACAAGGTATTGTCGTCAATAAAAAAGTCACTGTTCCAGAGTTCACGCATCAAGTCATCACGCGCTACGATATTTCCTGCATGTTCAAATAAAACCCGTAAAATCTGAAATTCATTCTTTGTTAAACTGATAGCTTTGCCATTGACATGCACATCCATAGATTTGGTATTGAGGATAACTCCAGCATACTCTAGGAGACTCTCATCCCGTCCAAACTCATAAGAGCGGCGCAATAATCCTTGTACCTTAGCTAAAAGTACCTGCTGGTCAAAAGGCTTGGTCACAAAATCATCTGCCCCCATGTTAATAGCCATCACGATGTCCATAGCCTGGTCTCTTGAAGACAGAAACATAATAGGAACTTTGGAAATCTTGCGAATCTCCTGGCACCAGTGATAACCATTAAAGAGAGGCAAGCCGATATCCATGAGAACCAGATGAGGTTGAGATTGAACAAATAGTGTCAGAACTTCCATGAAGTCTTCTACCATAACTACTTCAAAACCCCATTCGGAGAGCATTTTCCCAACTTGCTGACGAATAACTGGATCATCTTCTACTAGTAAAATCTTGTGCATCTGCTCCTCCTTTTTCTATATTATAGCAAAATTCTTCTCACTACTAGCGAAATTGATGCAAATCTGATAAGATAAAAGTTAAGAAAGGAGTTCCCATGGCCAATATTTTCGACTACCTAACTGACGTTCAATACGATTCTTTTTATGATATTCCCTTAAATGAACTGGATATACTTGCTTTGACAGAGCTGACCTACCTGTCTTTTGATAACTTGTTGGACCAATCCGTCAATCGTTTAAGCGATGTCGCAACACGCGTCCCTCGAGAAAGTACCATGTTGACCAATAAAGAACGGCTTCAGCTCCTCGATCAGTTATCCCAACACAAACGTTTTAAAAATAGCAAACTTTCTAATTTTGTCAACGAGGTCGACACAGAACTTCAAAAGCAGTTTGCTGCTATGACCTATCGTCTGAACCTAGATACTTATCTGATTGTCTTTCGTGGCACAGACGACAGTATTATTGGTTGGAAGGAAGATTTCCATATGACCTACATGAAGGAAATCCCTGCCCAAAAGGATGCTCTTGAATACTTGGAAGATTTCTTTACCCAACATCCAAAACAAAAAGTCATGCTTGCTGGACATTCTAAAGGTGGGAATCTAGCCATCTATGCTGCTAGTCAAATCCTACCTGAATTGCAGGAAAAGATATCTGCGATTTATACCTACGATGCCCCTGGTTTGCAGGCTCATCTGACTGAAACCACTGGTTATCAAGATGTTATTCCAAAAATTCGCCGCTATGTCCCACAGGGATCTGTCATTGGCATGATGCTAGAAGTCCCTGATACACCTATCGTCGTCAAGTCTACAGCTCTCGGCGGTATCGCCCAACACAGTACCTTTAGTTGGCTGACAGAGGGACACCACTTTGTCCAACTAGAGGCCATCAGTAGCGAAAGTCTCCAAATCAAAGACACTCTCAAAGAATGGGTGGATAGTGTGCCCGATGAAGAACTAGAACTCTACTTTGATCTCTTCTTTGGTACCATTCTAGAATCTGGAATCAGCTCCATTAATGAACTGTCTTCTAAAAATGCTATTGACCATGTTCGACAACTTGTTTCTCAAGCTCAGACTCTAGAGCCTGAGCAAGTTGAAATCTTAAAAAATCTGACACAACTCCTGCTGGATGCTCGTTTCCATGCCTGGAAAAATCATTTTTAATCAAGAACAAGGTCTCTTCTCTGAAGGGACTTTTTTATTGATTTCTTATTTTATTCTTCTGTGTTATACTAGTAGGAGTAAATGCTTTGAAAGAGGAAATCCTATGAAAATCCACAAAACTGTGAACCCTGTTGCCTATGAAAATACTTATTATCTTGAAGGAGACCAACACCTGATTGTTGTTGATCCGGGTAACCATTGGGAGGCTATTCGCAAGACTATCGAGACCATCAATAAACCAGTCTGCGCTATCCTCTTGACCCATACCCACTACGACCATATTATGAGTCTAGACTTGGTCAGAGATACTTTCGGAAATCCTCCCGTATATGTGGCAGAAAGCGAAGCTGCTTGGCTCTTTACTCCTGTCGACAATCTTTCTGGCCTTCCTCGACACGACGATATGGCGGATGTCATCTGCAAACCGGCTGAACACACCTTTGTCTTTCATGAAGAATACCAGATTGAGGAGTTCCGCTTCACTGTATTACCAACTCCAGGCCACTCTATCGGAGGAGTTTCATTTGTTTTTCCAGATGGGCACTTGGTCTTAACGGGTGATGCCCTTTTCCGAGAAACCATTGGTCGAACAGATTTGCCAACTGGTAGTATGGAACAACTCCTTCATAGTATCCAAACCCAGCTCTTTACTCTCCCAAACTACGATGTCTATCCAGGGCACGGACCTGCTACTACCATCGCTCACGAAAAAACCTTTAATCCATTTTTCTAAAACATAAAAACCAAGGACAATCATCCTTGGTTTTTGTATTACCAAATAATCACACGGTCCTCTGGTGAACGCCACATGCCGTCGCCTTCTTTGACATCATAGGTTGTAAAGAAGTCATCAAAGTTTGGCACTTGGATGTTAACACGGAGTTTAGCTGGGGCGTGCACATCAACGCTAGCCATCAGTTTCATCAACTCTGGACGGCCTTTCATTCGCCAAATACGCGCAAAGTTATGGAAGAATTCTTCAGCTGAGAAGTCTGGCTCTCTCTTAGCAGCTTCTAGCGCTGCAGCGATTCCTCCTAGGTCAGCAACATTTTCTGATACGGTCAATTTACCGTTAATCGTTGCGCCGTAAGATTCTTGGCCGTCAAACTGGTCGATAACCTTCTGAGTTTTCTCTTTGAAGGCTGCATAGTCGCTCTCAGTCCACCAATCCTTGAGGCTACCATTTTCATCAAAGGAAGCCCCATTTGTATCAAAGGCATGAGAAATTTCATGGGCGATAACCGCTCCGATACCACCATAGTTGGCAGAAGATGACTGATGCAAGTCATAAAATGGTGCCTGTAAAATAGCAGCCGGAAAGACAATCAAGTTCTTTTGTGGATTGTAATAGGCATTAACCATATGAGCAGGCATTCCCCACTCCTTGTAGTCAACCGGCTGGTTCCACTTGCTCCAACTGTGCTTGATTTCAACACGCGCAAAGGCTAGGGCATTCTCAAAGAGGCTGGCAGATTCATTCACTACCTTGTCCTTGTAGCGGGCTGGCAGCTCTTCTGGATAACCAATATAAGGCTTAATGACATTGAGTTTGACAATGGCCTTGTCACGGGTTTCAGGTGTGAGCCAGTCATTTTTAGCCAAACGTTCCTTATAAACGTCAATCATGGTCGCTACTTTTTTCTCCACGTCTGCCTTGGCTTCTGGAGAGAATTTTTCATGTGCATACCAAAGACCAAGCGCTTGTTTGAATGGTCCTTGAGCTAAATGGTAGGCAGCCTTGCGTTTGTCTTGAGCCTCTGGAACTCCTGAAAGGGCACGTCCATAAGCACCTGACAAGATGCGAATCTCATCTGTTAGGTAGCTAGTTGAAAGATTGACTACACTCAAGATCAAGCTTGCCTTGAGCAAAGGCCAAGCTTCTTCACTATAGAATTTCTCTGCGACTTGCCAGAAACGTTCTTCGTCTACGATGACCTTATCTGGAGTTTGACCAATCACTGCTTGGAAGAAGTCATCGAGAGGCAAGGCTGATGCAAACTTTTTGAAATCTTCATAAGAGTATGGATGGTAGAGTTTGGCATATTCTGAACTTTCTTCGTTAGAAAGCACCACAGCCGCAATGCGACGGTCCAATTCCAATCGTTTCTCAAGCAAATCTGCGATTTCTTCATCTGAGAAGTTATAGGCTTTGAGGAGATTAGCAGTACTTTCTTTCCAAAGGTTCAACAATTCCTCACGCTGTGGATGGTCTTCCGCATAGTAGGTCGTATCAGGCAAGATAGTTCCTGGCGCACTGGCCCAGAGAACATTGGTTCTAGCATCCATAAAGTCTGGTGATACGCCAAATGGAAGGAAGTTTGGTTTACCAGCTAATTCAAACTCTGCTAATTTGCTTGCGAAATCCGCAAAACTTTCCAAATCTTGGTATTCCTTAAGCATAGGAAGAACTGGTTTGATTCCATCTGCTTCTCGTTTGTCAAAATCTCTGACCATACGATGGTACTTAACAAAATTTGCCAAGATAGCATCTTCTGGCACTTCTTCACCTGCCAACCATTTGTCGGTTGTTGTTAGCATCAAGTCTTCGATTTCTTCGTCAAGGTCAATAAAACCACCTGTTCGTGATTTGTCAGCTGGAATGACGGCAGTCTTTTCCCACTCACCATTTATAGCATCATAAAAATCATCTTGATAACGTGTCATCTTGTTCTCACTTTCCTAATTTCACTTATTCCTAGCTTAGCAAAATTCCCTTGGGATTGCAATTAAAAATGCCATCTTCTCCTGATTGTTTTCATTATTAATATTTTAAATATTTACAAAAATTAACTTGACTTAATTTTTATTTTAATGTATATTAAAAGATAGGAGGAATATAACTGTATGATACGTATCGAAAACCTCAGTGTCTCCTACAAAGAAACGTTGGCACTAAAGGATATTTCACTAGTGCTCCAAGGACCAACGATTACCGGAATTATTGGCCCAAACGGCGCTGGGAAATCAACATTATTAAAAGGTATGCTGGGAATTATCCCACATCAAGGTCAGGCATTTCTCGATGACAAGGAAGTTAAAAAATCCTTACATCGAATCGCCTATGTCGAACAAAAAATTCATATCGACTACAACTTTCCCATCAAGGTCAAGGAATGCGTCTCGTTAGGACTATTTCCCTCTATTCCTCTCTTTCGAAGTTTAAATGCTAAACATTGGAAGAAAGTGCAAGAGGCCCTTGAAATCGTCGACCTAGCTGACTACGCTGAACGGCAAATCAGTCAACTGTCTGGAGGTCAATTCCAGCGGGTCTTGATTGCCAGATGTTTGGTGCAGGAAGCCGACTATATCCTCTTGGATGAACCCTTTGTTGGGATTGACTCAGTCAGTGAGGAAATCATCATGAATACGCTGAGAGATCTGAAAAAAGCTGGGAAGACGGTTCTCATCGTCCACCACGACCTCAGCAAGGTTCGCCACTACTTCGATCAAGTCTTGCTTGTCAATCGAGAAGTGATTGCTTTTGGTCCGACCAAAGAAACCTTTACCCAAGCCAATCTCAAAGAAGCTTACGGTAATCGACTCTTTTTCAATGGAGGTGACCTATGATTGCAGAATTTATAGATGGATTGCAGAACTTCCACTTTCTCCAAAATGCCTTGATAACAGCCATTGTTATCGGAATCGTAGCTGGAGCTGTGGGATGTTTCATCATCCTACGCGGGATGTCACTCATGGGAGATGCCATTTCACATGCTGTGTTACCAGGTGTAGCCCTCTCCTTCATCTTGGGCATTGACTTCTTTATCGGAGCCATTGTCTTTGGACTGCTAGCTGCTATCATCATTACCTACATCAAGGGAAACTCGATTGTCAAAAGCGATACCGCCATCGGCATTACCTTTTCTTCTTTCTTAGCCCTCGGTATCATCTTGATTAGCGTAGCTAAAAGCTCGACTGACCTCTTTCATATCCTTTTTGGGAATATTCTTGCTGTTCAGGATACAGATATGTTTATTACTATGGGTGTAGGGGCAGCCATTCTCTTGTTAATCTGGATTTTCTTCAAGCAACTCTTGATAACGTCCTTTGATGAACTCTTGGCTAAAGCCATGGGAATGCCTGTCAATTTCTATCACTACTTACTCATGGTACTCCTAACTCTCGTGTCTGTGACAGCCATGCAAAGTGTCGGAACTATCCTGATTGTAGCCATGCTGATTACCCCAGCTGCAACTGCTTATCTGTATGCTAATAGCCTGAAAAGTATGATTTTCCTTTCCTCAACCTTTGGAGCTACAGCTTCAGTTTTGGGACTCTTTATCGGCTATAGCTTTAACGTTGCGGCAGGTTCTAGTATCGTGCTTACAGCTGCTAGTTTCTTTCTCATTAGCTTCTTTATCGCTCCAAAACAACGATATTTGAAACTGAAAAATAAACATTTGTTAAAATAAGGGGCAAAGCCCCAATAAATTGGAGGATCTAATGAAAAAATTAGGTACATTACTCGTTCTCTTTCTTTCCGTCATTGCTCTTGTAGCATGTGCTAGTGGAAAAAAAGATGCAGCTTCTGGTCAAAAACTAAAAGTTGTTGCCACAAACTCAATCATCGCTGATATTACTAAAAATATCGCAGGAGACAAGATTGATCTTCACAGTATCGTTCCTGTTGGTCAAGACCCACACGAATACGAACCACTACCTGAAGACGTCAAGAAAACTTCTCAAGCTGATTTGATTTTCTATAACGGTATCAACCTTGAAACAGGTGGAAATGCCTGGTTTACAAAATTAGTTGAGAATGCTAAGAAAACTGAAAACAAAGACTACTTTGCAGTCAGCGAAGGCGTTGATGTTATCTACCTTGAAGGTCAAAACGAAAAAGGCAAAGAAGACCCACACGCTTGGCTCAACCTTGAAAACGGGATCATCTATGCTCAAAATATTGCTAAGCAACTCATCGCTAAAGACCCTAGCAACAAAGAATTCTACGAAAAGAATCTCAAAGAATACACTGAAAAACTAGACAAGCTTGACAAGGAAGCCAAAGAGAAATTTAACGCTATTGATGCTGACAAGAAACTCATCGTAACCAGCGAGGGATGCTTCAAATACTTCTCTAAAGCTTACGGTGTACCAAGTGCTTACATTTGGGAAATCAACACTGAAGAAGAAGGAACACCTGACCAAATCAAGACTTTGGTTGAAAAACTTCGCCAAATGAAAGTTCCATCACTATTTGTTGAATCCAGTGTCGATGATCGTCCAATGAAGACTGTTTCTAAAGACACAAACATCCCAATCTATGCTCAAATCTTTACGGACTCAATCGCTGAAGAAGGTAAAGAAGGCGATAGCTACTACAACATGATGAAATACAACCTTGACAAGATTGCTGAAGGTTTAGCTAAATAATCATTTTAAAAACGTCAGTCACCTTGAATTGGCGTTTTTTTGATTCAAAATCCGGTCAAATTATTGGAAGAGTCTGAACATTTAATGTAAAATGAAAGAAAAAAGATTGGAGTAGCTTATGACTACATTCCTTGGAAACCCTGTTACGTTTACAGGAAAACAACTACAAGTAGGAGACAAAGCAATTGATTTCTCTCTCACAACGACTGACCTCTCTAAAAAAACACTGGCTGACTTTGAAGGCAAGAAAAAAATCTTGAGTGTCATCCCTTCTATCGATACAGGCATCTGCTCACTTCAGACTCGTCGCTTTAACCAAGAATTGGCGAGCTTAGACAACACTGTTGTCCTAACGGTATCTATGGACCTCCCCTTCGCTCAAAAACGCTGGTGTGGTGCTGAAGGAATTGAAAATGCCATCATGCTCTCAGACTACTTCGACCACTCTTTTGGACGAGATTACGCCCTCTTAATCAATGAGTGGCACTTACTTGCTCGCGCGGTCTTTGTCTTTGATGCTGACAATATTATCCGTTATGTCGAGTATGTGGACAATATCAACAGCGAACCAAACTTTGAAGCAGCCATTGAAGCAGCAAAGTCGCTTGACTAAAATAAAGCCCACTTGTAACAAGGCAGAAAGCTAGAGAAATCTAGCTTTTTTTGGTATACTAGATAGAGATACTAAACAAGGAAATGCGAATGACACCAAATAAAGAAGATTACTTAAAATGTATTTATGAGATTGGCATGGAAGTTCCTAAGATTACCAACAAGGAAATCGCTGCTCGGATGCAGGTATCACCTCCAGCGGTAACTGAGATGATCAAGCGCATGCAATCCGAAAATCTTATATTAAAGAATAAAGAAAATGGCTATATACTAACGGATATTGGTTTAAAGCTGGTCTCTGAGCTTTATCGTAAGCATCGACTGATAGAGGTCTTTCTAGTTCACCATCTAGACTATACCAGCAATCAAATTCACGATGAGGCTGAGGTATTAGAGCATACAGTGTCAGACCTTTTTGTGGAGCGACTGGAAACTATGTTAGGCTTTCCAAAGACCTGTCCCCATGGAGGAACCATTCCTGCCAAGGGAGAGCTGTTAGTTGAGATCAATAACCTTCCACTCTCTGATATCAAAGAAGCAGGGACCTATTTACTAACTCGGGTTCACGATAGTTTTGAACTTCTCCAATATTTGGAAAAACACAGTATCCATATTGGAGATCAACTCCAAGTCAAGCAGTTTGATGGCTTCTCTAATACCTTCACTCTCATTCACAAGAATGAAGAACTCCAAGTCAGCCTAGAAATTGCAAAACAACTTTACGTTGAAAAAATGAACTAAAGTCTTTATCAGCAAAAAACCAAGCCCACGAGCTTGGTTTTTTTTATCTATTTTTGGTGTCAAGGATGATGGTTACTGGGCCATCATTGACTAGTTCCACCTGCATATCTGCTCCAAAGACTCCTGTCTCAACAGGAACTTCCTTGGCTAGTTCTTGGTTAAATTCTTGATAGAAAGCTTCCGCCATATCCGGTTTAGCAGCGCCTGTAAAGGCTGGACGATTTCCCTTTTTGGTATCTGCAAACAAAGTAAACTGAGAGATGGAGAGGATTTGGCCTTGGATATCCTTAACAGACAGATTCATCTTGCCTTCAGCATCTGAGAAAATTCGCATATTGACAAGTTTTCTGACTGCATACTCCAAATCCTCTTGCTGATCCTCAGGTCCAACACCCACTAAGAGCAAGAGCCCCTGCTTGATTTGACCATGAACCTGCCCTTCAATTGAGACCTGAGCTTCCTTGACGCGCTGAACGATAATTCTCATAGAAATCCTTTCTGACTATCTCAACCAATTTAGCCATTTGTTCGTTTAACTGAATAGACTTCTGGTACACTCTTGATCTTATCAACTATCGTAGTCAACGTTGAAAGATTTGAAATTCCAAAAGATACATGGATATTAGCAAATTTCATATCCTTGGTTGGCTGGGCGTTAACCGTTGAGATATTCTTAGTTGTATTGGATAGGACTTGCAAGATATCATTCAAAAGACCAGAACGGTTGAGTCCATAGATGTCGATATGAGCCATATATTCCTTGCTTGAGAATTGGTCTTCCCACTCAACATCGAGTAGACGTTGCTCGTAGTTTTCCTGTGAACGAAGGTTCATACAGTCTACACGGTGGATGGCAACTCCGCGTCCTTTGGTAATATAGCCGACGATATCATCACCTGGAACAGGGTTACAACATTTGGCAATCCGGATCAAGAGCCCAGAAGCACCTTGGATGACTACTCCACCCTCATGCTTAACCTTAAGCGTGTCCTTGTTCTCCACCTTGACTTCGCCACCCTTGACCAATTCTTCAGCTTCTGCCTTAGCTTTGGCCCGCTCTTCTTCACGACGTTCTTTCTCTGTCAAACGGTTAAAGACAGTAATAGCTCCGATTTCTCCAAAACCAATCGCAGCAAATAGCGCTTCTTCTGTCTTGTAGCTGGTTTTTTGAAGGACTTCATCCATGTGGCGTTTGTCCATAAATTTATTGGCCACATAGCCATTTTCTTGGAGCTGACTAATCAGCAATTCACGACCTTTATTGATGGACAATTCTTTGTCTTGGTTTTTAAAGAACTGACGAATTTTGTTACGAGCCTTGCTGGTCTTAACCATGTTGAGCCAGTCACGGCTTGGTCCAAATGAATTTGGATTGGTGATGATTTCAACCTGGTCACCCGTTTTTAACTTGGTCGTCAATGGAACCATACGGCCATTAACCTTGGCACCGGTCGCTTTTTCCCCAATCTTTGTATGAATTTCATAGGCAAAGTCAATCGGACCTGAATCTTTTGGAAGTGAACGAACCGCCCCATCTGGAGTAAAGACATAAATCTCCTCAGCCAGATAGTTTTCCTTGACAGTATCCACAAATTCCTTGGCATCATCTGCTTGATCTTGGAGCTCCATCATCTCCTTGATCCAGTTCATTCCAATAGCAGATTCCTTGCTATTAACCTGACCCTTGATTCCTTTTTTATAAGCCCAGTGAGCCGCAACCCCGTACTCAGCAACCTCGTGCATCTCCTTAGTACGAATCTGGAACTCAATCGGCCCTTTTGGTCCATAAACAGTCGTATGGATAGACTGGTAACCATTGGCCTTACGATTGGCAATATAGTCCTTGAAACGTCCCGGCATTGGCTTCCAAAGCTCATGAACGTAACCTAACATCGCATAGACATCACTCTGAGTGTCTAGGATACAGCGAATGGCAATCAGGTCGTAGATCTCTTCAAAACGTTTTTTCTTATCCTGCATCTTACGATAGATAGAGTAGATATGCTTTGGACGACCGTAGATTTTTCCTGTAAGATGGCGCTCAGATGAGTATTCCTCGAGTTTCGTCACAACTTCATCGACCAAGGCTTCGCGTTCTTGACGTTTTTCCTTCATCATGTGACTAATCTTGTAAAATTCAGTTGGATTGAGGTAACGGAAAGAGAGATCTTCCAGTTCCCACTTCACACTTGAAATCCCCAGACGGTGAGCTAGTGGTGCATAGATTTCCATGGTTTCTCTGGAAATACGTTCCTGCTTGTCCTTACGAAGGTGCTTTAGAGTTCGCATATTGTGCAGACGGTCAGAAAGTTTGACCAAGATAACACGGATATCCTCTGACATAGCCATGAGCATCTTGCGATGATTTTCAGCCAGCTGCTCCTCGATAGACTTATACTCAACCTTGCCAAGCTTGGTAACACCATCTACAATCACTCGAACATCGTGACCAAATTCGCGTTCTAAGTCATCTAAAGTAGCATCTGTGTCTTCTACCACGTCATGCAAAAAACCACAGGCAACAGTGACAGCATCTAGCTTGAGTTTAGCTAAGATTCCTGCTACCTGAATAGGGTGGATAATGTAAGGCTCACCTGATTTACGATATTGGCCACTATGGCATTCTACAGCGTAAACCAAGGCCTTGTGTACAAAAGCCACATCTTCTTTCGATAAA
This sequence comes from Streptococcus sp. oral taxon 431, assembly GCF_001553685.1. Taxonomy (NCBI): domain Bacteria; kingdom Bacillati; phylum Bacillota; class Bacilli; order Lactobacillales; family Streptococcaceae; genus Streptococcus; species Streptococcus sp. oral taxon 431. The sequence goes on along the minus strand of NZ_CP014264.1, from coordinate 760,255 downwards.
TATTTTTGCGTTAAAGCGACGACTTCATCGCCTGAATAAATTACTTCTTTTGGCATGCATACTCTCCAATTCTTCCTACCATTTTAACACTTTTTTGAGGATATGAAAACTAGAAAAGCCTCTTCTGTAAGAGTTTGCTAAACTTGATAAAAAAACACTACTAGAAAAACTCTAGTAGTGCTCATTGATTAAAATCTATCTTAGTAAACTGTTCTTTCAGTTTCTACGTCGAAGAAGTGTGCTTTGTTCAAGTCAAATCCAAGTTCAACTGTTGCACCTGCTTGCAAGTAGTCACGAGCGTCAACTTTTGCAACGAACTCATCTTTACCAACTTGGCAGTATAGGTGAGATTCTGAACCGAGCAATTCTGATACAGAGATTGTTGCTTTCACAACTGATTCTGGGAATGTTTCAAGGAAAGCAGGTTCTGCATTTACGTCTTCTGGACGGATACCGAAGATCAATTCTTTTCCTTCGTAGCCTTTTTCACGAAGAACTTTCAAAGCACCTTCTGGAACTTTCAAAGTAAATCCGTCAGCAACAATGCGGTCACCGTTCAATTTAACATTGATGAAGTTCATAGCTGGGCTTCCGATAAATCCTGCTACGAATTTGTTCACTGGGTTTTTGTAAACTTCTTGAGGAGTACCGATTTGTTCAACACGTCCGATAGTACCTGTACCAGCAGGGTTTTTAGTTGCTGACATGATAACGATACGGTCTGCAAGTGTCATCGCTTCTGTTTGGTCGTGAGTTACGTAGATAGTTGTAGCTCCAATACGACGGTGGATTTTAGCGATTTCAGCACGCATTGATACACGAAGTTTAGCATCCAAGTTTGACAAAGGTTCGTCCATCAAGAATACTTTGGCATCACGGACGATTGCACGACCCATGGCAACACGTTGACGTTGACCACCTGAAAGGTCAGCTGGTTTACGATCCAAGAATTCTTTCAAACCAAGAATTTCAGCTGCTTCTTGTACACGTTTGTCAATGTCTTCTTTGCTGTATTTACGCAATTTCAAACCAAAAGCCATGTTATCGTATACAGTCATGTGTGGGTAAAGAGCGTAGTTTTGGAATACCATGGCGATGTCACGGTCTTTTGGAGCTACGTCATTGACAACCACGCCATCGATAGATGCAGTACCTTCTGTGATGTCTTCAAGACCTGCAATCATACGAAGAGTAGTTGATTTACCACATCCTGAAGGTCCTACGAAAACGATGAACTCTTTGTCTTTAATGTTCAAGTTGAAATCTTCAACTGAATAGTGTTCGCTATTTGGATATTTTTTGTAAATATTTTTAAGATTTAATTCTACCATTTCGGTGAACTCCTTTTGTCATTTGATAGTTTTATTATAGATGAAAACGCTTTACATTTCTATGGCAAGGTGACCAAAAAAATAAAAAAGTTCTGTGCAACTTGCACAAAACTTTAAATAATATCTGGTAAAATCAACTGATAGCACAAGGTCAAGTCAGTCAATTCTTTCAACTGAAGCCCTGTCAATTCTTCCCATTTATCAATCTTGTATTGGAGAGAATTGCGGTGCAAATAGAGTTGCTGAGCTGTCTTCGTAAGGACAGCACTATTTTCCCACAGTGAAAGGATGATTTCCTGAATCTGATCCTGGTCCACAATCATCTGATGCAGATATTCCTTGACAACTCGGAGATCCACGATTCTTTCACCCATACTCCACAGATAGAGTTGAGAAAAAGTATGGAATCCTTGATGTCCTTGTCGCCACCAGTTTTTGAACAAATCCCGTTCTGCTTTGATGAGATCTGACAGAGCCTGATTTCCTGTTTGAGACCAGACCTGACCTAACATGATGGATAAACGTACTCCAAAGTCATATTCTACAGCTTCCAAGGTATCTGTCAGGATTGAGCGAACGGATGTGTACTTATCCTGTTGGAGAACAAAAATGTAATCCTGCGCTCCAACCTGAAGAACTGTTTGACAATTTGGAAAGAGGGTTCCCATCATCTCTAACCAAGACGTTAAATTCTCCTGTTGAAAATAAGATAGGTGACAATAGACAAGCTGCAATTTTTTAAAGTTTTGCGGTGCCTGTCCTTTGCCTTCAATGAGATAACTATACCAGGGATTGAGGGAAATGGTTTGCTCCTGTTTGGTTAAGAGAGCCACCAGTTGTTTTTCACGCTCGCTAAGACTAGCTTCCTCAAGCAAAAGCCACTGATAATTTGACAGAGGTAGACTTAGATAACCCTCTTTATCAACTGGCTGATCTAAGATTTTACCATCAGGAAACCAATCCAGTAGTTCTTTTGCAATCATTTCTAGCCCTCCACTTTTTGGATGCACCAAGAAATCAAGGTTTCGAGGCGCTCCACATTTTCAGTCATATGAAGATAGCCCATGACCGCTTCAAAACCCGTGGACATACGGTAGGTTACCACATCCGCATTCTTAGCCTTAGTATGGCTGTTTGTGTTGCGCCCCCGTTTATAGATTTCTTCTTCTTTTTCCGTTAGGATTTCTTCTTCCAGCATGAGGGAAATCAAATATGCCTGAGCCTTGGCCGACACATACTTGGTTGCCTCTTGGTGAAGTTTATTGGGCTTGGTCATGCCTTTGAGAATGAGATGGCGACGAATATACATGGAATACACCGCATCCCCTTCAAAGGCTAGCGCAATCCCGTTAATGAGATTGACATCAATCACGTGTCCACCTCACTCCATCCTTGGTGTCAAGTAGCTTAATCCCTTGTGCAGCTAGTTGGTCACGGATTTGGTCAGCTGTCGCAAAGTCTTTATTAGCACGCGCTTCTTGGCGTTTTTGGATCAAGGCTTCAATCTCTTCATCCAAAACTTCTTCGACAAAGACTACTCCAAAGACTTCTAACATGGCCGCAAGAGCTTCCTTAACGGTTGCATCATAGTTGCCTGAGTTGATCCATTTGGCCATTTCAAAGACAACTGTGATACCATTGGCAGAGTTGAAATCCTCATCCATGGCCGCTACAAACTTATCTTTAAATGCCTGTAACTCCTGAGCATCTACTGTTCCAGTAAATGGTTGTTCATAGGTGTTCTTCAAATACTTGAGATTTGTCTCCGCATCACGCACTGCTTTTTCCGTAAAATTGATAGGCTTACGGTAGTGCTGAGTCGCAAAGAAGAATCTCAATACTTGACCGTCGATAGTTTTGAGAGCATCGTGTACCGTAATGAAGTTTCCCAAAGACTTAGACATCTTGACATTGTCAATATTGACAAAACCATTGTGCATCCAGTAGTTGGCAAAGGTCTTGCCTGTTTTAGCTTCAGACTGGGCAATTTCGTTGGTATGGTGAGGAAACTCAAGGTCAGCTCCACCACCGTGAATATCGATGGTATCACCCAAAATCTCCGTTGACATGACCGAACATTCGATATGCCAGCCTGGACGTCCAGGTCCCCAAGGACTGTTCCAAGAAATCTCACCTGGTTTAGCAGCTTTCCAAAGAGCAAAGTCTACAGGGTTTTCCTTGCGAGCCGTTTCTTCATCGGTACGGCCTGAAGCACCTAGTTCCAAGTCTTCTAGTGTTTTATTAGCTAACTTAGCATAGTTATGAGATTTTCCCACACGGAAATAGACATCTCCTTGACTCTCATAAGCATAGCCCTTTTCAATCAAATCAACAACAAAACGAATAATATCATCCATAAACTCGACTACACGAGGATGACGAGTTGCAGGCTTCACGCCTAAAGCCGTCACGTCCTCACGAAAGGCAGCAATGTACTTGTCCGCTACTTCTTGAGGTGTGATGCCTTCTTCCTTGGCTCGGTTGATAATCTTGTCATCTACATCGGTAAAGTTGGAAATGTAGGCAACCTCATAACCACGGTACTCAAAGTAGCGACGAATGGTATCGAAGGCTACTGTCGAGCGGGCATTCCCCACGTGGATATAATTATATACCGTTGGCCCACAGACATACATGAGAACCTCTCCCTTTGTAATCGGGACAAATTCTCGTAAATCACGAGACATGGTGTCATAGATTTTAATCATAAAATAATAGTCAGGAAAGCTAAAATTCATAAACAGATATTTTCATAACTAACTGTTCAACGAAATTTTAGTCCGATTGCCTGTCACAAATCGGATTTCCTTGCTCCTTTCTAAACATAAAAGAAGAATGAAGTAAAAAGATGAAGGGAGTCACTACGGAAGTTTTATTTCTATGTTTTCCGTTAGGCTCCCTTCCTTTCTTGTTTCGAATTTATCGTAAAGACTAGTCTAAACTAACTCTTGAGCAATGACTAGGGCAATCTCAAAGAAAGTCATAGCATCCGCTTTTCTATCCTCGCGTCTAGCATCCCATTCATGATTGTGATGGTCGACATAGTCAGCTGTGTAGAAAAATTGATAGACATTGGCTTGGCGATATTGGGCCCAGGCCATGATAGCTGAAGCTTCCATATCTACAACTCTAGCTCCTGCTGCTAGTCTTCGTTTGACTTTAGCAGCTGTCTCACGATAGAAGGCATCTGTGGTCCAAGACTTTGTTCGAATATGCTCAATACCAGCTTTATCCAAGGCTTTTTCCATAGTTAAGAGTAGAGATCGCTCATAAGCTATTTCATCACTTGCTGGAGCATAGTGATAACTAGTACCTTCATCACGTAAAGCCGAGCTTGGTAGGATAATCTTATCTGCTTGAATAGTCTGGTCCAGAACTCCGCAAGATCCCAAAACAATAAAGTTCTTAAATCCTCTTGCTTTGAGTTCTTCTAAGAGTCCAACAACCATTGGAGCACCAATCGTAGCCATAGCAACTGCTACCTTACTCCCATCTTTTTCATAGATATACCATGGCAGTTTGCCATTTAGATTGGTAAGATAGCCACCTTCGTAGATACCATCTATCTGCTTTACTCGTTCAAGGATTTCTCCATTAAAAGACAAGATAATGGTATCACAGATTTCTCCACCACTAAGAAGGCTTCGATCAGTTGGCTCGATAACAGCAGGTACATTTTCAAATTCTTCTAATAGCATTTATTACTCTTTCGCATTCAGATAAACCACCTGGGTCTGTTTAACAAAGCCAATCTTTTCATACAAACGTTTGGCACCTACATTGCTATCTTCCACGGCAATCTGAAACTCCTTATCATTTTGCTCAATCAGTTGGTTGACGAGGGATTTGGCCAAATAGCTTCCATAGCCTTTTCCACGATTGACTTCAGCAATCGCAAGTCCATAAAGGTAATTGCATTTTCCAGACACATCGACCGTACAAACGCCAATCACTTGACCTTCTTTGAGTAATATGTAAAGCAGACTATCAGGATCCTTCAAGGCCTCCGAAATATATCTGTGGCTCACTTCCGGTGCTTCCACTTCATCTGAAAAGGTTTGGTGGTGGAGCTGGGCAATGGCTTCAAGATAAGAAGGTTCTTCCAAGAGCACATCGACATCCGAACGGGAATCTAATGCATAAGCAGTTCGATCACGTCCTAACCAGGTTTCTGTCTCTTCATCCTCAATTAGTCCCCAGTTGCTGACAAAATCAGGATGACGGTCTAGAAAAATACGTTCTGTCTGAAAAGTAACTGAACGAATAGAAAAAGCAGCCGTTTCTTTCTCAAAACTCGTAAACAAAGCACGCGCAATTCCTTGACGGCGATGATTGGGGTGGACCAGTATCGCTACTTCCACATCTTGGTCATCTGCGTAGACGGTTAATAGGCCAACAAGTTCACCTTTTTCGTAATAAAGAAAAAAGGCGGGCATGTTGGGGTCAAAATTGAGCATATTGGAGAGATAAGGCTCCCGAAAAGTTCCGTCATAGGCTTGGCAACAGTTAATTAGTTTTTTCGCCTCAGATAGCCCCTCTTGGCTTAACTTGTTTCTTGCTTGAATCATATAGGTATCCTCTATAAACCTGACGATCTATGACTGGCATCTCTCGCCTGCTCAAGTTTATTGACGTAGTATTCCCGTTTTACTTCAACTTCGTGAATGGTTGGTTCATCCTTTTGTCCATGCACTCGGACAATCTTGGCTGGAATTCCGACAACCGTCACATCACTAGGAACATCTGCTACGACAACCGCTGCAGCACCGACTTTGGCATTTTCACCGATTTCTACAGGTCCAATGACTTGAGCATGAGCAGAGATGAGAGCTCCTTTACGAACGGTCGGATGGCGTTTGCCAACATCCTTCCCTGTCCCGCCAAGAGTTACCCCGTGGTAGAGAAGAACCCCTTTTTCAACGATAGCCGTCTCCCCAATTACAAGACCTGAACCATGGTCGATAAAGACACCTGATTCAATCTGAGCTCCAGGGTGAATCTCTATCTGCGTCCAAAAACGCCAAAACTGGCTGTGCATACGAGCTAAAAGCTTAAAGCCATGTTTCCAGAGAAAATGAGAGAGACGGTGAGCAGCCAAGGCTTTGACACCAGGATAGGTCAATAAAACCTCTAAAGTGGTGCGAGCCGCTGGATCATTTTCTTTTACGATATCAATGGTTTCACGCCACCATCCCATACATTTCTCCTTTTCTTATTCTGAGTCTTTTGGTGTTTCTGTAGTTTCTTTCTTAGGTTTGTGGTCCTTGTGGTGGTGACGAGGACGATCTCCATGACGAGGACCTTTGTCCCCTTTTTCTTCTGAACGTTCAGGTTTTGGCGGACGTGGCAAGAGTGCCTTCATAGAAGCATCTACACGACCTTTTTCATCGATCTTAATAACCTTCACATCTACAAAATCACCAATTTGAACTAAATCTTCTACATTGTTAGTACGAGTCCAAGCCATTTCAGAGATGTGTACGAGGGCATCTGTCTTATCAAAGAGGTTGACAAAGGCACCAAATTTCTCGATACGAACAACTTTGGCATGGTAGACTTCGTCCACTTTAGCTTCACGAACCAATCCAGCAATGATCTCTTTGGCACGGTTAATGGCAGCTTGGTCGCTAGAGTAGATAGACACGTTACCTTCTTCGTCGATATCAATCTTAACGCCTGTTTCAGCGATAATCTTATCGATGGTTTCTCCACCTTTACCGATGACAATCTTAATCTTGTCCACATCGATCTTGATGGTATCAATTTTCGGAGCAGTTGGAGCCAATTCTGGACGAACTTCTGGAATGGTTGCTTCGATGACGTCAAGGATTTCAAAACGAGCTTTCTTGGCTTGAGCAAGAGCTTCTGTCAAGATTTCTGCAGTAATCCCTTGGATCTTGATATCCATTTGAAGGGCTGTAATCCCATCACGAGTACCTGCAACCTTGAAGTCCATGTCTCCAAAGTGGTCTTCCAAACCTTGGATATCTGTCAATACTGTATAGTTGTTTCCATCTGAGATAAGACCCATAGCAATACCAGCTACTGGCGCCTTGATTGGCACACCACCAGCCATAAGAGCAAGTGTTCCCGCACAAATAGAGGCTTGAGAAGAAGAACCGTTTGATTCCAATACTTCTGCTACTAGACGAATCGCATATGGGAATTCTTCCAAGCTTGGCAATACTTGAGCAAGGGCACGCTCACCGAGAGCACCGTGACCAATTTCACGACGACCAGGTGCACCGTAACGACCAGTTTCCCCTACAGAGTATTGTGGGAAGTTATAGTGGTGCATAAAGCGTTTCTTGTACTCTGGATCCAAACCATCGATGATTTGAGTTTCACCCATTGGCGCCAAAGTCAAGATAGAAAGAGCTTGCGTTTGTCCACGAGTGAAGAGACCAGAACCGTGTACGCGAGGAAGGAAATCAACAACCGCATCCAAAGGACGGATTTCATCGACCTTACGACCATCAGGACGCACCTTGTCTTCTGTGATCAAACGGCGCACTTCTGCGTGTTCCATTTGTTCCAAGATTTCAGCTACATCACGCATGATACGGTCAAATTCTTCGTGGTCTGCATATTTTTCTTCATACACAGCAGTCACTTGGTCCTTAACTGCTTGAGTTGCAGCTTCACGCGCCAATTTTTCTTCAACTTGAACAGCTTTTTGAAGGTCACTGTTATAGGCTGCGATGATTTCAGCTTGCAATGCAGCATCTACATGAAGCAATTCTACTTCTGCTTTTTCTTTTCCAACAGCAGCAACGATTTCTTCTTGGAAAGCAATCAATTCTTTAACTGCTTCGTGCCCTTTAAGAAGAGCTTCCAACATGATCTCTTCTGACAATTCTTTGGCACCAGACTCTACCATGTTGATAGCGTGCTTGGTACCAGCTACTGTCAATTCAAGAAGAGAGCGTTCTGCTTGTTCTTGCGTTGGGTTGATGACGATTTCCCCATCGACATAACCTACTTGTACTCCAGCGATTGGACCATCAAATGGAATATCTGAGATAGACAAGGCCAAAGATGAACCAAACATAGCCGCCATTGGTGCAGATGCATTTTCATCGTAAGAAAGAACAGTATTGATGACTTGCACTTCATTACGGAAACCTTCCGCAAACATAGGACGGATTGGACGGTCAATCAAACGCGCTGTCAAAGTCGCATCTGTTGAAGGACGTCCTTCACGTTTCATAAAGCCACCAGGAAATTTCCCAGCTGCATACATTTTTTCTTCGTAGTTTACTTGAAGCGGGAAGAAATCCCCAGTTGCCATTTTCTTAGACATAACGGCAGCAGTCAAGACAGTTGACTCACCGTAACGCACGACAACAGAGCCATTTGCTTGCTTAGCAACCTGACCAGTCTCTACGATCAACTCACGACCAGCAAAAGTCGTTTGAAACACATGTTTTGTCATTTTAATCCCCTTTGGATTGATAAAATTATACGCCTTGCCTACAAAGATCAAGATATTTTGGACGGTTCGGCTTGCCGAACATTTCTGTAGAAAAATAGGAAGGTGACTCCGCACTCGATGAGTGCTAGGAAGCTTATCTTTTTTCCTAAGAAATGAGGCCAAAATTCAATTACTCAAGATACTAAGCCGTTAAGCAACTCAAAGGAAAATAGGAAATCGAACGACGGAGCGAATGCTCCTAGGTAGATTTATCTTTTTCCATAGAGTTGTAGGCGAGTTCAATTACACAAGATACCAAGGACGTCAAAAGCAAAGTAAAAATAGGAAACTGACGAAGTCTTCGATGAAGACAAGACAGTTTATCTTTTTTACACAGCTTTTCGGCCGGGTTCAATTACTCAAGATACAAATCATTAGAAAGGTTTGATACTAAAGCATCTAAACCTTTCACTCTAATCGCTATCAGGCGATTAGCTAAATGCTTTACTAACTCTCTCGTCAAATAATATCGATTTGACTCGCTCGTGTTGCTCTTTCCTACCGTTAGTCATCAGAAAGATTTGATGCTAAGCCTTGCAGTTTAAATGCATTGTATTATTTTAATACCCTCATCTTTGTATCAAGTACGTACAGAGTCTATTTTATCATATTTTTCTTAAAAAGTGCGGTCTTTTCTATTAAAAAGGAACCATTCCTCCATGAAAAGAAGAATGGTTTGCTTTTTATTATCCTAAAGATTGGTGATTAAACAAAGCATGAGTTGCTTGATGAATGTACTGAGCAGTATCTGCATTGTTCATGGTGTAGAGATGCACTCCTGCTACGTCTTGCGTTACCAAGTCCACGATTTGATCCACGGCATAGGCAAGTCCTGCTGCTCTGAGTGACTCAGGGTCATTCTCATACTTGTCTAAGATAGCTTTAAACTTACGTGGGAGATGGATATTCTCACAAGTCTTCAAGAGACGAAGCGCTTGGTTACGATTCAGGATTGGCATAATACCTGCATGAATCGGTACATCAATACCAGCCAAGGTACACTTGTCTTGAAAATCATAGAAACGCTCATTGTCAAAGAAGAGTTGCGTTACTAGACTAGAGCATCCTGCATCCACTTTTTTCTTAAGATTTTGGATATCTGAGATTTGGTTTTGCGAATCAGGATGCCCCTCAGGATAACAAGCGCCAATAATTTCAAAGTGTGGCGCCTGCTCCTTGATGAATTCAATCAGATCTGTCGCATAACGGAAGTCCTTTTGTGGTTCAACATCTGGAATGAGATCGCCACGAAGAGCCAAGATTTTCTGTACCCCAACCTTATCCAAATCTGCAATGGTCTCAGCCACCTTATCCTTAGTCAGATAGATAGCTGGCAAGTGAGCAATGGTCGGAATCTCCAAGTCATTTTGGATATAGTCTGCCAAACGAACCGTCGTCTCTTTGATATTAAATTTATTATTGCTGGCAGTCACACTGATAAAGTGTGGGGCCAAGTCCTGCATATCTTTCAGGGCTGCAATAATTTTGTCATTGCCTACTGCTGGGTTTGGAGGGAAAACTTCAAAGGAGAGGGACGGTGTTTGACGTGACATATGTATAAACCTTTTCTAGTTGATTTCTTACTGATTAACCATGTATGGAGAACTGTCTTTTCTTACAATTTCTCACGCGCAGCTTTGGCAGCTTCTACAAGGCGGATCAAGCTTTCTTTCGTTTCTGGAATACCACGTGTTTTCAAACCACAGTCAGGGTTGATCCAAACTTTTCTGCTTGGCACTTTAGCAAGGATTGCTTCGATTGTGTGGTCGATTTCGCCTTCGTTAGGCACACGAGGTGAGTGGATATCGTAAACCCCAGGTCCAACTTCTGTTTGGAAGTTTTTCGCTTTGAGTTCGTCCAAGATTTCAAGGTTTGAACGGCTTGCTTCAAATGAGATAACGTCGGCATCCAAGTTGTCGATAGCTGGGATGATATCTGTAAATTCTGAGTAACACATGTGAGTGTGGATTTGTGTGTCTGGTGCTACTGTTGAGTGTACCAAGCGGAAGGCTGGAATAGCCCAGTCAAGGTAGTCTTCGTACCAGTCGCTACGACGGAGTGGCAATTTCTCACGAAGAGCAGCCTCGTCGATTTGGATGATTTTCACGCCTGCAGCTTCAAGGTCAAGAACTTCATCCTTGATTGCAAGAGCGATTTGAAGAGTAGAATCCTTGATAGAGATGTCTTCACGTGGGAATGACCAGTTAAGGATAGTAACAGGTCCAGTCAACATACCTTTAACAGGTTTGTCAGTACGGCTTTGTGCGTAGCTAGACCATTTCACAGTGATTGGGTTGAGACGAGTGACATCACCCCAGATGATTGGTGGTTTAACCCCACGCATACCGTATGATTGTACCCAACCGTTTTTAGAGAAGAGGTAACCTGACAAGTTTTGACCGAAGTACTCAACCATGTCGTTACGCTCGAATTCACCGTGTACAAGCACGTCAAACCCAACTTCTTCTTGCCATTTAATCCATTCGTCGATGGTTTCAGCAAGGAAGGCATCGTATTCTTCTTGTGATAATTCACCCTTACGGAAGGCCAAACGTTTAGCACGAACTTCTTTTGTTTGAGGGAATGAACCGATGGTTGTTGTTGGAAGAGCTGGAAGTTTGAAGGCTTCTTCTTGGATAGCTTCACGTTCAGCAAAGGCTGGCAAACGAGTGTAGTCTGCGTCAGTCAATCCTGCAATACGAGCACGAAGTTCCGCATTTTCACCAACACGTTCAGTCGCAAAGAGTTCTTTGTTAGCTGCAAGTGCTTCTGCACCTTGACCGTTGCGGATAGCATCCAAGTCACGGATCTCATCCAATTTTTCAACTGCAAATGCAAAGTGGTTCAAGATTGCTGGTTCAAATTCTTCATTAGCAGTTGTAAATGGCACATGAAGAAGTGAGCATGAGCTAGTCAATACGATATTTTCAGCTGGGATTTGCTCAAGAACAGCCAAGCTCTTTTCGTAGTTGTTGCGCCAGATGTTCTTACCATTGACAATACCTGCATAGAGAGTCTTGTCAGCTGGGAAGCCACCTTTAACGAGTTCAAGAGTTTTCTTACCTTCAACGAAGTCAAGACCGATGGCATCTACTGGCAATTTCACAAGGTCAGCGTAAACGTCACGAACGTCTCCGAAGTAAGTTTGAAGCAAGACTTCAAGACCTTTTTTATCAGCCAAAAGCTTGTTGTAGAGGTTCAAGAAGAGCGCTTTTTCTTCAGCAGTCAAGTCTTTTACAAGAGCAGCTTCGTCCAATTGGATACGAGTTGCACCTAGTTCAGCCAATTTGGCAAAAACGTCTTGATAGGCAGCTACTAAGCTATCTACGAAATCTTCTGCTTTTACGCCTTCTTCAAAGTCTGACAATTGAAGGAAAGTGAATGGTCCTACAAGGACTGGACGAGTATTAAGACCAAGTTCTTTGGCTTCTTGGAACTCATCAAAGATCTTATGACCTGCCAATTTTACTTGAGTGTCTTTTTCAAATTTAGGAACGATATAGTGGTAGTTAGTATTGAACCATTTTTTCATCGGAAGGGCACGAACATCCCCTTTTTCTCCTTGGTAACCACGTCCCAAAGCAAAGTAGCGTTCAAGATCAGATAATTCTAAGTTTTGTACTGATGCAGGAACTACGTTGAAAAGGAAGGCAGCATCAAGGAAGTTGTCATAGTGAGAAAAGTCATTTGATGGGATTTCAGTGATGCCTTTTTCTTTGACGATGTTCCAGTGTTTTGCACGCAATTCTTTAGCCGCAGCCAAAAGTTCTTCTTCTGAGATTTCTTTTCTAAAGTATTTTTCAGTTGTAAATTTTAATTCGCGGAATTCACCCAAACGAGGGAAACCGATAATTGTAGTTGACATGTTTTGTCCTCCAAAAATTGTTGTTGAAACTATCTTAACAGAAAAGAAAGCGTCTGTATAATTGTAAAAAATTAGGCTTTGATATAGTTTGAAACTATATCGCTATTTCGAGCACAAAAAAAGATTTAGAGAAAATTCCCCAAATCCTTTGATAGATGAAGATTGACAAACTTTCAAGGTTGCTAGATTCATCGAAAAATAATAGTGAACTGACAGCTAACTATGGCTTGTTATTAGAAAAGACTATAGCTCTATCCCCTTCTCTCGGAGATTAGCCAGACACTCCTGATAGTAGGCAGAGTTATGTTCGCTATAGATAGGACTTTTCAGCTTTTCCTCTGCTAAGTCTTGATAAGGAGGGCAGGTCTTGCCACGGTAGTTCTTGTCTAGCCACTCTGGACTGACATTGTAGCCACGGTCAGCCATCTCCTCCATGATCAAACGATGATAGGCATAGAGACGATAAGGCGAGTGGGTAAAGACATAGTCAACCGTCGCATGCTTTCTGCCCCAGCCATTGCCACGCAGGGCGCAACACTCTCGATGTTGCCCCAAGAGCTGAGGACGTGGAAGTTGTGAAATCAAAGCCTCATGCCATAGTCTCATGGAAGTCTCCTTTCAACAAGGTCGAATGTTGCAAGTAGGTATTTGGATAGCGTTCAAGCAAATCTCTGGTCTCAGCAATCAAGTCTTCCTTTGAAGCTTGACCAAAGCGATAGCGATCCAGCAAGAGCATATAGTCTTTGCGCTCATCAGGACTGGCTTCCTTTTTAAAATAGCCCCAAATATGCTGAAAGGCATTGCAAACCTGACCCCTATGTTCTGGAAGCTGGCAGGCACGATCAATCATCTCTTGAACCTGACTCAGTTCCACCACTTCTTGCTTGAGATACTGACGAATATCCTTGTAAATATTACTGGAATGACTCAAAACAAGGTATTTATTTTCTGCCCAGAGTTGCTGACAAAGGGCACGTTGGTTGTTATTTTCCATATTTCTCCTTACTTTCTACTAGTTCCCAGGAAATACGGAAACAAAGTTATATTTATAAAATGAGCGAATTAATTACCCCATCACCCTTTAAAGTTTTTCAAAAACTCTTTGAGTTCAGCATCAGTTTCTGGTGTGGTTCCGTGGAGTTGATTCAGCATTTCAAGTAGAGAAGCGGTTTGGCTTTCGATAGCTTCATTTGTCTCGTTAATCTTGCTGACGATTTCCGTCAGTGGCTCTACTTCTTCTTCCTCAAAGGTATCCACGTAGCGAGGGATATTGAGGTTATAGTCATTTTCGACGATTTCTTCATAGCTTGCTAGGTGGGCAAACTTATCAATCTCCTCACGTGACTTGTAGGCTTCCAGAATCTTCTCGATATGGGCATCCGTCATGATATTCTGGTTTTTCCCTTTATCAAACTCCTTAGAAGCATCGATAAAGTAAACATCACGATTGGTACGGTTCTTTTTGAGAATGATGACCGTAGTGGGAATGCTAGTATTAAAGAAGATATTGGCTGGTAGACCGATAACCGTGTCAATGGCACCTTCTTCTAACAAGTCCTTACGAATGGTCCCCTCTGCATTGCCACGGAAAAGAACACCGTGGGGAAGGACGATAGCCATAACTCCATTATCTTGCTTGAGATGGTAGTAACCATGCAAGAGAAAGGCAAAGTCAGCCTTGGACTTGGGCGCCAATTTCCCAAAAGGAGAGAAACGAGGGTCATTCAAGAAGCCAGAGCTTGCTGACCACTTGGCAGAGTAGGGAGGGTTCATGAGAACACCGTCAAAGTTGGTCGGCTCTTGAGTCGGCCAGTCTTCATCCAGTGTATCCGCATTGTGTAGAAATTGATTCTCAACTGGAACACCGTGTAGGATCATGTTCATCCGAGCTAGGTTATAAGTCGAGGTATTGAGCTCCTGACCAAAGTAGACAACCGTCTGCGATTTGTGAGAGTATTTCTTGGCATTGAGCAATAGAGAGCCAGACCCCATAGTCGCATCATAGATGGTAAAGCCTTCCTGATCTTCACGACCTAAAAAGGCAATCTGAGTCATGAGCTTGGCAACAGGTTGAGGCGTATAGAACTCACCAGCTTTCTTACCCGAGTCAGTCGCAAACTGACCAATCAAATACTCATAGGCATCCCCCAGCATATCGCCCGCATGACCAGCCACATCTAGCACAGCCAACTCTTTCATCACTGCTGCTACCGTTTGGTTTTGCTTTTGCGGAGTTGCCCCTAGCTTTTTAGAGTAGAGGTCGATATCTTCAAAGAGATTTTCATAGAGGTCGTCACTCTGCTCGATATCACGAAAACCTTGAGCCAAGTCTTCCAGCTGGAAAGTTCCCTCATTGACACGTGCTACCAGAGCCGTAAAGGTCAAGTCTGGCTTAATGATATAGTTGAGCTCATCATTCATGACAGAGATCAGATCCTCATGGGTATCTGCATCCTCGTAGTAGTTGCGATAGACCTCAAGAGCATCCTCAAGACTATCTGTCCCCTCTTCCATAGTCTCAGCCACGAAAAAGAGCATCTTATCTGACAGATACTTATAAAAGACCATGCCCAAAAGATAGGACTTGTAGTCATTGGCATCCATCTTAGAGCGGAGAACATCCGCTGAGTTCCACAGGGCTTGGTAGAGCGACTGGGAAGTTTGTGTTGTTTCCATAATGTTTCTTTCTAAGTTTTGCAATTATTTTTTTAAACAAGCAATCATTTATAACAAATCACTTCATTTTCAATCGTTCGAATCAAATCTAAAGGAATAGAAGAGACTGGAAGTTGATAAACAATATTTTTTCGAGGGTTATAAAATCCAAGATTTTCGATAGAAAGGAAGTCAGGGTCAAAAGAATGTAAGCCCATGATATAGTATACAAGGACTTGTAGCGTATGGTCTTTATTAGGAGCTGTTTTAGTCACCTTAAAATCCCATAATGTATCCTTGGTCAGAAAATCTCCATCACCCTTGTCAATCGTATCTGTATAACCTCCAAGAAAATGAAAGCCATCTTTTACCAAAGGACCATAAAGATCGAAGAAACAAAGACTTCGCTCCACCATGATACAAATATTCTCTATCGTTTCTGCATCTACTGAAATTTCCTCAAAAGGCTTATAATACTGCTTCCCTGCACGAAAAACGACATCAAAGGACGCTAAACGACAAGCACTTTCTATCGATAAATCGTCCAATCCTGTCACCAAATCGAGCAGTGCTTCTGCTAGGTCTCCCATGCCCACCATCTGAGCTCCCAAGAGAGATATTCTGAAAGCATCACTGGCTTCTGCCCCTTTCATAAAACGGGTCAAGTAGTCCACACAAATCCCCACTAAACTAGGAGATACAGACTCTACAGGATTCAAAACTCTGTGATCTTCGAACTGCTCTACTGAAAATAACTTGATGGGCAGATAACCACCTCGAGGTTGGTTAATTTCTTTTATACGTTGTGTTACAGATACCATGGCAACTCCTTCTTGTATACAAATATACGAGCATCGATAAATCTTAATCGGTATTCTTTTAATTTAGCAAACAATTACCTTAGTTTTGGATTTCTTTTTCTCTTTCTTAAGCTTGCTTCAAGTTTATTAGCATTTTTCTTGTTTTCTAACAATTCATTATAAGCCGTCTTTTTAATAATCGTCTTGATTAGTTTATCAAGTTCTGTATTCTCTGAATAGTCAGCTGGAACAAAATAATCAATACGTTTATCCTGAGTCATTTTATGAACTTTCCTTCTGTCATTGGTTTTTGGATTGAATACACCGATAGAGTAGCCACCTCTTGTTTTGACTAGCTTCATACACGGAATATCTGTATCACTATCCCCTAAATAAACCATATTTCTAAAAGGAACTCGTAAATCACTTTCAGCAACAAAATCGTTCACTGCATCGTCATTGACATCTAAAATACCTTTGGTAATTCTAAAAAGAAATTGAGTCTTATTGGTGTAGTTAACAACTTGAGCAGGCCAGACTGCGACACCCTTTTCATCACAATAAAAAGAAGTTGCATAAATTTTCTTAAAAGCACCATTTTTAGCTATTGAAGTCCCCTCTATCATTTCTTTCAAACCAGATGAAATGATGTAATGCTCTACAATAACTCCGTTTTCTTCACCATATTTTCGAATACGCTCAAACCAGTCTTCGACTCCTGGGAATAGTTCTACCTCTGAACCAAACTTAGCTAACTCTGTCTTTGTAAATAGGACTGTCCCTTCAGACTCTGTTTTCATCGTAAACATATAGGCAAGATTCTTGTCCATATTATTAGCCTTGGCAAAACCATTGGATTTCTTCCAAAATTCACTGATTTCATACCCAAGCTTCTGTATAAATCCTTGGGCTTGCATATCATCAGGAGACAGCGTTTTATCAAAATCATAGCAGATAGCTACTACAGGTTTTTCTTCTTTCTTTAGCGTTTCTGATTTTACTTTTGACATTTTACTGCACTCCTTTTATATAAACATATCCTGCAAAAGTTTCTTCTTAAGTGTTTCTAGCTGAGAAATTTTTTCTTGGTGAGAGTTAATGAGATTATCAAGGTTTGAGAAATAGGATCCGATGGCTTGTTGTTCTTTGAGAGTTGGAATTTGAATAATTGCTTCTTTGATATCATTCGAACTAATTGATTCAAACGTTGAACCTGTACTAAATCTATTCCAGAAACCCGTCATTTTCATTTTTTCTAAAGTATAAAAAATAAAGTCATTACCTTTTATTGCTGCAACTCCACGCCCAATAACTACATTGTAATCCGTTTTACCAATATCACCAACAGGAGCTCTCACAGTTAGAATTATATCGCCAATTTCCGCCGTTTTAGTAACTTCCGTGGTCCATAATCTAGGAACGACCTGCTTATCTTTAATATCTGCATTCCCTTGGACTAGAATATAATCATTCGGATTATCTGTATAGTTTTCTGACTTGGGAGATTGTCCCATTGTAATATTTGTAACTTCAGAAAGTATTTTATTTTCCCACTCACCTTCAAATTCATCCAAACGAATCTCAGGTACTGTCTGTCCAGCTTTAGGAAACATCTTGGAGAGCATGGTTGCCTTGAGAGATTGGTAGTTAGCAAGATTGTCCTTGTAGCTAGCCAGAAGGTCGTCGAGGGTGCGGAAGAGGGAGCCGATAGCGGATTGTTCGGCTTGGCCAGGTAAACAAATTTCAGCTGATTTTATATCACTGGAATTAATACTCTCAAAAGTTGAACCTGTAGAAAATTTTGACCAATAGTTAGTTTGTTTCATTCTTGACAACAAATAAAACAGGAAATCATTTCCTCTTATTGCGGCTACACCACGACCTAGAACTACAGGATAATCCGTCGTACCAATATCTCCAACAGGTGCTCGAACACTTAAAATCAAGTCACCCTTTTCGGCTAACTTTGTAATCTGGGTTGTCCAGACTCTTGGCACAACTCTACCATTCTGCATATCTGCATTACCCTGCACTAAGATATAATCCTCTGGATTATCAGTATAGTTTTTACTATCTGGTGATTGTCCCATTGTTACTTTTGACACAAGGTCTAATTTTTTAGAAAACCACTCATTATCAAATTTATTAAATCTGATATATGGTATGAATAACACTGCCATTCTATCAACTCTCTATTTATTATTAACAGGATTAGAAATCAACTCATATACTTTATCTATCCAAGGTAAACTTTCACATGTTCTCTCATAATCAACAATGACTAATTTTATATTTTGATCGTTAGTGATTTTTAATTTTTGTACTAACTCGTCGATTCTTTCGCTTTCAGACTTATCATTTACTACATCAACAATTATTAGTGTTTTATTATCTCTATCTACCAAGGACCTTATTACCCCATTAATATGCTCATCATCTGGATTGAAACCAAATCCTATAGAACAAATAGCATCTGATGATTTCAATTTATTATAGTATTCTACATATTTAATCGACATATCAATGGATGTCATTGGCTTTGTTCCGCTCTGAGTAAAAATAAGAGGGACAGCAAAATGTTTATAAGATTTAAAATCTTCATATGATATTATGGTATTCATATAAGGATCATAATAGTCATTGATACTTCCATTTAAATATATTAATTTATCGTTAAATTCCTTTAACTTTTCACCAATTAAAGAATTTACATAGTTTGAAGTAGCAATTGTGCTCACAGTAAATCTATTTTGTGAAGCTAAATCATCATAATATCCTGTTTTATCTTTATCGTATGGACATTCATTAGCAATATACTCTCGCACTGAATGTAAGAAAACTGAAATCTTGCAAAATTTTGCCCATTCTGTTGACGGAAAATATAAATAATGCCAGTAACTATCAATAACAGATTTGTAATCAAGTACATCAGCGTATATCTTTTCAATTAGTTCAAATCCAAATTCTACAATCCAATGCATATCCTTAATTTTGACCTTTGAAAGTAGTTCTAACCCCTTAACACCGGCCGAATGATAATTTATTGACAGACTGCTACCTAAATCATCAAATATATCCAAATTCATTTCATCTTTTGAAAAAATATTCTCTTGAATATTCCTTGATAATTTTTCACTTAATGCACCAATATGCAATTGAAAAATAGACTTTATTATTTCACCTAAAGATTCTTTATCAGAATCACTAAATCCAGTGTATTCATTATAGTAAACAAGAAGTAATGCAAAATAACGACTGTTAAACAAAGAATTCCCCTCCGAAAACCATTCATTATAAGAAAGAAGATGTCTAATATTTATATCACTAAAATTCTTGTTTAAATCATCTGAAACTTTTTGTCTATAGGTAACATGAGTATTATTTATAATAGATTCAGCAACTCTGTCTAATCCATTAATTCTAGCAACAATATATGATCTATTATTAGTAATAGTATCACTTATAATATGATTAAATACACTTTCACCAAATGAACCAATATTTTTCGTCTCAAAATCCTCTGGAAGCCAAGAAGTTGCATAATTAGAACCCAGGTCTATTCTAGATCTATTTTTCTTAAACTCTTCTTTAGCTAAAGAAGTATCTCTTCTAAAAATATCCAACGCAAATTTTCCACCATTTGGCATATCATATGACAGTTCTGCCCCTGCTCCAAATAAAAAACCAACTTTCATTAATTCTCCTTTTGTTCTTTTTGTTATAATATTATTTTCTTGATTCAGTATTTATAAAATCAAATTTCACATCTTTCCAGTCTTCTTGCCAACAACTATAAAAATTTACATCATCAGACTTCGGTGTTGGATTCGCATCGTTCATTCTTGCAATCATAGGTAATGTAAATGCATCCCCTACTAACAATGCTTCTCTCTGCTCCAGATTTGCAATTTCATCGCCAAAACTAATCGAAGCTTCAGGTAATAAACTTTTTACAAAACCTTGATCTTCTGGATTGCTCAGTCGCATCACTATAAAATTATTGCATTGAGAAAACACTGTGCTAGATAGTTCAGATGGTCTTTGACTAACAATCATTGCTGATAGGCCATACTTTCGTCCTTCTTTTGCTATCCGCTCAACTGACAGCCTAGAATTGCTATATCTAGCTGAATTATTTCTTGGAATATATTTGTGGGCTTCTTCAAACACAACCATATAGGGAGTATCATTTTCATTTTTAATTTTAGTTTTGAGAAATGCAAAATCAAATAAAATTCTAGAAACAACAGAAACGATAATTGATACAATCTCGAAGGGAACTGTACTTAAGTCAATTACAGTTACATTGTTTTTTTTAGAGTATCCTATCATTCTTTTTATTTCTTCTATATACATATTAAAACTATTTGAGCCTTCTTCAAACTCTGATTCCTGTAAAATAAAAGAAAGACGTTTATCCTTTAACTTAGTATCAATTCTAGAAATAAAACGTTCGAACTCACCTGTAAAGCCTCCAGCTTTAGCCACTTTTTGATTGAACACTTTGTGTTTTGAATTTCCTGTTGAAGTTTCAAAATTCAAGGCTTCCCAAAAGTGATTTATTTCCGACGATACAAGTTTTTCGTCTTTACCTTTTACATTTAATACAGCTAAATACTCCTCACCATCCTCAACATAATGTGTTTCTTTGTTTTTATTGTAAAGATAATTTCTTACTTCGTTAATACTAAAATACACAGGTGAATTATAATCGATATTATCTAATTCAGAGTTATACTTAATCTTATTTTGAGTAACTGCAAATTTAAACTGAGAAATTTGATTATATGCGTTTAAATCTGACGATTCAATAAACAAATCCTCTAATTCATCAGATGTCATCAACCAATAAGGAATTTTCAGACTATTATCCTGAAGAGCTAAATGATTTGAGTTAGGAAAAGCTTTTTTATACTCACCATGAATATCAAAAATCAAAACATGAGTATTATTCTTTTTTTCAATTTCGACGTTCAATGTTTGAATAACAGTTGCAACAGCACAAGATTTTCCTGATCCAGTAGAACCAACAATGGCCAGATGTTTCGAAAATAACTTATCTCCATCACACTTTATACCAATATTAGAATATAAATTATGTTTTGCAAATTCTAGTATATTATCTTTGGAATCCTGCATTTTCTCCATAGAATATATTTTCTCTAATTCTTCCATGGAAGCAACACTAACTCCATTAGGTGGAATACTAATATCATTTATACCTTTTTTGAATGTACCATCTTGTAATCTTCCAATAGGTTGTGTATTTATTATAAAATTGCCTTCATATACGTTATCGGATAATTTAGAGACATCATCATCAAACTTTTCAATCATTTTAAAACTTTTGACAATACACAGAATATTATTATTATTACCGTCTTCAATTTTTAAAACAGAACCAATTTTTATTGATTCTTCACTATTCTCTTCTTTCCATTTTTTAAAATCAACAATCTCAATTTGAACTAAATTAGGTTCAAAACTTTTAACCCTTAATTGATTATCCTTGTTATTATAATCCTCTGACATATTCAATCTCCTGAAAAAATTTGTAAAATAACTGTATTGTTTACATTATTAGGAATTAAAAATTCCCTATTTGGAATAGATAAACTGTTACGGATAACTAAATTATCCAAATAAAATACAACCTGATTACTTAAAATCGTTCTTATTTCATTCTGATTTTCTATAAATGTATCTTTTGAAATCAACCGAAAATTAAAATTTGAAATAGCGTTAATCTTCTTGCGACTTGCACTTAGTTCTACTGTATTACTTTGCTTGAATTTTTTTATAAAAAACTTGATGTCCTCAAAACCGTCATTATAAAACATCTCAAGATTTCTTTTTTCAATTTCAGATATTAATTTTAGTTTTAGACCATCTATGTTTTCAACAACAAAGAGGGGCGTTCTATTATCAGCATTTTTGCCTTGATATACAAAATTTTGTGCTAAACCTATTATCAAATCAACAGTATTATGATCATTAGGCATAACAAATATATGGTCTGAATTATTTTTTTTAATTCCTAATAACTTTAATTCACGTCTGAAATAATTCAAAAATTCTTTTTCTTCTTTAATTCTAGCTAACGTCACTAAATCAATTATTTTGTTTGTTTGTTTAAGAATATCTATAAACTTACGACCGGTTGTTTTCCTATCACACTCTTTATCATTGCGGGCTAAATCATTAATCTTTTTATATGCGAGAGGATAGATTGATAATCTAACAGTTTGTTCATCTAAATTCATCAGCTCTGAAATTTTATGAATTACTTTTTCTTCTAAAATATCAAATTTATCAGTGACACAGATTGAAAAAAGTTGAATAAAGAGTTTCAATTTTTCATCGTCTTTATATGCATCTTCCAAGTCCTCTTCTTTATACCCTTCTCCTGTCTTAAGAGTTAATATTTCTTTTAAGTTATTGATATCTAACGTATATTGTCTGTCATTCCCATGAATAAATAATTTATATTTAAAATTATTCCCACCACATTTTAAATAATGGTTCAGCATTAATATTACAGGCTTTGAGATTAAAGAGTTAGTAATATTCTTTCCTGCATGATATTTATATTGATTTAAATATCTATCATCAGCATTAATAATATCTAAATCTTCTATTCCCTCAATAATACACTCACTTTCCATATTGCTTTCTAAAATATGCAAAATCGTAATTAGAAATTGATAACTATAACCTGTTATAGAGCTTTCTGCACTTCTATCTGACATCTTTGTCTCTCCTTACTCAATTGTCCTCTATCTCCCAACTCTCAACGGCTCAATCACTTCTTCGATCAGTTGGGTATAGGCTTCTTTGATTTGTTTTTTATAGAGGAGTGGGTTGAGGGCATCTGTCACCTCAACTTTATAGTCCTTGTAGCGCTGGCTCTTGGTCAGTTGACTTTCTCCTAGTTGTTTTTTCGCTCCCTTGCGATAGTGATGAACATAGTAGCGGAGTTCATCTTCACCCACATACCAGATCTTACTAAAGTCTTGGATATGCTGCTGGATGACTGCTTCAATCATCTGGTCAAGAATATTGGCGATGGATTGACCTCTATAGCGGTCGGGATTTGCCTGTACTTCTTGCCAAAGCTCTGAGATGATCTGTGCCAGATTTGGATTGGTCTTCTCCAGACTTTGGATATAGTTATCCACTGCTTCTCTATCCTGTGCGCTGAGACTCTTTTCCTGACTTTTCTCTTGATCGAGCAGGCTTTGGATCAAGGTCAGGATATAGGCGTAGTTAATCTCATCTACTTGGATAGACTCTAGTTCATAATGGATATCAAGTGGTTCGCCATCGTCGTTATCATCTTCAATTCGACTTTTCAACTCTGCTAGGATATTTTGATAAAAACCAAGATAAACTTCCAAGTCTTCTGTACTGAGTCCCGTTTGGGCGTAGATTTCGTCCTCATCATACTCTTTATACACTCGGATAGAAGCTAGGTACTTATCAAATCCTTGATAGGCCTTGGCGATTTTTCTCAACTGAGGCGTAGAGATTTGTTCCAGTTGGAATCCTTCGACGGGATCATCTGTGATGAGATTTTGGAAGTCGCTACAACTTCTCAAAAAGTTTCTCTTTTCCTCTTCCCAGCTAGGTGCTAGTACATCATTTTCTCCACCATTTGAGTAGAGTTTGAGGGCATTATCGACTGCTTCCTTAAAGGCTAGAGGCTTTTGGAAGGTGATGATATGGCCATAGTTCTTACTAGAATCAAAGATACGATTGGTTCGACTAAAAGCCTGAATCAAGTCCTGCGGTTGCATGGGCTTTCTGTCGATAAAGAGAGTCGATAGACAAGGCGCATCAAATCCTGTTAAGAGACGATTGACCACGATAACTAAGTCCAACTGTTCATTGCGATAGAGATACTTATCTTGTTTTCTTGCTAAGCGGTTATTGACATCGGTATTGAAGCCACGAAGATCCGCCATGATAAAGTGAGTATCAAACTCTTGGTTATAGTCCTCTAAGACCTGCTTCATGTGGTCTTGGTTGGCTCTTGAGTCTTCTTCATTCTCCGTAACGGAGTAGGTGATAGTCGCCTTTGGAAAGTCAGGAAGGACCATCTTGACTCTCTCAGATACCTTGACTCGTGTCTGTCCAGCCTTGACTCTTTTGAGAAGGTCATAGTAGGCTTGGGCTTGAGGGATAGACTTGACAGTCAGGATAGCATTGTAGGTATTGCCCACTCCTTTTTGGAAGCCTAGTTGTTGGCGTGATTTATTGATAATAGCACCCAAGACTTCCAGCATGTGTTCCTCATTCTCATAGACGGTATCAGGTATTTCATTTTCAGCCTGGTCTGTGATGAGGGTATTGCGATAATCTACCTTAAAGCCTAGGACAGCTCCGTCATGGATGGCTTCCTTGACTGTATACTCATGGAGACGGTCTCCATACTGTTGCTGGGTGGTTTGGGCTAGATCGCCGACCTGCTGGCGTTTATTTTCCTTAAAGATTGGCGTGCCTGTAAATCCATACCAGAGGGACTGAGGGAAAAAGGCTTTAATGTCCTTTTGTGTTTGTGGTGTCACGGCACGGTGGCATTCATCCACGACAAAGGCCACTCGGAGTCCCTTGATTTTGTCTGCATCTCGTTGGTAAAGACCTTGGTCAAACTTGCGCATCATGGTAGTGATTTTCTGGATAGTTGTCACCACGACTCGCTTATCATTACTTCCTAAGCGCTTGACCAAATCATGGGTATTGTCCGTCTCATCGATATCGATGACATCATTGGTCGCATAAGAGAGAAAAGATGAAGTGGTCTGTTGGTCCAAGTCCCTGCGGTCAACGACAAAAATCGTCTTTTGGATAGATGGGATTTGAAGGAGGTTTCTCGCTACCTTATAAGAGGTCAAGGTCTTCCCTGAACCTGTCGTATGCCAAACATAACCTGATGCTTGCTGGCGAGAGGCTTCCTGCACTGCTTCGATAGCATGGATCTGGTAGGGGCGCAAGAGGATGAGAGATTTCTTGCTATCATCAATGACAGAATACTGCATGACCATCTGATGGGCACGAGGAATCGAAAGGACTTCATGAGCAAAACTGGTCAGATTTGTCACAGGATGATTGTCTTTATCCACCCACTTGGTTAGAAATTGCTTGTTAAGTTTATTTTCACGAGCTGCAGCGATATAGCGAGTATCTACTTTGTTAGTCACAACAAACATCTGCAAGCTAGAGTAGATACCACGGAATTTCCCTTCACAGTCATATTTTTTAATCTGATGAAAGGCATCGATAAAGGCTGCTTGGGAACTCTTGAGCTCGATTTGAATCATGGGTAAGCCGTTGATGAGAAGAGTAACATCCAGTCTACGGTCTTGGTCCAGAGGATTTACTTTTTCTCGTTGGACTTGATTGACAACTTCGTAGCTAGATTTTCCTGCTGCGATATTGTCACGCCAAATGACCGACAAACGGATGGTACCTAGACTTGCATCTTCTCTTTGAACTTCGACTTTGGCAATGCCGTTTTCACCGACCAACCACTTGGCAGCATCATAGTAGCTGACAAAGTTGAGTTGGTTCTGAATCTGGCGTTTTTCCTGCTCAGTCAAGGGATGGTCTGCTAGCAGAGCAACGTTGTTTTGGGCTATTTTCTCAAAGAAATTGTCCCATAGTTGTTCTTCTGTTTTTAAGTCTTCTCTATAAGTCCATTGGCTTTCACCAGTTACCAGCTGGTTTATCAGTTGTTTTTCTATTTCCAGTTCTGGTTTTACCTGCATCTATATTTCTCCTTCAGAGGTTGACATTCTAGTTATTATTATATCATATTCCAAGTGAAATAAACTTCTTCTCCCTCCCTACTTCAAAGCACTTTTGACCTTCTTCTTG
Source organism: Streptococcus sp. oral taxon 431 (assembly GCF_001553685.1). NCBI lineage: Bacteria > Bacillati > Bacillota > Bacilli > Lactobacillales > Streptococcaceae > Streptococcus > Streptococcus sp. oral taxon 431. Next base: position 734,254 of record NZ_CP014264.1, on the reverse strand, counting down.
GTGAGGAGGCGGTCATTTTTATTGGCTAGGGATTTGAGTCGGGCTTCGAGTAAGACTTTTCTACCCGCTTCGTTACGGGTGTAGACCAGCTGATAATCACCTAGCTGAGGTGCGACGGAGTCCAGAAAGAGCTGAGCTTCTTCCTTGCGCTTTTCAAAGAGGCTAGGAACTACAAAATACTTGTATTGACCTGCTGGTGCTTTTTGAGCTACTAACAGGTAACGTTGATTGTCCACGGGAGCAAAGAATTCACCCAAGGTCTGAGAAAAGAGTTCCTTATCTCTCATACTGCCCCCCTTAAGATAGGCAAAAATGCTATAACTTTCCTTATCTTCCTCTACCTGCACGCGCGACTGGTCATCGGACAAATGCCCCATCTTTAGCATGGCATTACGAATACCTTCACCCGCCTGCCGTAGGCGTACATAAGGACTCTTGTAAAAGAAATAGCGAATCACGGTGTAGGCTAGAAAGAGGATACTCAGTCCAAACAACCAGCGAATACTAGTTCCACGGACCCTAAAGATATAAAAGAGGAGATTGAGGGCCGTTAGCATAAAGGAATAACGGAGCCATTTTTCAGCATCAACAAGAGTGAGCAGAGGGATCTGCTTGCGATCTGTTGCTACCTCATTGACAATCTCTAGCTTATCCGCAACTACCAACGCCTCCTGCCATTTTTTGCGAAGGGTGGTACGGTCCTTGGACAATTCCTTGATTTTCTGATTATAGGCTTGAATCTTATTTTTCTTAAAGGGTGGTTTAGGGAAGTTCAAGCGATCCAGACCTGTCTCGATGGTATCCTCCTTATAGGATAAACCTAGAAAATGCTCCATACGACGAATTAGACTCAGTAAATCTTGATAGGGATTATCCTTCTCTACTTCCTCTTCATTTTCCTTTTCCCGCAAGAAAAAATTTTTTGTATAGGGTTTGATAGCGACCAGGTGCCAGATATTGCTGGTCTTATCTGGATGCCCTGGCCAGATACGGATAGCACGGCCCCGCATTTGATTGCTGAGCATAAAGCTTCCGACAAAACTTCCTAAGATGAGAGAGTTGACGCAAGGCGCATCCCATCCTTCTCCCAAGAGAGACTTAGTGCCGACCAAGACCTGGATGGCACCCCTCTGAAAGAGTTCAGTTACAGCCCCTACCATACCTTTACAGGTTGAGGGGAAACCTACCTGAAGATAGGCATCTGGATCTAGTTGACCAATAGCTGAGAAGGTCAAAGCGACTGTTGGCAAGAGTGCTTGGAGTTCCTCCCTAACACTAGTTGGCACGATAACCACACTTCCCGAAAGCACTGCTAGGGGAACAGAAATCCCCTGTTTCTGAGCACTGTGGCGGATAGTTTCAAAGTATGGGAGTACACCTAATTGCGTGATTGGTGCTTGGTTATCTCCCAGATAACTAGCAAAATCCTTGCGGATATAGTCCGCCAAGACTAACTGTCTCAAGTCCTGACCTAGACTAGCATACTCGGTTTCAAAGATAGATGCGATGCCAGCCAGTTTTCCTAGAGATTGATTGAGGATTTGGTCATTGGCCTTGGATTTGACCAAGAAGACCTGACGTTTTTCAATCAATCCTCTTGATTTCAATTCAGCTTCTATCTTTTTATTTGTCTCCTGTGGATCCTCATACCAGTCGGGTGTCTGATAGAGAAGGCCTTGCAAGAGGACTTCGAGCCAGTAGTAATTGAGGGCAGGCAAGCCTTCAGCACCTAATAAATCTCGTAGATGCTTGGGAATTTCCAGCTTTTGAGCCTGAAGATAAATGAGGAGGGCTGAAAGATACTTGGGATCTTCGAGGAGCATATCCGCAGAGATTTCCCCTTTGAGAACCTTGGAACTCTTAATCAACTCTTGAAAATCAGGATCAACCACTAGTTGGCTGACATACTGCCACTTGGTATCCTCAAATTCTTCCAGTTTCTTGTCTTCTTCCTTGGTCGGAAAACAGATATAGACAAAGTCCTGGTGAGGGCAGAGGGTGTCTTCCTTGACTAGTTCTGGCACCGTGATTTCTTGGTCGATCTCACCACACATCTGGAGATAGCGATCCCAGAGTTCTGGCTCACTGTCATAAGGCGGTGTTGCAGTGAGAGAGATAACTTGCAGTTGTTGGTAATTTTTACGGAAGTCTTCTAGGCTTTTCCACCATTCATTTCTCAAATGATGGCATTCGTCCAGACAGAGGGTTTCAACGCCCTTTTCCTTGAGGCTGGCAATTAGGTCAAATCCGACAAAGTCCTCAACCTCTCCATTATCTTCTTGCGATTGTACTTGTTGCATGGCACTGTGAAAGGCTTGGTAGGTGGCGATGGTGATTTGCTTCATGTCCTTGAGATTTTGAGACACGAGACTTGTGATCTGGTCCTCATCCTCTAAAAAGGCCTGGCGAATCCTATCTACCCATTGTTCCCGAATGGTAACCGTCGGTACCAAAACGAGGGCAGGCTTATCAAAGCGAGCAATCAACTCAATCCCAATGGTTGTTTTACCAGAACCTGGTGCTGCCACCAAGTGGACATGGCCATCTGCCTGGTATTCTTGGAAGTTATCCAAGACCTGTTTTTGGTAGTTGCGCCAAGTGCCATTAAACTTCAATCCTAACATGATTTTCCTCATTCTAAGCTGTCATTTTCTTATTCCCATTTTACCATACTTGAGACTAAGTCACACGAAGTTTCCCATGTAGTCTTTCTCCTTAAAATATGGTATAGTAGAATCATACTACACAAGAGGAGTTTACATGTCACACGATAAAGAAATGAAAGCTGTTTCTCCCCTTCTACAGCAAGCAATTAATATTTCTTCCATCATCGGTGGAGTTGGTACTTTGATTTTCTGTATCTGGGCCTATCAGGCTGGAGTCTTGCATTCTAAGGAAACCCTATCTGCCTTTATCCAACAGGCTGGTATCTGGGGGCCACCACTCTTTATCTTTTTACAGATTTTGCAGACGGTTGTTCCTATCATTCCTGGTGCTCTGACATCCGTTGCCGGTGTCTTTATCTACGGGCATATCGTGGGGACGATTTACAACTATATTGGTATTGTTATTGGTTGCGCCATTATCTTTTACTTGGTGCGTCTCTACGGAGCCCCCTTTGTTCAGTCTGTCGTCAGTAAGCGCACCTATGATAAGTACATTGGCTGGTTGGATAAGGGCAATCGTTTTGACCGTTTCTTTATTTTTATGATGATTTGGCCAGTTAGTCCAGCAGACTTTCTCTGTATGCTGGCAGCTCTGACCAAAATGAGCTTCAAGCGTTACATGACTATTATCGTCTTGACCAAGCCTTTTACCCTCGTGGTTTATACTTATGGCTTGACCTATATCATTGACTTCTTTTGGCAAAGACTTTAATACTCTTCGAAAATCTCTTCAAACACGTCAGCTTCGCCTTGCCGTACTCAAGTACAGCCTGTAGCTCGCTTCCTAGTTTGCTCTTTGATTTTCATTGAGTATAAAATTACAAAAAAGAATGAGGCCGGGACAAAATCCCGACCTCTTTTTGTATGAGTAATGAGCCTTTGATAGGGGAACTGATTGTAGCATTTCTGAGCCTTCTATACTCCATAAAACTCTGTTAATAATTATTTTTACTCTACATAACTTTCAACACTTCACTGTATGCTTAAGGACTCGCAAACTCATCATCTTTTCGCTTTTTAAACTCTCTTTTTCAATAGATAGGAAACCAGACAAGAAGTAACAATCATCCATACTCCTAGAATGATAAAGGTCATTCGACCATTCGTTGTTACTAAGCCAATTCCTGAAAGAACAAAGGGTGTTAATGACGCACCAAAACTACATCCCAAAACTGCAAAGGAAGTTGCTTTATTGAGAAGCTTGGCAGGTATTTTCTCAGAAACCAACTGAAAGACGGTTGTGAGAGCGATGCTATAGGCAAAACCTCCCAAGACTGAGCCTGCCACAACTAGACAAAGAGAAGGGGCTAGAGCAATCATAATCTGACCCACACCAAAGGTAATCCCTGCTACCAATAAGAGTTTTTCTCTAAAGGCTGAGATTAGGAAGGAAAAGCTAAGTCCCGCTAAAATCCCGATCAACTGCATGGCACTTAAGACTAGACTAGAAAGCTGAGCATCTCCAAATCCTGCCTCAATCATAAGGCTTGGAATACGGAAGGTTATGGCTGTATTGGTACATACAATAACCGATGCAGCAATAGCCAAATAAAAGATGAGCCACTTCATAGTTGGAGTTAGGCGCTCAAGCTCTTCATGTTTATGCTTAGAAACTTTCCCTTCTTCTTTATCGTAGGGAACAAAAAGGAGGAATAAAGCTAGAACAACTAATCCAGCAGCATAAGCTAAAAAACTGGCAGTCCAGCCAAAGGACAAAAGTTGCCCAACCGCCAAGGTTAAGATAGAGGCACCTACTACCTCGGCAGAACCACGAAAGCCAAGCATCTGGATACGAGTTTTACCATGGTATCGTTCACTGATGATTGAGATAGCCTTGGCGTTCAGCATCCCAACACCCAGTCCAAAAAGAAGACGAGTGACAAAGACAAAGTAGTAATCTTGATACCAGAAAGGTGCAGTTCCACTGATTGAAAGGATCAAAAGTCCCAAGGTTAATTGGAGACGCTCAGGAAAAATGCGTTCCAAAACTCCGTTCAATAAGAGCATGGCCATAATTCCAAAGGAAGGGAGACTAACCAAAAGCTCGACTTGACCTGTCGAATAACCCTGGTAATAGTCAAACATAGCAGGGAGGGCACTCGAGATTGAAAACGATGTGATCAATACTAACGACAGAGAGAGCACGCTCGCCTTTTCTAAAAATTGTTTCATCTTATCCTCATATTTCATTCATTTTAGCTAGAAAGAGCTCGTGATTGCTTGTATCGCTTGATGAAAGTGTCTATTCACTACTTCTATCATCGGATTGCCAGCTTCTTTCGTCAGCTCTTATGTCAAAAAGGTCCTTTCTTATCATACACTGTTTCCCAAAAATTGGCAAGCAACTTGTAGGCAAGTTCAAAACAAAAAAGCAGGACAATCTGACTCTCCGAGTACTCGATTGCATCCCACTTTTATGTGTTTTATCAATAATAATTGTCTTAGATTTTCAAGAATCGACGCATTGAGATTCCTGATCCAAGTGAACCAATACAGATTCCGATAACAAACAAGAGACCAACCATCAAAGGAATAAAGGTATCTGGTGTAATCAGAGATAGGTTTTGTCCAACCAATGATGGGTTAACAGATTGGTAGACACGGTTATAGATAAGATAAACCATGATAGATGGAAGGGTTGCTCCCAATAGTCCAATGAAGGCACCTTCCAGCAAGAATGGGCCACGGATGTAGCCGTTCTTGGCACCAACCAAACGCATGATTTGGATTTCACGACTACGTGAAATGATGGTAATACGGATGGTATTTGAAATCAAGAAGACTGCGATGAAAATCAAGAGTCCTGCAATGACCAATCCCCATACACGGATGAAGGACGCCAACTTGAAGAGACGCTCCGTATTGGCACCACCGTCTTGAACCTCAGAAACTCCTTCGATTTTCTTAGCTTCTTCAGCGACTGGTTTCACATCACTTGGTGAATTGGTATCGACAATGTAGGCATCATGAAGGGGATTGGCATCACCTTCAAAAACCTTCCACTCGTCACCCATGGTTTCAGTCAGCTTTTCATATTGCTCTTCTTTACTTGAGAAGGTTACATTTTTAACTGATGGCAAAGCCTTAAGGGCATCATAGACCTTGTGGTAATCATTGTTAGTGACTGTCTGGCCTTCTTTAACAATGGTTTCGCTATTGTCTTCAACATCTTTACGAACATAAACCATGACGCGGACGTTGTTTTCAATATCCGTCGCCAATTTTGCAGTATTAAAGATAACTGAGGCAAAAATAGCAACCAAGGTCAAGGTAATCATGACCGAACTGACAGCAGCAATGGTCATCCATCCATTACGCTTTAAACTCTTTAAAGCTTCTAATAGATGGCGGAAAAATCTACTAATCATCGTATCCGTACTCTCCTTTCGCTTCGTCACGAACCACGCGACCATTCTCGATGGCAATGACGCGGTGGCGCAAGGTATTTACGATTTGACTGTTATGGGTTGCCATCAAAACTGTGGTTCCTTGAAGATTAATACGTTCCAAGAGGTTCATAATTTCCCATGAGTTATCTGGGTCCAAGTTACCTGTTGGCTCGTCCGCAATCAAGACCTTAGGATTGTTTACGATAGCACGCGCAATGGCGATACGTTGTTGCTCACCACCTGACAATTCATTAGGGAATGAACGAACCTTGTGTTTCAAACCAACAAGATCCAAGACTTCCATAACACGTTTTTTGATATTACGACGGCTTTCACCGACAACCTCCATTGCGTAAGCAATGTTCTCATAAACAGTTTTCTTTGGCAAAAGTTTGTAATCCTGAAAGACAACTCCAACACTACGACGAAGGAGCGGAATATCTTTCTTTTTAATCTTCACAAGATTAAAACCTGCAACCTGCAAGCTTCCTTTTTCTACTTTAACCTCACGATACAAGGCACGGATAAAGGTTGACTTACCTGCACCTGAAGGACCTACAATATAGGCAAACTCTCCTGGTTCAATACTCACAGAGACGCCACGTAGGGCTGTTGTCCCGTTGTCATACTTTTTGACAACATCTCTCATTTCAATGATCGACATGTGACTTCCTTTCTATTAACTAATACGCCATTTCAGATAGGCATCGATGAAGCCGTCTAAGTCTCCATCCATAACCTTATCTACTTGCGCAACTTCAAAGCTGGTACGGTGGTCTTTGACCATGGTATAAGGGGTAAATACATAGGAGCGGATTTGGCTACCCCATGTGATTTCTTTCTTATCCCCCTTAAGGGCATCTACCTCAGCAGCTTTCTTTTCCTGCTCCATCTGATAGAGTTTCGCCTGAAGCATCTTCATAGCACGGTCACGGTTTCCGTACTGAGTACGGTCGACGGTTGATGCTACGACGATCCCTGTCGGAATGTGAGTCAAGCGGACACCTGTTGAAACCTTGTTGACGTTTTGTCCACCTGCTCCACCCGATCGGAAAGTATCCATCTTGATATCATCTTCTCGGATGTCAACTTCAATAGTATCATCCAACTCTGGCATAACTTCTACAGAAGTAAAGGAGGTGTGACGACGCTTAGCTGAGTCAAATGGTGAGATACGTACCAAACGGTGAACTCCCATTTCTGACTTGAGAAGTCCATAAGCATTTGGCCCTTCAAAAGACAAGGTCACCGACTTAATTCCTGCTTCATCACCAGCTTGATAGTCCAAGACTTCAACCTTGAAGCCTTTAGCATTTCCGTAACGAGTGTACATACGAAGGAGCATATCTCCCCAGTCTTGGGCTTCTGTTCCTCCAGATCCTGGGTGAATCTCTAAAATAGCATTATTATGATCATAAGGCTCTGACAAGAGCAGAGTCATCTCATAGCTAGTCATCATCTGATCTAGCTCAGCTAGCTTCTCAACCAACTCATCCTTGACAGACTCATCCTCTGCTAAAAAGTCTAGTAAGATTTCAACCTCATCCTGCAACTCTTCCATGGTATGGAAGGTATCGTAGGTATTTTTAAGTTCATTTAATTCTTGCGACGTTTTTTGGGCCGCAATATTATCGTTCCAAAAATCAGGTTCTGTCATTTTGTTTTCCAAAATGGCAATTTCTTCTTCTAACCCTTCGAGGTCAAAGAGACCCCCTAAAAGAAGCTAATTTTTCACGATTGGCGTCAATTTTCTGACGGATTTCTGAAATGTCCATATATACTCCTTTTTTGTATCGTTTTATTATACCATAATTTTTCTTATTTATCTAATCGGTGTTTTTTAAAATTTCTTATCAAAATATTTCGATTTGAAGACTAAGAGAATGTTTTCAACAATTTAGGGGTAAAGAATCAAAAAACATCCCAAAGCTGATCAATATTCTCATCCTAAAAACATTGATAAATTCTTTGAGATGTATATAAATACTATTTCATGAGAAAGCTAGGTAGTTACTGAAATACTAGCACATAGGGAACTTTCTCAAAGACTTAGTATGAGGTAGAAAGCACTTATTCTTTATCTGCCTTCAAAGTCGAAGTTTCTTGGGCATCTGCTGATTTTTCTTCCTTATCTACCGGCTTATCAGAATCCTTCTTAGGATCTTCTTGATTTCCCTGAACTTCTTCCTCTTTTACAGGATTTAAGCTCCAAATACCATCTTGATTGACCTTGTAGCCATCAGGTGTTGTTCCATTTCTTAGAAGTGAACCATCTGCTTGGAAATAGTACCAGTTGCCATTCAACTGTTTCCAACCAGTCTCCATTGCGCCGCTAGTATTGAGATAATAACGAGAGCCATCAATCTCTTGAAGACCTGTTAGCATGATGCCTTCCTTGTCTAGATAGTACCATGTGTCCTTATCTTTGAACCAGCCTGTCTTCATAGCTCCGCTAGTTGCAAAGTAGTAGTAATGATTATCAAGCCATTTCCAACCGATTTGCATGGCTCCACTTGCATTTAGATAATAGCGAGTTCCTTCGATTTCTTGAAGGCCAGTTTGCATGATACCTTCTTTATCTAGATAATACCAAAGATCGTTTTCTTTGAGCCAGCCTGTCTTCATTGCTCCACTACTTGTGAAGTAACTATAATGATTATCAAACCATTTCCAACCTGTTTGCATAGCCCCACTTGCATTTAGATAATAGCGAGCACCTTCAATTTCTTGTAGGCCAGTTTGCATGATACCTTCTTTATCTAGATAGTACCAAAGACCCTTATCTTTGAGCCAACCTGTCTTCATTGCTCCACTACTTGTGAAGTAGCTATAATGATTGTCAAACCATTTCCAGCCAGTTTGCATAGCCCCACTTGCATTTAGATAATAGCGAGTACCTTCGATCTCTTGGAGCCCAGTTAGCATAACACCTTCTTTATCCAAGTAATACCAAGTATCTTTATCCTTGATCCAACCTGTTTTCATCGCTCCGGAACTTGCAAAATAGTTCCAATGCCCTTCAATCAAGGCCCAACCTGTTTGCATAACTCCCTTATTATCAAAGTAGTAGGTTACTCCATTGATTTCTTTTTTACCAACTATTTGTTTTCCTTCTTCATCAAAGTAGTACCAGTTCGATTCAATTTTTTGCCATCCAGAGCCTGTCTCATCTGACTGTAATGCCCCACTACTTGCAAAGAACATTTTCTTACCATTAAAGACTTGTGAGCCAGTAAGCATTTTACCATCTTTATCAAATAGGTACTTTTTGCCACCTATTTCAGCTAGTTCATTGTAAAGTCTTGCACCTGTAGAGCTGATATAGTACCAAGAACCATCTTGCTTAAACCAGCCCTCATACTGCATCTTACCATTGCTATTGAGGTAATACCAGTTGCCTTCCAATTTTTCCCTGCTATCATTCAAATGAATCCATTTGTTTGCCTGCATTTGACCTTTACCGTTAAAGAAATAATAGATATTATCTATCGTTCGCCACCCAATGGCCATTTCATTATCAGTCAAACGATATTTCCAGTAACCATCTTCTTGATACCATCCTTCAGATACTGTAGGAATATCTGGGAAAGAATCAGAAACATTTGTAAAACCAGAATCAGCAATATTAAATACCGTTGCATCCTTAGTTAGACTAGATGCATGGACCACTTGAACATTCTTCTGTTTTAGATAATCTCTTGTTGATGCCAGATTTGCATCATAAGAAGATGTATGCACAACCATACTAGGTGAAAGTGACTCTAAAAAAGGAATGGTATTTGAAATTTGAGCATCATAATGATGATTCCATTTCATCATGTCTACTTTGCCAATTTCTGGACCTAATCTATTCTCAGCACCTTCAGCATTATCTAAGTCACCACCAAGATATATCTTCTTCCCTGCAACGGATACTACTGCAACCAAGGAATTCGAATTATCATCGTAAACTCTCTTTAATTTGCCATCTGGACCATACTCATTCTTATAATTATAGAGTTGGATATCCATATCACCCAATTTGAAACGACTATCTTCTTCCTTAATATCTTGAACAATAGTTACTCCTTTTTCACGAGCAGCATTGAGTGCATTATCATAATTAAAAAGGTTATCCCACAAACGCCATTTACTGGTAATTCTCTCATCAGTATATTTTTTTAAATAAAGTTTTCCGACTGGATAACGTTTTAGAATTTCATCCGCGCCACCTATATGGTCACTATGTACATGAGTTCCTAAGATAAAATCAAAATTCTGAATACCCAGTTGATTTAAATGGCGAAATAGCCTATCTTCTAAAACGAGCTCATTTTGTCTTGAAATACCTACTCTACTTGGATAATGTGGATCCGTTCCATCTGGAAAATCATAATCTTCTCCCATATCGATTAGGGCATAATGTCCATTACTCTCCAATAGAATGGCATCACTTCCTGAAGCTCCCTTGGTATTGATAAAGTGAATACGATTTCCAGAACCTGCCGAGTAAGATTGACTTCCTTAACTTTTTCAAATCTATCACTTCTTTCCTTAAAACTTCTCTAGTGTCCATTCACAAATAGACTTTGTGATTTGTTTATAAGTGTACTTAGCTTATTTCCTTAACACAACTCGGGCTAATTTTGCATCACCTTGTTTATAGATTGGATTTTCTTTCCAGTTATAGTTGGTATTCGGAGTTTCAAAATCAGCTCCATACAAATGACTGATATAGTCTCTTGTATTCTCTGGAATTTTCACATCTACGCCCTTAAAGTTTGCGACTTGTAATTGACTGAATGGTAATTCGTAATGATAGACCTCATGACGAGTTGGTACTCCCAAAGCATTAATCATAAAGAAAATCGTATCGGAGGAGATTGTTTTCCCTTTTTTATCATAAACAATAAGATCGATATTCAAACCTTTAAAGCTATAAGAAAGTTCTACCAATTGCTCATTATAGTAAAATTCTTTGGTTCTTGAAAAACCTCTATCCAAGAGATATTGTTCATCCGCTACAAAGCGTTGATAATCTGGGATAATGATGCCAAAATCCATATCCAAGTCATGGCTAATAAAATCATTTTCTCGATAGTAGCCTAATAGGGTCCCGAAATCCAACCAGATATCATAATCTTTTAAAGGAGAACTATAAATAGTTTGAAGAATTTCTTCAAAGTTGTCTTTTAACAACTCACTTCTTTTGGAGTCCAATTCAACGTTCGCTTTGTCATTGAGACTCTTAATGATTGGTAAGTTTTTGATGAGGTCTTTCTTGTCCCCTAAAAGACTTGCCAAGCTTCTTTTTAACCATTGTAACACGTCTTACACCTCTTTTATATAAGCGATAAAATTATCATGTTTCACTCGTTTTTCAACTGGTGGAATTTCCATAAAATCATCACCGTAGATAGCTGATAAGATTTGATGGGAAGCCTCAGGGATTTTGTATGTTCTATCTTCGAATGGACTATCCATTACTTTATCAAGCAGCGTCTTCTCAAATTTTGTAGAAGTTCTCTTATTTTCCATCAAATAATCAATAGAATCATTATCATTAGCCTGCATTGAGAGAAGGTTCATTTTTTTATTCCAAGTTTTAACTCTTGTTAAACGGAAAACAAGAACCAATAGATATCTGATAATATTCTTCAATCCAGCATTTTTACTATGAATACCATAGAGAGTATATACAGAAAGTCTGCGATAGGTATCTAGTTTAACCATCTCTTTATTGACATCAGCGTAATAATCAAATGGGAATACATCCACACAAATTCCTAAATCGATATCATTTTCAATATAGTTATTCTCATAAACTGTACGTGCATCATATACTCGATAAAATGGATAAGGATAACGAGCATCATTTTCCCAAGATGCTACTTTGTAGATAGGGTCATTGTCCCTTAGAACTGCTTGATATAGCTTGTCATACTCATCACGTTTCAATGAGATATCAATATCATCATCCCAAGGGATGTAGCCCTTATGGCGAACGGCTCCTAGTAGGGTTCCGTAAGCCAAAGAATAATTAATATTCTCTTTTTCACAGAGATTATGGATATAATCCATAACTCCTAATTCTATTTCTTTAATCTCTTCTTCATTTAGCTGTCTATATCCATCTCTCTTTTTAGAAATAACTGAGAAATAATAGCCTGAGATTATAAACAGAATACATCCTAACAATGAAATACCATAGAGAGTTGAACTCAAAAACAAATTAGAAATTAAGATAACAACCGTCATAAGTAGACCAGAAACAAGCTCATCATCTGTTATCTTATCCTTTTTATCTTTTAGGAATTTTTTGATGCTTGCCCAGATGAATGAAATCATAAAGGCAGCGAAAGGTAGGAAACCAAGTATCCCATTATAGAAAAGTAGTTCTAAATATCCATTATGAGTCAAGTAATGCTCTTTAATGATATATGCACTTGCATCATAAGTTTTCCCTAACTCATACCAGTTACCTGCTGAGTAACCAAATAGAGGTCTCTTTGGAATAAACGAGGCTGTCGATTGCCAAATTGCAAAGCGGTTATTGGAAATATTTTCTTCGCTGGTATCAGTTCGCTCTAAAGTCAAATTATTGCTTTCACCTTTTTCTTTATTGAGCTGAATTTCTGCAGAGTGAGCTTTCAAATACAGATCACTACTGTACTTGACACCATTATAAGATAAAAATACTAGTCCAACTGTTAACAATACAGCGACAAAAGATTTTAGCTTGTTACGGAATTCAAATTTCACCAAAGAATATAGAAAAGCGGCCACAACCAAACAGATGTAGGTCGTTCTTGAACCAGATAAAACGATATAGGCGAAATTAAGAAGAATGGATGAAATAGCTAAGGTTTTAACTAGTTTACTGAAGAAAGTTAGTCTCATCCCTAAGTAAATAATAATAATTAAGGAGATAATCGATAAATAGTTAGGACTTGCTAAAATACCAAATAAACGGGATTCAACAAATCCTTGACGAATTAACAAGCCTTTATAGTCGAAAACTCTGTAACCAATCAACATTAAGAATTGAACAAGAGAAATGAAAACTCCCACAGTATTAGCTACAGTAATCACTGAGAAGAATAAGTTAAACAAAAGTCGAGATTTTTCTTTACTAAAGCTTTGAAAAATTGGATAAATAGCAAAGAAATAGATAAAGAATACTACTAAGTTCTTGATATTCGTTGAAAAGCCATACTTAATCACCAGTAAACTTGTGATTATATTCATGGCAAAAAAGAGGATTAGATACTCAATTTTTCTCACAAATAAATAAGCTTTTTTTACAAAGAAATTATACAAACCTAGTAAAACTCCCATCAGAGTCATACCTAAGGTAACAAATTTATTTGCAGAGATGAATTGAAGGGGGACAATGAGTCCCGCCATACAATAAAAAGATATGACTGATAAAAATACCAGATTAATTTTAAAATAGTTTTTCTCAATAATAGAAATCATTTTCTCTCCTAACGGTTATGTTGACCAAGTAAAATCTGTGTGTAGAGCTTTCTGCTGAATAGTAGAGCTAGGAAACTTATTTTTCTAGCATTGGTAAATCTAGCATCTCTTAAAATATTCACTCTATTCTGTTTTAGATAGTGTATCAATTTATCTTCCAGTTGTTTATCTTTAAAATCAGAATCAATCAACAATCTATCCAATACATAGAAATAAGCCCAATTTAAACGCATCGTTGCAACATCAGCGATTGCGGGATAGTGCTCTCTTATTATATTCGTATTTTGCTCATAAGCCTCAATCACATTTAAAAATTTTAATGAGAATTTTTGTGTAGTAATACTGTTTTCACGATGGACATAATAATACTTTTTCTCATTGGTTGCAACAACCTTCTGGCACTGATCCAATAAACGAATCATAATAAAAGCATCTTCAGCAATTTTTCCAACTTCAAATCTAAGATGATTAAAGAGTTCTTTTTTATATAATTTATTAACAGCAGTCACAGACAAAATCTTTGCTTCCATGACCATTTTTATGGCTTCTTCTGAAGAAAGTTCCCAAGTTTTAATCTCTGAGACTTGTTTTTCAGGTATTTGATGATAAACATCATAATGTCCACACATAGAGAGATCTGCATTTGCCTCTCTTAAATGACGGTAGAGAGTCTCGTACATATCTTCGTCAATATAATCATCGCTATCAATAAAGCCAATTAAATCTGAACTTGCTTCATCAATTCCTCTATTTCGAGCATCAGACAAACCACCATTTTCCTTATGAATAACCCGAATTCGTCGATCTATCAGCGCAAGTTGATCACATAGTTCACCACTCTTATCAGTCGAACCGTCATTGACAAGCAGCAATTCAAAATTGGTATAAGTCTGCTTTAAAATCGATTCTACACAGCGTTCCAAATAAGCTTCTACATTATAGACAGGAACAATGATACTAATTTTTTCTTCCATCATGCTCCATATTCTCCCTTATATTCTCTATAACTCTTATCCATATCTGCTATAAGGGCATCATGGTGAGGGACTTGCTTATCAGCTGGAGGCGGTGTCATATAGTCACCAAAAGCTGTGCTAAGATAAGCATCATAACCAACCGGAATAGGCATTTCTGTTCCTTCGAAAGGTAGGAAGATGTTGTCTTCAAAGGCCTGAATTGGATACTTTTTCTTCATGTATCCTGGCCCTGAACATAATTCTGTAATGCCATCACTTTCGGCTGGTCCATACTTGGTCATTTCTTTTTCAGCCTTTTTCCAGATACGATAGCGAAGCGATTTAGGAGTCAACCCTAGTAAAATGGTACTACCCCACTTCATGAGAGCTCCATGCTTTTCTGGGATGGTTTGTGCACAAAATAGGGAATAAATGAGAGCCCAGCGGACTTGTTTTTTTCGCTCAGTTGGATTTTTGGGATAATAGTCCAAGGGAAGAACATCCAAAGCCAAGCCGTGGGGAAGATCCAAATCTTGTTGATAAGGCTTGATACAAGTCGTTTCCTTATCACGGATTGTGATGAAAAGGTTGCGATCTACATAGTCTTTGTGACTCTTTGACAAGAAATAACGCTCATCCGCCAATTGAGGCCAAAGCTCTGCTAATTTTTCATAGTCCTTACGAGGCATAAAGAAATCTAAATCATCATCCCAAGGAATGAAACCCTTGTTTCGTAAGGCTCCAATGGCTCCACCACCACATAGATAACAGAGCAAGTCATGTTTTTTACAAAATGCAACAAAATACTCAGCCATTTCTAGGCTACGAGTTTGAATTGCCTTTAAATCACTCATCTATTTTTCATCCTCTTCTATAGAATACATCATTTTATTATACCACAAAAATGGCTTATAAATCCAACCAACTATGTGAAAAATCAAAGCCCAAGGCATCCGTTTTTTCAGATGTATCAAGCTTTGATTTCCATTTTTTCAATCTTATCTCAAGCCCATTTGGGCGAGTTTGGTCTGGTAGGCAGCTTGATCCACTCGAAGGGATTGGCCTCCATAGACGTCATAGTCATCCACCCAATCACCAAGTTCTGGGACTGTCAGTTTTTCAATCCCATTTTGAGCTCCTTCAAGAACAGATAGGCCATTGGTCAATAAGAAGGTATAAGGTAGGTTTGTTGAGGTCATCGCAAAAACTTTCCCTAGAGCTTCTGAACCAGTGAACAATTTTGTCGGGTCCTTGATTTGTTGTAGAACTGCGGTCATAACCTGTTGTTGACGACGAGTTCGTCCGTAATCACCTTCATCATCGTCACGGAAACGAGCATAGTTAAGAAGAGTTGAACCATTCATTTGTTGTTTACCAACTCGAATGGTTTGAGTCGGTGACTCAGTTGCCGTTGCGTGCAAGTCATCACCCACTGTCGCTTCTGTGACTGGAACTCCATTTAAGGTTGAAAATTGGGCATCGATGGTTACACCATCAGGAAAAAGGGTATCTATTGCAGTTGCAAAGGCTTGGAAATCAACGAGCGCATAATATTTGATATCCAGATCAAAATTATCCTTGAGGACCTTGCGAACCATTTCGGCTCCTTGTTTTCCTTCTTGTTCTCCTAATTCGTAGGCCAAATTTAATTTGTGATCAGCTTGTTTCTGACCATCGATAACCTGACTATAACCATCAATGTAAACTAAATTGTCACGCATAAAGCTAACGAGCTTGATTTTTTTATCCTTACCACTTACGTTTAGAACCATGACTGAGTCTGTCCGCGTTTCAGAACTATCTTGTCCAATCCGTCCATCTGTTCCCAAAATCAGAATATTTACTCCATCACGAGTGTTTTGACCGTTAAAAACTTCAACTTGAGCCGCTTTAGCATCCTTAGGATTATTAGAGTTAGCAGATTGGAAGCCTTTTAAGAACATGACGATCATTCCTACTGCTACACAAAGCAATATCATCCCTAACCAAGCAAATAAGCGTTTAAAACGAAAACCTCTTTTTTTCTTTTGCTTCTTAGCTTTTGGAATCTTCGTTTCCAGTTGATCTCCACTACTACGGCGACTAGAACGACTACGATTAGCATAGGTTGGCAGGTCGATACCATAGTCTGAAAGAAGTTGTTCTTTGGCTTCTGGATTGAAAACATCTGCTGAATCTTTTTGACCTTCTATCTTGGCTTGTAAAAAGGCAAATTCTCTTTTTTCCTTATCATTCAAATAATGAATATTTTTCAAAAGATAGTCATAGCGCAGTTTTTCATGATGTGTTAGAGGATTCTCTCTAGTCATAGGTTCTCCTTCCCTTTATCTTGTATGGTATAGATAGGGTAAGCTCCCAGTACTTTATACTGGATCCCAATTGTTTCTAATTCTTCTTGAGCAAAACGGACCAATTCTTTATCTCTATAGTCAACATCGATGATAAAGAAGTATTCTCCAAGTGCAGTTTTAAGGGGGCGGCTCTCAATCTTGGTCAAATCGATTCCTCGCCAAGCAAAGGTCGAGAGTGCCTTGTAAAGAGCACCTGGTAAATTGTCTGGCAAGGTAACTGCTAGGCTCATTTTTTCAGTTGCATCCTGTAAAGGAATCTGTGGCAACTCTGCCCCCAACACCCAAAAACGAGTGAAATTGGCTTCCATTTCTTGGATATCTTCCGCAATCAATTCTAGACCATATTCTTCAGCAGAGCTTCTTGGTGCTATTGCTGCAAAGGGTTGATTAGGGTGCTCTGCAACAAATCGTGCTGCGTAGGCTGTACTGGCAGTGACTTCTAGTTGAGCATCTGGATAATGCTCATCGATATATTTCTTTCCTTGAGCCAAGGCCTGCGGATGAGAAAAGATTTTCTCAATTTTAACTTGCCCTGACACCGCCATCAACTGTTGATGAATTGGCTGTACAATCTCCGCCACAGCTTGAATTAGAGCCTGGTGGAAGAGATAATCCAAGGTCTCATGAACACTACCTTCTATAGAATTTTCAACTGGCACTACTGAATAGTCTACTAAGCCCTGTTCGTAAGCCTTGATAACGTCTGTAATATTTGAAAAAGGCTCTAGTTCCTCATGAGGAAAAGCCGTTTGCACAACATGGTGCGAAAAAGATCCTTTGGGACCTAGATAGGCAATTTTCATCTCAGTTCCTCTATAATTTCATCTGGGTTTAAACTTGATACATCTACAATCTGACTAGCCACTTCCTCATACCAGGCCTGTCTTTCTTTAAAAATCGCAGCTAAACCTTCCTTGCTATTCTTTAAAAATAGCGGGCGTTGATTGTCCTTATCGGCTGAAATTCGCTGGTAAAGAGTCTCGAAATCTGCTTTAAGGTAAATGTTGTCTGGATTTTGCTTGAGCAAGGCACGATTACGTGGAGAAATGACTATTCCTCCTCCTGTGGAAATAACTTTATCTGTCTTCAGCAAATCGGCTAGGACCTCTTCTTCTAGCTGACGGAAGGCTGCTTCTCCTTTTTCTTCAAAGAAACGAGCAATCGGCATCCCCAGTCGGTCTTCCAGCAAGGCATCCATGTCTACAAAGTCAGGATCCAGCTTTCTAGCAATAGTCGTTTTTCCTGAACCCATAAAACCTAGTAAAACCTTAGCCATGAATCAATATCTCCAAATCATCAAAGAAGCTTGGGTAGCTAGTATTAATAGCTTCGGCACGATCTAATTCAACTTCTCCATCCGCAACTAAAAGAGCTGCAATGGCTGTCATCATGCCGATACGGTGGTCACCAAAGGTATTTACTCTGGCTCCATGGAGGGCAGATTTCCCTTTAATAATCATTCCGTCTGCTGTAGGAGTAATAGTTGCTCCCATGCTATTTAAAGCATCTGCGACAACTTGAATGCGATCCGTTTCTTTAACCTTAAGCTCTTCTGCATCTTTGATGACTGTTTGACCTTGAGCTTGGGTAGCAAGGAGCGCGATAATCGGCAATTCATCAATTAAACGTGGAATCAAGGCTCCACCAATTTCTATCCCGTTTAGTTCTGAAGTCTCGACAGTCAAGGTTGCAGATTTGGCAATTGGGTCAACATCAGTAAGTTCTAATTTCCCACCCATAGCTCGGATAACATCGATAATACCTGTACGTGTTTCATTAATACCGACATTCTTAAGTACCACTCGAGAATTTGGCACAATCAAACCTGCTACCAACCAAAATGCTGCACTAGAAATATCTCCTGGCACGACAACCTTTTGTCCAATTAGTTTCTGTGGCCCCTGGATAGTGATTTTCTTACCATCGACACTCAAATCACCTCCGAATTGTTGGAGCATATCTTCTGTATGGTTACGAGTGCACTCCTTCTCGACAATGACTGACTGACCTTGAGCCTGCAATGCTGCAAAAATCAAGGCAGACTTGACTTGAGCAGAGGCAATCGGCAATTCATAATGAATAGGTTTTAAATTTTTCGTTCCTTTTAAGTGTAACGGTGGCAAGTCTCGCTCTGTTTGACCTAAAATAGTAACACCCATTTCTTTCAAAGGGAGAGTCACACGATCCATGGGGCGTTTAGAAAGACTATCATCTCCAAACATCTCTACTTCAAAGTCTGCACCAGCAAGTACGCCTGAAATTAAACGAATAGAGGTCCCAGAATTCCCCATATCCAGGGCTTTCTGAGGTGCTTTCAATCCATCCATCCCAACACCTTGTATGGTAACGACACCGTCCTTGTCCTCAATCTCTACGCCGAGGTTCCGAAATACTTGCATGGTTGAAAGAACATCTTCACCACGCAAGATATCATAAACCTTCGTTTCACCCTCAGCCAAGCTTCCAAAAATAATCGAGCGATGACTGATGGACTTGTCACCTGGTACGCGAATGCTACCATTCAAATGGTTAACGTTTGTTTTTAACTTCATACTAGACCTCATACTGACAATACTTTTTCTTATTTTATCATAAAAAGTCAGAAATTTCTTAAAAATTCCTGACTTTATGATAGTTAATAATATTTTTTCAATACACTTTTACCTTTTTGATTTATTTCAACCTGAAGCTTTTTAATAACAATTCTTTTTCACTTTCAATTTACCAGCTATCTGAAGAGCCACCACCATCAAATCCTCCGCCATCCCAATCATCGGAAGACCAAGATGAACTAGAACTACCAGTATCATAACTAGATGTGGAAGAATCTAATCTACCATAAGAACTTGACTGTACCCTTTGTGAAGCATAGTAGCTTTTTTTAAGCTCGGAAGTCCAAGAAGCATTCTTCACAAAATCTTTATCGTTTGGATAGAGTTTTCCCTTCCCATTATAAGAGTATTGAGAGCGGTTCAGCCTATCTAGTTGCTTTCTTTCAACTTCTGCGTAGTATGCTTCTATCAGTAATGTAGTCCAAGTATCATTAGGTAGAAAACCTTTTGAGTTTGGATACAGTTTGTTATATCCTGCGTAGTTAAACTGAGACCTAATTAAACGCTTATTTTTTTTATAGTCCGATTTACGTTCTTCAGTCCACGTATCGTTAGGTACAAAGTTAGGAAAATCTGGATACAGCTTCCCCTTTCCCTCATACTCATACTTAGAAAAGCGACATCTTTTTAAGTAATCGAAGCAAGTTGCTAAAAGT